>NZ_JAIWPU010000045.1 GCF_021191705.1 Proluteimonas flavola
CCGGCTCCAGTTCGATCACCAGCCAGCGCTGCTCTGCGCGCGGTTCATGGCGCCACGTCCGGACCCGGTACCCCTCCCAGCCGCCCAGCCGGGACATACAATCCTGCTCGGCCACGGCCGACCTTCAGTTTGTTGCCTAGAGAACAGCAAGTCTGACCGGTCGGTCGTGTGCCTCTCCACTCAGTTGGGCGAAGAACCTTTTTTTGCCTCGTAAAGCCAATGCGGAAACGCGGGGATTCGATTTGCGCCAGACATCGGGGCCATCACCTCGCCATTCTGGCGACATGTTCGCTGGCGTTGCCGGCGGCATGCCCAGGCAGTCGAGACCTCAGAGACTGCGGAGCGGTCATCCCGCTTTGGTCGCCTTCGTCATCGGACAGCCAGTCCGTCCATTCCCAAACCCACAAAGGGCTCTGCGCCCTTGCGGGGGGAGGCCCTTGTTTCTTTTACAGGAGCCTTCCCATGGACCACTCCCTCATTCGCAACCAAATGCAGGCGCTCGTCGCAGGCTACGTGCCGCGCAATGTTCGCAGGATCAAGTACCGCATCTACGATGCTCGCCCTCAGGTATCCGCCCTGGGCTTTCAGATCGATCCGCAGCCCTTCGAAGGCACGATCATCGCCATCACTGACGACGCCATCGTGGTCCGGACGGGGCGCGCCGACTTCGCGGTGCTGGACCGACACCTGATCACCGCCACGCCCGAACAGGGTGCGAAGGTGCTGGTGACACCCTACGCCCGTCGTCGTTTCGACGGCGAGCGCGCCGACACGCCGGAAGTGCAGACCGAGTACACCTCGGACGGCACACCTTATACGGTGAAGAGGATGATCCTCGGCAAGGCGCCGGCAAAGTTGCCGATCCCCGAGCCACGATGCCCCCAGCTTCGCGACCTCGTCCAACAGCTGGAAGAACTGCCGGCACCCGACGGCTTTCGCCGCATCTCCCACATGCTGGTGGACGCCGGCGCCAGGGATGTCACGTGCGTCGATCCACTGCCGGGCGACATCATCAAGACGCCACCCGCGATCAGCTTCAACGTCGCGACGGAGAAGTTCAAAGGCCGGGTTACCGTCCTCTACGATCGCGGCGGCGATGTGTATGTCGTCGAACTCTATCGCGGGGTGGAACGGATCGAACGGGTAGATGACGTCTATTTCGATGATCTCGGACGGACGTTGGAACACCTGATCGACGACGGCCGCTGGCGCCTGATCCAGGTGGACATCCTGTCGAAGGGCCGCAAGTCGACGCGGCACTGATCCACTGCCGTGACCTTCTTTCGGCCCGATTCCCCGCCTGACGGGCGGGGAATCCCTCGACCTCAGGACGGCACGTGGGACGCACGCGGCGCGGGTCCGCCGCGTCCCACTGCTGCACGTCCTCCATTACTCACGAGACACGATGGAGATGAATCATGTTGCGCTTCAAGGGCACGGAACTGCGCCTCGTGATCGCCGAGGCGATTGCCAACGACTGCCAGATCGTCCTTGCCAAGGATGACGGCGTCTACTTTCTTGCAGAACAGGGTGAAGGTCTACCTGAAGGACGGCGGAAGCTGATTGCCTATGCGGTCGGCTGCAATCCTGGCGTCGATGCATTCGACGACTGGTGGAACCTCGCGCGCGCCGAACTCGGTGGCGATGACTTCGCCGAGTACTTCGACCCGAAGGCCGAAGCGTTCGAGCAGGTCTTGAGCAGCGGGGACGATCTCGAACTCTCCGCGACACCGACGCACATCACACTTCAACCCATAAAACCGGCACGACCAACGCGCTGACGTTCCCACCTTGTAGCCCCGGGTCCACCCGGGGGCTTTTTCACGCATGCGCCGGACCGGAATGCGGGGCCGACCTATCGCCGATTGCCTGTGGCAAAGCGGCTTCGGGCCGGCGACGCTCACGCCCATGTCCTGCTGACGTGCGTCAGCGACATGCCCAGGTAGCCACGATCCTCAAGGCTACGGCGCGGTTCCGACCGCGTGGATCACCCAGTTCGCACAGGCATCCAAGGCGAACGGCCATCGCTCTCGATGGTGATGCCACTTCCATCCGTAAACCCACGCGGGGGTTTCACACCTCCCGCCAGGGTCGGTGTGTCTCCGCAGCCTAGACCTATGGAGAACCACCATGACCACTTCCAATGACACCAAGCTGAAGTACTACAATCTTCACACCACCGGCGTCGGCTACCTCAACCGCATCCGCGAGGTGAAGCCGAAGAACGGAGATCCTTTCCTCGCCTGCGAGATCGCCGCCCTCAGCGGCCGGAAAGACAAGGTCTCCTACGTGCGTTTCGACACACGCGTGTCGGGCGCCGAGGCACAGCACCTCATCAGGCGCTGCGCCGACGCCGTCAAGGCGGAAAAGAAGGTCCTCATCTCCTTCCGTATCGGCGACCTGTGGACCGACATCTTCACCTACGAGAAGGGGAAGCGTGCCGGCGAACAGGCGGTCAGCCTCAAGGCCCGTCTGCTGTTCATCGAGCTGATCAAGGTCGACGGTGTCATCGTGTACAGGGCCGATCCCAAGCCGAACGGCCCGGAGCAGAACGACGCCGAGGACGTCGCCGAGTTCACCCCCTCGGACGAAGCGGCTCCCGAAGCACCCGAGCCCGCCGGCGAAACCGCAGTCGAGCCCGAACCGGCCTTGGCCGACGCGTTCTGATTCCTACGCCCCGGGTCCAGCCCCGATCCAACTAGTCCGTGCCGCCATCGCCTCCGGTGGCGGTGCGGGCTGTGCATTTCTCATAGGAGCCCCTTCATGATCACGTTACCAGGCCAGCTGTCCATTCGGACAATCCACGGCAGGAACGGCGACTTCAACGTCGGCCGACTCGCCACCAACATCGGCGACTTCGTGGTGAAGAATGCCGAGCTCGATCAGTACGCCGAGGGCAAGTACGAAGGCGACTTTGCGATCGCAGAGATCCGCCCGTCGTCGTACAACGCCAATGGCCGCATGGTCATCGAAATCCGCGCTCTGCTCGGCGGGATGACCTTGTCCAACATCGACGCACTGAGCCGCGACGAAGCCAATCGGCTGAGTCCGCAGGAAGTCGATCCGATCGACGAGGAAGCGACGCTGCCGGCCAAGCCCGATGCACAAGCGAAGGCGAAGCCTCGCAGTCCGCGTGACCCGCTGATCGACACCACGCCGTTCGGCAGAGAGCCCGCCGCCTCCCTGGAGGACCCGGCCGATGCTGAAGACGCGGAACTCTTCGGCCCGCTGTGGCCGCTGGGCGAAATCGTCAAGCTGGATGCGACCGTCGACCGCCGTGTACTGCGTCAGCAGCGCGACCGTCTCGGTGCCCTCGGCTACGAGTTCGAACCGCTCTCCCAGGACTGGCACCTAGCCAAGACCTGATCCTAGGTGGCGCGCAGTGGACACCATCCTCGCATCGCTCCCGGAACCGCTTCTGTTTCTCGTCGAGGACTGCTTGTCCAACGACGAGGATTCCACTGATGAGGAACTGCTCGACTACTTCGTCTCCAACGGCCTGTGCGATGCGCAGGCGCGGCAGGCGCTGAGCTACCGGGAACAGTATCTCTTGAACATCTACCTCAACGACTTCACACCGATCCGCAATCCGGGCGAGATCCTGCGTTTCGATCCGCACAGCTGCCAGTTCGAGCCGGACTGAGCAGCCCTTCCTTCCACCCCATGGGGCGGCATTCGCCCCGATGGGCGGTGCCGTCCCGATTTGAACAAGGACGCCACCATGACCGCCACCATCGCCTCCAGCCCGCTGTTCCGTATCGACGAATGCCCCGACCTCATGGCCGACGGCTGCGTCGGCGACAGCGAAGGCAGCCTCGTCTTCCTCTCCGTTTGGGCGCGCGATACCGCTATCCAGGAGTTCCTCGCCCGTCTGACCCTCGGTCACGCCGAGCAAGGGCTGGACCGGTTCCACCTCATCACCGAACAGGGCGGCTCCGTCCCGGTCCTCGTCGGCAACGTCGATCGCCTGGAAAAGCGCCTCGCCCGTGCCTACCGGCGCACGCTGTTCGGTTCGCTCACCCACCTGTGGGTATTCGACCGACGCTGCGTGCATCCGGACAAAGCCAATGCCAATGCCCTGGCCCTGCTGCCTCATGACGCCCACCACCGGCTCGACCGCCTGTGGTCGCTGGTGCGGGACACGTGCCCGTTGCCGCTGCTCGACCACTGGCGCGACACCGTGCTGGAGCTGCTGCAGTCGCAGCAGATGTTGTCCCGCCTGCCACTCGCCCTCGGGCCGCTAGAAGGCCACAGGCTGAGCCTGGACGTGCCAGCGCTCACCACGGCGTTGGGCGACCTGATCCGCAACGGTGATCTCGCCGAGCAACCGGCTCCCATCCCGGCCACCGCCGAACCGCTGCTCGCAGCAGCGGCTTGAGACATCCATCTCGGCCATGCGCATCGCGCATGGCCGATCTCTTGCATCCACGCCACCCAGGAGACTTCCCATGGCACTCATGTTCCCGCGGCTCGCCCGCAATTTCATCAAGAACGGGTACTTCCCCACGGACGAAGCCACCCTCGAACGCACACTCGCCGCACTGGCGCCCACCGACGGGCCGATGTGCATCCTCGATCCCTGCGCCGGTGAAGGCGTCGCCATCGCCGAAGCCGCCCATGCCCTCGGGCGCGGGCAGGTGCAGGCGTTCGCCGTCGAGTACGACGCCGAGCGCGCACGTCATGCCCGGCGACTGGTCGACCGCTGTATTCACGGCGATCTGATGGACACGCTGATCAGCCGCCAAAGCTTCGGCCTGCTGTGGCTGAACCCGCCATACGGTGACCTGAGCAAGGACGCCGATGGCAACATCGGCTACCAGGGCCAGGGTCGGGCGCGGCTGGAGAAGCTGTTCTATCAGCGCACGTTGCCACTGCTGCAGTACGGCGGCGTACTCGTGTTCATCGTGCCGTCCTACGTGCTGGATGCGGAGCTGGTCGGATGGCTGACGCGCCACTTCTCCGGCCTGCGCGTCTACCAGGCGGTGGACAAGCAGTTCCGGCAAGTCGTGATCTTCGGTCGTCGTGCGCGCCAGCGCGACCAGGTGTCGGACTCGGCCAAGGCCGCGCGCGGTCTGCTGATGCAGATCGGGCAAGGCGACGCCGAGGCCGAGGAGTTGCCGGTCGAATGGCCGCTGCTGCCCTACATCGTCCCCGCCACCCCGTCCGAGCCCGAGCCCGAGCACTTCTATCGCGTGACGATGGAACCCGAGCAGTTCGCCGAAGAAGTCGGCCGCCTGCGGGGGCTCTGGCCCGCGCTCGACACGCATCTGGGTGCCGCACAGCAATCGTTGCGGCCGCCGGCGCGGGCCTTGTCGTCGTGGCACCTCGCCCTGGCGCTCGCCGCGGGCGCGATCTCGGGTGTGGTCACGTCCAAGGCCGGCCGCGTGCTGGCCGTGAAAGGCGATACCCACAAGGAGAAAGTCCTCCACACCGAGTACACCGAGCGCGACGACGGCACCGTGGCCGAGACGCGCATCCTCACCGACAAGTTCGTGCCGGTGATCCGTGCCTGGGACCTGACACCTGGTTCCGCGACGCGGGGTCAGGTGCTGACCATCCGCTGATCGCGGCATGACCGGGGGCAGCTCACTGCCCTTCGTATCAGGTCGCCTGACCTGACGCTCTGGATCGTCCCCGAACGGAACCGCAGCACCACCACGCTGCGGTTACCGACGGGGGCCTGATCCTGTTCCATCGATGGCTTCGAGCCGTCTCCTTCATCCCACCCCGGGGCATGTCATCGCCCCGCGGGGGAGGTGCATGCCCCTTTTTCTTAGGAGCATCACCATGTCTCTCGATCTCGATACCGTTCACGACGTCGCCGCACAGGGCGATCTCCTCGATCCACCGGCGTCCCCGCTCAGCCTCAGCCTTCCCGACTTCGTCACCGAGTTCGGCGACGAACTGCTCGGTTCGCTCAACCGCGCCAATCCGCCGGTCTACACCGGCCGGGCACGGCCCCATCGTCAGGCCGTGCTCGACGGCCTCACGCGCAAGCTGTTCGATGCGCAGGCCGACGTCGTCCATGCCGTTGCCGAACTCTTGATCGACCACGGCGAACGCGCGGCGTTCGTCAATGGCGAAATGGGGTGCGGCAAGACCACCGTCGGCATTGCCACCGCGGCCGTACTCAACGCGGAAGGCTACCGCCGCACCCTGGTGCTGTCGCCGCCCCATCTAGTCTACAAGTGGCGGCGGGAAATCCAGGAGACGGTGGCCGGCGCCAAGGTCTGGGTGCTCAACGGCCCCGACACCTTGGTCAAGCTCATGAAGCTGCGCGAGCAGCTGGGTGTGCCGGCACACGGACAGGAATTCTTCGTCCTCGGCCGTGTGCGGATGCGGATGGGTTTCCACTGGAATCCCGTCTTCACCCGGAGGCGGACGCTCCACGGCGACGTCGGTGCCTGTCCCGACTGCGGCCACGTCATCACCGACCTCGACGGCGAGCCGATCAACCCGTGCGACCTCGAAGCCGAGGAGCAGCGCCGTACCTGCAGCCACTGCGCCGCAGCGCTGTGGACCCTGATCCGTCCCCGGGGGCTGTCCGTCGGCGACCGGTCCTCCGCCGTGCTCAGGGCCCTGAAACGCATCCCCACAATCGGGGGAGCCACCGCGCAGAAGCTGATGCGCAAGTTCGGTGACGCGTTCCTCGCCTCGATGCTCGGGGACAACATCCACGAGTTCATCAACCTGATGGACGATCGTGGCGAACTGGTCTTCTCGGACCGGCAGGCCCACCGCATGGAACGTGCGATGGCCAGCATGGAGTTCGGCTTCGGCGAAGGCGGCTACCAGCCGTCCGAGTTCATCAAGCGCTACCTGCCCCAGGGCACGTTCGACCTGCTCATCGCCGATGAGGCACACGAGTACAAGAACGGCGGCAGCGCACAGGGCCAGGCCATGGGCGTGCTCGCGGCGAAGGCGCGCAAGACGGTGTCCCTGACGGGCACGTTGATGGGCGGCTACGGCGACGACCTGTTCTACCTGCTGTTCCGGGCTCTGCCCGGGCGGATGATCGAAGACGGCTACCGCCCGACCAAGAGCGGCAGCATGACGTCGGCCGCGATGGCGTTCATGCGCGATCACGGCGTGCTCAAGGACATCTATTCCGAGAGCAAGGGCACTGCGCACAAGACGGCCAAGGGCTCGAAGATCTCGGTGCGGACAGTGAAGGCCCCCGGCTTCGGACCCAAGGGCGTCCTGCGTTGCGTACTGCCGTTCACCGTCTTCCTCAAGCTCCGCGACATCGGCGGCAATGTTCTGCCACCGTATGACGAAGAGTTCCGCGAGGTCGCGATGGACACGGCCCAGGCCGCCGCCTACCGCGACCTGTCAGGGCGATTGACCCAGGCACTGAAGCAGGCGCTCGCAAGGCGCGACACGACCCTCCTCGGGGTGGTCCTCAACGTGCTGCTGGCCTGGCCGGATTGCTGCTTCCGATCCGAGAGGGTGGTGCACCCGCGCACCCGCGACACCTTGGCGTTCGTCCCGGCTCAGTTCCACGAGCTCGAGATCACGCCCAAGGAGCGCGAGCTCATCGACATCTGCAAGCGGGAGAAGGCAGAAGGTCGCAAGACCCTGGTCTACAGCGTCTACACCGGCAAGCGGGACACCACGTCGCGCCTGAAGGTGCTGCTGGAGCAGGAAGGTCTCAAGGTGGCGGTGCTGCGCGCGAGCGTGGATGCCTCACGCCGGGAAGACTGGATCGCCGAGCAGCTCGACCGCGGCATCGATGTGCTCATCACCAATCCGGAACTGGTCAAGACCGGGCTGGATCTGCTGGACTTCCCGACGATCGTGTTTATGCAGTCGGGCTACAACGTCTACAGCCTGCAACAGGCCGCACGGCGTTCCTGGCGCATCGGCCAGAAGCAGGCGGTGAAGGTGATCTTCCTCGGTTATGCCGGAACGTCGCAGATGACGTGCCTGGCATTGATGGCCAGGAAGATCATGGTCTCGCAGAGCACGTCGGGCGACGTCCCCGATTCCGGGCTCGATGTCCTGAACCAGGACGGCGACTCGGTCGAGGTCGCACTGGCCAGACAGCTGGTCGCGGCCTGATTAAACCCCTCCGCCGGCGACCTTCGGGTCGCCGGCTTTTTTTGCCAATCACCACTGCCTTTTGAGGGGCGCCGGCATTCTTTTATCCCCGGATCCAAGCGTCAATATGGAACGACTTCGCGATCGACCCTGCGGCTGAACGTTCTTTGAATCCAGATGATCTAGCAACGCAGAAAACCGGAGGAAACCGGGTGATGGAGGTCTAACTTTCAGTCCCGATGACGAAGCGAGCGCGTATTCACTCCGCTACGCCGTGATGAAGGCGTCAAAAGTGGCAACTTTCATCAGCTTGTAAAACGGACTTCGGACCAAAGGCGACCTTTCAGGATGACCATCGCCGTACATTCGGGATGCTGACGCGAGGACGCGTCAGCTACCTAACGGAGACTGATCATGGAAAGGAAGGTGAGCACACTCTTAGCAATCGCGATCGCAGCAGGAGCAATGACTGGCGCCACTGCCGCGCCTACGCTCCCGCCCCAAAACCTCGCAACTGCCCAACAAGCCGCGGATGGAAATGCTGCGTTGATCGCCGCCTCGCTCGACGTCACGCTGGAAAAGGCCCGCAGCATCATGGTGACCGACGAGCTTTCGGCGGACCTGGCAGAAAGTTTGGCGGAGAAGTACGCAAGCCGACTGGCGGGTATGTACATCGACCATGCCGACGGTCACCGGTTGGTTGTCCGTTTGACCGGCCCACAAGCCGAGCGTACGCAGTTCCGCCACAAGGGTGCCGACACCCTCGAGGTACACTTCGAGCCGGGCGCTCTGCATACTCGGAAGCAACTGAAGGAAGCATTTGCGGAAAGTTTGGCCAAGGCGGCGACCGACATGCCTGACGTCCATGGGCAATACCTCGACGAGCGGACCGGCGAGATCGTTTTCGAGGTTGACCCAGGAACCAATATCGAAGCCGTGCAGCGCTCAGCAAAATCCGTCATCGATGTTCCGTTTCGTGTCGAGGAAGCACCTCGTGCAGCAACTGCTGCTCTTTTCGGAAGTGGGCGGCTGGTCCAAAGCGTATGCACGAATGGCTTCGTGGTGAATCATGCGACCCTCGGGGTTCGCGGAACGCTCGCGGCGGGACATTGTGCAACTGGCTCTGCCCAGACGTACACGGGTGTCGACGGCGCCGTGCATACCGTGAGTCAGCAGTCGGTCCTTGCGAATGCCAACGCCGATATCATGTGGCTGTCCATTCCGAACACAGTGTCATATGGCGGCTACATTTGGGACGGATCGGCTTGGCGCGCCGTTACAGGCCGGCGAACTCAGGGCGCGACGATGGTGGGTAACACCCACTGCAAGTATGGCCAAACCGGTGGTGGGTCCTGTGGGACTGTGCAGTCCACGACCGCGTCTCCTGGTAATGCCTGTGGTCCAGGACCTGTGTTTGACAAGCCCTGCAACATGAATTTCGTTCGCGTCCAAGGACCAGGACTGTACTGCATCCGAGGCGATAGCGGCGGTCCGTTCTGGACACTCACCACCTTGGCGGCAGGGGTACTCACTCATGCAATAGTTGGCGGCGGCAATACCTGTTGGTACACGAGCACGGACTATGCTTACAACAATTTTGGGCTGAACCTCGTTTACCCGTAAGGCCATAGTTGGGCCTCAGTCCCCAATGATACGATACGGCCGGTAAAAAGCCGGTCGTATCGTCGCGAGGAAACATGAACAGATGGCCTGTTACCGTATTGCCGCTCGTGCTGCTTGCAGTGACTCCGACCTTCGCGCAAGAACGGGCGAGCGCGGGTGGGGTGGTTTCCGGACCAGTCCGACCGGCAGGTGTTCCCGAAGGTCCCGGGGGAGTTGCCACCAATTTGAATGAGCCCGACACTGGGCCGCTTACGGCAGCTCTCCAGGAGCGGTTTGGTGACCGCATCGCAGGGATCTATATCGAGCGAGAACCGGATTTCCATGTCGTTGTCAGGCTCACTGGCAAAGAGGGAGAAGGCTCGCTGCCCTACCAGCTCGGAGACGACAAGGTTCGAGTGGAGGTTCAGACCGACGCGTCACATTCTGTCGATCAGCTGCGCGCCGCGTTCAAGCGTCGCGACATCATCACGCGCTTTCTCCCCACCGGTTATGGTGGCTACATCGATGAGCGTACCGGCGATCTGGTTCTGACAGTTGAGGTTGGGGACGAGGCTGCAACAGGCAAACAGGCAGCTCTCGCGGAAGCCTTGGGTGTTCCGGTGCGCATCGTCGCTGAAGAGCGGGCCGTGGTTTTCCCCGCTCCACAGCAGATGGACGAGAGGTAATCCACTATTCTTCCGTCCCATGCGCCCTGTCGAAGCATGTTCCTTTCCCGGCGCGGCACGACGTCCCTGCAACTCGTCGAGGCTTGATCGATCCGCGGCGCAGGGGTGGATCGAGTCGTCGCCCCAAGGTTACCTCCTGCAGTAGTAAGGGTATGCCGGGAACGCCAATGACCGCTGGGGGTCGGCCGCGATGGCTTCCGCATCCCCAAAAGCCGAGTAGGCCACACTCGCCTTCAGCTGCTGTCCGGCATCGATCCGGACTTCGCCGCAACCACCGGGGCAGTATGCCGTCAGCGCCGCCTTCGGGTGCAGCGAGCCGGCCGAAGTCGACAATACCGTCCCCTCCCAGCCGAGAGGGAACGTGCCGTCTTCCGCAGGCCAGCTCTCCTTCGATATGCACAGTGGCCGGTCGGCCTTGGACACGAAGGTCACAGCGAACTGCCGTCGCATCACATCGTCAGTCACCGAAACCGCGAAATCCCCTGGCTCCGCACGGTGGTAGGAGCTTGCACATGCGGTGATCGCCAGAGCCACAAGGGCCAGAGCCCGGAGTCGGTTCACCGCGCGTGATCCATGATGTGATCCGGACTGATGATCCGCTGAGAGCCGGGAAGGGTTCGGAAGACGTCCTGCTGCTGCGGCGTTCCAAACTTGTAGGCCCTATCGCCGTTGAACACCTGGTCCTTGAAGCCGAGCGCGGTGTGGCTGCTTTCATGGCCCGCTGCCCATGCCAGTCGGCCCGTATGGCCGAAGCTCGCGTGGGTCGTGTTGACGATGACCATCGTCGGACCTGTGGTCGGAACGCCCGCCAACGTGGTACTGCCACCTCCGTACTGCCCATCGATCTGCGTCCCGGTCATGCCATGCGCCGGAACGGCGCCCGGCCTGGTATCACGCAACGCAGCGGCCATGGTGCCCATGTTGGCCGCCATTTTCGTCATGTTCTCCTGGGTGGCCGATCCGGCGCCGAAGCTGCGTTCGAACGATCTCTCGGCGCGTTGAAGTTGCCTGCCGCCGGCGTCCATCGCACTCGTCAGTCTGTTTGCAGCCCGTTCCAAGCTGTTGGCGGCGCTTTGCTGGGAACGATCGAATTGCCGCCACTGCCTGTCGGTCCAGCCGTCACCACGGGAGAAGCGGCCATCGGGGTCGGTGAAGCGATACGGGTTGTTGTTCGCGTACCAGTAGCGATTGAAGTTGGTGCCGTTGTTGGTATCCGGCCGGACCGGATCCGTGGAGAGAAACACGGCGGATGCCGGGGACGCGACACCCGCGAAAGCAATCGCCAATACCACCGGGATGACCTTACGCATTACTGCTCCCTTTGCGCCTTCTCGCGCTCGATTGATCGTAGATACTCAGCCACCTGCTCGGGTGGTCTCGGCGACCAGCCCAATGCTTCGGCCTTCGCGAACCACGCCAGATTTTCCTGTCTCCGATACAGGTAGTCGGCATGCAGCTCGGCCGGTATGTCCGCCGCCGTGGGGTAGCGCTCCACATAACGCGCCTGAAGCTGGAGATAGTAGGCATTGGCCTTCCACAGCATCGCCGCCGAATCCTGCGGGTTCGCGGTCAGGGCGAGATCGGCGACCTGCATCAATGCATCTGCGTCCTGGGCACCGGCAAAGTGCTCCATCAACGTTCCGGCAATGACGCCGACGCCTTCGCGACGCGTGAGAGGGCGCAGGTAGAGGCCATTCTCTAGGGCCGCAGGCGTAATGCCAGTTTCACGTTCGTAGCTTTCGTCCCATTTGAACCCGCCTGCAGTGGCTTCGACGTTGAGCCAGACCTGCTGCACGTCGTCGGCGAACTTGACCAGCACGTGATGGGGAGCAGTTGCGAAGGCGACAGGCAGATCCAGGCGCTGGCCCAGGATGACGAACAGGATCGGCATGGAGACGCAATTGCCCCTGCGCGTCTTCAGATAGGCGGCGAGCCGTTTGGAATCGGCACTGCGACCGAGCGGATCGTCGAGATCGTAGGCGAAAGGCTGGTCCTGATTCCAGACGCTGGGCTGATAGAGCGTCTTCAATAGCGCGTCGAGCGTTCCCCGAGCATCTGCACCCACGGGCATCTCGGCACGCACTGCCCGCTCCCAGGTGTCGATCTCGCGGCGCACGGCTGCGACATCTGTTTCCGGGTCGATCAAACCGTCGACGAGCAACTTGGCTTCCAGGTAATCGACGCCACTGTCAGGACGCTCGAAGTGCGCTTGCAACTGCGAGAGCTCGGCAGACGCGCAGGTGGAGAAGGCCAGCATCGCGAGCCCGACGCCCAGTAGACTCACGGACCATCGGCGATGGCAGCCTGTGCCCACGCTCCATGTCTCCAACTTTCCCCTATCGGGGAATCATAGGCCTGCCCCAGCAGAGGCGTCCAGTCTCTCTCAGGGGCTTACGGGACAGGTGTCGGGGGCAGAAGGCGGGTCGTTCTCGGTACCTATTCATTGCTGCTGTGCACCGCCGTCGCAGTGAAGGTGCCGGTTCCAGATTCCGGGAACCGGCAGATGCACGCACTTCATCGTCTTCTTCGCCCGTGCCGAAGCGGCAGCCTGCTCGCAATGCTCGCCGCGGCAGGCTGCACCACACCGGAGGAGCGGCATCCCGCCGCCCTGGCGGCAGGATCGAGCGGGCCGGTCGCATCCGCACGTCAGGAGGCGGCGTTCGTGCCGGTTGTCCGCTATGGCCGCTACACCCTCGTGGAACTCGCACCGAGCGCTGCGCAGCAGGACCCTCTGCATCAGGTCATCGACGTGGCGCTTCCGGAGACTGCGGAGGCAACCGTCGGACACGCGCTTCAGCATGTCCTGCTTCGCTCGGGATACCGGCTCTGCGCCAGCCAGGAGGTCCAAGCCCTCAGCGCATTGCCCCTGCCAGCCGCCCACTACCGGCTGGGACCGGTCCTGCTGCGCGATGCCCTGCTGATGCTCGCCGGCCCTGGCTGGGACCTCCAGGTCGACGATCGCGCGCGGCGGGTCTGCTACCTGCGCGCCAGCACACCGTCTTCCACCGCTTCGGCCAAGGGCTCGGCACCGCCCGTCACCACGGTGGCCCGCCGCGGAGCGATCGAGCGAGCGCCCCTTCCGGATCTGACGCCGCCATGACGATCACCTTGACGAGCATCACGCGCCCCACGCGCGCAACGCTGACGCGGGCCGGCCTTTACGGATGGGCGGTGCTGGTCAGTCTCGCCACCGTCGTGAATTTCGCGAGCGGCCCCGCTCAGCTCCGGCCACCCGGTCCCGATGTGCCCGACACCCGGCTTTCCGTGCTGGAGACCCAGCTCGCGGAACTGCGTCAGCAGGCCGAACGGTGGGACCAGCAGCCCGCTGCAGTGACCGAAGCCCGCTTCGACGACGCGCGTAGGGCGCTGGAGCAGCGGCTGGCATCGGTGGAGCAGACACTCGGCGAACGCGTGTCGGGAGAAGAGCTCGACGCACTTCGCGAACACATCGAACGCATCGACGCGCACCTCCAACAGGCCGCCCAGCCTCCGCCAGCGCCGACGCCAACCCGACCGTCGACACCGCCGGCTCCGCCCCAGCCGCCGCCACTGCCGTTCGCGATCGTCGGCCTCGAACTACGCGGCGGGCAGCGCTTCATCGCGATCACACCGACAGGCGCGTCCTCCGGCCGCGTCTCCACACGCGTGCTGCATGCGGGGGAGACGGAATCCGGCTGGCGCCTGGAAGCGATCGAAGGACGCACCGCGGTGCTGCGTCACGGCGCGCACGTGCGTCGCGTGGATGTGCCGTAGGAGGACCGAACGATGCGGATGCTCGCCTTCCTCTCGCTGACCGCTGCCATCGTCATCGCAAGTCCCGTGTCTGCGTCGGCGCAGACCGCGCGCACGGCGACAACGTCGGACGCGCCGACCCGGGAACAGCCCCTCGCGACGGCGACCAGCGACGCGCAGCGGGCGCAGGACTGGGGCCTGCAACTGGAGGAATGGGCGCGCTATCGCGAACTGATGCAGGGGCCACTGGGTCTGCTGTCGCCCAATCTCGACCCGCTCACCGTCCTGGGCATCGAATCCCGAAGCGACGAAGAGCGCGCGCGCTATGCCGAACTCCAGGTGCGCTTCGAGGCACGCCGCGTCGAGCGCACACTTGCGTATCAGCGTGCGTACGACGCCGCCTGGCAACGCGTATTCCCCAACCAGCAACGCATCGCCGGGCTTGGCGGACAGGGAGCGGTCTCCCGCAACGCCGGTTCGGGCCGGCTCGCCGTCTTCGTCAAGGACGGATGCGCGCCGTGCGAACAGCGTGTGCGGCAGCTGCAGACGGCGGGGACCGAGTTCGACCTCTACATGGTCGGCAGTCGGCAGGACGACGGCCGCATCCGAAGCTGGGCAGCACAGGCCGGCATCGATCCGGCCCGGGTGCGCACCCGCGCAATCACGCTCAACCACGACAGTGGACGCTGGCTCTCACTGGGCCTGCCCGGCGATTTCCCCGCGGTCGTGCAGGAGGTAGACGGGCAATGGCACCGGCGTTGAGCACCCGGCAACTGGCGGGCCTCGCCGCTGGAATTGTCGCGCTGGCCGCGTCCGGCCTCGGCCCGCGTCCGGCCCACGCAGTCGAGGTGCCGCCACCGGCCTATCAGATCGCCGCTCGACAGGCCGGCATTCCCTCGTCCGTGCTCTACGCCGTCGCGCTGCAAGAAAGCGGCACCCGCCGTCGCGACCGGCTCGTGCCCTGGCCGTGGACGTTGAACGTCGCCGGCAGCGCCGAACGCTATGCCACGCGTGCCGAGGCTTGCGCCGGCATCCGCCGCGCGCTCGCCCGGGTGTCGGCCAGACGGGTGGATGTGGGGTTGGCACAGATCAACCTCGGCTACCAAGCGCATCGTTACGACGCGCCGTGTGATGTGCTCGACCCCTACGCCAATCTCGCGATGGCCGCGCAGATCCTGCGCGAGCAGCACGAGCCGGGCGCGGACTGGATGATCGCCATCGGTCGGTATCACCGGCCGGCCGGTGGCGAGCCCGCCGCGCGCTACCGGCGCAGCGTCGCCCGCCACCTCGCACGGGTGCAGGCGCACGACCAACCCACGGCGCAGCGGACAGAGGCCGGGGGGGCGCCATGACCGCTCACGCCACGCATCGCGTGCCGATCCAGCACCTGGTCAACGTCTCAGGCGGCAAGGACTCAACGGCGGTCTACCTGCTGGCACTAGAATCCGGTCGCCCGTTTCGGGCGGTGTTCGCCGATACCGGCAACGAGCATCCCCTGACCTACGAGTTCGTCTCGCGCCTGGCCGAGCGCACCGGCGGCCCGTCTGTCGAAATCGTGAAGGCCGACTTCTCGCAACAGCTCGCCCGCCATCGGGCGTACATCCTCCGCTCATGGCCGGAACAGGGGATCCCCGATGCCATCGTGAAGGAAGCGGCTTCACTGCACGAACCGACCGGGAGCCCCTTTCTCGACCTGTGCATCGCAAAAGGTAGGTTTCCAAGCCGGATGGCGCAGTTCTGTACCGAGCAACTGAAGACGCTACCGATCGTGCTCGAGGTCGTGCTTCCCATGCTGCGGGCTGGACCGGTCTTGCAGTGGCTTGGCATCCGTGCGGAGGAAAGCGCGCACCGCGCCAGGCAGCCGCGCTGGAACCGCCATGACAGCGGCAGCGTGCTCTGGCGACCCATTCTCGGATGGTCGGTGGAGGAGGTCTGGTCGATGCATCGTCGGCACGGCCTAGGCGCCAACCCGCTGTATGCGCTCGGCATGGGCCGCGTCGGCTGCATGCCCTGCATCCACTGCGGCAAGCGGGAACTTCGCACGATTGCCCAGCGGTTTCCCGAGCACATCGAACGGATCGAGCGCTGGGAAGCCATCGTCGCCGCCACGAACAAGCGCGGTGTCTCGACGTTCTTCGCGGCGCTGAAAGACCCCATGGATGCGGACCGCCCCGGCACCTATGCCGGCATCCGGACGGTCGTGGAATGGAGCCGGACCAGCCGAGGCGGCCGGCAGTACGCGCTGTTCTTCGAGCACCAGCCGGGAGGCGGATGCACGTCCGACCTAGCGCTGTGCGAGCGGGTCCGGGACGGCGAGGGGCCACAGGCCGCACGCGCGGCCGTTCCGACACTTTCGCCAGCCTTGCCAACAGAGCGCGACAGCATGCTCAGGAGCACCCCACCATGAAACGCCATCACGCCTTGCTTGCCGCCGCAGCGGCGCTCAGCGCCTCGCTGTTGCTCGTTGCCCCCGCTTTCGCGCAACCAGCATCATTGATCGTGGTCGAGGATCGTGGCGGCCCGTCCGCGCTGCCGTACTACGCCGCGCTCGATCTACAGCCACCCGGTGCACAGGACGCACCCGCCGTCGAACGTCCTGCGCCGACCGTCGGCCGCGTCGGCGAAGCGGACATGCTGCCGGTCCGATCGCGCAGTCTGGCGCCCGGTGCCGTGCAACGCCGGACGATCCAGGCCCCTGGCCTGACGCCCGTCTTCCTCATCGGCGACGACGCGCGCTCGCGGGCCTGGCTGCGCGAACGCGGAACTCGGCTGCGCGACCTGAATGCTGTCGGCCTCGTGGTCAACGTGGAATCGGCCGACGCACTGACCGACCTTCGCGCCCTCGCGCCGGGTCTCATGCTCTCGCCCGCCTCCGGCGACGACATGGCGATGCGCCTGGGCCTGCAACACTATCCGGTGCTGATCACCGCCACGAGCGTCGAGCAGTGATGCGCCGTCGATGGCCGCGCCCCAAGCCATCGAAGTTCTGTTGCGGCCAGCGGTGGAGCTGTACACCGTGGCGGTCTGTGCCGCCGCCGCGCTTGTGTGCGTGGCGGCACCGTGGGCGCTCGCGCTGAACCCGCTGCTGGGCCTGGGGGCGGCCCTCGCATTCGGCGGTTTCGGCGCCCTCCGCTTCCGCGACGCGTGGGTGATCCTGCGGTACCGGCGCAATATGCGCCGGCTTCCCCGGTACTCCATGACCAGCCGTCAGGTGCCTGTCAGCCGGCAACGGCTGTTCATCGGCCGCGGATTCCGGTGGGACCAGCGGCACACGCACCGGCTGATGCAGACCTACCGGCCAGAGTTCCGGCGCTACGTAGAACCCACCGCGCTTCAACGGGCGGCCCGGCAACTGGAAGCCCGCCTGGAGTTCGCGCCGGCCCCGTTCTCGTCGCTTGCCAAGCTGCTGTCCTGGGACAGCCCGCTCAACCCGGTCCGGCCACTCCCGCCGGTCGGCGGCATCCCACGTCTGCACGGCATCGAGCCACACGAGACCGACGTGACCTTGCCCCTGGGCGAGCGTGTCGGCCATAGCCTGGTCGTGGGAACCACGCGTGTCGGCAAGACCCGGCTCGCCGAGTTGTTCATCACGCAGGACATCCGCCGGCGCGACAGAGCCGGGCAGCACGAGGTCGTCATCGCGATCGATCCGAAGGGCGATGCGGATCTGCTTAAACGCATGTACTGCGAAGCCCGCCGGGCCGGCCGCGACGGCGAGTTCTATGTTTTCCATCTCGGCTGGCCCGACATCTCCGCCCGCTACAACGCGGTCGGCCGGTTCGGGCGGATCAGTGAGGTTGCCAGCCGTATCGCCGGCCAGCTTTCGGGCGAAGGCAACAGCGCCGCGTTCCGCGAGTTCGCATGGCGCTTCGTCAACATCGTCGCGCGCGCCCTGGTCGAGTTGGGGCAACGTCCCGACTATCTGCTGATCCAGCGCCATGTTGTGAATATCGACGCGCTGTTCATCGAGTACGCCCAGCACTTCTTCGCGAAGAGCGAGCCCAAGGCATGGGACGTCATCGTCCAGATCGAATCTAGGCTCAACGACCGGAACATCCCGCGCAACATGGTCGGCCGCGAGAAGCGTGTCGTCGCGCTGGAGCAGTACCTCTCGCAGGTCAGGGTGTACGACCCCGTGCTGGACGGGCTTCGATCAGCGGTGCGGTACGACCGCACCTACTTCGACAAGATCGTCGCCAGCCTCCTGCCGTTGTTGGAGAAGCTCACGACAGGCAAGACCGCGCAGCTGCTCGCGCCCAACTATTCCGACCTCGATGACCCCCGGCCGATCTTCGACTGGATGCAGATCATCCGGAAGCGGGCCGTGGTCTACGTCGGCCTGGATGCGCTGTCCGACGCCGAAGTCGCGGCCGCGGTCGGCAACTCCATGTTCAGCGATCTCGTGTCCGTGGCTGGCCACATCTACAAGCACGGGATCGACGATGGACTGCCAGGCGCGGTGTCCGGAAGCCGCGTGCCCATCAACCTACACGCCGACGAATTCAACGAACTGATCGGCGACGAGTTCATCCCGCTGATCAATAAAGGAGGCGGCGCAGGCCTGCAGGCGACGGCGTACACACAGACGCTGAGCGACATCGAAGCGCGCATCGGCAATCGAGCCAAGGCCGGCCAGGTGATCGGCAACTTCAACAATCTGTTCATGCTCCGGGTGCGCGAGACTGCCACCGCCGAACTCCTCACCCGGCAGTTGCCGAAGGTCGACATCTACGCCACGTCGATCCTCAGCGGCGCGACCGACACGTCCGATCCGCATGGCGATACGGCCTTCACCTCCAACACGGTGGACCGCATCAGCAGCACCAGCGTCCCGTTGATCGAACCGGCCCATGTCGTCGCGCTTCCCAAGGGTCAGTGCTTCGCGCTGATCGAAGGCGGCACGCTCTGGAAAGTGCGCATGCCGATGCCCGCACCGGACCCGGACGACGCGATGCCCGAGGACCTGCAGGCGCTGGCCGCAGCCATGAGACAACGCTATGCGGACGCGAGCGGATGGTGGGAGGCCGCCGGCGCGGCGTCGGTCCCCGACGCGACCCTGCCGGCGGACCTCGTCGATGCGCCGACCAAGACCGCGAATCGCGGGCCTGGGCACACGCCATGAGCGATCCCGCCGGCGCCGCACGCCAGCATCAGGTCCGTCAGCGGGGCCTCGTCGCGAACCTCGTCCTGCTGCCCTTCCACCTGTTCGGCGTCCTGGTCGGCTCGTTGCTCCTGAGTATCGTGATCGAGTGCATCGGCATGCACCTGTTCTGGCCCGACCAGGGCTGGCATCACGCGCGGGACATGCTGCACTACGAGCTCGCCCAGCTGTCGGCCACCTTCACCCGCAGCGTGGTGGTGCAGGAACCCGGGCGCACGGCCTACCGGCTGGTCGAACTCGCGCACACCTGGCTGTTCGTGCGCACCGGGCTCTTGGACTGGATGCACGACGCCGCAGTCCGGTCCCGTGCCGGCGCCGACGCGCCGGTGCGCGACTTCCGCTACTACCTGGGCATTGTGTACGTGCACCTGGAGGCGTACCTGATCGCCGCGGCCTACACCTGCCTTGTGTTCCTCGTTCGCCTGCTGGTTCTGTGCCTGACCTTGCCGGTCGTCCTGCTCGCGGCCTTCGTCGGCCTGGTGGACGGCCTGGTCCGCCGTGACGTGAGACGCTTCGGCGCCGGCCGTGAATCCGGCTTCGTCTATCACCGTGCCCGCGCCACGCTGATGCCGCTCGCGATGCTGCCCTGGGTGACCTACCTTGCGCTGCCTGTCAGCGTCCATCCGCTGCTGATCGTCCTGCCCGGGGCCATCCTGCTCGGAATCGCGGTCGCGATCACGGCCACCACCTTCAAGAAGTACCTCTGACGCAGGCCGAACCGACGCTTCCGCCATCGGCGGCTTGTCACGCGTTCCGCCCGTCGTCAGATCAAACCTGATCCAACAAGCGCTGTCTCAGCGTGTCCCAGGCTGCACCGGCGCGAACTTTCGCGCGCTCCATCTCCGCGTGCACCAACGCGACCATCTCCTCGTGGCCTGCTTCGGCTTCTTCCCAAATGAAACAGCGCCGCACCGTGCTCTCCTCTCCATCGACGAACACCATCGTCTCGAAGAGAGCGGGATCACCCTCAGAGAATGGATTGTGATCGATCCCGAGGAACACCGTGGAGATCCGGACGTCATCGACCCAGGTCCCCGCAACTCGGAGATCCGCCGTCGCAAACCATGCGGACCATTCCATGACCGACTCGCATTGAACCGCACGTCGACCGACCAGTTTGAAGCAGCGTGGTGAGGGGAGGATGTCGGGCATTCCGACGCCTCGTGAGGCTCGGGCGAAACCCCAGTGTACCGGACGCGATCCTGCCGTTCCGCCCGGGCTCTGCAGACCGGCGATAGGCGGTTCGGCCACTGCGAGTAATCCGGTGCAGCCGCATGCGGGATTGTTTGCGGCGCACGCGCGTCCACCGCTCCAGCATGCCGCCATCCGACACCGATCTCCCGGGGATCACCGCGATGGCTTTCGCCTCTCGTCCAGACCGCGCCTTGCGCCTGCCCGCTGCGTTGCTCGGGCTCGCGCTATCCGGCGTCGCGCCGGCGTCGGCATCCAGCATCGCCACCGAACGGGAACAACTGGCCGCACTCGTGCGCCAGCTCGACATGGCCGATCGCATCGCCGAGCAGGCCGCCCGAGCGAAGCCCGAGGAACGTGCCCGCTACCACCTCGACTACGTCCGCCTGCGCGCCGACATCGAACGCGTCCGCACCGGCGTGCGGGACTACCTCGTCCCGCAGCGCGCCCAGCCACGCGATCCGGTGCCGCTCAGCGGTGCCTACACGCGCGATCAGAGTGACGACGCGGGGTCGGACCAGGAGCCGCGATCGCCATGAGCCTCACCGCCGATCAAGCAGCAGCGTTCCAGTCGAACAGCGGCTTCGCCCCGTCGGCCGTGTCGTCCGTCGTGCTCGGGTTCGTCTTCGCGGTGCTGCTGCTGTGGGGCGTGTGGGCGACGCGTTCCGCCTACGTCGGGTGGGCCGACCAGCATCTCACCCACAGCCAGTTCCTGATGGTCGTCGTGCGCTTTCTCGCGATGTACCTGGTGCTTGGCTTCTTCCTCCTGTCCTGACGCAAGGGTCCCGACCATGAAGCCGTCCGCCTTCCTTCCTCCCAGCGCCCGGCTCGCCGTGCTGTCGGCCACCGTCCTCGCCGCGCCGGCCACCGCGTCCGCCCAGGGCCTGCCGACCGTCGAGGATCCGTCCCGCGGTACCGGCAGCGGGATCATGCAGACGCTGCAGAACTACGGTTACGACATCGTCATGCTCGTCGCGCTGCTCGTCGTCGCCTCGATGTTCGTCGGCGTCTGCTATCACGCGTACACGCGCTACTCGGAGATCCATACCGGCCGCGCGACCTGGGGCCAGTTCGGCCTGACGGTCGCGGTCGGCGTGATCCTGCTGGTGGTCGGCATCTGGCTGCTCACCACGGCCACGGGCATCCTGTAGGAGGTGCCCGTGTCCAGCGACGCACACGTGGCACCGGACGGACTCGTCATGTTCCTGCCACACCGGCTCAACCGTCAGCCCGTGGTGGTCCGCGGGCTGACGGCGGACGAACTGTGGGTCTGCGTCGGCCTGTCGGCCGCAGGCGGCCTCGCGCTCGGCGTGCCGCTCGCCTGGCTGTTCAACAGCATCGCCATGGCTCCCACGGCGATCAGCGCCGGCATCGCCCTCGGCATCTTCGCCGGCGGGGGCATGCTGCAACGGCGCAAACGCGGGCGACCCGACACCTGGCTCTTCAGGCAGTTGCAATGGTGGTTGGCGCTGCGCCACCCGGCACTGGCCGCGCATGTCGGCGGGGACCGTCTGATCACCCGTTCGGGGCGTTGGACCACGCGTCGCTCGGTTCGCCACCGCAGCGGGGTCGGGTCATGAGCCGCTTCCGGAACGAGGTCGTGCACCTGCAGTCGCACGTCAGAACCCTGCGCGTGGCGATCGGCGCGATGAGCGCCGGCATGCTGCTGCTGGGGCTGGGATGGTGGAGCGCTCCGCGCGACCTCACCGTGCACGTACCACCGGACCTGCGCTCGGGCAGCACGCGCAAATGGTGGGACGTTCCACCGGAGAGCGTCTACGCGTTCGCGTTCTACATCTTCCAGCAGCTCAATCGCTGGCCGATGAACGGCGAACAGGACTATCCACGCAACCTGCATGCCCTGTCGCCCTACCTGACGCCTGCATGTCGCGCTTTCCTGCAGCAGGACTACGCCCTGCGGCGCGACAACGGCGAACTGCGCCAGCGCGTGCGCGGCATCTACGAAATTCCCGGGCGCGGCTATGGCGACGACCCCACCGTCCGCGTGCGCACCGTGTCGAGCAACGAGTGGATCGTCACGCTGGACATCACCGCCGACGAGTACCTCGGCGCGGAACAGGTCAAGCGCGTCCTCGTCCGGTATCCATTGCGCGTTACCCGGATGGACGTGGATCCCGAACGCAACCCGTTCGGGCTGGCGCTGGCCTGCTACGCCAGCACGCCGCAGAGCATCGAGCCGCCCACCACGCAAGCGGAGCCGCCGTCCACCTTCGGCACCGCGCCGGGAGACACCCCATGAGACATCCCGTCCGACAAGCCTGCGCCGGCCTGCTTCTGAGTGTGTTCGCGTGTATGCCCGGTCACGCGGTCGAGATCATGCGCTGGGAACGCCTGCCGCTGGCGGTTCCCTTGGTCGTCGGCCAGGAGCGCGTCGTCTTCATCGACCGGAACGTGCAGGTGGGCGTACCGGCGAGCCTGGGCGACAAGCTGCGTGTCCAGAGCGCAGGCGGCGCGGTGTATCTGCGTGCCGACGCCCCGATTCCGCCCACGCGCCTGCAACTGCAGGATGTCGCCACGGGCGAACTGATCCTGCTGGATATCGCCGCTGGACCGTCCGAAGACGACCAACCCCCTCTGGAGCCCGTGCGCATCGTCGACGGCGTGATGCCCCCGACACGCTTCGGGGATGCCGCGGGCTCCACCACCGCCCGGACGCGCCCCGGCTCGGCGCCGCAAGCCGCCGGCCGAGCCACCGCGACGCGAGAAACGCCCGTGCCCGTCGTTCTGACGCGATACGCCGCGCAGACCCTCTATGCACCGTTGCGCACAGTGGAACCCGTGGCCGGGATCGGCCGGGTGAACGTGCGCCGCGATCTCGCGCTGGACACATTGCTGCCGACGCTGCCGGTGCGTGCGCAGGCGCTGGCGGCATGGCGTCTCGAAGATCACTGGGTCACGGCGGTCCGGCTCACCAACCGATCGCCGCGGCGGATCGCACTCGATCCGCGCCTGCTCCAGGGCGACTTCGCCACGGCGACCTTCCAGCATCCCGACCTCGGCCCGGCCGGCGGGTCGACCGACACCACCGTGCTCTACCTCGTCACGCGCCGTCGTGGGCTTGCTCAATCGGTGCTGCCCGCGCTCTCCGCGATCGACGCGGCGACCCACCTGACACCGAGCCGCCCGCAGGGAGACGGCCATGCGAAGTAACCCCCTGCTGAAGTGGCTGCTGATCCCCGTGGCGGTGCTCGCTGTGTTCGTCGTCGTCCGTCTCCTGTCGGGCAACGCCGACACCCCCGCGATGCGTGATGGTTCCAGCGATCTGACCCCGGACGAGATGCGGTCGCTGGGCATCGGCGGCGACACCCCGCGCGACACCGTTGCGACGCTGGTCGCGCAGGTCAGGCAACTGCGCGACGAATTGCAGAGGGCACTGGAAGACAACCGCGCGCAGCGCGCCGAAAACCAGCGCCTGCGCACGCGGGAGGGCGCGATCGACCAGCGCATTGAAACCGCGCTGGACGGGGAACGCAGTCGTCTGGAGCGCGAGCGCGCACAGCTTGCCGACGATCGCCAGCAAACCGAAGGCCTGCTGCATGACCTACAACGCCGCATCGAGGATCTGGCCGGCCGGGGCGGCGACAGCGATTTGCCGATCGGGCTCGGCCTCGACGACGGCGACACCGGCGCGGTGCGGTGGATCCGGCCCGACGACGCGCCGTCCGAAGGCGACGGCGCCCAGGCTGCCCGCGCATTCCCGACCGGCTTCGGCGCAGCCGGGCGAGCGTCACCGGACGAAGACGACGCTGCCGCCGATCCCCTCGGCGATGCGTCCCCGCCTGCGACGCCGGTCTACACGGTGCCGACCAACGCCACGCTGATGGGCTCGGTCGCGATGACCGCGCTGATCGGCCGCGTGCCAATCGACGGCACGGTCAACGATCCGTTCCCGTTCAAGGTCCTCATCGGTCCCGACAACCTCACCGCCAACGGCATCGACATCCCCGACGTCGCCGGCGCTGTCGTCAGCGGCACCGCGTCGGGCGACTGGACGCTGTCCTGCGTGCGCGGGCAGATCCGCTCGGTGACGTTCGTGTTCGACGACGGCACCATCCGGACGGTGCCCGAGGACAGCGAACGCGGCGATCGGCAGCAAGCGGCCGATACCGGCACGCAGGGCGGGCTGGGCTGGATCAGCGATCCCTACGGCATTCCCTGCGTCAGCGGGCACCGCCGCAGCAACGCCCAGCAGTACCTCGGCACGCAGGCCCTGCTGACAGCAGCCGGCGCGGGCGTCGCGGCGTTGATCCGATCGGACAGGAGCGTCGTGGTATCCGAGGGCGGTTCCGTCGGCACGGTCGGGATCTCCGGCAGCGAGGCCATGGACCGGATCCTGGCCGGAGGCGTGCAGGACATGTCGTCCTGGGTCAACCAACTCTATGGGCAGGCATTCGCCGCCGTCTACGTCCAGCCGGGCGCCCGGGTCGCCGTCCATATCGACCGCCCCCTCCACATCGACCACGACCCTGTCGGACGCCGCGTCGATCACCGCATCGGAGAAGCACATGCGACGGACCTGGATTGATGCAGGCCTGGGCGTGCTGGCCGCCACCGTGCTGGCCGGCTGCGGGACCAGCACGGAACGCCTGCTGCCGCACGGCGACCAGACCATGATGGACATCTGGACCGACGAGACCGGTGGCGCGCGCGGCAGCCACAACGCCCGCCAGTTGCTCGACGCGCGGCAAGCCCTGCGCCGCCCGCTCACGGACGCCGATGTGCGGGCCGCCCCGGTGGTCAACGCCAGTTACACGCGCACCGCGCAGAACGAGATCGACCGGCAGTTCCACCGGCTGCCGAATCCGGACCTCGTCATGTACGTCTTTCCGCACCTGGCCGGCACCGATCCAGCCCCAATTCCCGGCTACTCGACCGTATTTCCGTTGTACCAGCGCGTGCAATACGCCATGCCGGGCGAACGGACGGAGGGCTATTGATGCGCTGGCCGTTTCCCCGCAACCGGCCAACCGAATCCGAAGCGACACCCCCGGCCGACGCCTGGGAGCGGTATGTCGCGACGCTGGCCGCGCACGGCATCCCCGAGCCGGGCACCCGGCGCGAGGGGCAGCGGCCGGCCACCGAGGCCGACACGCAGGCGCTCTATGCGGCACCGCCATCGTTCGCCGATCTCCTGCCGTGGGTCGAGTACCTGCCGGAAACGAAATGCATGCTGCTCGACGACGGCCAGTCGGTGGCCGCGTTCTTCGAACTGACGGTCATCGGTACCGAGGGCCGCGAGACCGCCTGGCTGTGGCAGGCCAGGGACGTCCTGGAAAACGCCCTCCAGGACGCCCTCGATGAGCTCGACGAACACCCGTGGGTGGTGCAGCTGTATGCCCAGGACGAGCCGGACTGGTCCAGCTACGCGCGCAATCTGGAGGATTACATCCAGCCCCGTGCACGCGGGAGCGCCTTCAGCGCCTTCTATCTGCGTTTTTTCAGCCACCATCTGCGCGCGATCGCAAAGCCCAACGGCCTGTTCGAGGACACAGCCGTCACCCATCTGCCCTGGCGCGGGCAACTGCGAAGGGTGCGCATGGTCGTTCATCGCCGCACGCCGACGGCTGCATCTGTGCGGCGCGGCCAATCGCCCGAGCAGGCGCTGGCGACGATCTGCGACCGGCTGACCGGCGGACTGGCGAACGCCGGCGTCAAGGCACGCCGTCTGTCCGGCGCGGACATCCACGACTGGTTGCTGCGCTGGTTCAATCCCAATCCCTCCCTGCTAGGCGACACCCCCGAGGACCGTGACCGCTTCTACGCGCTCACCCGCTATCCCGACGAGGCCGAGGAAGGCGAGATCGAACTGGCGTCGGGCGACTTCGCGCAGCGCCTGTTCTTCGGCCAGCCACGTTCGGACCTCGACGACGGGGTCTGGTTTTTCGACGGCATGCCCCACCGCGCGATCGTCATGGATCGCCTGCGCATGCCGCCGCAGACCGGCCACCTCACGGGAGAAACACGCAAGGGCGGCGACGCCGTCAACGCCCTGTTCGACCAGCTGCCGGAAGACACCATCCTGTGCATGACCCTGGTCGCCACGCCGCAGGACGTCCTCGAAGCCCACCTCAACCACATCGGCAGGAAGGCGGTCGGCGACACGCTGGCCAGCGAGCAGACCCGTGCGGACGTGCACCAGGCCCGCAAGCTGATCGGCAGCGCCCACAAACTCTACCGCGGCGCGCTCGCGTTCTATGTCCGCGGTCGTGACCTCGCGCAACTCGAAGACCGCGGCGTGCAATTGGCCAACGTCCTGCTCGGCGCCGGCCTGCAGCCGGTGCGCGAGGAGGACGAGGTCGCGCCCCTCAACACCTACATTCGCTGGCTCCCCTGCGTCTTCGACCCGTCCGCCGACCGGCGGCAGCTCTACACGCAGCTCATGTTCGTCCAGCACGCCGCGAACCTCGCTCCGGTATGGGGGCGCAGTCAGGGCACCGGACATCCCGGCATCACCGTGTTCAATCGCGGCGGGAGCCCCGTCACGTTCGATCCGCTCAACCGGCTGGACCGACAGATGAACGCGCACCTGGTGGTGTTCGGCCCGACCGGCTCGGGCAAGAGCGCGACCCTCAACAACATCCTCAACCAGGTGACGGCCGTCTACCGGCCGCGCTGGTTCATCGTGGAGGCCGGCAACAGCTTCGGTCTGTTCGGCGATCTGGCCGCGCGGCTGGGGCTCACGGTCCACCGCGTCAAGCTGTCCCCGGGTGCCGGCGTCAGCCTGGCCCCTTTCGCGGACGCGCACCGGTTGGTGGACACGCCGAGCCAGGTCAGCACCCTCGATGCCGATGCGATGGACGATGATGCCGACGCCAAGGCGGAAGCGGCCATCGGCGGCGACGAGCAGCGCGACGTTCTCGGCGAACTGGAAATCACCGCGCGCCTCATGATCACCGGCGGGGAGGACAAGGAAGAGGCGCGGATGACCCGCGCCGACCGGAGCCTGATCCGCCAGTGCATCCTCGACGCCGCCCATGTCTGCGCGCCCGCGCGGCGCCCGGTGTTGACGCGCGACGTGCGCAACGCCCTGCGCGATCGGGCCGGCGACCCGACGCTGCCCGAGACGCGGCGCTCACGGCTGCTGGAGATGGCCGATGCGATGGACATCTTCTGCCAGGGCGTCGACGGCGAGATGTTCGACCGGCCCGGGACGCCATGGCCGGAAGCCGACATCACCATCGTCGACCTCGCGACCTTCGCGCGCGAAGGCTACAACGCCCAGCTGTCGATCGCCTACATCTCGCTGATCAACACGGTCAACAACATCGCCGAACGCGACCAGTTCCTGGGCCGGCCGATCATCAACGTCACCGACGAAGCGCACATTATCACCCGCAACCCGCTGCTCGCGCCCTACATCGTCAAGATCACCAAGATGTGGCGCAAGCTCGGCGCCTGGTTCTGGTTGGCGACGCAGAACCTCGACGACCTCCCGCGGGCCGCCGAGCCGATGCTGAACATGATCGAGTGGTGGATCTGCCTCAGCATGCCGCCCGATGAAGTGGAGAAGATCGCCCGGTTCCGGGAACTGACGCCGGCGCAGAAGGCGCTGATGCTCTCCGCGCGCAAGGAAGCCGGCAAGTTCGGCGAGGGCGTCATCCTCTCGCGCAGCATGGAACTGCTGTTTCGGGTCGTGCCGCCGAGTCTGTATCTCGCCCTGGCCCAGACCGAACCCGAAGAGAAAGCGGAACGCTACCAACTGATGCAGCGGCACGGCATCACCGAATTGGAAGCCGCCTGCAGGATCGCCGAAGCCATCGATCGTGCGCGCGGCATCGACTCGCCGTCGCTCGACGCGTTGAACTTCCCGGGGGCACGCGGATGAACCGAAACAAGGGTCCACGTCATCGCGTCGCCTGGGCGATCGGTCTGGCCGCCACGGCGGTCCTCGTCGCGATCGCCATCTCCCAGCTGCGTCCCGCCACATCGCCGCTGTCGAATCGGCCGCCACCCACCGCCGACGCCTCACCAGGGCCCGCCGGACCGCCCTGGCGGTACGGTCGCGCCGACGCGCGCTACACCGTCACGGCGTACGCGGATCTCGAATGCCCGCACTGCCAGGTCTACCTTCCGCGGCTCAAGCGCTGGATCGACGCCAACCCCGACGTGAACTGGCAGTGGCATCACCTGCCGCTGGCGTTCCACGAGCCCGCCGCCACCGATGCGGCCCGGCTGGCAGAATGCGCCGGCCTCACGCGCGGCAACGACGCATTCTGGCATGCCGTTTCGTGGGTCTACGGACACACCCGGGGCAACGGCTTGGGGGTGCCCGACGGCGTGCGCTATCCCGGCCTGACCCCAGCGCTCCACCAATGCCTCGACAGCGCGCGTCCGGACACGGCGATCCGCGCGCAGGCCGACGAGGCCGCGCAGGCGGGCATCGCCGCCACGCCGACGCTGCTGCTCCAGGACCACCGCACGGGCGGCACGCTGCGCATCGACGGGCCGGTCGACGACGATGCCTTGCTCTCGGCTATCGACCTCGTGTCCGCACCCGCCGACGACACCCCGTCGTCGTCATCCCCAATGTCCGCCGACGATGTCGGCGACATGCCCAGGTAGCCCGAGGTCTTTGAGGCTACGGCGCGGCACGCCGCGCTGATCTCCGCCCGCTTCGCGTCCCTTGCCGCGGGCAGCCACCGGCAATCGGTGGCGGGTGCCCCGTGATCCCCGTTCCATCATCCATGCCCGGAGCGTGCCTTCGGGCATGCCGACGGTGCTCTTCCCACAGGAGACATCCCATGTCGTCGCTCACCGCGCACTTCGCACAACCCTGCTCGCACGAAACTTCTCTCTCCACAGAACAAGCCGATGCCATCATCGCGCAAGCACTCGCGTTGCTGGAACAACGCATCTTCGCCACCGGTCCAAAGATCTCAGGGCTGAAAGCCGTTGCCGACTACCTGCGGCTGCAACTGATCCACGAACCCAGCGAAGTATTCGCCGCTGTCTTCCTCACTACACGTCATCAGGTCATCGCGATCGAGACCCTGTTCAGAGGCACCATCGATTCAAGCGAGGTCCATCCGCGTGTCGTCGTCCAACGCGCGATGGCCCATAACGCCGCCGCCGTGATCGTCGCGCACCAGCATCCCTCCGGACACGCCCAACCCTCCGCAGCGGACCTGATCCTGACCAAGGACCTGCGATGCGCTCTGCAAATGCTGGACGTGAGACTGCTCGATCATTTCGTTATCGGCAAAGGCACGCCGTTCTCGCTCGCCAAGCGCGGGCTTCTCTGATTCTTCCTCGCTGTTTCCCGGAAGCCGCGTTCTCGAATCCTTTGCTTCGAGCACGGCTGGGACAGGCACGGCCGAGGACCTGAGTCTGCAAGCCAGCGTGCTTAGCGGACGACTGGTGGACCGGTTCTGGCGTACCGCCACGCGCCGCGCCATCGAACGTCTGACTTCATCTTGATCCACTGCGGGAGCCTTGGCTCCCGCCTTCCTCTCTTCCGCCGAACGCAGTCCCGAACGCACGTCGAGGCGTGCCAAACGGGGTGGCGGACATTCCCGTTTCTCGGTCGCGTCCTCCGCCCGCTTGGGTTCGACTGCGGCATGCACATCACACGGTGGATCGACATGCCATTTCCTGTCCTCACGTCCCCCGCACTGCGCCGGTGCTGGCTGGCACTCGCAGTGGTCGCCGCGCTGATCGGTCCCGCATCGGCGAACGACATCATCGTCGTCACCGACAGCGGCCACCCCGTCCGCGCGCCCGCCAACGTCCGCGTCATCGAACTGGACCGCGCCGCGCGCCTCGAAGCGGAACTGGCGGCAGACCTTCCCGCCAACCCGGCCGAGGCGGCGACCCTCGTTCAGCAACGCCTGCGCGACGGCGGCCTGCCGCTGCAACGTCGCCTCGCCGACGCCTGGCAGGACGTGGCCGATGCTTGGAGCCTGGGCGTCGCCAAGCTGCCCGCCGTCGTCGTCGACCGGCGCTACGTCGTCTACGGCGAACCCGACACCGCCCGCGCAGTGGCCCGCATCGAAGCCTTCCGGAGCACCCAGCCATGACCCGTCTCGCCGCCGCTGCCCGACGCCTGCGCCTGCTCGCCGCCACGTTCCTGCTGGGGACAGCGGGCTCGGCTTATGCGCTCAACACCCAAGCGATCGTATCCGCCGCACTCTCCCCGGATTGCCTCGAATACCGTGTTGTCGGCATCTGCTACTGGCTCAGTTGCGGGTTGACCGGCTGCACCGTTCGCACATCGGTAAAGATCCGGCACTACGTCCCCGACGCCGTCGTCTCCGCGTACAGCAACACCGGCGAGAACCCGTGGATCGAGGTGCGCCCCATGAGCACGCCGAACGCCAGCGCGCAGGCCGGCGGCGACGGCACGACCGGCCACAGCGGCGAAAACGAGCTGGCCAAGTTCAAGAACGCGGATGTCATCGGCCACCCGGCGGGCGAAGCCTTCAGCCGCTTCGCCAGTGCATTTGGTTACACCTGCGAAGGTGCTGGCACCGCGTTCATACCTTACTTGCTCAGCACGCTCGATACCGTTGCGTGGCGATACAACGTCCCCGAAGCAGTCTATCCGGAGTCGCTGATCCCCGGCCAACGCGAGATCGGCGGGCGGACCACGCTGGATCTCTGGGGCAACGTCTACCCGCGGGGCGGGTTTCTGCATCAAGCGGACGACTACATGAGCGGCGCCGTGGTCGCCCAGCGCGCGGGCGACATCGTGACCCGCCGCGGGCAACCGCACGTCTACCAGCCGCTGCTCGCGCAGTCGCGCGATGGCTACTGGCCAGCCGGCGCTTTGGTCGAAAGCGATGCGGCAACCGGCAAATGGCAGGAACTCACCCCGACGCTGTCGAGCAGCTGCGCGGTATTCCCGCACGCCGACCCGCAAGTGCAGGCACAGCGCGGCGACTACGCGTGGGCGCTGTGGCGGCCCTACGCCTGCTGTCAGCGGCGCGGCCAGATATTCCTCGGCAGCATCGACTTCCAATGAGGCGGCCCATGCACGCGTCCCTGTCACAGACCGTCTCGTGGTCGCGATCGCCGCTGCTGGCCGCCGTCCTGGCCGTCGTCGTGGCCGGTAGCGCCCCGGCGCAGACTCGCATCGACCGCGATGGCTTCAACGCCAGCGGCAGCGTCATCGGCGACGACGTGTTCTATGCCATCGGCGGCGGCCGGGCCGTCTCCATGGGCTCGGCCGGCACCATGCGCAGCATCGGTGTCGGCGTTGGCTGGAACAGCAATCTGATCTGCGGCGACATGAGCATCGAAGCCACGCTGCGCAACCAGCTCAACGGGGCCACCCAGGGCTTCCAGAACATCATGTCGGACGTGATCCAGAACGCCACCGGTGCGGTGGCATCGCTGCCGGCCCTGATCATCCAGCGCGCCGATCCCGGCCTCTACAACCTGCTCACCAACGGCATCCTGCAAGCCCGGCTGGATTTCGACCGGTCGAAGATGACGTGTCGCGCGATGGCCAACCGCCTCGCGGACCTGGCGGGCGGGCAGACGGGCTGGGACCAGATCGCCGAGGGGCTCGCGCTCAAGGCCGCCGTCGGCCAGGGCGATGCGGTCTCGGCGATTGAGCAGGCCGAATCCAACCGCGGCAACAACGGCGTCCCGTGGGTCGGCGGCAGCAACGCCGGCGGACGGGCCCAGTCCCCGATCCGCGTCGTCGCCGACACCACCCGCGCCGGCTACAACCTGCTCAACAGCCGCGGCGTCACCGACACCTCGTCGATCGCGTCCAGCGAGTGCGCGAACCGCATGACGTGCCGCACCTGGGCATCGCCGGAGGCGGCCGTGGCGTGGGCCACCCGCGTGCTGGGCGAGCGCGAGCAACGCACCTGCGACGACTGCACCAAGACCGAGACCATGCCCGGCGTCGGGCTGACGCCCGTCATCCAGGAGGAGTACGAAACCAAGCTGCAGGCCCTGCAGGACCTGGTGAGCGACGCCAGCCCGACCACCTTCGAGAACCTCGAAGCGGCCGGCAGCAGCGCGATGCCCATCACCCGCGGCGTGATCGAAGCGCTGCGCGACGAGCCCGACCAGGATCTGCTCGGCAGGCGCCTGGCCTCCGAGGTCGCCCTGGCGAGCGTGCTCGAAAAAGCGCTGCTCCTGCAACGCATGCTGCTGACCGGCCGGCAGGAACCCAACATCGCCTCCAACGGTCTCGCCATCGAAGCGGTCGAACAGGAGGCCGATACGCTCGATCGCGAGATCAACAACCTCAAGACCGAGTTGGCGTTGCGCCGCGACCTGGCCGCCAACTCGCCGATGACCATCATCCAGCGCCACAGCGTCCGGGCGGCCGGCTCGCGCGGCGTCTACCAGGGCGATCCCACCCCGGACCGCCTGGACCGCATCCAGCGCCCGTCGAGCGGACCGACGCCATGACCGCCGCACCGTCGCGCTGGCGCCGGTTGTTCACTCGGGCTACCGCACGCAGGCTGATGTGGATCGCGGTACTGCTGGCCGCGGCGATCGCCGCGAACGTGGTCGGCATCCGGATCGCCGGCAGCCTCGACGGCTGGCGGCAGTGGATGGAGGAACACGCCGGCTTCTTCCTTGTCTGGCGCCTGCTGCTGTACGGCGCCACCGCCTACGGCTGGTGGTGGATGCGGCAGCGCCTGCGGGCACGCGAACCCGACGGCGTCGCCCATCGCCGCCTCGTGCGGGTCGAGGTCGCAGCCGTCGTCGTGCTCGTCGCGCTGGAAGGGAGCCTGCTCCTGCAGGCCGCATAGGCGAGAGGACCCGATGACGCTCTATACCACCGACTACCTGGAGTATTACCTCACGCTCGTCGGGTGGATCGTCAACAACGGCATCTGGCACGTGCTGGTCGCCAGCGGCGTGTTCGCCATCCCGTTCCTCGCCATCGTCGTGCACGAATGGCTCCGGGCGCGCGCCGAAGGCGCCGACGAGGGCAACAAGGGCGTCCTGTCGTCCATGCGGATCGAGAACCGGGTGTTCACCGCGATCGTCGTCATCATCTTCGCCGGCATCCCCTTCATCGACGTCGACTTCAACACCATCCAGTACGACCGGTCCCGCTCCACGCAGTGCCAGGTCAGCGTCCCGGAGCCGTCGGAGACCGGCTGGTCGCAGAGCTTCTCGACGCTCAACAACCAGTCCGCGCGCGTGCCGGTGTGGTGGTTCTTCATGCACGCCATCTCGCGCGCGGTCACCAGCGCCTCGGTAGCGGCGATCCCGTGCGGCACAGATCTGCGGCAGATGCGCATGGACATCGACAACACCCGCATCGACAACCCGCTGCTGGCCCAGGAAGTGGCCGACTTCAGCGCAGATTGCTACGGTCCGGCCCGGGCGAAGCTGTTCATGAGCCGGCCCAACCTCAGCGAAGACGAAATGCACGACGTCACCTGGATCGGCTCCCGGTTCTTCCTGGACAGTCCCGGCTACTACGACAGCTACCGCTCCAGCGCGCCCCGCGATTCCTGGGCGTACGACGACAGGCGGGATGCCGGACTCGCCCAGGTGCCCAGCGGCGCCGGCTATCCGACCTGCGCGCAATGGTGGAACGACCAGTATTACGGCCTGCGCACGCGCCTGCTCCAGCAGGTGGACCCCGACCTCCTATCCCGTATGGGGAACTGGGCCGGCTTCATCTCGAACACCGACGTGGACGACGCGGTGATCCGCGCCGTGGCCGCGCCGCGGCAACAGGCGCTCAATCAGGGCGCGGTCTACACCGACTACGGCGGCCAGATTGACATGACCGTGCCCAACATCATCACCCGCGCTGCCGGCAATGTCGGCAGCGCGGTCGGCGCGCTGGGCTACTTCCCCGCCATGGATGCCATGCGACAGGCGCTGCCCATGGCGCTGGCGCTGTTCAAGATGGCGCTGGTCATCTGCATCCCGCTGGTGCTGCTGATGGGCACCTACGACCTCAAGACGCTGGTGACCGTCAGCTGCGTGCAGTTCGCGCTGTTCTTCGTCGACTTCTGGTTCCAGTTGGCCCGCTGGATCGACTCCACCATTCTCGATGCCCTCTACGGCGAGTGGGGCTTCGGCGTGGGCCGTCCGCATACGAACTTCGACCCCCTGATCGGCCTCAACAACGCCTTCGGCGACATGATGCTCAACTTCGTCATGGCGATGATGTTCGTCGTGCTGCCCACGCTGTGGGTGGCGGCGCTGTCCTGGGCGGGGATACGTGCAGGCGCATTTGTGGGTGGGATGGCGGTAGCCGCCAGTGGTGTGAAAACCGCGACCACCTCGGGTACCAACACCGCGATCAGCGCCGTCCGCAGATAGATGGACCGACTTGCCGTTTCACCACTCGTCTTCTGGAAACGTCGGCCGGTCGAGCCGTTGGTCGAGGTCGTTGTACAGCCCGAAACCATACGGGCCATAACGCCATTGCGTGCCGGCGTAGAGGGCATGGCCGACGTATGGAGCGATCAAGAACAGCGCGAGAGCCAACGCCAGCCAGAATGCGACATAGAAAAGCGCAGCCAGCAGCACCAGCTTCACGCTCCACAACAGGCCCCAGGCCAGGGCGCTGGACCAACCACGCGCCAGCAGCCAGCGGGCGACCTGGTGTTCCCCGCGCAGGTAGGCGCCCCACACTCGACCCGTCCTTCGGCCAAGGCGGACGGGCCATCGTGCGTTGTGCGTATCGGTCGTCATGGTCGCCTCGTTTCCGATGCTTCGGCACATGATCCCTGGATCGGTTTTCCAGTCTGCCCCAGCATAGACCCGATCGGACGTACCCGTGGCATGGATCGTCGGATTGGCCGGCCCGTCTCGGGACCGGCAGCATGCTTAGTTCATGCGGCAAATATAAAACGGGATGCGATTTCGGCAACATCCAGCCCAAAGTCGCCCGTTGCGGTCTTGCCCACCCTGGCTGTTGATCTTGGCCTCGTCATTCACATATTACATCTGTTGCGTTTATTTCATTTAATGGGCTATGATGCGTCCAGAACAGGAGCCCCCCATGACATTGCTTGCACATCGACAACTCCCTCCCTCGGCGCAGGACGCCGCGATCGCTCGGGTGTCCGGCCAATTTCTGTCCCCCTACGCGCGGCAGAAGCGGCCGCTCACACTGCACGTCACTGACGCCGAGCAGGACCGGCCGATCGAACTGCCGGCCGGCGCGGTCGCCCTGCTGATGGACATCCTCGAAGCGATGGCGGCCGGGCGCGGCGTCACGCTCGTTCCGGAGAATGCGGAACTGACAACCGTACAGGCCGCCGAGGTGCTCAATGTGTCCCGTCCGTTCCTGATCAAGCTGCTGGACGATGGCGCCATCCCGTATCGGAAGGTCGGCAAGCACCGGCGTATCCGCATGGAAGACGTCATGGCCTACAAGACGGTGATCGACAGCGAGCGCGAAGCGGTGCTCGACGCACTGGTCAGCCAGGCGCAGGAACAGGACATGGGTTACGGCCGTCAGTGAGCCAATACACCGCCCTGCTGGATGCGAACGTCCTCTATCCCGCACCGCTGCGGGACCTGCTGCTGCAACTGGCCGTCACCGACCTGTTCAAGGCGAAGTGGACGGCAGACATCCATCGCGAATGGATCGAGGCCCTTCTGCGCAACGAGCCGCAGCGGGACCGCGCCGCACTGGAGCGCACGCGCGACCTGATGGACCGGGCCACGCGCGACAACCTGGTCGAAGGCTACCAAGCCCTGATCCCAGTGCTGACGCTGCCGGATCCGGATGATCGCCATGTGCTCGCCGCTGCCATCGTTGGGCGCTGCGACGTGATCGTGACGCAGAATCTCGTGGACTTCCCAGCCACGGCTCTGGCGCCTTTCGGCGTCGACGCGCAGCATCCGGACGCATTCCTGGTCAATCACCTGCATCTTGCGCCGGGCGTGTTCTGCGCATCTGTCCGTAAGGTCCGCGCGCGCCTCAAAAATCCGCCCTACAGCGTGGACGAACATCTCTCCACGCTCACGCAGCTGGGCCTTGTCGCGACGGCGGCAGAACTCAGCGGCTTCGCTGAGCTTCTGTGACGCCGTCCAGTTGACGGCAACCCCGCAAGCCCGGCACCCCAGCAACCGGACGCGTCAATGGATGACAGGCGCTAGGACATTTCCGTTTCGAGCGACCGCCCGGCGAATTCCGGGACGCAGGCCAGCCCGCATTGATAGCGGCACCGCCGCTGTGCCGGCCCTATACCCAAGGGCTTCCTCAAACGGAAAAGGCAAAGGGCCCGCAAGGGGGAAGGGAACGGGGCCAAGGGGAAGGGCCCTATCCGGAAAAGAAAAAGGCCCACCGCTTCCCCGCCGCTCTCGGGTGCCGCATGTTCGCTCTGTTCCAACGAAAAGGTACGGCCCAGGCCGCCGACGCCGGTGCCGGCAGGCGCGGACTCCTGCGGCCAGAGTCCCCGGCTGCGCTGCTGTCGACCCCGCGTCGGCAACGCCTGCTGGAACACATCTGGCAACGCACCTCGCTCTCGCGCACGCAGTTCGCCACCCTCTATCGCGCCCCGCTGGAGGGGTACGCCGCGCTGGTCCAGCAGTTCCCCGCCTCTGAGAGCCACCACCACGCATATCCCGGCGGGATGCTGGACCACGGCTTGGAAATCGTGGCGTACGCCCTGAAGCTGCGACAGTCGCACCTGCTGCCGGCCGGCACCACGCCCGAAGACCAGGCCGCGCAGGCCGAAGCCTGGACTGCTGCCACCGCCTACGCCGCGCTGCTGCACGACATCGGCAAGATCGCCGTGGACCTGCATATCGAGCATGGCGACGGCAGCGTCTGGCACCCCTGGCATGGCCCGCTGCAGCGCCCCTACCGGTTCCGCTACCGCGCCGACCGCGAGTACCGCCTGCACAGTGCCGCGACCGGGTTGCTCTACAACCGCCTGCTCGATGCACGGCACTTCGACTGGCTCAGCGGCTACCCCACCCTGTGGTCGGCGCTGCTCTACGTGCTGGCCGGCCAGTACGAACATGCCGGCGTGCTCGGCGACCTGGTGCGGCAGGCCGACCAGGCGTCCGTCGCCCAGGCGCTCGGCGGCGATCCCACCCGCGCATTGGCCGCACCCAAGCACGCCCTGCAGCGCAAGCTGCTCGAAGGACTGCGCTACCTGCTGAAGGAAGAACTGAAGCTCAACCAGCCGCAGGCCTCCGACGGCTGGCTCACCGACGACGCGCTCTGGCTTGTCAGCAAGACCGTCTCCGACAAGCTGCGCGCGCATCTGCTGGCACAGGGCATCGACGGCATCCCGGCCAACAACACCGCCGTGTTCAACGTCCTGCAGGACCACGGCATGCTGCAGCCCACCCCGGACGGCAAGGCCGTCTGGCGCGCCACGATCACCAGCGATGTCGGGTGGTCGCACACCTTCACCCTGTTGCGCGTCGCCCCGGCGCTGATCTGGGAGCCCGGCGAGCGCCCGTCGCCGTTCGCCGGCACCGTCGACCTGGTGCACGAGCCTGTCACCGAGACAGGTCCCGAAGCGGGGACCGCGTCGCCTGCCGCACCGCCGCCCGCCGTCTCTGCGGCAACCGCGTCAGGTGCCGAACCGGTGTCGTCGCCGCCCGTGCCGGCCGCGCCACCGCAGGCTGGCGCAGCCGCCGCGGCGGACGACGGCGTGGATGCACTGCTGCAACTGCTCGATTCGACCGATGTGCCGCCATCCCCCGCCGCGGCAGACCCGCCGGTGCCGGCAGATGCCCCACTCCCGCAACCTTCCACACCCGTCGCACCGGCCGCGCCCGAGGGACGTGCGTCCCCGTCCGGCAAGCACTTCCTGGCATGGCTCAGACACGGCATCGAGCATCGCAAACTCGTCATCAACGACGCCAAGGCGCTGGTGCACACCACCGACGGCACAGCCTTCCTTGTCAGTCCCGGCGTGTTCCAGCGATATGCCCAGGAGCACCCCGAAACCAGCGCCCTGGCCAAGCAGGACGCGCTGCAGGACTGGCAGTGGGTGCAGAAGCGCTTCGAGAAGCTCAGCGTGCACCGCAAGCAGGCCAGCGGCCTGAACATCTGGACATGCAAGGTCGACGGACCGCGCAAGACGCGACGGCTGCATGGCTACCTGCTGGACGACCCCGGGCGCCTGTTCGAGGACCTGCCGCTCGACAACCCCTATATCGTGCTCGCCGTTGACGGGACAGCGAGCGGTAGCCGCACGGCATCGCTTCAATGAGCATTTTGGGTGGAAAGGGGTCGGTCTCCTTGCGAATGGAAGGAGTTGAATAGCGGACATTCAAACGGCTTGCATAGCACAGAATTCTGCACATACTGCGATCCTGGCTCGCGTGACTGACGCTGAAGATGGGCAACCATCGGGGAGCGTGGGCAGATCGCGCCGCGCGTCTGGGCACAATTCTCTCTCGATGGAGATGCCGATGCCCGAATTCAGTTCTCTGCTCGCCTTCGCGCTCATCGCGCTCGGCATGGTCCTGACGCCCGGACCCAACATGGTCTACCTGATCTCACGCTCGATCTGCCAAGGGCGTGTCGCCGGACTCATTTCGCTTGGCGGCGTAGCGCTCGGTTTCGTCTTCTACATGATTTGCGCGGCTTTCGGCATCACCGCGCTCGTGCTGGCCGTGCCCTACGCCTATGACGCGATCCGCTTCGCGGGCGCCCTTTACCTCCTGTGGCTCGCCTGGCAGGCGGTTCGTCCCGGTGGACGCTCCCCGTTTCAGCTGAAAGACCTGCCGAAAGACGGCCCCCTCAAGCTGTTCCTCATGGGCTTCCTCACCAACCTTCTGAACCCGAAGATCGCGGTTATGTACCTGTCGCTGCTGCCGCAGTTCATCGATCCGGCGAACGGAAGCGTGCTAGCGCAATCGCTCGTCCTCGGCACGACGCAGATCATCATCAGCGTATTCGTGAACGCCATGATCGCCGTCTCAGCCGGGTCGATCGCGGTGTTCCTCGTGCGTCGCCCATCCTTCGCGGCCGTTCAACGCTGGATCATGGGGACTGTGCTCGCCGCCCTCGCAGTCAAGATGGCAACTGAGGCGCGGCGCTAGGCAGATTCAGTCCGCTTTCCGGTCTGCGCGAAACAAGCTTGAGCGTCTCGGAAGGGTCGAAATCCGCCTGTTGGAGTGGCGCTTGGCGCCGAAGAAACGGCCAGCTTCCGTAGCGCCAGATGGACCATCCTCCCGCTCACGCGGCTGCAGGCTTTTCCCATTCCATCATCAACAGCCAGGGGACGCGCCGATAGCGGTCGACTCTGTCGGGATCGCCGCCATAGGGAACCGGTTCGTCGAAGTGGCGCAGGATCAGTCCCTGGTCGAGCAGCAACCGCATATAGGTGCCCAACGGCCGATGCCAGTTGCGGATCCGGATGCCGCGCATCTCCACCCACACGTCGCGTTCGTCGAGATAGCGATCGATGCAGAACTGCGGTTCGCCGGCTTCATCCGTCGACCATCCACCAGTCGTGCTCGCGGTGCTGAAGCTGGTGAGGTTGGCGATCAGCAACATCCCTCCGGGTCGAAGGACGCGTGCCATTTCGCCGATCGCGGCTGCGATATCGGGAATGTCGATCAGCGTGAGATAGCTGACCACCGCATCGAACGCGCCATCGGTAAAGTCGAGCGCTTCGGCGCGCCCGATGCGATAGTCGCCGGCGGGGTCGTTCCGCCGTGCTTCGGCAATCAATTCGTCGACGGGATCGACACCGACCGTGGCGATGCCGGTCTGTTGCATCCTCCGGCAGAAGCGGCCTTCCCCGCAGCCCACATCGAGCACGGTGGCGGGTGCACGCCTGCACAGGCGTTCCATCATGGGCACATCGAGGACGCATTCCCGGCTGAAGTCCCCGCGATCACCGATCTGGGCGATCCACGCCGCTGCCGACTCTTGCCAACCGTTCGTCATCGAAGCTCCCTGAGTGCTGTGTACTGATTATCGACGGCAAACGGAGTGTTTGCCACGGGCCATGCCCAGGCAGGTACCTTCTAGGGCAGGCGCATCCGTAGGCCGCGGACTGCCGGCAGTCCAGAAACCTCGTGGTCGAGAACCTCAACGACGGTCCGGTGATCCGGCGCAGGTGTGGGGACAGTGATCCGTTCGCCGGCCTGATCCTCGCCAATCGCGTCGATGCAGGCGACATCGCCTGGACAAGAATCGACCACCGCTCGGATAGATGTCCTGTCGTGCGATCCAATGCGCATCGCACGTCCCCTCGCGGTTCGGCTTTCCAGACTTCGATCACCCCGTCCAGCCCCGCCGGCGCGGGCCGATGTGCATCCTCATGGGCGCATTCAAGGCTTATGGTTCGCGCCACAGCACGAGCTGCGTGTCGCTTGGCGCGTCTCCCGACCGCTGCTCGAGCGATGACACGGTCACGCCGAGCAGGCGTACCCCTTTCTCGAAGGGAAACACCGTCGCCAGCAATGCGTTGGCCCATTGCTCAAGCTCCGCAGCGTTCCGCAGCGCCGCCGGCAGCGTGCGCGCCCGGGTGATCTGTCGAAAATCGGCGTACTTCACCTTCAGGGTGACCGTCCGCCCCGTCAGATCCTTCGCCTCGCAGTGCCGCCAGACCTTCTCCGCAAGCGCCTTGATCTCCGCTGTCGCGGGCGCGATGTCGAAGATATCGTCGGAGAACGTATCCTCCGCGCCGACCGACTTGCGTTCCCGGCTCGGTTCCACCGCGCGGTGGTCGATGCCGCGTGCGATGCGGTAGTACCAGCCTCCCGACTTGCCGAAGTTCGCTTGCAGGAAACCGAGCGACTTCTCTCGAAGGTCGGCGCCCGTCGCAATCCCCAGCCGCGCCATCTTCGCGGCGGTCGCCGGGCCGACGCCGTGGAACTTCTTGACCGGCAACTCGGCCACGAAACGCGGCCCCATTGCGGGCGTGATGACCGCCTGGCCGTTGGGCTTGTTCAGATCGCTCGCCATCTTGGCCAGAAACTTGTTGTAGCTGATGCCTGCGGAGGCATTCAGCCCGGTCACGGCCTTGATCCGGTCGCGGATCGTTTGCGCAAGGGTCGTGGCGATCGCGATCCCCTGCTTGTTCTCGGTCACGTCGAGATAGGCTTCATCGAGCGAGAGGGGCTCGATCAGGTCGGTGTGTTCGGCGAAGACCGTGCGGATCTGCGCGGACACGGCGCGATAGACCTCGAAGCGCGGCTTCACGAAGATCAGGTCCGGACAGCGCCGCTTCGCAGTGACCGACGCCATCGCCGAGTGCACGCCGTACTGCCGCGCCTCGTAGCTGGCGGCCGCGACCACGCCACGCGCCGCCGAACCGCCGACCGCAACCGGTTTGCCGCGAAGGTCCGGATCATCCCGCTGCTCGACCGACGCGTAGAACGCATCCATGTCCACGTGGATGATCTTGCGCACGACATCCACGTCGCCAAAAACGGCGGCTGCTTCGTCGGTTCGTTCCGTCACATCGGACATCGGCCTCTCTCGGCCTACGCCTAAGCGCTCTGCCCAAACACGGTCATCCCGCTCACGTTTTCTTGTGCCGGCTCGTTGTGGGGGGCCCAAGCGACTCAGATTGACTCTTTTCCTATCGAGGAACAAATAACGAACATAGAGACGCAAGCCGCCATTGCATAGACCCAGGAGCCACCAATCGGAATGCCGCACAGCCCCGTCAATCCAGCCATCGCGGCGCTTCGAGCGCGCATCGCGCATCTCGAAGGCGCCGGCGGCCGCGCGCGCAAGGCGCTGCCCTTCGGGATCGCCGCGATCGACAGCCGGTTGCCGGGCGGCGGGTTGGCGCTCGGGTGTCTGCACGAGGTGGCCGGCGGGGGAAACGGCGCGATCGACGGGGCGGCCGCTGCGCATTTCGCGGCCGGGATCGCGGCGCGAACGCGGGGTCGCGTGCTCTGGTGCGTCACCCGCCAGGATCTCTTCGCACCGGCCCTTCGGCAATCCGGCCTGGATGCCGATCGCGTCGTGTATGTCGAAACCGGCGACGAGAAGAGTCTCTTGGCCTGCATGGAGGAAGGCTTGCGCCATGGCGGGCTTGGAACCGTTGTCGCGGAGGTCGCGCGCCTGTCCATGACCGCCTCGCGGCGGCTCCAACTCGCCGCCGAAGGAACGGGCTCGGTCGCCATCGCGCTGCGGCGCTGGCGCCGCCAGGCCGAGGCGGCCGATTTCGGCCAGCCCACGGCGGCCGTCACGCGCTGGCGTGTCTCGGCGCTGCCGTCCCGGCCGTTTCCGGTGCCCGGCGTCGATCGTCCGCGCTGGCTGGTGGAGCTGATCCGCGCGCGGGCCGGGGAAAGTCTCGATATCGAAGTGGAGGCGTGTGATGGCTCGGGTCATCTCGGTCTTCCTGCCGACATGGCCGACCGATCGGCTGCGGCGGGTGGCCGGCGACGCAGCGCCTCCGGCTGAGACGCCGCTGGTCATGGCCGGACGGGACAAGAACAGGCGGGTGGTGACGGCTGCGGATGCCGCCGCTCAGGCCGCGGGGCTGCGCGGCGGCATGCCGCTGACCAAGGCACAGGTCCTGGTGCCGGGTCTCGTCGTCGAGAACGCCGACGAACAGGCCGACGCCGAGAGCCTGGAACGGCTTGCCCTCTGGGTGCTCGAGCGCTTCAGCCCCATCGTGGCGGTCGATCTGCCGGACGGTCTCGTCATCGAATCGACCGGCGCCGACCATCTCCACGGTGGGGAGGCCGCCATGCTCGACGCGCTGCTCGGCCGCCTGGTCATGTCCGGGGTCTCAGCGCGCGCGGCCATCGCCGACACGCGGGGGGCGGCGCATGCCCTGGCGCGCTACGCCGCGGCGCCGACCTTCATCGCGCCAACGGGACATGAGCCGAACGTCATCGAGCCGTTGCCGCTGGAGGCGCTGCGTCTGCCCACGTCGGTGACGACCGGGCTGCGCACGCTCGGCTTCTCGACCATCGGCGATATCGTCAGGCAGCCGCGCGCGCCGCTCGCCCTGCGCTTCGGTCCCGAACTCGGTCGCCGTCTCAACCAGGCATTCGGCGAGATCGCCGAACCGATCGAGCCGCTGCGGCCCGCTGAACTGATCGAAATGCGCCGCCCCTTCGCCGAGCCGATCGGCGCGGCCGAGACCATCGCGCGCCACATCGGCAAGCTGGTGCCACCCCTGTGCGCCGAACTCGAACGGCGCGGCCTCGGCGCGCGGCGTCTCGATCTGCTGTGCCATCGCGTCGACAACCGCATCGAGGCCGTGCGCGTCGGCATGGCGACCCCGGTGAGGGACGTGACGCGCCTGACCCGGCTTCTCTGCGACAAGATCGAAACGATCGCGCCCGGCTTCGGCATCGAACTCATGACGCTCACCGCGACCATCGCCGAGCCGTTGAAAGAACGCCAGTCCGCCCACAGCCTGCTCGAAGACGCCCTGCCGGACATCTCGGACTTGATCGACGTGCTCGCGAACCGCGTCGGGGAGCGGGCCATCTACCGCTTCGCGCCGGTCGCGAGCGATGTGCCCGAACGCTCGGTCTGCCGCATCCCGGCGCTCGCGCCCGAGACCGGCGCCGGTTGGCCGGACCACTGGCCACGACCGACCCGGCTCCTGCCGCGGGCCGAGCCCATCGAGACCATGGCCCTGCTGCCCGACCATCCGCCCGTGTGGATCGTCTGGCGCGGCATCCGCCGCCGCGTCCTGCGCGCAGACGGTCCCGAGCGTGTCTTCGGCGAATGGTGGCGTGCCGATGCGGAGCTGATCGCGGTGCGTGACTACTTCCGCATCGAGGACGACGCCGGCGAGCGCTTCTGGATCTACCGCGCGGGGGATGGCGAGAACGCCGAGACCGGCTCCCATCGCTGGTTCCTGCACGGGATCTTCGGATGAGCGGGCCGCGCTACGCCGAGCTTCAGGTAACGACCGACTTCTCGTTCCTGCGCGGCGCGTCCTCGGCCGAGGCGCTGTTTGCGACGGCCGCGCTGATGGGGATCGAAGCGGTGGGCGTGGTCGATCGCAATTCGCTGGCCGGGATCGTCCGGGCCTATGAGGCTGCGAAAACGACCGGCGTGCGCCTCGTCGTCGGATGCCGTCTCGACCTTGCCTGCGGCATGTCGGTGCTCGTCTACCCCACCGATCGCCCGGCCTATGCCCGCCTCTGCCGGCTGCTGACACTCGGCAAGGCGCGCGCCGGCAAGGGCAAGTGCGACCTCGGCTGGGATGACGTCGTCGCCTACGGCGAGGGACTGCTGGCCGTGCTGCTGCCGGACCTCGCCGACGCGCAATGCGGCTTCTGGCTCCGGCGCATCCGCGACGCCTTCGGCGACCGCGCCTACATGGCCCTGTCGCTGCGACGGCGGCCCAACGACCAGATGCGCCTGCACGCGCTATCGAACCTGGCCACCGCCATGCGGGTCCGCACCGTGGTGACCAACGACGTGCTCTTCCATACGCCGGACCGGCGGATGCTTCAGGACGTGGTGACCGCCATCCGGCACAACACCACGATCGACGCGCTGGGCTTCCGCCGCGAGCGCCATGCCGACCGCTATCTCAAGCCCCCGGCCGAGATGCACCGCCTGTTCGAGCGCTATCCCGAAGCACTGGCCCGGTCGCTGGAGATCGCCGAGCGCTGCACGTTCGACCTCGGCCAGCTGGCCTATCAGTACCCGGAAGAGCGCGACGATCCGAACCTGACCCCACAGGCAACGCTGGAGAAGTTCACCTGGGAAGGCGCGGCCGAGCGCTTTCCCGAAGGTCTGCCGGACGAGGTAGCGGCGTCGCTTCGTCACGAGTTGGCGCTGATCGACAAGCTGCGCTACGCGCCGTACTTCCTGACCGTCCACAACATCGTGCGCTACGCCCGTTCGCAGGACATCCTGTGCCAGGGACGTGGCTCGGCCGCGAACAGCGCCGTGTGCTTCGTCCTCGGCATCACCTCGATCGATCCCTCTCGCAATGACCTTCTCTTCGAGCGCTTCGTTTCAGAGGAACGGCACGAACCCCCGGACATCGACGTCGATTTCGAGCACGAGCGGCGCGAACAGGTCATCCAGTGGGTCTATGAGACCTACGGCCGGGACCGCGCGGCGCTCTGCTCCACCGTCATCCGCTACCGCACCAAAGGCGCACTGCGCGACGTGGGCAGAGCAATGGGGCTGCCCGACGACCTGGTCCAGACCCTGTCGGGCCAGATCTGGTCGTGGTCTGAGGAGGGCGTCCGGGACGAGCACGTCAAGGATCTGAACCTCAACCTCGGGGACCGGCGACTGCGGCTGACCCTCGATCTCGCGCGCCAGCTGATGGGCGCACCCCGGCATCTCTCGCAGCATCCCGGCGGCTTCGTGCTGACCCAGGACCGGCTGGACGATCTCGTGCCGATCGAGCCCGCGACCATGGCGGATCGCCAGATCATCGAGTGGGACAAGGACGACATCGACACCCTGCGCTTCATGAAAGTGGACGTGCTGGCGCTCGGGATGCTGACCTGCATGAAGAAGGGGCTCGACCTCCTGGCCGAGCACAAGGGCGCCCATCTCGACCTGGCGACGATCCCGGCCGAGGATCCCCGCACCTACGCGATGATCCGCCGCGCCGACACGCTGGGAACGTTCCAGATCGAGTCCCGCGCGCAGATGTCGATGCTGCCGCGCCTGAAGCCCCGCACCTACTACGATCTGGTAGTGCAGGTCGCCATCGTCCGGCCCGGCCCGATCCAGGGCGACATGGTGCATCCCTACCTGCGGCGGCGCGAAGGGGTGGAGCCCGTCGATTTCCCGACGCCGGAGCTGGAGAAGGTCCTGGGCAAGACCCTCGGCGTGCCGCTGTTCCAGGAACAGGCCATGCGCGTGGCCATCGAGTGCGCCGGCTTCACGCCGGGCGAGGCCGACATGCTCCGCAAGAGCATGGCGACGTTCAAGTTCACCGGCGGCGTCAGCAAGTTCCGCGACAAGCTGGTCGCCGGCATGGTCGCCAGGGGCTACGCGCAGGACTTCGCCGAGCGCACGTTCCGCCAGCTTGAAGGCTTCGGCTCCTATGGCTTCCCGGAGAGCCACGCCGCATCGTTCGCGTTGATCGCCTATGCCAGCGCGTGGCTCAAATGCTGGCACGCCGATGTGTTCTGTGCGGCCCTTCTCAACAGCCAGCCGATGGGGTTCTACGCGCCCGCGCAGATCGTGCGCGACGCGCGGGACCACGGCGTCGAGATCCGTCCGCTCTGCGTCAACGCCTCGCGGTGGGATTGCACGCTGGAGCCGATCGGGGACGAGGGCCGTTTCGCGGTCCGTCTCGGCCTGCGCATGGCCAAGGGTCTCGCCAATGCCCATGCCGCGTCCATCGTCGCCGCGCGCGCCGACCAGCCCTTCGGGTCCGTGGACGATCTCTGGCGGCGGGCCGGTGTGCCGGTCGCCGCCCTGACCGACATCGCCGAGGCCGATGGTTTCCGCCCGGCCTTCGGCCTCGCGCGGCGGGATGCCCTATGGGCGATCAAGGGGCTTCGGGACGAGGAACTGCCGCTCTTTGCCGCCGCATCCGAGCGCCAGGGTCAAACGGTCTCCGAGGTCTCCGAACCTGTCGTCGTCCTCCGGCCGATGACCGCAGGCAGCGAGGTGGTCGAGGATTACGGCCATGTCGGCCTGTCCCTGCGCAGCCATCCCGTCTCCTTCCTGCGCGCCGACCTGCGTACGCGCCGCATCGTCAGCTGCGACGAGGCCATGGCCGCCCGTGACGGCCGATGGCTGGAGGCCGCGGGGATCGTGCTCGTTCGCCAAAGGCCCGGTTCCGCCAAAGGCGTCATGTTCATCACGCTCGAAGACGAAACGGGCATCGCCAATCTCGTCGTCTGGAAAAAGGTCTTCGAGCAGCACCGCAGGATCGTGCTGTCGTCCGGCATGATCGCCGTCCAGGGCCGCATCCAGCGCGAGGGCGACGTCGTCCACCTGGTCGCCCACCGGATCACCGATCTCTCGCGTGAACTCGCCAGCGTCGGCGATCGCGATGTCCCGTTCCCGCTGCCCCATGGGCGCGGCGACGAGGTTCACCACGGTGCGTCGACGCCCGACCCGCGCGGCCTGCCGCCCAAGGGCCTGGGCACGCGCGACCTCTACGTCCGTGACCTCCATATCGACGCCATCAAGGTCAAGACGCGGGATTTCCGATAGCCGCATTGCCCGATCGCGCCGCACCAGATTGATTCTGGCCAGAAGCCCGATCAACATGGTCACAGCGTATTCTGCAGGGGGAACCGATTGTCGAGCAATACACGCAGCGTGGTGTACGTCGTCGGCGCCGGCCTGTCCGCAGGTCTTGGCTTTCCGACCATTCAAAATCTCCTGCCGCAGCTGTGGAAGCGCCTCGACAAGAGCACCGCGAGCGATCTCACCAAGGTGGTCCGCTTCCATCATCCCAACTTCGATCCAGCTCGGATCGGCCCATTTCCGACCATCGAAGAATTGCTTTCGGAGATGAAGGCCAATGCGGACCTGTTCCAGTCCACACGACCCGCAGCGGGTGGGTTCACCAGCGACAAACTGGAAGATCGACAATCTCGGCTGCTCTACGCATTGGCAACATGGTTCCACGAACTCAAGAAGGACGCCCTGAGAGCCAAGCACGATTGGCTCGATCACCTGGTGGCGGCCATGAAGGGGGAACGGGCCGCGATCGTCTCGTTCAACTGGGATCTTGTGCTCGACGAACTCCTGTTCGGCGAAGAACTGGACAAAGCCAGCTACGGCTTCGATGCGCGCAGCACGGGTGTCCGGCTCATCAAACCCCACGGGTCGCTCAACTGGTACCAGGGCGACACAGCACGCCCCTTGAAGCAGGAAAAGAAGTTCGCCCTTGGAGGAAAGGGAAATTCGGCAGTCTTCGCGTTTCGTCCAATGCGAGAACCGAAGTCAACGAAAGGGCGGAGGTACATGCCGCTGATCGTTCCACCGGTCTATGCGAAACAGTTCGAAGGCCCCGTTTTCCGCAGGCTCTGGCAGGAAACGGTGAGTGTGCTGAGCACGGCGACCGAGGTCCGGTTCCTCGGCTTCTCCCTCGCGCACGCCGATTTCCACGCGCGGTTCGTGCTGCGCTGCGGGTTCTACAATCAGGTGCATGGCCAATTGAAGAGCGACGGCACACGAGAATGCCCAACAGGTCCATCAACGGTCGTCGTCGTTGATCCTTCCGCTGAAGCCTATAAGCGGATCCGCGGCGTCGTTGGCTCGGATTGCACCTTCCACCAGCAGACGTTGGAAGCCTGGATCGCGAACAGTGGCCTGCCTGCTTCCCGGTAAGGAACGGACGAGCACGATGGAGGCAGAGCGCGCGAGCGACTGACCGCCAGCGTCATCGAAGAAGGATTCAGCATGCCTGCGAATGCAGCGCGACGTGATGCGAGCGGGCTGTCGGCAGGTAGATGGAGTGCTCCGGCAGCGAGGGCCGATCGAGCCCCGCGACCGGCGGCCAGATGGATTCCCATTTCGGGCTTTTTGTTCCGCTACTCAGTGCACGCGGGCGTGCTCGTCCTCGGCCGCCTGTTCCAGTATCCGCCGGTAGCCGGTTCTCGTCATCCAGCGAGCACGGGCAAGGTGGCTTTCCCAGCAACGCCGCGTCCGTTCCGTGTCGGTGACCGGATCGCGATGCAGCACGATCCGCGCCACCTCGGTCCAGTCGGCACCGTCCGCATCGGCGTCCAGCAGGCGCATGTAGGTCACGAAATGCTGCTCGTCGTAGGGCGTGATGATGTCGAGCGTCGGTGCTTCGTCGTCAACATCGGGGTCGAGGTCGGGTTTCACTCGCATGGGCTGGCGCTGCCTCCGTCACAGGAACCATGCGCGCGCATCCGTGCCGTGTGTCGGCGATCTCGAACATCACTCCGCCGGCAGGCAGCGCGCTCACTGCTCAGTTTTTCACCGTAATCGATAGCGTCCGAAATGTCGCCCCGCTCGCGCAGTGCGTAATAAGGAAAGCTCGGCGATCATGTCGCCGCCCCCCATGCGCATCGACGAACTGGCATGGCCTCGACAGCCTGGCGGTCAAAGCTGCCGGGAGCAGGAGCGACCGACGGGAGGGCCGTCAGCCTCTCAGCAGATCGACGCGCTCCGCGATGAAATCGGCGATCTCGGCCGGCGAGTGATTGCGGGCGTCGGCATACCCGTCGTGGCCGAAAATGCCTTCGACCTCGCCATGGTCCATCCGGACGAACATGATCCGGTCGTGCTCGCGCGCGTTGATGATCTCCCGCACGGCCCTGAACTCGATGCCGCACCAGTCCTTGCGCTGGTAATCGCCACCGGCAAACACCACGACCATCCGCGACCGGTTTCGGTAGATCGCCTGGAGAAACGTATCGAGCGATGGGCGCGCCAGCTGCGCAGTGTAGTTCCGATCGTAGAAGTACCGGTCTGGACCGAGCAGTCGCTCCAGTTGCTTGGCGACCTGTTCGACATAGTCACGCGCTTCGCCGGGAAAGGACAGCGCAACGTCGAATTGATGATCCGCGAGGTTGATCCGGGGGCCGGCCCGGGCCGCCCAACGAGGCAGCGCGATGCCCTTGCGGTTCAACTCGGCCGGAAGGTCGACGTCTTTCACCGCCCAATGGGTGCGATTGAGTTCCCATTTTCCGATCTCCAACTCGAACATCATTTCTTCGAGCTGCGCGGCGGTGAGGAACACATCGAGCGCGTGCACCTCGTAGTCGATCCGGACGCCTTCCGGACGAACCGTCACGTCCCGGATCAGTCCGAAGTGTGGATCGAGCTTATGGAAGGCCTCGTAGGCGAAGATGCACGGGAACCGCCGAAGCTGCTCGATCTCTCTTGGTCCCAGGGCGCCGTAAGCCTCTTGGATGGCTTCGCTCGTGTATTCCCCCACGCAGCGGCCGCGCTCCTGCACCCAGGGATCCCCATTCCAAGACTCGGGATTAGATGAAACGAATAAGTTGTACATGTCCGCTCTACGTTACGACTCAGCCGCGTGCATGCCGAAACACTACGCGCCTGCCAGGGCAAAGCATAATCGCGATCGCAGGATGTTCGACGCGACCTGTTGATCGACGCAACCGTGCCCGAGGTGCGCGTTACGAAGGTGCGCTCACGCCATCGGAAGACGGTGACGGACATCGTCGCCCTCGGTCGCATCGCAGCCCAAAGGACACCGCATGCTCCCCCATCCTTCCCGTCGTCCGCATCCAATCAACGTTCCGCGAGCCTCGGCCATCGCGATGATCGCGGGGACCGTGCTGGCGGGGTGTTCGCCCACAGACCAGGCCGCGGCCGACGCCCCCGCGGTGGAAGACGGGGCCACGCAGGACGCATCCACAGCCTGGGGCTGCTGGCGATGGTAGGCGCCGTGGGCGGGTCGCTCTCGGTCCCGACCGAGCCGCAGGTGTGGGTGGCCGTGGTCTGGCTCACGGTGTTCTCCACCTTCATCGCCTACCTGGTGCCGTGGCAGCTGCTCAAGATGATGTCCGCAACGCGGATGTCCGCGCTCGTCTACCTGGAGCCGCCGGTGACGCTGCTGTGGGCGGCGTGGATGTTCGGCGATGCCATCCAGTGGACGACCTATGCGGGCGTCGTGGTCGTCACTCTTGGCATCGTGATCGCGCGGCAGCGCGCGAAGCCCGTGCCCTGCGCGCAGACCTGACGCCCAGGTGCGCGCCGCCCAAGCAGACCGCGGCGCCGGCTAGACCCCCAGGGGGTGGCGAGTTAAGAAGGCGAGAACGTGTTGCTGATCCCCCTGCAATCACCCACGTCGCCGAAAGCTGTTCGGGCAACCGCAACAGACCGCTGTTACCACGAGCCGAAATGAAGCGTCCGCCGAAATCTTTCATCGTCGAGCACAAGCGCCGATCGCGCAGTGCGACCTTCAAGCCCACTTCGATCTGGGGCCGTGTCTTGGACCATGAGGTGCGGGCGCCTGTTCGCAACGCCGATGAACACGGCGCGGTGACCCAACGGAGGGAGAACAGCGTCGACCGGCCTCTGGAAGCGACCACGATCGGTGGCGACCTTCCACCACCGCGCATCCTGCAAGCGCATGACGCAACCCCTCCGGTGAGCGGGATGGGCGAGGCGGCGATCTTGCCTCGACCCCGGGGACGTCCGCGAAAGCCTGTGACGTTGCCAACGGACGAGCAGCTGTCGATGGATCATGGCCCCACGTTGGTGGCGCAGCCCGACGACAGCGCACCGGCAGCGCCATTGCCTGCAACCAGACCCAGCTTCAAAGAGCGCCGGCGCGCAGCGCGCAAGGCCCTGCCCCTTGGCGAGCGCTGGAAGTGGAACCTGAAATACTGACGCACCCGTCCGGCCGGAACCGAGACGTCGCCGGTTGAGCCAAGGCGCGGCCCGTGCATCAGGAACACGCCTTCGTGAACCCGGCCACCCCCTAACAATTTAGGGTTGATCTCGCGCCGCAATGCGCGATGATGGCGCGTTGGGCCGGCGTGCGCGCGGCGCGGCTCGCCTGGGCCAACACGATCCGTTTGTCCCAATGCCTCCCACCCAGACAAGGGGGCTGCCGATGCTGGAGAGGCATTCGCGAAGCGCGCACGTGTACGAAGCCATCAAGGCCGAGGTCCGCTCGGGCGCGTACCCGCCCGGCTATCCGATCTCTGCAGCCACCCTGTCGCGACGCTTGTCCACCAGCATCATCCCGATCCGCGAAGCCCTCAATCGCCTGACCGGCGAACGCCTGGTGGAGGCGCGCGACCACAACGGGTTCTTCGCCCCGCGCATCAGCGAGATGGGCCTGCGCGACCTCTACCACTCGCAGATGGCGCTGATCCTGTGCGCCCTCGACCACCTGGCCATGCCCGATCCGAAATACGTCGAACTGTTCGACGCCAGCGCCCACGGTGCGCCCTGGGCTGCAGTCGAACGCCTGTTCAACGCGTTGGCCGACGCTTCGACCAGCGGCGAATTGAGCTGGGTGCTGCACAATGCCCTCGATCGCCTGCACCCGGTGTACCTGCTCAAGCAGGAAGTCGCGGCGGATTGGGAACTGGAATGCATCCGGCTGCTCGCCCATTGGCAGCGTGGCAACCGCGCCGAGTTCAAGGAGGCGCTGACCGCCTACCACGCCCGACGGCTCGAACTGGTGCCGGCACTCGTCGAACGACTCAATCACCCCACCCTCGCCCACTGAGACGGCCGGGGCATCACCCCGGTGCCCGTTCGCACAGGGTGGTTCGCGCCCCAGCCGCACTGCTTGGCCGGCACGGCGCAGACAATCCCGCGCAACGCCAAGTGAAGCGCTGGCGGTTCTATCGAAGCGGGCTCTGCTTACGCTGGGTGAGGCAGCGCGATAGATCATCGGATAACTCGGTGGTTTCCTCAATAAATAGCTCCCTATTCAACTGAACCACGTCAAGCAAATTATCCCGGACGAGAAGCAACCCACAACAGAATGCCGAGAAACCGCATTATATCGTGCTTATAAGCTTCTTATAATCCGACAGTACGCCTAACGTTGCTCAGGTCATATCAAGACCGGGAACCCGGAGATCGTGCCATCGATGCCCCTGACCGGCGTTCAATCCGAGCCTGCACGCCCCGTCGCCCCGGCGGCGACCGCGGGCACCTGGGCCGACTGCATGCGCGCCGGCGCGGAACGGATGCAGGAAGGCGCGCCCGGCGACGCCGTCGGCCTGTTCCGGTGTGCCGCCGACCTGCGGCCGGCGCATCCCGCTACCCGCCTCAACCTGGCCGCGGCCCTGCTGCGGACCGGCGACGCGGCCCAGGCGCTGCACATCTACGATCAACGGCTGACCGAACAGCCTGGGGACCCCACGGCCCACCATGGCCGCGGCCTCGCGCTGAGCGCGCTGCAGGACCGAACCGGCGCGCTCGCCGCCTTCCGGGCCACCGTGGTCCACGCGCCGGACGCCTGGCGCGCCTGGGGCTCGATCGCGGACCTGACGCCGAACGAGTGCGAGCGGCGGCACGCCATCGATCGCGCCGCCGATGCCCTCGAACACCGCTGCCAGGCCTCGGACGCACCCGCGACGCTCTACGGGGACTGTGTCAGCGCCCTCATCGACGCCCGGCGCCCCGCCGACGCCCTCCGCTTCACCCACACCCATCGCGCCCGCTTCCCCGATAAGCGGGCCGTCCACGAGGCCCTGGCACGCGCGAGCTATCGCCTCGGCCGGTTCCAGGACGCGTTCGACCACGCACAGCGCGCCCTGCGTGCGCTCGAACCCCACGCCGTCGCGGCGGCACCGCGGCGTCACCCCTTCGACCCCGACGCCGCGGTGGCGGCGTTGCGCGACGTCACGGCGATCCTGGAAGCGCGCGGCCTACAACCGTTCCTCGCCGCCGGCACCTTGCTGGGCTTCCATCGCGACGGCGGGCCGCTGGCCCACGATCGCGACGTGGACATCGGCATCCTTCGGGGGCCAGACGGATCGCCGCACGTCGTGGACATCATCCGCGAACATCCCACCCTGCTGTTGCGCCGCGATCTCCGGCCCGGCGACCGCTACATCGCCCTCACGCACCAGGGCATCGGCATCGACGTGTTCGTGCACGACGCAGACGGGGACCACCTGCTCTGCGGCATGACCGACCGACCGGGCGATATCCAGTGGCGGTTCACCCGCTTTCAACTGGCAGACGCGGAGTACGGCGGACACCGCTGGCGCACTCCCCATGCGCCGGAGCGTTACCTGGCCGAAAGCTATGGCCCAGGCTGGCGGCGCCCCGACACCGGCTTCGCTTCGGCGATCAGCTCGCCGGCCCTGCACCACGTCGATCCCTGCGCGCGAGCCTACTACGCCGTGACCCGTGCCAGGCAATGCGCGCTGGCCGGTGATCGCGCCAAAGCCGCCGCGCTGCTGCGCCAATCGCCCACCCCCGTCACCTTCGAACTTGGGAAGACACCATGTGCGAGCGACTCTTCCTAGATCCGCACGTCTTCTTCTGCGAGATCGACGGTGCCTACCTGTTCCTGGATTCCGCCAAGGACAAGTACATCACGTTCACGGGCGCCCAGGCCGATTGGTTCGCGGAGATCCGCAACTCAAACGATGCCGACACGCTTTCGGCGGATGCCAGGAAATTCGCCAATCGGCTGATACAAAGCGGCCTCATCCGAACCACGAGCGAAGACGGAAAGCCTATCCAGGAAGTCGGGTACAAGGCGCCGGACTACTCCGTGTTCATTCGCGGCGCCGACACGCCGCCTGCCGTGTCGCTCAAAGCAGTGCCAAGGTACGTCCTCGCCTATATCGCAAGCTGCCTCTCGCATCGCGCCAACACCGCCGAGATGGGCCGCATGATCCAGGCCGCGAAACGCTGGAAATCGGGGCTTCCAAGCGCGAATGCGAACTTGCGCGAACGCTCGATCGAATTGACTGAACGGTTCCACGGCATCACGCCCCTGTTCTACACATCGCGCGACGTTTGCTTCTTCAGCAGCCTGTTCCTCGTCAAATACCTGTCCCAGTTCGGCGTCTCGGCCGACTGGGTCTTTGCCGTTCGGCTTGCACCGTTCGGTGCCCATTGCTGGGTGGAGTTCGATCACGTGGTCCTCAACGAGGACTACGACAAGACGTTCGCGTTCAAGCCGATCATGTTGGTGTAGGGGGGCAGCACGCCATGCACGCCTTCTTCGCCATGATCTGGAACCAGCAGGATGGTGAAGCCGCGCGTGCAGCCGCGCGGCTCAAGGCGCAGGTGCACGCAACCCTTGGCCCGTCGGTCCGCTGCCTGGAAACGCAGGCATTCGGCCTGTACGCACTGGATGAGTTCCGGGGCGGACCGTGCATCCATCCCCTGAAAGACCGCGACGGACAGGTGATCGGCGCCGTGTTCGGCACCCTGTTCGCCAAGTCAGCCACACCCGGTTCCCAGGTCGCGCCGACCCAGCTGGGTGTCGCAGCCGCCAGGACGCTGCTCGCATCGGAAGGCCGCTCCATCGTCAAGGACTACTGGGGCAGCTACGTCGCCTTCATCCAGGGCGCCGATGGGACCGCCGTGATCGCCGATCCGACCTCGTCGATCCCCTGTTTCCATACCGAGCGATCCGGCGTGACGCTCGTCTTTTCTCATCTGGAAAAGTGCGCGTTCCTCGACAAGCGCGCGTTCACCATCAACTACGGCTTCATTGCCAGGGTGCTCGCCTACGACAAGATCCAGAACGGCGAGACCGGCCTGAACGAGGTGCGAGAACTGCTCGGCGGCGAGCGGCTACGGATTTCGACCTCGGGCCAGTCCACCGACCTGATCTGGGACCCCAGGGACGTCGCACGCGATGTCCATGAGCCGGCCCTGGAGGACGCCGCTGCCGAACTCAGGGAGACCACGCGGTGGGTCGTGAACGCCTGGGGCCGGTGCTTCGAGAAGATCACCGTCAACCTGTCCGGCGGCCTCGATTCCTCGATCGTGCTGGCGTGCCTGGCGCACGCTGACGACCCCGCGAGAGTCAACGCCGTCCATTTCATCATGGGCGCCTCGGACGCGACCGAGCATCGATACGCCCGGTCCATCGCCCACCATGTGGGCTGCGAACTGATCGAGATGCTGGAAGCGCCCGGCCGGCCGCTGCCTGGCCTCCACGAGCACCCCGCGACGGTGCGCCCGTACCGGCAATTTCTCGCCCGCGAGATGGCGTCGCGGATTGGCGCGAACGCCGAGATCGGCACCGCGCTGTTCACCGGACAGGGCGGCGATCACCTGTTCCTGCATTCCAACAGTGCGCTGGGTTTCGCCGACTACCTTCAGCACCACCCGCTGGGCCGCGAGGGACCGGCCGAACTCCTTCGCGCCGCCCGGCTCTCGGAGAAGTCCATCTGGCGCGTACTCCGGGAGTGCCTGCCGTACAGCCTCGGCAAGGCGCACCGAAGTTCCGTGGTGGAAGGGATCGCCAAGCGCAAGACCGGCGTCAACCAGCGCGCGTTCCAGCACCTGACGGCCGAAGACTGCATGCCCGCATGGACACGGCACGCGCAAGGGCTTTCACCTGGAAAGTTCGATCAGGTCAGCAGCCTGGTGCACCTGTATCAGGTGCGGGAAACGCTGGATCAGTACGGTTCGAAGGACACGATACACCCCCTGGTCTCGCAGCCATTGATCGAGCTGTGCCTGCGTCTGCCGACGTACCTGCTCTGTGCCAACGGCCGCAGCCGGGGCCTGGCCAGAACAGCGTTCACCGGCCTGCTGCCCGAAGGCATTCGGCTGCGCACCTCGAAAGGCGAATCGACGAAATTCTTCGTGGAGAACCTGAAAGCGAACAGCCACGTGTTGGTCGAGGCGTTGGCCGAGGGAGAGCTGGCCGACCAGGGGCTGATTTCACGGGCCGAGGTCAAAGCCTTTGTCGAGCGGAACGACTACAAGATCAGACCATTCGGCTTCATGATGCTGCCGTACTACTCGATCGAAGCCTGGCTGCAAACGTGGAAGGGGATCAAGCGCGACACCTCCAAGGCAGCTTGAGGGTCGGCCTGCTCCACCATGCCGTTTCTAGAGTGCGGGGACGGTGCCTGGCTCATTGTGCGGTTCCCTGTTGGTCCGTGGCATGACGCCGGTCTCGACCAGGAACGCGTCCAGGCGTTGCCACAGATCCCGGATGTTCGCGGGCGAGGACGGCGCGTGGCCTTCGCCCCAGTACCGGACGTAGCGCGCATCCTTTCCAGCACGCTGCAGGGCCCCGAACATCTCGTCGAACTGCGACATCGAGAAGCTGTCCATGTCCGAGTGGATCAGCATCACCGGGGCCTCGATCTGCGGGGCCAGGAACACAGGGCTGTTGCGGAGGTAGATGTCGGGGTCCTCGAAGGGTGTCTTGCCGATGCCGAAGTCGCTCCCGGCGATGCTGTCGTAGCGCCCAGGATCGCCGAAGTGCAGGCCATAGACGGAGGAATAGACGCCGTTGGCGCCGAAGTAGTGGCTCGTCAGGTTGGCCCAGCTGTTCATGGCGATGACCGCCTTGAAGCGCGGCGCATGCGCGGCCACGTACAGCGCCGACACCCCGCCCTGGCTGAAGCCGTAGAGCGCGAGGCGCTGCGGATCGACCCACCCTTGCGCGACCAGGGCATCCACGCCCGCCTCCACGGCCGCGGGCATGCCGGCGATGGGACCGTCTTCCGTGCGGATCAGCGCGCGCGGCAGGGTCAGTGCTGCGTAGGCATAGCCCTTGCCCGCCCACAGGTAGGGAGAGACGGCACTGGGATTGTCGATCCGATCGCCCCCGGTTCCGCATCGCGGCCGGTTGTTCGGATACACCTCGACCACCAGGGGCAATCGCTGGCCTGCTCGATACCCCGGCGGCAGCAGCACGCAACTCTCGATCGTCTGCGGTGGCCCGTTGCCCTCCGGATCGGCGACCTTATAGGGCACGGTCTTCCAGGTCCCGAGATCGACATCGGCCAGGTGGGCGTTGATGCGTGCGATTTCCCGCGGCGGGGCCTCGTCGCCGCCGGCCGCCACCAGCAGCTGCGCGGCGTGCCCATCCTGGGCGCGAAACAGCACGACGTTGGCGGCCAGCGACCCGGCCAGCGGCGCCGCGCCATCCGCCGGCACGTCGATCACCGCGGTCGCGCCTTCACGTCCGTCGCGCAGGTCCACCATGACGATCTTCGCCGTCCCGTTTCCGCTGACGTCGAATATCGCCTCGTGGCCGAACTCCGGACGGATGACGAGGCTACGCGTCGCGAAGGTGCCGGCGGGCACGAACCGGAAGCGCCCCGGCAGTTCCGGGGTCAGCCGGCGACGTCGACCATCGGCGTAGAGGCGGTAGGCACCGTCGTCCGCCGCGATGGTCAGATGGTTCATGGCGGCATGCACCGGAACGCCGGACACGCCGGGAAGACCGTCCGTGAGGTTTCGGGAGGTGCCGTCCGCGGACAGGGCGTACCAGTCCGGCTTGGAGAGACCGACCGGGCGCACATCCCGGTAGGTGAAGCGCGGCGCCTGGTCTTCCGAGCTTGGAATGCGCCGGGCGAAGACGGCCAGATCGTCACCGAGGAAGCTCACGCGTTCCGGGCGCTGCAACCAGCCCCGCTCCCGCTCCGACGCCAGATCGAGGCCGACGTGATCGTAGCGAACCGCCGCGCCGCTTTGCACGTCGATCAGATGGAACCTGCCATCGCGCGCACCCTCCGCATGCCCCCAACCGTAGGCCGCAAGGCGCTTCCCGTCAGGCGCCCAGGCGATCGTGTAGGGAAAGAAGTCCAGCTCCGGCGCCAGGATGCGTGCGTCGCCCGTCCCGAGATCGAAGACGGTGAGGCGGTAGCGGCGGGGATCGTCCTCCACGAGCGCGTTGGGATCAGTCGGGCGCGGCTTGGAGACCGCAAGCGCCGCCAGCTGGCGCCGATCCGGCGAGACCCGTAGATCGGCGTACAGCCCGTTGGCGACCACCTCGCTCCGGCCGGTGCGTGCATTGGCCCGCACCAGGCTTCCCGCTTCCTGTTGGTCGGACTGGTCCTGCGCAACGCTACGGACCTCGCTCGCGGTGACCACATCGCCCCGCCACGCGCCTTCCCAGGCTGTCGCCAAGGTCCGGCCGGTATGGGCACGCACGCTGGTCATTTCCGGCAGCGTGCCCTCCGGCAACGCCGCGAACATAAGTTCGTCATCGGAAATCCAGACCGGGTTGTGCGCACCGTCCCGGCTGAACGCCGGCGTTTGCTCGAACGTCACCGCCTGTTCGGCGGTCATGTCGTAGGCGGCAAGCGACAAGGCCCCGAGCCGGTACTGCATGATCCCGAGAAAGCGACCGGACGGTGAAAAGCCCTGCAGATAGCTGTGCGGTGCTGGATCGAGGCCGGGCAACAACGCCGCTGCGCTTCCGCCGCTCGGAGCGTACCGCCAGATCTGATGGCCGGTATGTCTCGCTGCGTAGGTGCGGAAGCTGAAGTCGTCCGACTGATCGTAGGGACGCAGCCGTTCGAAGATCAGCCAGCGCCCGTTCGGATCATTGACGGCCGCCGCGAGCCCTTCCACCTTCATCATGTCGGCAACCACCATCGGGCGCCGCTCCAACGCTAGGGTCGGCACGGTCAGAAAAACGGCAAAGATCGTGGCAAAAGCACGCGTGCAGATTCGCGAGCGGGTCATGGCATCATCGGCCTAATCGGATGGGAAAACGCGCCGGTGGGCATAGCAACACCCCAAACATGGGACATCTATCCATTATCGAATGGGCGTAGATTCTTCATGCATGCAGGGGCATGGAATATAATGGTCTTATAACCTTCTTATAGGCAGATCGCTCGACTACGCTTCTCAAAGTCATGACACTCATGACTCCTCGAAAGCCAGTGAAAAGGAGAACGATCATGGACAAGAAGACGCAAGAACACCTCGACCACCTGGACGACGAATTCGAGCCGATCGAACTTGGCTCGGTTTACGAGGAAACGAAAGGCTCCATCGGACAGGTCACCGAAGGCGCCGGCCCTAACTCGATGCCTCTATAATCGTCCGGCGCGGGTGGGACACGGAACCGCACCCCACCCGCGCACGATCGCTCGCTACCAGGTCTTGCTGGCTGAAACCGTCAGGTACCGACCCATCGCAGAAAAGTTGGTAGAGTCGTACGGAGCGAACCTGGGGTTCGTCTGCGTGAAAGTCGGCGGCACACGATTGAATATATTGCTGACCGCAAGGGACAGCACCACTCCGGACAGCGGCTTATCCCCCGCACCGGTGTCGTAGCGCAGGCCCGTATCGACGGTCGAAAAGGATCCGGTTCTCTCCGCCCTCCCGGTTAGCCTGCTCGTCACCCCAGACGCATAATTACCGAATAGCGACAGGCTCAAGCCACCTTGGCCCCAGACCGCGCCTAATCTCCCTTTGATCTTCGATGGGAAGTAGAGGGTGCCGGACAGATCGAACGGGGCCTGCTCGTCAGTGGTCTGCCGGGACATATCGAGCCAGCTAGCGCCACCTCGAAAGACCAGCTGGCCCGCCGCGAAATCCAGACGATAGCTGGCAGACAGATCGACACCGTTGGCCTGCTGCCGCGCGACGTTGATGTTGTGTGCGTAAACAATCGCGACCACGCGCGTAGGGTCATAGGCCGTCCCAGACTGATTAAGAAAGACCTCGTTGTACGTCGCGATCAATTCCTGCTGCTGCGAAACGGTCGGACCGTACTGGATGAACTGTGCATAAGCCGAGTCGCTCAACGCGGTCGCGGTAGAAGGGATCGGCGCAACGACGCGCTGGGTATAGTCGATGGAGAAGTAGGTCAGCTCGGCGTCGAGTTCTGGAACTGTCTCGGGGTGATAGGCGAGGGATGCGGTCCAGGTTCGGGCACGCTCAGGCTTTAGATCCGGATTTCCGCCGAACGACATCAGCGCGGTCTCATCGCTCGCACAGGAGGAACACCCGATCTGCTGTGCCCGCCAAAGATAGGTGATGCGACCCGAATAGAGCTGAGGCAGTGTCGGCGTCTTGAACGACCTGCCCCATGTCGCCTTGAATGTGAAGTCGGTACTCGGATCGAAAATGACACCAAACTTGGGGGTAGTGATACGGCCAAAAGTGTCGTAATCCTCCGTGCGGAATGCTCCGCTGAATTCTAGTCGCTGTACCCCGCCAATCGTGTTGTCTGCACCGATCACTGGCACCGAGAGTTCACCGTAGACATAGCGGTTCTTCTGCTCGCCGCCATAGTGGGTCGCGGACCGCAGATTGATGTTGGTGAACTCGTCGCGGCGGCCGCCGATGCCGGCGGCAAGGCGGACGTCGCGCTGGCCGAGCGACATCAACGATCCCTCAGTCCCGATCTCCCATGTTGCCGTTTCGTTGCAATAGCAGTTGCTGGCCGCCAGCGTCGCGATGCCATCGCCGTACCTCACCTGGGTGCTGTTGACGATGAATTCGTCCTTGCCGTGAGAAACGCCGACGGTCAGTGACCAGTCCCTGGGAAGTGCGAACTCTACGCTCGGCGCCAGCAGCGTGATCTCGGTGGCGGAGTCGCTGACGGTGTAAAAGGCCGGGTACGCTTGGGACGTGGTCGTGTCTCGCGTGGTTCGCAGGCCGTCCAGTCGCAACTCCGCACGATCGCCGAGAGTGTGGTGGCCGCTGACAAGGCCGCTTGTCAGGTTGCTTCCATTGTAGAGTGTCGAGGGATGGTCCATCGCGCGCGTGAAATCTCGTTGCTCCGCGTAGAGCGGATCCTGGTCCGACTTCTTAAAGGTCGCAATCAGGCCACCATTGTCCCAGACGGCGCCTGCGGTGGCGGTGAACTCCTGCTTGGCAAGCCCTCCATCGGATGAATCGCCGTAGAGCGCGCCCAAAGTGACGCCGTCGAAGTCCCGCTTAATCATGACGTTTGCGACACCGCCGACGGCGTCGGAACCGTAGATCGCGGAAGCGCCGTCCGGGACGATTTCGATACGATCGACCGCTTCGATGGGGATAGCACTGATATCGACAGCCTGTCGGAAGGCGGTGTAGCTCAATCGGCGACCATTAAGGAGCGTGAGCGTTGCATCGGGGCCGAGGCCGCGCAAATTCAAAGCCGACCCGCCGCCAAGGTTACTGTTCGAAGGGTCACCAAGCGCCGCACCCGCCTGAACGCCAGGATTCTGTCCACCACCGAAGTTCTGCGCGACGCTGCGGATCACCTCGCCTAGGTCGGAAAACCCCTCTTGCCGGAATCTCAACTCGTCCAGCACGACTGTCGGCGAGGGGCTGGTCCCGCCACGAATGCGGGTCCCGGTTACCGTCATCGTGCCGAGGGTCGTCGGCGCCGAAGCCGGAACCGCCTGCGCGCTGATGACGACACCGGCGGCAGACGCTGGCGATGGCGGCGGCTGGCCATCCTCTTGCGCCGCCCGGATGACAACGGTCGTGGCGTTCACGAACTCGTAGGACAGGCCGGTGCCCGCGAGCAGCCTGCCCAGCGCCTCGCGCCACGTCAGTTGCCCGGACAGTGCAGGCGCCTGCCGGCTTGCGACAAGCTCCCGCTGGTAGGCCACCTGCAGCCCGCTCTGCGTGCTGAAGCGGTCCAGCGCCGCACCCAATGGTCCGGCCGGGATGTCAAATTGGCGGGCCGCCTCGGTGGCCGCCTGCGGTGCCTGGGCGCTGGCGGTATACGCCGGCAGGCTCGTGGCGATGGCGACCGCCAGGGCCGCGCGGACCACGCTCCACCTGAGCCGGCCTGGCTGGCCAT
>NZ_JAIWPU010000046.1 GCF_021191705.1 Proluteimonas flavola
AGCTCGCGCGGATACTGGCGCTGGCGATTGTGTTCGAACACCTCGTCGATCCACTGCGCCGGCAGCGCCTGATCCAGCGCCAGCCGCGTCATCACCGCCGCCGGCGCCTGTTGCGCGTACTTCTCAAGGACAACCTGCCAGATGGGCCTGCTCCGCTTGCTTGACTGCGGAAAAGCTTACGACGCAAACCTCTCAAATGACGTTGAAAGGCATGGCCTTCAACAGCCGCATGGCTGGTCATCCAGCGCCTTACCGCAAGTTTCGGCGACTGACCGAAAACCGGCCCAGTCGGAAGCACGTCACTGGATTCCGGCTTTCGCCGGAATGACGATAGAAGGTGTGACGCGAGTTCGGCGCTCAAGCCTGGAAGAACTCAGCCACCGACCAGAAACATCTCGACGTGCCTGCGCGGCGCGCGGACGCTGCCGCGCAGCTCGCTGTAGCGGTCGGCGCGGCGCGACCACAGGTCGGCCAGCCGCGCCGAGAACACCGCTTCGCCGTCGCCGAGCCAGCTGCGCATCGGCTGGCCGCTGCCGGAGAACAGGCAGGTGTAGAGGCTGCCGTCGGCCGACACGCGGGCACGCTGGCAGTCGCCGCAGAACGGCGCGGTGACCGAACTGATGAAGCCGATCTCGCCGGCGCCATCGAGGAAGGCGTGACGCTCGGCCACTTCGCCGCGGTAGTTCGCATCCAGCGCGCGCAGCGGCCAGCGGGCATCGATCCGTGCATGCAGTTCGCGCGACGGCAAGACGCGCGCACGGTCCCAGCCGTTGCAGGTGCCGACGTCCATGTACTCGATGAAACGCAGTACGTGGCCGCTGCCGCGGAAATGCGCGGCCATGCGTTCGACTTCATGGTCGTTGACGCCGCGCTGGACGACGCAGTTGAACTTGATGGAGGAGAATCCCGCACGCTCGGCCGCGGCAATGCCGGCGAGCACATCGTCGATCCCGCCGCGCCCGCCCGACAGCATGCGGAACAGATCGGGATCCAGTGCGTCGAGGCTGATGGTCAGCCGCTGCAGGCCGGCATCGCGCAAGGCCTGCGCATGGCGCGCCAGCAACGACGCGTTGGTGGTCATCGCCAGGTCGGTGATGCCCGGCACTTTCGCAAGCCGTTCGACCAGCGCCGGCAGGCCCTTGCGCAGCAGCGGTTCGCCGCCGGTCAGGCGCAGCTTGTGCATGCCCAGCCGCGCGAAGCCGCGCACCAGGGTCTCGATCTCGTCGAAGGACAGGCGCCCGGCCTGGTCGAAACCGTAATCGTCGGGCACGCGGTCGGCCGGCATGCAGTAACCGCAGCGGAAATTGCAGGCTTCGATCACCGACAGGCGCAGATCGTGCAATGGACGCCCCAGTCGATCGAGGGGCGCCTGGGGCAGATGTGGCAGGGCGCTCATGCGACCGGAGCCTGCGTCACGCCGGGTGGACGCAGCGCGAAACGGGCGCCGGGGCGGGCGATCCGCTGCCCGCGCGCTTCCAGCGCGGCGCCATCTTCTTCGGAGGCGTAGTGGTACAGCACGCAGCGCGCGAGCAACTCGCGCGGATACTCGCGCTGCAGATCGTCGATGCCGCTGTGCGAGGGATTGCCGTGCAGGCCGCAGTCGTGGGCGACGAGTTCGTCCCGGTCGGCGAAGCGCGCCAGCATCTCGGGAATCGGCCGCGTGTCGCCGCTCCACACCAGGCTGCCCGGCAGGCGCAGGCCGTAGGCGGTCTCCGGCCAGTGGTGGCGCACCGGGAACACCTCCAGGCGCACGCCGTCGTGCCAGAACGCATCGCCGACCGGCACCAGCTGGAACGCATCCCAGAAGTTCGCGCCGCCTTCGGCCAGCACGTTCGGGTAATCGCCCACCCGCCTGTGCAACAGCGGCACCACGGGTGCCGGCACGTAGATCGGCATGCGGCCGCGCCGCGGGGGATCGAAATACCGGTCGACGAACAGGCGCTCGAAGCCGGCCACGTGATCCAGATGCATGTGGGTCACGAACAGCGCGCGCGGCGCCTCGCCGTAGTGATCGAGATACGCGGTCAGGCCTTCGGCGCCGCAGTCGATCGTCAGCCACGGCGCACCGTCGCGCTCGATCGTCGCCATCGGCGAGCCGAGCGACACCGCCGACGCATTGCCGACGCCCTGGAACCGCAGCGCCCAGTCGACACCGCCCATCATCAGGTGCCCCGGCTCCACAGCGCGTCGTAGGAGCGGCGCAGCCGCGCGAAGTCCTGTTCGACATCCGCCTCCGGTCGCGCGCCGCGCAGTTTCAGCAGCGAGCGCTTGAGCCGGGCGAGATTGCGTTCGCGCCAGCGGGTCTCGGGAATGCGCAGCCCGCTGCGGTCGAGATCGATCAGCCAGCCCTTGCCGACGCCATCGAACAGGATGTTGTGGGCGTTGAGATCGGCGTGATCGAGACCGGCGCGGTGGAAGCGCGCGATCAGGCGTCCGCTCTGCTCCAGCGGCGCATCCGCGGGCGAGTCGGCCATGTGATCGGCCAGCGAGCGCACGTCCGGTATCCGCTCCATCAGGATCCAGGCCCGGTAGCCGAGTCCGCGCCGCAGATAGCTCGCGGCGATCGGCTGCGGCACCGGCAGATCGCGCCGCAGCAGTTCGCGCAGCAGGCGGAACTCGACGAAGCTGCGCACGTGGTGCGTACCGCGCCACAGATGCCGGTCGCGGTTGAAGCGTCCGACCATGCCGCCGCGCAGGTACTGCCGCAGCACGCAGGGCCCGTGCGAGGCATCGATGAACCAGGCGCCGCCGCGACCGCTGCCATCGACGCGCAGCGCGCGTTCGCCCCAGGCATCGGGATCGAACCAGCGCGGATCGGCTTGCCGCAGCTGCGTGCCGTCGAACAGAATGGCCCCGTACGTACCCGCCTGTCCGCTCGCGCGATCGCCCGCCGGTATCGGCGTCAGGCTCTCGGCGGGATCGAATCTGCTCATCGACACGAGTCTATCAAGCCTTGACGCCCGCCCTGCCCGGTTCCGACCCCTCGACTCCGGCTTCTGGCCCGGGGGCCCCGCCGCATTCGATCTGCCTGTTGCGCCTGTCCGCGCTGGGCGATGTCACCCATGTGCTGCCGCTGATCCGCACCCTGCGCGCGGCATGGCCGGACGTCGCCCTGACCTGGGTGATCGGCAAGGGCGAACATCGCCTGCTCGAAGGCCTGCCAGGCGTGGACTTCGTGGTCTACGACAAGAAGACCGGCATCGCCGGCATGCGCGCGATGCGCCGCGAGCTGAAAGCGCGCCTGGGCTCGGCGGGCCGCTTCGACGCCCTGCTGCAGATGCAGGTCGCCGCGCGCGCCAACCTGCTCTCGGCGTTCATTCCCGCGCGGGTGCGCGTGGGCTTTGATGCGGCGCGTTCCAAGGATCTGCACGGGCTTTTCATCAACACGCGCATTGCCGATCGCCCCGGCATCCATGTCCTCGACGCACTGGGCAGCTTCTGCGAACCACTCGGGCTGCGGCAGGACCGCGTCGCGTGGGACGACATGCCGGTGCCGGCCGAGGCCTTCGCATGGGCACGCGCGCAGTGGCCGGACGATGGCCGCCCGGTGCTGATGATCTCGCCATGCTCCAGCCATGTGCGCCGCAACTGGTATCCGGATCGCTACGCCGCGCTCGCCGACCACGCCGCCGATGCCGGCTGGCGCATCGTGCTGTGCGGGGGCCGCAGCGATCTAGAGCGGGAGACGACCGACGCGATCCTGGCGGCGATGCGCAATGAGGCGCTCGACCTCGTCGGCAAGGACACGCTCAAGCAGTTGCCCGCCCTGCTGGCGCGCGCGCAGCTGCTGGTCACGCCGGACTCGGGGCCGATGCACATCGCCAATGCGATGGGCACTAAGGTCCTCGGCCTGCACGCAGCCAGCAATCCAGAGCGCAGCGGCCCCTATTCCGACCGCCGCTTCTGCGTGGACCGTTACGACGATGCTGCCCGCAAATTCCTCGGCAAACCTGCCGCGGATCTCAAGTGGGGCACGAAGATCGAGTTCGACGACGTCATGGCCCTGGTCACGGTGGACGACGCGATCGAAGCCTTCGAACGCCGCCGCGCCGATCTGGAGCGCGACTGATGGATCCGATCGTCGCCGGCCTGCTCGCCACCCTCGTCGGCGCGATCGTCGGCGGCGGGGTCAGCTTCCTGCTCAACCGGCAACTGCACGCGCAGCAGCTCGAACGCCTGCGCACCGAACACAAGACCGAGTTCGCCGCCGAGGACACCGCCCGGCATTTTCTCGGTCATCGTGGCTACACCGACCGCTCCTTCGACGTGCTGCGCAAGCACCTGGGCGGCTTCGAGGACGACGAACTGCGGCGCATCCTCGTCCGCGCCGGCGCGGTGCGGACCTATCGCGACGACGGCAGCGAATGGTGGCGACTGCTCAGCCGCATGGACGAATACATCGAACAGAAGGCGCGGCGCGCGGCCGCTGCCGACTGAACGTCAGGGCGCGGCCTTGCCGCCGCGGTAGTCGGCGTACGACTTCTCCTCGACATAGGCCGAGCCCAGCGCCAGGTTGATCGCCTTCTTGATCCGCGCACGCTCGTCGTTCTCGAAGTAGACGCTGCGCGCCAGCTGCACGAAATCCTCGCCGAACTCGCCGGCGCGTTCCTTGACCCGCACCGCGTCCTCGATGTCCCACAGGCGCTCATTGACCGCCTTGAGCTCCGCACGCAGCCGCACGATGTCGTGGCCGGCCGCTGGATGCGCCATCCACGCCTGCTCCAGCGCGCTGAGCTCGGTACGCACATTGGCGAGCTTGACGGGATCGTCCATCCGCTCGGACTTGATCTGCAGGATCGAGAGCTTGTCGAGGAGTTCGCCGAACGAAACGGGAACGGAGATTTCGGACATGACAGCGCCGTGGAGGTGAACGGGCCCGCCAGTGTAACGCCGCGCTTGTCGCCCACGCGGAGCGCCCGTATCATTGCGCCCCCGGACGCCGCGCGGCGCCGGGAACCATCTGGAGAGGTGGCAGAGCGGTTGAATGTACCTGACTCGAAATCAGGCAGGCGTTTATAGCGCCTCGGGGGTTCGAATCCCCCCCTCTCCGCCAGATTCGCCGGGAGCGAATCCGGACAGCCGAACGGCTGGCCCCGGAAGCGCGAAGCGCTGGAGGGGTGAGGCCCATGGATGCGCCGAACAATCCCCCGGCAGACGAAGCGAGACACTGCTGACAAACGCGAAGCCGTGCTTCACCACTGCGCCCCATACACCGCACGTAGAACTTCGCCCACCACCCGTTTGATCACCGAAGATCAAAATGGATCCCGGCATCCGCTGGGATGACGCCGCAAGACCCAATGTCGCGCGCATCCACCCCACGCAATGCACCACGCGCGCGACGCTTGCCCTATGCTCACGAACGGGTCCACCGTCACAATACCGAATGCGCCTCTCCTCCCCGTCCCGGACGCTCTGTATCGTGTCTTGCGCCATCTGCCACTCCGTGCTGGCCGCACCCGGGGAACCGCCGCGTTGTCAGCGACAGACGCCCCAGTCCGGCTTCACCAGGGGACACGCATGATCGAGTTCGGCCACCTGACGCACGTGGGCCTGCGGCGCGACCTCAACGAGGACACCTATTACGGCGACAGCGAGCTGGGGCTGTGGCTGATCGCCGACGGCATGGGCGGTCACGAATACGGCGAAGTCGCCAGCGCGCTCGCCCGCGAAACCATCGTCCGCGAGATCCGCCAGGGCACCGCCCTGCCGCAGGCGATCCGCATCGCCGACGAGGAGATCATCCGCGCCTCGCGCCGCCGCAACGACAGCCTGCCCATGGGAACGACGGTCGTGGCCGCGCGGGTGACCGGCAACCGCTTCGAAGTGGCATGGGTCGGCGACAGCCGCGTCTATCTGTGGCGCGACAACAAGCTCGCGCAACTGTCGCAGGACCACAGCTACGTGCAGGAACTCATCGCCCAGGGGGCGATCAGCATCGACCAGGCGCGCAGCCATCCGCATCGCAACGTGGTCACCCAGGCACTGGGCGTCACCGATCCGCAGACGCTCAATGTCGAGACGTTGTCGGGCGAACTCAGTCCGGGCACCCAGTTGCTGCTGTGCAGCGATGGCCTGACCGAGGAAGTCGACGACCGCGCGATCTCGCGCGTGCTGGCGCATCTGGAATGCAGCGCGCAGGAATGCGTCGACGGTCTGGTGGCCGCCGCGCTCGATGGCGGCGGCTCGGACAATGTCACGGTGATCCTGATCCGCCGGCACTGAGCGCCGGCGCGGATTTCAGGCCGGCTCCAGTTCCGCCGGCGCGCCCACGGGTTCCCACAGGCACACGCCCGCCTTCCTGCGGATCGATTCGATCCGCGCCGCATGCGCGGCGAGTTCGTCGGCCTGCACCGCCAGCACCGGTCGCGCGCCGGCAGGTTGCGCGAGTACGACACGGCTCGTCGCACGCTCGGGCTCGGCCATCGTGCCGAAACCGATCTCGTGCTGGCCGGCGGTCAGCGCGAGATACACCTCGGCCAGCAACTGGGCATCGAGCAGCGCGCCGTGCAACTGGCGATGCGCGTTGTCGACGCCGAGCCGGCGGCACAGCGCGTCGAGCGAATTGCGCTGGCCCGGATAGCGCTGGCGCGCGAGCAGCAGCGAATCCTCCACCGTGACCCGCTGGCGCAGAGTCCCGTAGGCCGGCCCCAGCAGCGACAGTTCGTTGTCGAGGAAGCCGACGTCGAAGGCCGCGTTGTGGATGATCAGTTCGGCGCCGTCGATGAACTCGAGGAAGGCGTCGGCGATGTCGGCGAACGGCGGCTTGTCGGCGAGGAATTCCAGACTCAGGCCGGTGACCTCGGCCGCGCCCTGTTCGAAGTCGCGGTCGGGCTTGATGTACTGGTGGTAGGTGCGGCCGGTCGGGCGGCGCTCGACCAGTTCCACGCAGCCGATTTCGACGACGCGGTTGCCCTTCTTCCATTCCAGGCCGGTGGTTTCGGTATCGAGGACGATCTGGCGCATGCGTGTCCTTGCGTCAGGCCGCGGCGGTGCGCTGTTCGCGCGCGGCGGCGCTGGCGAGCGCATCGACGCGCTCGTTTTCGGGATGCCCGGAATGGCCCTTCACCCAGCGCCAGTCGATCTGGTGGCGCTCGCAGGCGACCTGCAGCCGCTGCCACAGATCCTGGTTCTTGACCGCACCGCCGCCTGCAGTTTTCCAGCCGCGCTTGATCCAGGTGCGCATCCACTCGGTGATGCCCTGGCGCACGTACTGGGAGTCGGTGTGCAGCACGATCTCGCAGGGTTCGCTCAGCGCTTCGAGTGCGGCGATCGCGCCCATCAGTTCCATGCGGTTATTGGTGGTCAGCGCTTCGCCGCCCGACAGCTCGCGCTCGGTGGCCTTGTAGCGCAGCAACGCGCCCCAGCCGCCAGGGCCGGGATTGCCGAGGCAGGCGCCATCGGTATAGATCTCGATCGACTTCATCGGTGTTCCGGAATAGAGGGATCAGGCCGCCGGAGCGGCCAACGGCATCGGCAGCGCGCGGCGGCTGCGCATCGGCGTCAGCGGCAGATGCCGCTTCTGCCCGCGCAATGCGTAGGCCGCGCGCAGGCCCGGACCGTTCTGGGATTCGGTGACGGCCTCGGTGCGCCAGCTCGGGCCCACGCCGTTCGAGACCGCATCCGGCGCGAGGCCGGCGTCGCGCATGCGGCGACGCCAGGTCAGCGGCTCGGCACTGGCGATGCCGGTGCCGCGCCAGCGCCAGCGATACGGCGTGAGCGGATTGAGGACCAGCATCCACAGGTGGCCGCCGGGCGCGAGCACGCGCGCGGCCTCGGCGAGCAGGCCGAGCGCGTCGCCGCGCCCGCCGACCACATGCTGCAGCACGACCGCACCGAAGGCTTCGCTCGGCAGTGGCAGGGGCACGCCGCAGCGGACCGGGCCGTGCAGACCGTCGCCGTGACGTACCAGGCACAGGCCGCGGCCTTCGACCTGCAGATCAGGCACCGTCGGGGCCAGCCACAGCCACGGCAGACCCGGATGCGAGCCCAGCGCTTCGGCGACGAGGGCCCGCTCGCTGTCGAGGATCGCGCGGCCGGCCGGAGTCTCGAACCAGTTGCGGGCGCTGCCGGGTTGACCGGCCGGGGAGATCGCGGGCATGGTCGGCATTGTAATGGCATCCAGCCGCCGCCGAGCCGAACCGATGCGACTGCAGCCCTTGCCCGCCTTCGAGGACAACTACATCTGGACGCTTTCGGACGCGTCCGGCCGCGCCATCGTGGTCGATCCGGGCGAAGCCGGGCCGGTGCTGGCCGCGGCCGAAGCCGGCCTGGCGCCCATCGCCCTGCTGCTGACCCACCACCATGCCGACCACATCGGCGGCGTGGACGCGCTGCTGGCGCGGTGGCCGGACCTGCCCGTGTTCGCACCCGAGGATCCGCGGATTCCGCAGGCGACGGTCCGCGTGGGCGATGGCGACACCGTCGAAATCGCCGAATGGCGCTTCGAGGTGCTCGCGGTCCCGGGCCATACCCGCAGCCATGTCGCCTTCCAAGGCCACGGGCATCTGTTCAGTGGGGACACCCTGTTCAGCCTCGGCTGTGGGCGCATGTTCGAAGGTACCGCAGCCCAGATGCTGACCTCGCTGGATCGGCTGGCCGCCCTGCCTGCCGATACACTGGTCTGCTGTGGCCATGAATACAGCCGGTCCAACGCCGCCTTCGCCCGCGTGGTCGACCCGGACAACGCAGCGCTGCGGCGCCGTGAACAGGAGATCCTCGACATGCGCAGCATTCCGCGCCCCACCCTGCCCGTCGCGCTCGCCAGCGAGCTCGACTGCAACCCCTTCCTTCGCGTCGACACCGACGCCGTCCGCATCGCCGCCTCGCGCCAGGCCGGCACCGCGCTACCCGACCGTGTCGATGTCTTCGCCGCATTGCGGCGCTGGAAAGACGGCTTCCGCGCATGAGGCCGGGGCGCATGACCCGACTAGCCGCGGCACTGCTCGCACTCGCGCTCCCGGCAGCGACCAGCTTCGCGACCAACGCACCTTCCAACGAACCCCCAGCGGCGCTGGTCCCGGCCACGCTCGCGGCAGCCGGCACCTCGACCCCGGCGGTCACCCGCAACGGCCAGGAGGTCTACCGTCGTTTTCTCGACGGCCTGTCCGAGCCCGAATGCAGCGCCGACGCCACCGAGCGTTGGCGTTCGCATTTCAGCCATGTGCCGCGCCAGCTCGCCTCCCGCAGCAACGACGTGCTGCCGCTGTTCGCCTATGTGGTCGAGGAGGTGCGCGCCCAGCACCTGCCGACCGAGTTCGCACTGATTCCCTTCGTCGAAAGCGGTTACCAACCCGGCGCCCGCAGCGCGTCGGGCCCCGCAGGCCTGTGGCAGTTCATCGCAGTGACCGCTCGCAACCACGAGATCCCGATCCGTCCCGGCTACGACGGACGTCTGTCGCCGGCCGATTCCACCCGCGCGGCGGTGCGCTATCTCAAGACCCTGCACGGCATGTTCGCCGGCGACTGGCGCCTGGCGGTCATGGCCTACAACGCCGGCGAGTACCGCGTGTTCGGTGCGCTCAAGCGCGCCGGCCAGGAGGCCCGCAACGCGACGCCCGATACGCTCCCGATGCCGCAGCTCACCCAGGCCTACGTACGCAAGCTGCATGCGCTGTCGTGCCTGATCAAGGAGGCCGGCGAGCGCGAAACGTGGATGGCATCGATGGACCGGGAGGTCCCGGCGCTGACCGCGATCGCAGTGCCGGACGGCATCGGCGATCTCGACACGTTGGCGAGTCGCCACGAAACCGACGCCGCGCGCCTCAAGCGCCTGAACCCTGCGCATGCCGACGGCCGCCTCGCGCGGATCGGCCAGCCGGTCACGCTGCTGGTGCCGCAGGCCGCAGCCGCGCCGCCGGTGTTCATGGCCGAAGCGCCGCCCGAGATCGACGTGCCGCCGGCCGCCAGCGATGCGGGCGCTGCAGCGCGACGGGTGCATACAGTGGCGCGCGGCGATTCCCCGTGGTCGATCGCCAAACGTTATGGGCTGCGTACGCAGGAACTGCTGACGCGCAACGCGCTCGATGCGCGCAGCGTGTTGCGGCCGGGCATGGAACTGCTGATCGACGATCGCTGACCGGGCGCGACGCGTTCGGGGACATCGTCCGCGCTTCGCATGCGCCACGAAAAAGCCCGGCTCATGCCGGGCTTTTTCGTGGGTCGTGACGCGCCCTTACATGCGCGCTTCGTTGACCGTGATCTTCATCTCGCGGCGCAGGCTGCGCTGCAGGATCTCCGCATCCTCATTGCCCAGCAGGCTGCCGAGCTGCTGGCGCAGCATGGCCTGCTCCTGCGCGCTCGCGTCTTCGGGCTTGCCTGGCTCGACCCTGGTCACCGCGAACACGACGGCGCTGCCATCGGCCAGCATCACCTTGCCCGGCGTCGGCGTATCGCCGGTCGGCGGCGCCGCGCGGAAATAGGCCTGGCTGGCGTTCGCGTCCGGCACCGGTGCACCGCGCGGAATGCCCGGCACGTCCTGCGCCTGCAACTGGCGTTCGCCGGCCAGCGCCTGCAGGGTCTTGCCGCCCTCGATCTCGGCGACCATCGCATCGGCAGCCCGTTCGGCCTGCTTGCGCGCACGGTCGGCGCGGACCTCGGCGATCACGCGGTCACGCACCTGCTCCAGCGGCTGCGCGCGCTCGGGCGTGTGGCTGGTGACGCGGATGAACACCGTCTGGTTCGGGCCGATCTCGATCGGATCGCTGACCGTACCGTCCTGGGTCAGCGCGTCGGAGAACGCCGCCTGCACCACCGCGTTGTTGGCCGCGATGCCGCTGCCCGCACCACGCACGAACGGCGCGATGGTCTGGATCTGCACGCCACCGGCGGCCGCTGCGGGTTCCAGCGACATCGGGTTCCTGTTGATCTCGTCGACGACGCGGCCCACCTGCTCGTTGTACGCGCGCGAGCTGTCGCCTTCGCGGACTTCCTTCTCCATCTGCTCGCGCACGTCCTCGAACGCGACCGGCGCGCCGGCATCCACCTCGCGCAGCTGCAGCACGTGCCAGCCGAAGTCGGTCCGCACCGGCGCGCTGACCGCATCGGGCTGCATCGCGAACAGCGCGTCCTCGAACGCACCAGGCATCATGCCGGTCTCGACCCAGCCCAGATCGCCGCCGCCGTCCTTCGATCCGGGATCGTCGGAATTCTCACGGGCGAGCGCAGCGAAATCGGCGCCCGGCGCCTGCGCCTTCGCGGCGATGTCGGCGGCCTTCTTCTGCGCGGCCTGCTGCGTGGCCGCATCGGCGCCGGCCGGCACTTCGACCAGGATGTGCGAGGCCAGACGGCGCTCGGCGGCCTGGAAGCGCGACCTCACCTGCTCGAAGTGGGCGCGCGCCTCGGCCTCGTCGACCGTGGCGTTCTCCGCACCGGTTTCGGCTGCGGATTTCAGCTCGATGTATTCCAGCGCGACCTTTTCCGGCTCGCGATACCGCGCGGCATGCGATTCGTACCAGGCCTGCTGGTCGGCCTGCGACACCTCGGCCATATCGACGGCCGGCGGCGGCACGACGACGAAGCTGACATCGCGACGCTCGCCGAGCAGACGCATCAGACGCGTGGACTCGCCCTCGGTGACGAACGCGGTTTCGGCAATCGACTGCGGCACCAGCGCGCGCTGCAGGTCGATACGGATGCTTTCCTGGAAATCGCGCGGCGTGCGCGGCGGCTGCGCGGACTGCAGCGCCATCTGGTAGCGCTGCGGATCGAAGCGGCCTTCGACCTGGAACGCCGGGATCGACTGGATGATTTCCTGCACCTGCGCATCGCCGACGACGATGTTGGCGCGATCGGCGGCGAGGCCGAGCACTGCGCGATCGATCAGCTGCTCGAGCACTTCACGCTTGCTCTCCATCGTCTCGAATGCACGCGCGTCGAACGCCTCGCCTTCCTGCTGACGACGCTGCTCGCGCATGCTGTCGAAGGTCTGGCGGAATTCTTCGGCACTGACCTCGGCCGAGGTCCACGCGAACTTCCGCACCAGCCACCAGTCCGGCGCGGACTGCCACCATTTCGGCGGCGCCTCGACCTTGGCGGCATAGTCGGCATTGTTCTGGAACAGATACTGCTCCATGCCGAAGAACGCGAAGGGGACCGCGAGTACCGCCACGATGGCGATGGCGATCCAACCACTGGTCTTATCTCGAAGCGCTTGCAGCATGGGTCCGGACACGGGATGGCGAGCCGTCCAGTGTACCCGCAAGCCCGCGACCGCGCAGGCGCAACACCCGTCCACACCGCGCCGCGAGCGCCCTCGTATCCGTTCAGTCGCGATCCGGAATCCGGTCGTAATCGCCAGGGGGATCGCGTAACATGCGCGCCTGACCAGACATCCCCCGTCCGGACCAGCCGCGCGATGCGCGGCCGGCCGGATGCTCCAGACGTACGACACGTCGCTATCTCAAGAAGAAGAGGAATTCACTGATGGCAAACCTCACCAAGTCCGACATCATCGCTTCGGTTGCCGAGAAGTCCGGCCTGTCGCGCGCCGACGCCGGCCGTGCCGTCGACGGCCTGCTCGACACGATCACCGAGGCGCTGAAGAACGGCGACGCGGCCAACTTCGTCGGCTTCGGTTCGTTCGTCGCCCGTCCGCGCGCTGCGCGCACCGGCCTGAACCCGCAGACCAAGGAGCCGATCCAGATCGCCGCTTCGACCGTGCCTGCGTTCAAGGCTGGCAAGGCGCTCAAGGATGCAGTAAAGTAAGCGGCTCGATTGTTCCGCATGGGTGCTTAGCTCAGCGGTAGAGCGTCTCCTTTACACGGAGAGGGTCGGGGGTTCGAAACCCTCAGCACCCACCAAGAGTTTCAAAGCGCGGAGCGGTAGTTCAGTTGGTTAGAATGCTGGCCTGTCACGCCGGAGGTCGCGGGTTCGAGTCCCGTCCGCTCCGCCAGTTCTTCAACGGAAAACCCTGCAGAGATGCGGGGTTTTTTGTGGCCGCTCGTTTTTGCCTGATGGCATGACGGATGCACGTGCGCGTTTCCGGACGGCCGATCGCGTGCAAGCGCTCCACGAAGCTCACTGTCGAGATCATGACTGCCGCGAGGGCCTTCGCGCGTTTTCTTCGCAGGCGCGGCCAATGGCCGCGAAGGGTTTCAGCACGAATGCCCGATCGCGCGCGAGCGCGCTCCCACCACGAGCATCCATCGCAACGGCGTGTCGGTGTGGTGCTCCGCGCACGGCTGCACGAGCGCCATTCCCGCAGGCGCCGCGCACGGCCGCGACTGGAGTTTCCGGGCAAAGCGATCGCGGCCATGGGACGCGCCGGCAGACGACATCGTGCGTGTTTCGCACGCGATGAAAAAAGATCGTCGTTCCCTCTTCCCAAGACGGAAATTCCATGTAGAATTCCGCGCCTTGGAGCGGTAGTTCAGTTGGTTAGAATGCTGGCCTGTCACGCCGGAGGTCGCGGGTTCGAGTCCCGTCCGCTCCGCCATTTGCAAGCGAAAACCCCTGCAGAAATGCAGGGGTTTTTCGTTTGTGGCGATATCGTTCCGGCGTGATCCGGTGCTACCGGCAATCGCCTTCGCGCACGAATGCGAGATCCTCGAAGTCGTAACTGAAGTCCGCGTCCGGATCGACCCTGGCCATGTGCAGACCGGTCGCCCCGCCCCGCGCCGGCGACGCGATCAGCCACGCGTCGACATCGACATCGGACTCCTGCCAGCGCACCTGCAGCCGATCGTCGACCGCGACCACGTCGCCGTGCAGTTTCGGCGAGCGCTCGGACACGAAGCGCAGTCCATTCCCGCGCGGGCAGACATCGATGCTGCCGAACCACGGATCGCGCCAGCGCCCCATGACGTTTTCGATCTGTTGCGCGGCCGGTTTACGGGCCGGTCCTTGTGCGTCGGGCGCCGCCGGGTCACCGTCCGCGCGCTCGGCTGCCAGCAGGTTGGCGTAGTGCGCGACATCATGCGGACCGGTCGCACCGGTGAACTGCTTGACCAGCGCCTGCATCAACACCGTGCGCGCTTCGTCTGCGTCGCCGTTGATCAGCACGACGATGCCGACACCGCGCCCGGGCAACAGCGTCAGCGCGGAATACATGCCCTTGAGCGTGCCGGTGTGCGAGACCTTCGAGGTGCCGTCGACGTCGGTCAGCCGCCAGCCGTAACCGTAGGCCGAGAAATGGCTGCGATCCCACGCGCGCATGCGTGCGCCCAGCGGCATCGGCATGTGCGCCGTCCATGCGGCATCGCGTTGCGCCTGCGACAGCCACGGGCGTTCCGCGTCGGTGGTGCCGACGCCAAGCCATGCCTGCGCCCAGCGCAGCATGTCGTCGAGGCTGCAGCGCAGGCCACCCGCGGCCATCATCGGTTCGTCGGGAATCGTCATGTCATCGGCGCGCACCAGGACGTTGCGGCCATCGATGCGCGCATGCGGCTGGGCGACGTTGCCGACCGCATCGCGCGACCAACTGCCGGCCTGGCAGCGCGTCATGCCGAGCGGCGCGAACACGTCGCGCCGCACCAGCACATCGAACGGCATGCCGGCCACCGCGGCCGCGACTTCGCCGGCGACGATGTAGAGCGTGTTGTCGTAGGCGTAGCGCGAGCGGAAACTCCAGCGCGGTTTCAGATGGCGCAGGCCATGGATGACCTCCGCGCGCGTGAACCGGTTCGGCGACGGCCACAGCATCAGATCGCCGGCACCGGGGCCGAGGCCGCTGTTGTGGATCAGCAGGTCGCGGACCTGGATCTCGCGCGTGACCCAGTCGTCGGCCATGCGGAAATCGGGCAGATGCCGCACCACCGGATCGTCCCAGCGCAACAGACCGGCGTCGACCTGGCGCGCGAGCACCGCTGCGGTCATCGCCTTGCTGTTCGACGCGATCTTGAACAGCGTGGCCGCATCGACCGGCTCGCCCTGCCCTGCGCGCAGTTCGCCGCGCGTGTGCCGCAGCACGATCTCGCCGTCGACGACGATGCCCACGGCGATACCCGGCAGTTCATAACGCGCGACGGCATCGTCGACCAGCGACGCGAGTCGCGCGGGATCGACCTGCACATCGTCATCGTGTGCATCCGCCTGCCCCGCGACGGCGAGGCAGGCGAACAGCATCCAGCGCGCGACGCGCTTCGGCACGGCGGTCAGAAATCGAACGTGATGTTCGCGAACACCTGGCGTCCGATCGCGCTGTAGCTGCTGGCGAAGTACGGCCACGCAGTATGCGAGTCGTCGCGCGGTGGCATTTCGTCGAGCAGGTTCAGCACGCTGATGCCCAGCGTCACGTCGTCGGTGATGCGGCGCGAGACGTCCGCGTTCCAGATGACGTAGCCGGACGTGCGGCCCGGATGCGTGTTGCCGTTGTAGTTCGGCCGGCTGCCGTAGCGGTAGCCGTAGAGGCTGGTGTTCCAGGCATCGTTCGACCAGTTGGCGCGCCAGTTCGCGCGGCTACGCTGGCTGTTGTATTCGACGGTGCTGCGGACATCGCGAAGCGCTTCGTCGCCGAACTGCGCGACTTCGAATTCGAGCACGTGGGTGTAGCCGGCCTGCAGGTTCAGATCGCCCCAGCCACCGAGATCGAGACCGTAGCGGAGCGAGGCGTCGAGGCCTTCGGTGCGCATCAGCGAGGCATTGATCGGATAGGTCGCGAAGCGGGTGATGCGGCCGTCGGGATTCAGATCCGAGACCACGCGCTGCACGGCGCCGGCGTAGAACTGGCAGGCCTGCGAACTGGTGTCGACTGCGGCGCCGTTGCGATCCTGGCCGAGCCGGCAGTTCGCTTCCTGCTCGAGGTAGTAGCTGTTCGACAGCGCCTGCACCCGGCCTTCGAGTTCGATGCGGTACCAGTCGACGCTCGCCGAGAGGTTCGGCAGCACGTCCCAGACGACGCCCAGCGTCGTCGACTTGCCCTTTTCCTCTTCGAGCAGCGGGTTCGACGACTGCGTCATGTAAGTCTGGTAGTTGAACGCCGCGGTGCACGCTGGGCTATCGGCGGCGATGCCGTTGAGGCGGCACAGGTATTCGTCGTCGACGAAGGGATTGGAGCCGGTGGTGCCGGCGTAGATCCACAGCAGGTCGGGCGCGCGGAAGCTGGTCGCGTGCGCGCCACGCATCAGCAGGTTGCGGAACGGGCGCCATTCCAGGCCCGCCTGCCAGGTCACCGCGTCGTCGACGGACGTGATGTCGTCGTACTTGTCGTAGCGGCCGGCGAGCGTCGCCTCCAGGCTCGCGAACACCGGCACGCGGAACTCGAGGCCCAGTGCGAAACGGTCGCGCGGGCCGCCGCCGGGCGTGCTGGTCAGGTTGTAGACGCGGTCCGGGCCGGTGTAGTCGACGGTCGTGCGCGGATCGGGGTTGAGCGAATATTCCTGCTTCGCGGCTTCGAGCACCGTGGCCATCTGCAGCGGTCCGGCCGGCAGATCGAACAGCGGACCGCTGAAGACGAATTGCGCCTGGTCGGACTTCGACACGCCGTCGCTGACCACCGTGGTGGTGAGCTGGTCGTACAGCGCGGCCGAGCCGGGCGCGAACAGGCGGTCGGTATGGAACTCGCGGATCTCGTTGCCGTCCGGCGCGATGCCCAGTACCGGCCCCATGTAGTAGTCGCGCACGGCGCGGGTGAGGAAGCGCGGGCGCGTGGTGGTGATCTCGAAGCGCGACGAGGTCAGGCTCGCATCCCAGTCGAAGCGGCCGTCGGCCAGCGTGCCGCGCAGGCCGGCGTTGATCGACCAGGCGCGTTCGTCGTACTCGATGTACTTGGTGCCGCCCACTTCACTGGGCAGGAAGATGCGCTGCGCGGTCACCAGGCCGCGGACGGGGTCGCGCACGGTGAACGGCCCTTCGCCGATGTAGTAATGCGTCTGGCTGGAACTCTTGTCGTTGGCATCGCTGCCGAGCAACTGCGCGTAACCGGTGACCGTGTCGCTGAAGTCGAAGCTGCCCGACACGTAGGCCGAGGTCTTGCCGTAGGCGTTCTGGATCGAGCGCGCGTTGTAGTAGTCGAGCGCGCCGCAGCGGTTGGGCACCGCGACGGTCGCGGACGAATGGAATGGCACGAAATCCGGGTTGGTCGCGTCGCAGGCGTCCAGCAGCGCCTCGTAGGATGGCGACAGCGCGCCAGCATCGGTGGGCCACAGATAGTTCTGGCCGGCGCGGAAGTACACGCCGCTGATCGATGCGGTCGGCCGCTCGGGATTGCTGCGGTACTGCGGATGCGCCAGATAGGTGAGATCGCGCTGCGAGGCGACGATCTCCTCGCGGTCCAGCCGCTCGAAGGCATAGCTCAGGCTCCAGCGGTCGCCGGTGCGCCCGCCGGTCCACTGGAACAGGCCGGTGTCGCCGCCACCCTGGGTCGTCGTGCCACCGCGCAGGCGGATCGTGTCGCCGCTGAAATTCTCCTTCGTGATGATGTTGACCACGCCGGCGACCGCGTCCGAACCATAGATCGCCGACGCGCCGCCGCTCATGACCTCGATGCGCTCGATCGCCGCCGCCGGGATGCTGCCCAGGCTCACCGCGGTGCCGTTGGAACCGTAGGGCTGCGGATAGTCGGCCAGGCGCTGGCCGTTGAGCAGGATCAGCTGGTAGCCCGGCCCCAGCCCGCGCAGATTCATGAATTGCCCGTTGGGCGAATTGCCGGTCTGGTCGGATTCGTTGAGCGTGTTGCCGGTGAACTGGGTCAGCGTGCCCAGCGATTCCCAGACCGTGCTGAAGCCCTGCTTCTGGATGTCCTGCGCGGTGATCACGGTGACCGGCGCCGGGCCTTCGACCCCGGTGCGCGCGATGCGCGAGCCGGTGACCTGCACCTGGTCGAGCGTGTTGACGCGCTCTTCGGCGGTCGCCGATTGCGCATGGACAACGCCAGGCGCCGCCAGCGCCAGCAGCAGCGCAGCGCTCAGGCGGCGGAGGACGGGCGGATGCGAAGCGGGCTGGCAGGACATGCGGAGGATCTCCCCTGGTGGCGTGGCGACACGGCGCACGCGACCGGCATGTCACCGGCGCGGCCGACATCGAGAGCAACCCGGCCGCCCCGCAGGGCCCCTGACCGGACGGGCATGACCACGTGATTACCACCGGCTATGAATCGGTGTCAATTCATTATTCCGCCTTGTCCTGACGCGGAAAACAAATATTCTCGAAGCCTCGACCGCAGACCGGTGCGCGCCTGCGTGCGCATCGACCGCAGGAGCCGCGATGCGTTTCAACCGATTGTCCCCGTGCGCCATGCGTTGCATGTTCGCCACCCTGCTGACGCTCGCTGCGTTGCTGCCCGCGCCCGGCGCGACGCATGCCGCATCGCCCGCAATCCCGGGCCTGACCGCGCCGATGCTGTCGCCGGAGTTCTGGATCGCGCGACTCGATGCGCCGGATGCCGTGGTGCTCGATGCCGACGCGATCGATGCGCAGAACACGGCGATGCGTCGCGACGATGCGTCGATCCACGCCCCGCTCGCACTGCCCGATCGAATCGACCGGCGCGCCGTCGCCGATTGGATCGAAGCCCTGTCGAAGCGTCCCACGGCGCCACGCTTCACCCTCGATGGCCCGGTCGATGCCGCGACGCTCGATGCCTGGATGCAGGCACTCGCACTCGACGCCCTGCCCGCGCAGGTGACGCCGCGCTTCGGCCTCGTCGTGCGGCGCGCCGACCTGCGCGCGTTTCCCACCGCGACACGCGTCTTCAGCCGTCCCGGCGACACCGATATCGACCGTTTCCAGGAAGACGCGCTGTTCCCCGGCGCGCCGGTCGCGGTGCTGCATGCGAGCCGCGACCGCGACTGGCTGTTCGTGGCCAGCGAACGCTACCGCGCGTGGATCGAAGCGCAGTCCGTCGCGATCGGCACGCGCGACGCCGTCGCCGGTTATGCCGCGCGCGCGGCCGCCGGTGTCGTCGTCACCGGCGCCACCGCGCGCACGGTGTTCACCCCCGAAGCGCCCGCGGTTTCCGATGTGCAGCTCGAAATGGGCGTGCGCGTGCCGCGCGCCGACTGGGCTGCGACGCGCGTGCTGCACGGCCAGGTGCCCGCCTTCGGGCACGTCGTCGAACTGCCGGTACGCGATGACGATGGCGCGCTGTCGTTCGCGCCGGCGCTGTTGCCGGCCGCCGCCGATGTGGCCGAGAACGTGCTGCCCCATACGCGCGCCGCGCTGATCCGCCAGGCCTTCAAGTTCCTCGGCGAACGCTACGGCTGGGGACATGCCTACAACGCGCGCGACTGCAGCGGTTTCGTCTCGGAGATCTACCGCAGCTTCGGCATCCTGCTGCCGCGCAACACCAGCGCGCAGGCGACGAGCCCCGCGCTGGACCGCATCGAGGTGCCCGCCGACATGCCGCACGCGCAGCGCCTGCAGCTGCTGCGCGAGGCGGACGTGGGCGACATGGTGTTCATTCCGGGCCACGTGATGATGATCATCGGCCACATCGACGGCGCGCCCTGGGTGATCCACGACACCGCCGGCATGAGCGTGCGCGACGCCACCGGTGCCGTCGTGCGCCTGCCGCTCAACGGCGTCGTGATCACCCCGGTCGCGCCGATGCTGTCGGGCGAGGACGGCACCACCATCGACCGCATCACCAGCATCCAGCGCGTGCGCTGACGCACGCCTCACCGGACACGACGATGAAGATCACCGACATCCAGTTGGGCATGGTGCGCGTGCCGCTGAAGACGCCGTTCAAGACCGCGCTGCGCACTGTGGAGAGCGTCGACGACATCATCGTGTCGATCCATACCGACACCGGCCACATCGGCTACGGCGAGGCCGCTGCGACCGCGGTGATCACCGGCGATACCCACGGCTCGATCGTCGCGGCGATCTCGACCGTCATCGCGCCGCGGCTGATCGACCGCGAGATCGCCGACTTCAATGCGCTGACGCGGCTGGTGCAGACCGCGCTCGAGCGCAACACCAGCGCCAAGGCCGCGGTCGAGATCGCGCTCTACGATCTGTTCGCACAGCTGCATGGCGCGCCGCTGTACCGCATCCTCGGCGGCGGCGATCCGGTCATCGGCACCGACATCACGATCAGCGTGGACTACATCGACAAGATGGTCGCCGATGCGCTGTCGGCGGTGGACCGCGGCTTCGGCGCGCTGAAGATCAAGGTCGGCAAGGACATGGGCGTGGATCTCGAACGCATCCGCGCGATCCACGCCGCGGTCGACGGCCGCGCGCTGCTGCGGCTCGACGCCAACCAGGGCTGGACGCCGAAGCAGGCCGTGCATGCGATGCGCCAGCTCGAAGACGCCGGCATCGAGCCGGAACTGCTGGAACAGCCGGTCAAGGCCCACGATCTCGCCGGCCTGAAGTACGTCACCGATCGCGTGCACGTGCCGGTGATGGCGGACGAAAGCGTGTTCGGACCGGTCGAACTGATCGAACTGATCCGCATGCGTGCGGCCGACATCGTCAACATCAAGCTGATGAAGACCGGCGGCCTGTCGAATGCGATCAGGCTCGCCGACATCGCCGGCCTGCACGGCGTGGACTGCATGATCGGCTGCATGATCGAAACCAGCATCAGCGTCGCCGCGGCGGCGCACCTGGCCGTGGCCAAGGCCGACGTCATCACCAAGGTCGATCTCGACGGGCCCTCGCTGTGCGCATGGAATCCGGTCGAGGGCGGTGTGTCCTTCGACGATGCGGAAATCTCGATCGGCGATGCGCCAGGGCTCGGCATCGTGTCGATACGCGGCGTGCAGCCCATCGCCTGCTGACATGCAGATGCCCTCGCCGCTGCTGAAGATCCGCGCCGAACGCGACCGGCTGTCGGCGATCGAACGTCGCATCGGCGATTTCGTGCTGGAAAACGCGCACCTGCTGCGCGACTACTCCTCGCAGCAGCTCGCCGGCGCGCTCGGCATCAGCCAGTCGAGCGTGGTGAAGTTCAGCCAGAAGCTCGGCTTCCGCGGCTATCCGGACCTCAAGTTCTCGGTGGGCGAATCGGTCGCGCGCGAACGCGAACCGGCGACCGTCGCGCCCATGACGACGGTCGATGTGCCGGCAGTGGCGGACGCGCTGTGGCTGGGGAAGAGCCAGGCCGAGGCCGCGACGCGTTCGATCAATCCCGAATCCGCCCTGCAGGCCATCGCCGACATGCTGCATGCGGCGGGGCGCGTGGTGGTGGTCGGCTCGGGCGAAGACAATCTCGCCGCGCGCGCGTTCGCATTGCGCCTCTCGCTGCTCGGTGTCGCCGCGGCCTATCACCCCGATCCGGCACTGGCCGCTGCTCAAGTCGCGGGACTCGGCGACGGCGATCTGCTGGCGCTGTTCTCCGAGCAGGGCCAGCAGCCGGCGCTGCTGCAACTCGCCAGGCTCGCGCACGAGCGCGGCGCGCGCGTGCTGTCGGCGACGCGCCATTCCAGCAATCCGCTGCGCGCGCGTGCCGACCACGCCCTGCTGGTCTGCGCGCACGATGCGCAGCCGCATGTCGCGATGCTGCTTTACCACAGCGCATTGCAGCAATTGCTCGATGTCGTCGTCGTGCAGCTGTGCGCACTGCCCGGCCGGCAGGCGCGGCTCGCCGACCATCAGGCGCGCATGCGCCGCCTGCTCGATCCATGACCCAGGAGAACAATTCCATGCCCCGATCCCATCGACGCGCCGGATTCGCCGCGCTGCTGCTGGCCGCACTGTTGCTCGCCGCCTGCGGCACCACGCCGACGCCGGTCGCCGCGCCGCTGACGGGCGCGCAGCAGCTCGTCGTCGTGACGGCCGCCGACTGGGACGCCGCGCAGGCACGCATGCAGCGCTTCGAACGCGAGGGCGACGGCGCCTGGCGCAGCGTCGGCGATGCGGTGCCGGTGATGCTCGGCCGCAGCGGCAGCGGCTGGGGCATCGGCCTGCATCCGGCGCAGACGGGCGAACCGCAGAAGCGCGAAGGCGACGGCCGCGCGCCGGCCGGCGTGTTCGCGATCGGCGAGGCCTTCGGCTATGCGCCCACCGGCGTCGGCGCCCTGCCCTACCTGCCGATGCAGGCCTCGCATTACTGCATCGACGTGCCGGCCTCGCCGCTCTACAACCAGATCGTCGACGAGAAGGACGTCGGTGCAGCTGCGGTGGCAGGTTCCAGCGAGCGCATGCGTCTCGACCTGCACAACGATGACGACGTGCGCTACCGCCAGGGCTTCGTCATCGAACACAACGGACAAGGCGAGGCCGGTCGCGGCAGCTGCATCTTCGCCCACCTGCTGCGCCGTCCCGACGAGACCACGGCCGGCTGCACCGCGATGGACGATGCGGCGATGGATGCGTTGCTGCGCTGGCTGGACCCTTCGCGTACGCCGCGCTTCGTGCTGCTGCCCGAGACCGAGTACGCAAGCCTGCAGGCCGCCTGGCAACTGCCGGCGCTGCCGCGATGAGCGCCCCGACGCCGCTGCGCTCGCGCATCGCCACGCTGGACGATCTGCCCGCGGTGCTGGCGATGATGCGGGCCTTCTATGTCGAGGACCGGCTGCATTTCGACGATGTCGCCACCCCGCGCGCAGTGTCGGCACTGCTGTCCGATGCCGGCTGCGGCGCGCTGCTGCTGCTCGGCGCCGACGGCACCGACGGCTACATTGCGCTGACCCGCGGCTTCAGCCTCGAACAGGGCGGCCATCACGCGCTGCTCGACGAGCTCTACATCGCGCCGGCCGCGCGCGGCCGTGGACTCGGAACGCAGGCACTCGAGATCGCCAGCGCACAGGCGCGCGTCTGGGGCGTGGCCGTGCTGCGGCTGGAAGTGCACCACCACAATCCGCGCGCGAAAGCGCTGTACCTGCGGGCGGGTTTCGTCGACGGCCATCGCGACACGCTCGCGCTCGATCCGGGCACGCACGCCTGATGCATCGACGACCGCGCGGCCGTTGCGCCGCATGGCATGCTGCTGCGGTCCGTCGAACCGGCCACGCGCCATGACCGAAACTGTTCCCGCACGTCGCACCCTCCCCGCGTCCGTCCGCGTACTGCTGGCGCTGCTGGCCGGCGCAGTCGTCGGTCTCTCGCTCGCGGCCTGGAACGCGGACACCGCGCTGCGCGTCGCCGAGTTCGCGCAACCTATCGGCAAACTCTGGCTCAACGCGCTGCAGATGACCGTGGTGCCGCTGGTCGCGGCGCTGGTCGTGGTCGGCATCAACGGCGCGGCCGATGCGGCCGCCTCCGGCCGCAACGCGCGCATGGCGATGGCCACGTTCGCGGTGCTGCTGGCGGTCTGCGGCACTTTCGCTGCCATCGCCGCCCCGGCCCTGCTGTCGCTGGTACCGCGCGACGATGCGCTGGTCGCCGCGTTCCGCGCCGCGATCCAGGCACCCGAAGTCCTGCCGCAGGCGCCGGGCTTCGGCCTGTGGATCACCAGCGTGATTCCGAGCAATGCGATTGCCGCCGCGGCCGCCAGCGCGATGCTGCCGCTGGTCGTGTTCTCGATGTTCTTCGGCTTCGCGCTGACCCGGCTCGAGGCCGAACGCCGGATGCGCATGCTCGATCTGGTGCGCACGATCGGCGACGCCATGATCGTCGTCGTGCGCTGGGTGCTGTGGGCCGCGCCGGTCGGCGTGTTCGCGCTGGTGCTGGCGGTCTGCGCGCATGTCGGTCTCGGCGTGCTGACCGCGCTGGGCTACTACATCGCGCTGCAGTGCGTACTGTACGTGGCGATCACGCTGTTGATGTACGGGGTCGCGGCGACCGTCGCGGGCGAGCGCCTGCCGCGCTTCGCCGCCGCCCTGCTGCCGGTCCAGGCGATCGCCGCGAGCACGCAGTCCTCGCTGGCGTCGCTGCCGGTGATGGTCGACAGCGCGCGCAACCGTCTGGGCTATCCGCTGGCGGTGACCTCGCTGGTGCTGCCGATGGCGGTGTCGCTGTTCCGCATCGCCAGCCCCACGCAGTATCTGAGCGTCGTGGTGTTCATCGCCTGGATGTACGGCGCGGCGCTGGGTCCGGCGCAGTTGGCGATCGCGGTCGGCCTGAGCATCGTCATCAGCATGGGGTCGGTCGGCCTGCCCGGCCAGGTGAGTTTCATGACCAACAACCTGCCGGTGACGCAGGCGATGGGCCTGCCGATCGAACCGCTGGGTATCCTGCTCGCGGTCGACACCCTGCCCGATGCCTTCGCCACCGTTGCCAACACCACCGCCGACGTCACCGCGACCGCCGTCGTCGCCCGCCACGGCGGCGCGTCGGCTTCTGCGGAGCATCCACCGACATGACCGACACCTGGACTCTGCTGCACAACCCGCGCTGCTCGAAATCGCGCGCCGCGCTCGAACTGCTGCAGGCGCACGGCATCGAAGCGGATGTCGTGCGCTATCTCGACACGCCGCTCGATGCCGACGCCCTGCGCACGCTGCTGCGCCGCCTCGACATCGCGCCGCGCGGCCTGCTGCGGACCGGCGAGGATGCGTATCGCGAATTCGGTCTCGCCGACGAGGCGCTCGACGACGAAGCGTTGATCGCCGCGATGGCTGCGCATCCGAAGTTGATCGAACGGCCCATCCTGGTACGCGGCGAGCATGCGGTGATCGGGAGGCCGACCGAGCGCTTGCTGGAATTGCTGGGCTGACGATCGGTTTCCCTCAAACCCAAAGCCGTCATTCCCGCGCAGGCGGGAATCCAGTGGCTTTCGTGTAAAGGCCAAGGCGCTGGATTCCCGCCTGCGCGGGAATGACGAGCTTCATGTGCGTCGCATCGTCAAACTTACGTCCAGCCAGTCCAGCAAGCGGGACTCCGACGCCCCCGTCAATGCGTCCGCTTCGCCACATGCATCGCCGATGCACGCGCCGGCGGCGCGAAGCTGTCGGCGCGCGCGCTCGGCCAGAAGGTCTTGAACACCGCGTGCCCGGGCACGCCGGTCAGCAGTTCGCCCGGCTCGAGGAACCGGTACAGCGCCGCCAGCGAGCGCACTTCGGTCGGCGAAACGCGGCGCAGGATGTGCTCGGGGCCGATCTGCATCGGATGTTCCAGCCCCGCCGCGCCGATCATGTCGCGCAGCGCTTTGAGCGTGTTCTGGTGGAAATGGAACACGCGGTCGGCCTTGTCGGGCACGTCGAGCAGGCGCCAGCGCGCCGGGTCCTGCGTGGCGACGCCGGTCGGGCAATGGTCGGTATGGCAGCTGCGCGACTGGATGCAGCCCAGCGAGAACATGAAACCGCGACCCGCATTGCACCAGTCAGCGCCCATCGCCAGCGTGCGCGCGATGTCGAAACCGCTGGTGATCTTGCCGGCCGCGGCGACGCGGATGCGGTCGCGCAGGCCGATGCCGACCAGGGTGTTGTGCACCAGCATCAGCGCTTCCTGCAGCGGCAGGCCGACGTGATCGATGAACTCCGACGGCGCCGCGCCGGTGCCGCCTTCGGCGCCGTCGACGACGATGAAGTCCGGCAGGATGCCGCTGTCGAGCATCGCGCGTGCGATGCCGAACCACTCCCAGGGATGCCCGATCGCGAGCTTGAAGCCCGCCGGCTTGCCGCCCGACAGCGTGCGCATGCGGTCGACGAACGCCAGCAGGCCGAGCGGCGTTGAGAACGTGGTGTGCGCGGCCGGCGATTCGCAGTCGACGCCGACCGGGACACCGCGCGTCGTGGCGATCTCCGGCGTCACCTTCGCACCGGGCAGCATGCCGCCGTGGCCGGGCTTGGCGCCCTGCGAGAGTTTGAGTTCAACCATCCGCACCTGCGGCTCGGCCGCGTGGCGCGCGAACAGGTCTTCGTCGAAGCGGCCCTTGGCATCGCGACAGCCGAAATAGCCGGAGCCGATTTCCCAGACCAGATCGCCGCCGTGTTCGCGGTGGTAGGACGAGATCGCGCCTTCGCCGGTGTCGTGGAAGAAGTTGCCGCGCTTCGCACCGAGGTTCAGCGCGCGGATCGCATTGGCCGACAGCGAGCCGAAGCTCATCGCCGAGATGTTGAACACGCTGGCCGCATACGGCTGCGCGCGTTCGTCGCCGACCGGCACGCGGAAATCGTGCGAGGCGGCATGCGCAGGCACCAGCGAATGGTTGATCCACTCGTACTGCGTGCCGTACATCGGCAGCTCGCTGCCGAACGGCACCACGTCACTGACGTTCTTCGCACGCTGGTAGACCAGCGCACGCTGCTGGCGCGAGAACGGCACCTCGTCCTGGTCGTCCTCGATGAAGTACTGGCGGATCTCCGGGCGAAACGCTTCCAGCCCATAGCGGAAGTGCGCGGTCAGCGGGTAGCTGCGACGCAGCGTCGCGCGCGTCTGCAACAGATCGACCGTGCCCAGCACCGACAGCGCCAGCAAGGGCGCCGCGGCGATCGCCCAGCCCAGCGACTGGTGCAGCGATGCCATGGCGATCGAAACCAGCGCCAGGACGACGCAGAGTGCGAATGTGAGATAGCGGACCATCAGGCTCCCTTGCAGAACCGCCGGAACATGGCATCCGGCGCGTCATCCTCCCCGGACGACGGTGAAATCCAGCTGCAGGCCGGCCCGGCCCGTGCTGCGCGTTGTACGCATGGTAGGCAGCGCCCTCGCGCACGGCCAGCTGAAACTGAATGTTCCGTTGCGCGCCCGTCCGCTTCACGGCGGTTTGGCGGACCGCTGCCTACTGTCGATCCGAACCCCACGTGCCCGCCGAACGTCCATGTCGCTGCCTCCCTACAACCCGGTGGTCCTCGCTGAGATGACGCGGGCCGTGTACGCGGACCAACCGGACGCGGACTTGCATGAGCTCGAACCCGTGTTGCGCGCGCAGTGGGAGCAGATTCCCCGCGCGATCGACTGGGACACGGCACGTGCGACAGCCGCCTCGCATGTCCGCACGATGCGCGGCCTGCCCGATGCGGCACCGGTCGTCGGACCTGCGCCGATCGGGACGCGGAGTACAGCCTCATGATTTCGCCGCGGACGATCTGGCGCGTGCTGGTGCTGCCGACCTACATCCTGATCACCGGCGCCGTGTTCGCGCTGGCGTTGCGCAATACCGCCGGCTCGATCCTCTCGCCGCTCGCGGCGCTCGCGCCCTGGATCGTGGTGGTTGCGGCGGCGCTGGCGATGCTGTCCATCGTCGGCGCCGTGTTGCGCTGGCGGCGCAGGCTTTCCGCTGTCCGCCGCGTACGTGCAGCGCGCGTCCGTACCGTGGCGCCCGACTGGGAAGACGGGGACGCCACAGCCGTCGCGCATCACGCCGGACCGCGCTGATCCACGCACTTCAGAACGATTCCGCGATATGGCTCGTATTGCCGCCCGCGCGCTTGGCCTGATACAGCGACGCATCGGCGCGTGCGAACCAGTCCTGCCAGTCGCGTTCAGCCGAGAGCATCGCGCCACCGACTGCGACCGTGATCCCGCCACCGGGACCGACCAGGCGCGACGCCACCGCATCGCGCACGCGTTCGGCAGCACGCGCCAACGCCTGTTCCGACGACACCGGCAGCAGCATCACGAACTCTTCGCCGCCGAATCGATAGACGGAATCGCCCTGCCGCAGTTCCTCGCGCAGCAGCGCGGCAAGATCGACCAGTACCGTGTCGCCAGCCGCGTGGCCGAAGGTGTCGTTGACCGCCTTGAAGCGGTCGATGTCGAGCACCAGCAGGCCGGCGCGGCCACTGTGACCGGTCGCGATCGTGTGGCGCAGATCGGCCTCGAGCACGCCGCGGTTGGGAATGCGCGTCAGCGGATCGACGCTCGCCATCAATTCCAGTGAATCGCTGTGCATGCGCAGCCGCCGCGCGAATACCAGCGAGAAGCCATACACCAGCGACCAGGTCACCAGTGTGCTGATGTTGTGGTACGGCCCGACAGCGCGCCACAGCAGCGTCGCGGATGCGGCCAGCAGCAGCACTGCCCCGCTCCACGTCGCCACGCGCAGCGGCGCGAGATAGAAACTGGTCATCAGCGCGACGTAGACCCAGCCGCTCGCCGCAGAGCCGAGGGTCAGGCACGCGAGGATCGCGAAACCGGCGTTGAACACCACCATCCAGGCGCCCGCACATTCCGTCCGCCCCTCGCGCCACGCCAACCGCACGATCGCGAGCATCGTGACGAGGACGGCCGCGTCCAGCGCCGCGACGCCCCAGTCGCCGCGCGCGAGTCGCCACACCATGAAACTGCCGAGCACGAGCGCGGTCACCGACCCCAGCAGGGTGATGATGGCCAGGTGGAAATTGTTCCGGAGTCTCGAAATCATCGTGGTGGCGCCCGTCCCGGGGCACGCCGGCGGCGTCCCGTCACTCCCGCCGATCCAGTCTTGCGTCTGCTGTGGTCGAGAACCCTGAGCCGATCGCACGCACGCGCCCGTGAAGATACGCGCCGATCCGGGAGACACGCATGGGAATTGCGAAGTCGGCCCGCAAAAGCGGCCGACGATGGTGCCCGGAGCCGGAATCGAACCGGCACGACCTTGCGGCCAACGGATTTTAAGTCCGGTGCGTCTACCAGTTTCGCCATCCGGGCAGGCGGCGACAGCGTGCCTGAGCGAGGTGCCGAATGAAACAGGCATGTCGAGACGGATGCGTCGCAGCAGGGACGGGCAGGCCCGGAACCCGCGTCCGCGTCGCGATCAACCGGGTGAAGCTGGCGTGAAGCAGATCCATGGCCGATAATTCTGAATGGCCGCCGTGACGCCCCGGGGGAACACGCTTCCCAGCCGGAGCCCATACGGCCGTTGGGGTTGCTTGTCCCGCCTCCAGGAGTACGCCGTGCCGCCGCTGCTGTTCCCCCGCGATGCTGTTGTTTCTTCGCCCGACGTGTCCGCACCGGCCGCCGGGGACTCCATCGATCCGGCATCGTCGGATCTTCCCGCACTGATCGAATGCCGCACGCATGACGTGCGCGCCCGGATCACCCTTGACGTCACCACCGTCGACAACCACGCCGACCTGCCCCTGGCCGGCTGCGGCTAGCGGATGCCGATTGAATGAAGCGCGCCGTGTGAGCCGGTTCGGCCCCCGCACGACACCGTGTCCTACCGCCGGCAGCGCCCCCCGCACCCCAGGCCGTTCAACCGGGACGGCCCCGACCTTTCCGAAGGCTCCATCACGCATGTCAGATCCCATCCTCTTCAACTGGAAGACCCCGATCGCCGACGTCCTGGGCGTGCTGCGCCAGGCGTACGCAGGGCGCTTTCCGGCGCTGGCTTCGGCGCAGCTGGACCCCGTGGCCGATGCCCTGGCCGATGCCGAGTCCGAACGATGGCTGCCGGCGCTGGGGCAGGAAATGCAGGCACTGGGGCTGGCCCTGATCGAGCAGTGGGAAAACGACGACGCCATCAACCTGTATGTCGCCGAGTTGGCGAACGTGGACGAGGTCGTCGAACGGATCGAGGCCGAAGGCTGGGAGGCCATCGTGCATCGCCGCCGCGAAAAGCGGCCCTCGCAGATGCCCACGCCCAACGGCTTCGCCCTGGAAACCCCGGTGGCCGACGTGCTGGCGGGTCTGCGCCAGGCCTACGCAGGGACATTCCCGGCACTCGCTTCCGAGCGGCTGGACGGCGTCGCGCGGGCGCTGGCGGACGACGAAGCGGGCGAAGACTGGCCGTCGGCACTGGGGCAGGAAATGGAGGCACTGGGCCTGGCGCTGATCGAGCGCATCGACAACGACGACGATGACGATGAGATCCGCCATCTCCACGTCGTCGAACACTCCGCCGTGGACGCATTCGTGGAACAGGCCGAGGCCGAGGATGCGGACGCGTTCGTGCATCGCCAGGAAGAACGCGCCTTCGGCGCGCCGGCGTACCTGCCCGACGCGCCCGGCGCACCGCTGTTCGCGCCATCGGCCTATCGGGACCTGCGCATCCTCTGGCCGCTCGATGGCGGCTGGGCCATCGCCGACTCGCGCAGCGAGCCCGGCCGCGTGCTGCTGGATCTGCGCCAATGGCCCGACGTGCGCGAAGTCCGCAGCGAACTCGCCGCGCAGATCGAGCGCTGCTGGACGGCGGGCCCGGACGGCCTGCGCGCCTGGATCCGCAGCCACTGGACCAATCCCGCCAACACGCAGCTGCCCTACGAAGCGCTGTACCACGAAGAACTCTGCTTCACGCAGCTGCCGCTGGAAAGCGGCGGGCCGGTCAATGCCCTGCCGCTGCGCCCGCCCCAGGCCATGAGCCAGCGCAGCCTGCCCGACTACGCACTGGGATTCGTCGGCGACGACGTGCTGCTCGCCGACGACCACTCGGTCGTCCTGCTGCGCCAGCCCGCGCGCACTCCGGCCGGGCTGGCGCCCGTGCGGGAGCCGCTGCTCGCACTGCCACCCCGGCCCGAGCTGTCCCACGTTGCTCCGGCCATCGTCCACACGGCCGATGGCCGCACCTGCGTGTTCTGCCAGCAGCAGTTCTTCCAGTGGCGCGATGGCGCCCTGCACCGGCTGCACTTCCTGGACGGCGAGGACGCGCCGGAAAACATCTGCGCGCCGGTGCCCAGCCGCGCGTCGCGCATCGCCTGGACCCAGGATGGCCTGCTCTGCGAAGGCGACCTGGCGACCGGCGAGGTGCTGCGGCACGCATTGGATGGCCTGCCCTACCACGATGCGCTGGCGATCGACAGCCTGCCCGGGGACTGGCTGCTGCTGCGCCACGGCGCCGGACAGCACCGCGCCACCGACATCGCGCAGCTGTGGCATCTCGGCTCGGACCGCGTGGTGCGCATCCGCCATGGCCACCTGGCACTGGAGGGCAGCCTCGAGCACTGGATCGAACTGCCCGACGGCGGGATCGTGGCCGGCGACGATGAACGCATGGTCGGCCTGGGGCGGTTCGACGCGCTCCTGCGCCGTCTGGAGTCCGGCGCGGCCAGCGCCTGACACCCGGCTATCGCGGGCGACGCCACCGCCCGCCTTCCAGTCTCTCCAAGGAACTCCCATGTCCAGACCGCTGTTCTGCGCCGCCGTGCTCTGCACCGCCTTTTCCGCACATGCCGCCGACGACGTCGCCGCGCCCACCGCTGCCGATCTCCCCGCGCTGATCGAATGCCGCGACCATGACGTGTCGGCCTGGCTCGGCTTCGCCTTTCCCCTGTTCCAGGACGAGGACGGCAGCGTCGCCCGCGCGCTCGGCCTGACCGCCGAGGACTCGGCCACCCCCTGGCTCAGGCAATACCGCCTGGAGCGCCCCATCACCGCCTTCGGTCGCAGCACCGATCGCATCGTCTTCACCAATGCCGGGGTGATGGGCGTGTTCGACGAAGCCGATCCCCACCCACTGGCCGAGCAACTGCGGATCCAGCCGATGCTGGACACCCCGGCCAAGTATCTGGGCGAAGCCGTCGTCGCCGAAAGCGAAGAACGCCATGACGACGGTGGGGTCGCCTACCGCACCCGCATCACGCACGACGTCTCCACCCTCGACAGCCACCCCGGCAAGACACTGGCCGGATGCAGCTACCGGATGCTGATGGAATGAGGCGGGGACCGGATGCCTTCGCATCGGTCCACGCCATCCTGCTGGACTGGAAGGAAGGCAGGCTGAGCCTGCTGGAATACACGCAGGACCAGTTGGGCAGCGAGGTGCGGTCGATCGAGCCGTCCGGCAACGACGGCCGGGGCCGCGCGGGCCGGCAGCGATGGATTCGAGTACGACATCGAACGCATCGGGCACCTGCTGGCGGACCGCTTCGCCTTCCGCATGATCCACCGGGGCGGCATCTCCGGCACGCTGGAGTGCCTGTTCGTGCCCGCCGACGGGTGGACACGTGCGGACACGCTGCATGGCAGGGCCCGCGTCGCGCAGGCAGACCCCGCGGGAATCGCTGCACGCAAGCACAGCGGGGGCGAGCGCACGCGTGCCGCATCGCCTCGCGGCATGGCCGCGGCGCCGCCCCATGATCAGTTTCACGCCATGGGAGTGGTATCTGGTCATCGTCGGGCTGGGCTGGTGGCTATGCCTGCCTGCCGGCCTGTTGGCCGCTTGGCTGGCCTGGCGCCGCCGGCCGCTGCCGCCGGCCTGGCGCGCAGTGGCGGCCGTGCTGGCACTCCTGCTGCTGGGCCCGCTCGCCTGTTTCGCGCTGTCGTGGATCGACGACTGGCACGACGGCCGGCAGTACGCCAGGCGCACCTGGCATCTGGACCACGCGGCAACGGTGGCCGGCCTGGATCTGCCCGCGGGCAGCCGCGTCCAGTTGGCACCGTCGTTCGATCCCGCCCGGCGCGCGCAGGCGCGGCCGGGCGACATTGCCCGCATCGAGCTGGCCCAGCCGGTGCCGCTGTTCGGTGCGCTGCTCGAAGGCCGCCTCGCCTACGGGGACGACCGCTGGATCGGCACGCTGCCGTCGCCCCAGCGCGTGCAGGGTCTCGCCTGCATGCCCGGCCCCATCGCCTTCCGCGACACCGGCGATCTCTGGCATTGCCAGGGCGAAGGCGGCGCGCTGCTGCACGCCGCCGATCCACCGGCGGCGATGCCGGCCTGTCCTGCCGCCACGGACGCCTCGCTGTCCATCCGCCCTTCCGCACCACGGCGCCACTACCGGCTGACCGATCCGCAAGGACGCCGCTGCACCGGGATCACCGGCGAGGACGGCGCGGTCGGCGGCATCGAGCTGCTGCCGGACAGCGTCATCGAGCGCAGCCGGTTCGACCCCGCCGTCTACCACATCAAGCAGCCCGGCAAGGCCGCGTCGATCCTCGAGATACTGGGGCGTGCCGATGACTGACGGTACCCGCACATCCTCCGCCGTGGCGCACCGTGTACGCGCCTGGCCGGCTGGCGCAGCCGGCGCAGAGCGAGGCGCGGACCGATGATCGAAGGGATCGGCGCGACCCTGCTGGCCACGATGCTCATCATCGCGCTGCGCGTCGATTGGCGGACAGGGCAGCGCGGTGCCGGCTTCCTGGTCAAGCTCGCCATCGCCATCGCGGCGGTGAACATGTACGTGCCGCGCCGCGGGCCGTCGAGCGAATTCCTGTTCGGCGTCGGCGTGGCCCTGCTGGCGATCGGCGGCGGCTGGCTGGCGCTGCGCCTGCGCCGTTTCGAGCATGACCTGGCACACGAGCGGGAACGCCGAATCCAACGCCAGGAATGGGAAGAGCAGGAGCGCGCATTCCGCGCCAGCGAACGCGCCTACCGCGAGCACCTGCCGCGTCCCAGGCGGCTGAACAAGCGCGACAGGAAACGCAGGAAAAGGAGGACGACGTGAGCCGCAGGACCCCGTATTCCACCCGCCTGCCAGGCGATACAGCGAGGCACTGAAGCATGCACCCCCCGATTCCCAACGCGCGCCCCTGGTATGTCGCCACCCTCGTCCTCGCGGGCCTCTGGGTGATTTCCGCCCTCGTTTTCAGCGACCTTTGCCTGAGCTTTGGCGGCGGGGGCAACTCCTGCAAAAGCCGGTTCGACTACCCCGAGATCATTGCCTTCCTAGCGATGCTGGGGACGGTCTACGGCATTCCCATGACCCTTCTCGCAGGCCTGGGCGCCGCCATCCAGTCGATCAGGCGAGCGCGCTGGCGCAGGAAACATGCCTCCCTCGCGGCATGACGCATTGCATCCCCGCCCTCCCAGCCGACGCTGCTTCGCGGCGCGGTCTGGCGCGGCCGCCAAGTACCCGTCACAACGTCCAACGATTCGGAGACTCGCCCCCCATGAACAATACCCTCGCCATCGTCGCGGCCATTCTTGCCCTCGTGCTCGCCGCGATCCTGATCGCCCTGTGGAAAATGCCCGTCCTGCGCATGACGGCCCAATCGCTGTTGCCTCCACGGGAGGCGTCTCCAGCGGTCGTGCTCGCAGAGCTGGACCGCTATCGGCAGCGCCGGGTCTGCTTCCAGGGCAAGGTCGCCAAGGTCGTCGCGTTCTCCGCGCCCAGCCCGGACGACCCGCTGTCCTACCTGTTCGAGGGGATGTCGGGGTCGCTGGAATTGCAGGTGGAAGGCGATGCCATCGTCGATGTCCTGCTGCAGACGAAGCCTGACGCGGCATCGGCAGGGGAGGCGGCGATGCCGGCTGTCGGCACGACGATCGAGGTGTGCGGCTTCGCGAGCGAAAGCCCGGCCTCCGCAGCAGGCGGTTCGCGCCGGCTGCTGCTTGTCGGCCACATCGAGGCGGGCGACATCGCGCCTTGAACCCTGCTTTCCTTTCCGTTATCCATCCAGCAAGGCACGAGACGATGAGCGAAGACGCAGACGCGCCCGGTAACCCCGGAGAGACGTACCAGGCGCAGAGCCGGGCCGCCCGCATGACCAGTCGCGCCGCGCAGGAACACCTGTCGAAAGAACAGCACTACCTCGGCGGCGGACTCGATTGCGAACTCCTCGCCGTCTACCCCTACTTCTGCAACCTGCACGTGTTCGGCCCTGCGCGCATCCGCGGCCTCGTCAGCGGCGGCGGCAACATCCTGTTCGCGCAGCCGCCCGAGATCGCCTGCCATGCGACCAGCGGCTACCACCGCAGCCGGGTGATCTTTCCGCACGAGGCGCGCTACATCTTCATGCCGCCGACGCACCGGCTTTCCCAGGTGCTCGAGGCCCCCTTCTTCGGGCCCGGCAACTATTTCCCCTACGCCAACCATGCCCCGGCCATCCAGGGCGACTGGCGCGCGGCGGCCGCGCGGGGAGAACCGATCCTCAAGCCCGCCGCCGACATCGCCCGCGCCTACGCCGATTTCCCCGCCCAGCTGCGCGCCGCGTTCGACTACCTGTTCGCCAAGCCGCATCCGGCAGGCCCCCGCCCACGCTACGGCGACTACACCGGCTGCGAAATCACCGAAGAGCTGATCGACGGACAGCAGGTGCGCTGCCGCCAGATCGTCAGGCAGCTCAACCACACCGAGGAGGTCCTGCTGCGTGCCGTGCAGCGCCTGGACAGCGGCGACATCAGCCTGCACCTGGAGCACCTGACCAGCCCGAAGCGCAGCCGCTACCTGCGCACGGGAACCGTGGACGACGACTCGCCGGACATGTGCATCGTCAAGCACGGCATTCTCGATGCCATCGCCCGGCTCGAAAAACGGTACTCCGCGGGGAACCCCACGTGAACGTGACGTGCTAGCCGACCTGCCGCGCTCGCCCTATCTCGAGCTGGTGTTGCGTTACGAACGCTGGGGATTGCCGCCGCTGCGGGCCGGCTTGCGTCCCTATCTGCCCCATCTGCCTGATCCACAGCAGGACCCGGTGCCGGAATGAACAACGCCACGATGATCGCCCTGGCCCTGGTGGCCTTCCTCTGGTGGCGCGCCCACCGCCGCATACGCATCGCGCAGGCGCACAAGGACCGGTGCGAGGCCGAACGTCCCCGCAGGGAGCGGATGCTGCGCGTCATCCCCGAGGCATCGCGCTATGTCGGCCAGCCGATACAGCAGTTGTTCCATGTCCTCGGGCACGAATCCGGGTACAGCGCATGCGATTTCGGCAAGGGCTACTACGAATGGATCACCTGCGATCTGCGGATCGAAGCGTATTGCGACAACGACCAGGTCTGTCTGGGGCTGAGGATCCACGTGGACAACAAGAAGATCGTCGATCTGCCTGGACGCATCGGCAGCAGGGAAAGCCGTGACTGAACGATCGCAGGCACCGCTGGACAAGGCCGGGCTGCAGGCCAGGATCGACGCGCTGTGGCGCGAGGAACTGGAATGGGTGCGCCGGCATCGCGAACCGGACATGAGCGACCTCGATGCGGAGATCGGCAAGGAGCTCGAGCGCCGCGACGTCCACGCACTGCCCGCGCTCGACATCGCCATGTGGCCGGAGGATGTCTTCTTCACCGTCGACGTCAGCGACCCGGAGAGATTCAACGACCGGTTCATGGAATTGCCGATGGGACACATCCGCAGCAGCGCTGCGTTCATCGTCGGCATGCACCACGTCCTGGTGCTTTTCATCCTGTCGTTGGTGATGGTGTTCCCGGCCGCCACGCTGGCCGAACTGTGGCCGCTGTATGCCTTCGGCCTGCTCCTGCTGGCGCCGCTGTTCTGGTTCTGCTTCAGGACCGAGCGGGAACCGATGGGCCGTGTGCGCTACAACCGCCAGGCGCAACTGCTGCATATCGACGACGGCAAGGGCCATGTCGCCCACATTCCCTGGCGGCATGTCAGGCCATTGGTGGACGAACGCTCGACGAGCGTGCTGAAACTCTACGCACCACGCCCGCGTGCGGAGATCGAGACCTACAAGCTGCGAATCCGCGGCAACCCGAATCCACCGCCGATCGACCTGTCCGGACCCTACGAGTGCGTCAACAGTCTCCCGGATCTGTACGAGCTGCAGGGCCTGGAATTCATCCGCCGCTACATGGCGCACGGCCTCCCCGCCATCCAGCCGCACCCGAGTGCCCTCGCGCAAGGGCTGGTGAAAGCTACTGACCACGTCGATGTCCCCACCCGCTGGGCAGGCAAGTACCTGCTGTCCCCACTGCGCCGGTACTGGCACGCGCTCTGCCTCGGCCCCTGGCTGGACGAGCGCGCCCGACTGGGCGAGGCGCGCTTCGAGTGGAACGACGAGGTCAAGCAACTGTGCGGCCGCTCGCCCAATCTGCGCGGACTCGATGCGCGCCCGATCAAGCCGAACCCTCGCGCCTATTACCGCCCCGCCTACGACTACCCCGTCAGCTTCAGCTACCGCCTGGTCAACCGCCATGGCTTGCCGCTGATGATGGCCCCGGAATCGATGCGCCCCAAGGCGGCCAGCAAGGCTTGATCGCAGGGCCGTAGCCGCTCTCGCCATCACCAGGCTCGCCATCACGGAAGGAATCCCCACAGATGTTGCCCATTCGTTGGAAGTGGTTGTCGGCATGCAGGATCGGCTTCGCCACCGCTGGCACGGCCCTGATGCTTTCGGGCTGCTGCGTGTTCGGCGTGAGCCGGCAGGCCTACGATGCGTGGACCTCGCCGACGCTGCCGGACAACACGGTCGCCGCCATCCAGCGGCAATGCGACGCCGACGCCCGCAAGGCGGCACGCGAGCGTTTCCAGGCCCATCTCGCATGGCTGGGCCAGCAATGCGCTGCCGAACAGCCGTTCTCGGACTTCACCGTCCTGGACGAAAGCACCGGCAAGCCGATCGAAGGCAGCTCGCGCGAATCGGTACTGCAACGCTATCGGAACGCCTGCCGCATCCTGGCCGAGACTCCCAGGCCCACACCGGAGGACCTGTCCGGCACCTGCGCCGACTGCCGGCCCCGGCTTCCCGCCGAATCCTGCTACAGCGAACGCGGCCTGGTGCGCGAGACCCGATACCGCCCGGTGTGCAAACAGATGCGGATGCTCTGACGCGCGGTGCAGAAGCGCTTGGCTCCCTGCGGGGCGCCCGACCGGCCTGGAGCGCTTCAGTGAGCGGCATCCTCGGTGTCCGGAGCGTGATTCGGGGCCAGGTACTTGGCACGCGATCCGTACGCCGCGAGCGAGCCCACCCTTCCATCCGCGTTGATCACGACTTCAATCCTGGGTCGAATATCGACCCGCATACCCACCCGCGGCCGCATCTGCCTGCAGCGCGGTCCGGCCTCTTGCCGGGAAAAGTGACCGACTCACGACCGTGTATGCCGGCTCGCCCAGCCGCTCCCGTGCCCGGCCCCCGCTATCGCCCAACTGCAACTGGCCGATGTTGCGCTCGGCCTGCTGCGCATCGCCGGAACAGCCCGCGAGACCTGTCATGTCGGCAAGAACAGCAGCGCCATCGATCCCGGACACGCGCTGCTCACCGCGGATCCAACGAACCGCGCGCAGGGCTCTCGTCAAAACGAAAAAAGGACCCGCAGGTCCTGGCTCCAGGGCACCGCGGATTGCATTCCGCGAATCGTGATCTGGAGCGGGAAAAGGGGCTCGAACCCTCGACCTCAACCTTGGCAAGGTTGCGCTCTACCAACTGAGCTATTCCCGCTTGGAACCGGATTGTAACCCGCCTGCGACCCGTGTGGTGCGCCGGCTGGAGGCCTGGGTCGGAATCGAACCGGCGTACACGGATTTGCAATCCGCTGCATAACCACTCTGCCACCAGGCCGGTGACGCCGTGCAGGACCAGGTCCTGTCGACAAAACGAAACCCCGCGTACAACCCGGGGCTTCGTCTTCGAAACTGGAGCGGGAAAAGGGGCTCGAACCCTCGACCTCAACCTTGGCAAGGTTGCGCTCTACCAACTGAGCTATTCCCGCTTGGGAGGCGAAATTCTACCCATCGCCGCCGGGGTGTCAATACTTGTTCTTTTCCGCGGCGCGCATGATCGGCCATGCCGCACGCAGATACAGCAGGCCCGACCACAGTGTCAGGATCGCCGCGATCGCGAGCAGCCAGTCGCCGATGATGAAGATCTCGCGACCCAGCCACGGCAACGGACGCGGCGGCTGGTCGGGCGTCACCGAATACAGCAGGCACAACAGCGCGACCATCTGCGCGACGGTCTTGATCTTGCCGATCGCCGCCACGCGCACGGTCGCACGCTGACCGAGTTCGGCCATCCATTCGCGCAATGCCGACACCGCGATCTCGCGACCCACGATCACCGCCGCCCACAACGCCATCCACGGCGTCGGATGGCCCTGCACGATCAGGAACAGCGCCACGGCGACCATCAGCTTGTCGGCCACCGGATCGAGGAACGCACCGAATGCCGAGTATTGTTCGTAGCGACGGGCGATCCAGCCATCGAGCCAGTCGGTGATCGATGCGAATCCGAATATCAGCGCGGCCGCGAAGTTCGTCCACTGGAACGGCAGGTAGAACACCAGTACCAGGACCGGAATCAGCAGGATCCGCAACAGCGTGATCCAGGTGGGAATCGTCAGTTTCATCGAAGGCCTGGAGGGGGAAATCAGTCCTGCCCGGCGCCGGAGCCGGTGTCGAGCCCGTGTAGGGTCGCATAGATGCGCTGCGCGAGCGCCGCGTTGACGCCTTCGACCTGGGCGATCTGCTCGGCGCCGGCCGCCTTCAGCCCGCCCAGACCGCCGAAATGCTTCAGCAGGCTGGCGCGGCGGCGCGGGCCGATGCCGGGAATGTCTTCGAGCCGGCTGGTGGTACGCGCCTTCTGCCGCCGGCCGCGATGACCGGTGATCGCAAAACGATGCGCCTCATCGCGCACCTGCTGCACCAGTTGCAGGCCGGGCGAGGCCGCGCCGGGCTTGAGCGCGCGGCCATCGGGCAGCAGCAGGGTCTCGTCGCCGGGCTTGCGCGCCTCGCCCTTGGCCACGCCGACCAGACAGATGCCGGTGATGCCCAGCGTGTCGAGCACGGCGCGCGCCTGCGCGACCTGGCCGGTGCCGCCATCGATCAGCAGTACGTCGGGCAGGATGCCTGCGCCCTCCGCGACCGCGGGCGCATCGGTCCCCGCCTCCACTGCGGCGACCTCGGCGGCGCGCGCGTCGGCTGCCTTGCGGAAGCGCCGCGTCAATGCCTGGTGCATCGCCGCGTAATCGTCGCCCGGCTCGATGCCGGCGATGTTGTAGCGCCGGTACTGGCCGCGCACAGGGCCCGCGGCGTCGAACACCACGCACGAGGCCACCGTCGCCTCGCCCATCGTGTGGCTGATGTCGAAGCACTCGATGCGCTGCGCGACCGTGGCGAGACCGAGCATCTCGCGCAACGATTGCGCGCGCGCGTTCTGCGCGGCCTGGCTGCCCATTTCCGTCGCCAGCGAGACCTCGGCATTGCGGCGCGCGAGATCCACGTAGCGCGCACGATCGCCGCGCACGCTGGTCTTGATCTGCACGCGGCGGCCGGTGGATTCGCTGAAGGCCTGTTCGAGCAGCGGCACGTCCTCGATCGCGCGGTCGAGCACGATCTCGCGCGGCGGCGTCTGCTCGGCGTAATGCTGAGACACGAACGCGGCCAGCACTTCCGCCGGATCGTCGCTGCCGTTGGTGCGCGGATGGAACGCGCGCGTGCCGAGATTGCGGCCATCGCGGAACGCCAGCAGCAGCACGCAGGCCTGGCTGCCCTGCATCGCGCAGGCGAGCACGTCGAGTTCGGCGACCTTGCCGTCGACGTACTGGCGCGCCTGCATGCTGCGCATGTTGCCCAGCAGGTCGCGCAGGCGCGCGGCATCCTCGAAGTCGAGCTTCTCGGCCGCCGCCTCCATGTCGCGCGTGACTTCCTGCGTGAGTTCATCGCTGCGTCCGTCGAGGAACAGCGACGCGCGGCGCACGGCATCGCCGTAGTCCTGCGCCGAGATCATGCCGACGCAGGGCGCCGTGCACCTCCCGATCTGGTGCTGCAGGCAGGGACGCGAACGGTTGCGGAACATGCTGTCCTCGCAGTTGCGCAGCTTGAACAGCTTCTGCATCAGGTTCAGCGTTTCGCGCACCGCGGTCACGCCCGGGTACGGGCCGAAATAGCGACCCGGCACGTTGCGCGGCCCGCGATGCACGGCGATGCGCGGCCAGTCGTCGCGAGTGACCAGCACGTAGGGATAACTCTTGTCGTCGCGCAGCGAGACGTTGTAGCGCGGCTTGAGCGACTTGATGAGCTGGTTTTCGAGCAGCAACGCTTCGGCCTCGCTGCGCGTGACCGTGGTGTCCATGCGCGCGATCTGCGCGATCATCGCCATCGTCCGCGCGACCTTGGGCGTGGCGTTGAAATAGCTCGCCACGCGCTTGCGCAGGTCCGCGGCCTTGCCGACGTACAGCACGGTGTCGTCCGCCGCATACATGCGGTAGACGCCCGGTGCGGTGCTGAGCCCAGCGACGAACGCCTTGCCGTCGAACATCACCCCACCGCTGCCTGCCTTGCGCGGCCCGGTCATTCGCCTATCGGAACGTGCCGCACGGCGCCGCTGACCGGATCGAGCCGCAGCACGGCGTGCGCATCGGTATCGGCGATCCACACCGCATCGCTGCCGATCGCCAGACCGCCGGGCGCATGAAGGCGCTGCGGCAGATCGAAGGAGGTCAGTTCGCCGCCGCCCAGGCGCAGGCAGCGCAGGCTGTCGTTGCCGGCATCGGCGATCCACAGCACCGGCGCATCGGGTTCGAGCGCGAGCGCCTGCGGATGCTGCATGCGCGCATCGGTGCGTGCACCGTCGACGCAGCCGAACTGCCATGGATCCTGACCGACCAGCGTCGAGACCACGCCGGTGCGGGTATGCACGCTGCGGATCGCGGAGCCGATGGCATCGCAGACGTAGAGCGTCTGCTGCACGCAGGCCAGCGACACCGGCTCGGCGAACGAGGCCATCGACCCGCTGCCGTCCATCACCGCGAGCTTGCCGTTGCCGGCCAGCAGGTCGATCGTCGAACGGCCCAGGTCCAGCCGCCAGATGCGGTTGTCGCCGGCGCAGGCGATGTAGAGCTTGTCGCCGGCCAGCACGATGTCGCGCGGCTGGTCGAGCGCGACCGCGCGCGGATCGGCGAGCACGCCCTCGGCGGTGATGCCGGGACGGCCCGCACCGCAGATCGTCGAGATGTCGCCGCTGCGCAGTTCGATGCGCCGCACCGCGTGATTGCCGGTGTCGGCGACGTAGAGCACATCCCGTTCGACACGGATGCCGTGCGGGCGGGTGAACGCCGCCAGTTCCATCGGCCCGTCGATGAAACCGGGACTGCCGCTGCCGAACTGGCGCAGCACGCGACCGCTGGTGTCGCATTCGAGCACGCGGTGGTGACCGCTGTCGGCGACGTAGAGAAAGTTCCCCGACAGCGTGAGACCGACCGGGAAGCGCAACGGCAGCGGCGGCTCGCCGCTGCGGCGCATGCGGATCGGATCGCCGTTGACCGCTTGCGGGGTGAGCTCGGCGGCGAGCGCGCTGACGCGCGCGTCGAGCTCGCGAATGCCCCCCTCGCCGACGATGCGTTCCCGTACCCGGCCCTCACCGTCGATCAGCACGACCGTCGGCCAGGCTTCGATGCCGTAGTGCTGCCAAAGCGTCCAGTCCGGATCGTGGGCGACCGGAAATTCGACGTGCTGACGATGCGCGCGTTTGCTGCTGCGACGCGATTCGCGCTCGGCATCGAAACGCGGCACGTGCACCGCGACCACGTTGAGGCGTTCGCGATGCCGCGCACGCAGATGGCCCAGATCGGCCAACCGCTGTTGCGACCAGGCCGAGGCGAGATTCACGAACGCGAGCGCACACACCTTCCCCCGCAGCTGCGCCATGCGCAGCGGGTCGGTCAGGTTCAGCCACTCCAGGCTGGCCGGGAACTCGGGCGCGATCGCGGCGTCGGTCATGACCGGATTATGCGCGAACGGCCGGGGGGCCGCGTCGATGCCGCGCGACGACCGCCTCGGCCGCCGCATCGACCAGTTGCCAGACCGATTCGAAGCCCGCCGCATCTCCGGTGTAGGGGTCCGGCACATCGCCGCCGCCCTGCCCGGCCCAGTCGAGGAACAAGGCGATTTCGCCCGTGGCATCGGCCGGCTGGCGCCCGCGCACGATGCGCAGGGTGCTGGCGTCGGCACACAGCAGCACATCGAAATCGCGATAGTCGGCGGTGTCGAGCCTGCGGGCGCGCAGGCCGGAGATGTCGACCCCGTGGCCGGCCGCATTTCGGATCGCGCGCGGGTCCGGCGGATCGCCGACATGCCAGTCGCCGGTACCGCAGGAATCGACCTCGATGGCATCGCCCAGGCCCGCCGCCTCGATCCGCGCGCGCAAGGCGCCCTCGGCCATCGGCGAGCGGCAGATGTTGCCGAGGCATACCACCAGCAGGCGGGTCATCCGCCGGCCGCCAGACGCGCGTCCGCGCGAGCGAGATCCTCGGGCGTATCGACGCCGGGCGGGAACAGCTCGGTGGCGATACCGACCGCGACCCGGCACCCCGCTTCGAGCACGCGCAACTGCTCGAGCATCTCGATCCGTTCCAGCCGCCCCGGCGGCATCGCCGCGAACCGCTTCAGGAAACCCACGCGATAGCCGTAGATCCCGATGTGCCGCCACCACTCGCCGTCCGGCATGACATCGCGGCTGCGCGCGAACGCATCGCGCGGCCACGGCACCGGCGCACGGCTGAAATACAGCGCGTCGCCCTGCGCGCCGCGCACGACCTTGACCGCGTTGGGATCGAGCAGCGTCTCGACATCCTCGACCGGCGCGCACAGCGTCGCAAGATCCACGCCGGGCTGCGCCGCCAGCGCCGCGACTGCCTGGATGCCCGATACCGGCGCGAAGGGTTCGTCGCCCTGCAGGTTCACGACCACGCGCGCGTCGTCCCAGCCGGCGAGTGCAGCGCACTCGGCCAGGCGATCGGTACCGGACGGATGATCGGGCGACGTCATCGCCACCTGCACCGGCGTGCCGGCCAGCGCATCGCGGACGCGCGCATCGTCGGTCGCGACCCAGACTTCATCGGCGCCGGCCGCGAGCGCGCGCCGCGCGACGTGCAGCACCAGCGGCTCACCGCCGAGCAGTTGCAGCGGTTTGCCCGGCAGGCGGGTGGACGCGTAACGCGCGGGAATGGCGACGACGAAACCGGTGGATGTGCGCATGCGGGGATTGTCACAGATCGGATGTGGCCGGGCATCGCCGTGGCGTCCCGAACTGCAGAGAAAGCGCCCGTGGGAGCGCGCTCGCGCGCGATGGGGATTTCATGGGGCAGCGCCATCGCGCGCAAGCGCGCTCCCACACCGGCGCGAAACCCATCGATGCCGCGCGGCCGAACCAGCAGCGAGTCGCTGGGCCCCGGCCTGCGCCGGAGCGACGGGGCCGGCGCAACCGCGCACGCCTCAGCCCAGCTTCGCCAAGCGGTCCAGAAGCGCAATCCAGAATGCCTCGGGCAGTTCCCCCGACACCGGCACGCTGTAATGCCGTTCGCCGGCGAAACGCATGCACTTCACCGCGTCCTTTTCGGTCATCAGCACCGGCAGGTCGCTGCCGAAGCGCAGGTCCTCTTCCGTGTAGCGGTGATGGTCGGCGAAGGCGTGCGGGACGATCGCAATGCCATGGCTGCGCAGCGTCGCGAAGAAGCGCTCGGGATCGCCGATGCCGGCGACCGCATGCACACGCTGTCCGGAAAAACGCGACAGCGGCAGAGCGCGACCGCCGACCAGCGGCAGGGCCTGCCCGGTCACCAGTCGCATCGGCCACTCGCCGAATCCGGCTTCGACATCGGCCACGCTGCCGGTGTTCAGCACGCGGAAATCGCAATCGGCGCTGCGGGCCGCCAGCTCGCGCATCGGGCCAGCCGGAATCAGCAGGCCGTTGCCATAGCGACGTGCGCCGTCGATGACCTCGATCTCGACATCGCGGCGCAGCCGGTAATGCTGCAGACCGTCGTCGCAGACCACGATGTCGCAGCCGGCGGCGATCAGCGCCTTCGCGGCAGCCACGCGATCGGCGTCCACGCGCACTTTCGCGCCCGTGCGCGCGGCGATCAGCACCGGCTCGTCGCCGGCGAGTTTCGGATCGGTCACAGGCTCGACCCAGCGCGGCGTGCCGGCATCGTCGCGGCCGTAACCGCGACTGGCGACGCCCGGCGTCCAGCCCGCGGCCTGCAGACGCGCGACGACCGCGATCGTCAGCGGCGTCTTGCCGCTGCCGCCGGCGATCAGGTTGCCGATCACCAGCACAGGCTTTGCGACCTTGCGCGGACGCACGAACTTCCGCCGCAACCGCGACGCCGCGCCGTAGACCCGTGCGAGCACGCGCGCATGCAGCGGCGGGCGGCTGCCGTCGAACCAGTACCGCGGCGCCTTCATCCGATGCGGTCCCCGCCATCGCCTTCGCGGAACTGCATGCGATGCAGGCGTGCGTACAGACCGCCCTGTTCGAGCAACTGCTGGTGCGTGCCGTGTTCGACGAGCCGGCCGTGGTCCAGCACCAGCACCTGGTCGGCGTGTTCGATCGTGGACAGGCGATGCGCGATGACCAGCGTCGTGCGATCGGGCATCAGATGTTCGAGCGCGTCCTGCACCAGGCGTTCGGATTCGGTATCGAGCGCGGCGGTGGCCTCGTCGAGGATCAGGATCGGCGCGTCCTTGAGCATCGCGCGGGCGATCGCCAGGCGCTGGCGCTGGCCGCCCGACAGGCGGCCGCCGCGGCTGCCGATGCCGCTCTCGAGCTGCTTGGGCAACTTCTCGATGAACTCCAGCGCATTCGCGCCGCGGATCGCCGCGTCCAATGCCTCGGGCGACACGCCGGCCATCTCGCCGTAGGCGATGTTCGCCGCCACCGTGTCGTCGAACAGCATCACCTGCTGGCCGACCAGGGCGATCTGCCGGCGCACGTCGGACAGCCTGTAGTCGTCGATCGGATGACCGTCGAGCAGGATCTCGCCTTCGGCCTGCGCGTAGAAGCGCGGGATCAGCTTGATCAGCGTCGACTTGCCGCTGCCCGAGCGGCCGACGATCGCGGTCACCGTGCCGGGCTTGGCGACGAAGCTGACATCCTCCAGCGCCGGCGCGTTCTGGCCCGGATAGCGCGCACCGACGTTGCGGAATTCGATCTCGCCACGCGCGCGCGCCAGCGGCCGCGTGCCGGTGTCGCGCTCGTCGTCGGCATCGAGGATCTCGAACAGGCGCTCGGCCGAGGCCACGCCCCGCTGCAGCATGTTCTGCACGTTGGTCAGCTGCTTGAGCGCGGGAATGATCGCCATCATCGCGATCATCAGCGCGACGAAGCCGCCGGCGGTCAGACGCCCCTGCGACGCCTCGTAACCAGCGATGACGATCAGCAGCGCCAGACCCACCGAGCCCATCAGCTGCACGACCGCCGAGGAGATCGCGCGCGTCGCCTCGACCTTGAGATTCAGGCGCATATGCGTATCGGCGACCGCGCGGTAGCGCGCGTTCTCGGCCGCCTGCGCGCCGTAGATCTTCACTTCCTGCTGGTTGCTCAGCGACTGGTCGGCCGCCTGCAGCAGCAATGCGGAGCTGTCCTGGATGTTGTGGCTGACGCGGCGGTAGCGGCGCGCGACCTTGCCCATGATCCACGACAGCGGCGGCGCGATGACCAGGATCGTCAGCGTGACCTGCCAACTGGTCCACAGCATCACGATCAACGAGGCGACGATCTGCAGCGACTGCTGGATCATCACCTTGGCCGCGTCCACCGCCGCCTGCGAGACCTGGTCGGAATCCGAGCCCAGGCGCACCAGCATCGACGGCACCGGTTCGGCATCGAAGCGCATGCCCGGCAGCCGCAGATACTTGCCCAGCACCAGGACGCGCAGATCGCGGGCGATGCCGCGGCCGGCCTTGGCCATGTTGTAGTCGGCCAGATAGCCGGCGATGCCGCGCATCACGAACAGGCCGATGATCGCCGCCGGCAACCACAGGTTCACGCCGGCGTTCTCGCCGACGAAGGTCTCGTCGATGATCGGTTCCATCATCTTGGTGAAGGCGCCGCCGGCGGCCGCCTCGATCAGCATGCCGACCAACGCGACCGACAACAGGCCACGATAGTCGGCGGAAAATTTCAGCAGCCGGCGATAGACCGGCCAGGCGCGATCGGCGCGCGCCGGTCCCGGTGTCGGCGCGTCGTGCTGCGCCTTGTCCACAACGGTATTCATGTCATTCCTCTTGCGTGGCCGCAGCCGGCGCTGCCACTGCCTGCGGCGCGGTCGCATTCGCGATGCGCTTGAAGCCGAGCTGGCCCAGCGCGTCGTAGGCGGTCACGACCGCCTGCCACGGCGTACGCGCATCGGCGCGCAGCAGCACGGTGCGTTCGCGATCGTCGCCCGCGACCTCGGCGATCGTGCGCTTGAGCGATTCGACATCGGTGCGCAGCGCCTCGCGGTCGTCGACGAAGTAGCGACCGTCGGCATTGATCAGCAGGCTCAGCGTGCCGTCCTGGGCATCGTTGCGCTCGCCGGTGGCCTGCGGCAGTTCGAGCTTGAGCACCGAGCGCGCATCGAAGGTGGTGGTGATCACGAAGAAGATGATCAGTACCAGGATCACGTCGATGAGCGGCACGAGGTTGAGTTCCGGATTGTCCTGCGCGTGGCGGTCGCGGATGCGCATGCGTCAGCCCTGCACCGGTGCCTGCACCTGCACGCCGCGGCGGTTGCGCGGATCGATGACATCCATCAGCGCGATCGCCTCATGCTCCATCTGCACGATGTAGCCGTCGATGCGCGCGCGGAAATGGCGGTGGAACATCAGCGCCGGCACCGCGACGATCATGCCCGCGGCCGCGCACACCAGCGCCTTGCCGATGCCGCCGGCGAGCTGGTTCACGTCGCCCACGCCGTGGTCCATGACGCCCATGAACATCTGGATCATGCCGACCACGGTGCCGAACAGGCCCAGCAATGGACCTGCGGCGGCGATCGTGCCCAGCGCATTGAGGTAGCGCTCCATGCGGAAGGCGACATGGCGACCGACATCCTCGACCCGTTCGCGGATCTCCTCGCGCGGCCGGTTGCGCACGTCCAGTGCGGCGGCCAGCAACGCGCCCAGCGGCGCGGTGCCGCGCAGCGATTCGATGTGCGCAGGATCGAGCGTGCCGCGCGCAGCCCAGGCGCGGACTTCCTCGCCCAGACCCGGCGGCAGCACCGCCTTGCGGCGCAGCGCCCAGAACCGCTCGACGATGATCGCCAGCGCGACGGCCGACAGCAGCAGCAATGGCAGCATCGGCCAGCCGCCAGCCTTCACCAGTTCGAGCACGCCAACCCCTTCGGCCCGTGGCCGTTTCAGTCCGGCGAATAGGATAGCCCAGCCTGCCCGGCCGCCCCGGCCCGCGCTTCGCGCACCGCCGTCAGCCGCGCGGCATCCCACAGCCGCGGCCGACGCACGCGTTCCTGCGTGACCGCCAGCCCACCGGCCCGCAGCCGGAACCTGGTTGCCCCGCCGCCCGCGGTACTGCCGACCGCCGCGCCTGCCTTCGACCAGCGCCCGACGACCTCGTCGTGCGGATGCCCGAAACGGTTGCCGTGACCGGCGGACAACATCGCGACTGCTGCGCCGGATGCGCGCACGAACGCGGGATCGGAGGCGCTGCGGCTGCCATGGTGCGCGGCGATCACGACATCGGCCGCGAGTGCCGGTGCATCGCGCCGGACCAGCAGCCGTTCGACCAGATCGTCGATATCGCCCGGCAACAACGCCGCGCCATACGCGGTTTCGACCCGCAACACGCAACTCGACGGATTGCGGAACGCCGGGAAATGCAGGTCCGGATGCAGGAAGCGGAACGTCACGCCATCCATCCGCCAGGCACTGCCCATCAGGCATGGAGATGCGCCCGGTACGCGATCCCATTGCGGCGCGAAGACCACCGGCGCAGCGAAGCGCCGCTGCACGGCGCCAAAGCCGCCCGCGTGGTCGGCATCGCCGTGACTGACGACGATCGCGTCCAGCCGTCGCACGCCCAGCGCCTGCAACGCCGGCACCACCACGCGTTCGCCTGCGTCGTAGGCTTCCGGCACCGCCGGCCCGGTGTCGTAGAGCACCGCATGGCGTGCGGTGCGGATCAGCACCGACAGGCCCTGCCCCACATCGAGCACGACCACCTCCGCCTCGCCATGGCGCGGCAGTTGCCTGTCCGGCCACAGCAGCGGCCACCACAGCAGCGTCGCCAGCCATTTCCCCGGCACGCCGCGCGGCAACAGCATCCAGAACGCGGCGAGCAGCGCGAGCGGCAGGGCGAGCCAGTGCGGCTCGGGCAGCCACCACAGCGAGATCGGACTCGCCGCCAGCCAGTCGAACAGCGGCCAGCTCAGATCGAAGGCCCACGCCGCGCTGCGCCAGGCCCAGTCGCCGGAACCGGTGCGGATCGCCTCCAGCGCGGTGCCGATCAACGCCAGCGGCACCACGACCAGACTCCACCACGGAATCGCGACCAGATTGGCGACCGGCCCAGCCAGCGAGGCCTGCCCGAACAGGATCACCGTCAAGGGCAGCAGGCCGATGGTCGCCACCCATTGCGAGGCCAGCAGCCCCCGCAGCTTCGACAGCTCGCGTGCATCGGGCAGGCACCAGACCAGCCAGGCGACGCCGGCAAAGCTGAGCCAGAAGCCCGCCGACAGCACCGACATCGGATCGACCAGCACCACCGCGATCGCCGCGTAGCCCAGCGCATCGGCAATGCGCAGATGCCGCCGCCCCAGCCGCGCGATCACGACCACGCCGATCATCAGTACCGTACGCACGGTGGGCAGTTCCCAACCCGCCACCGCCGCGTAGACCGTGCTCGCCAGCAGCGCGACGATCGCCGCCGCCTGCGGACGCGGCAGCCAGCGACCCAACCACGGCAGGCACCACCACACGCCCCCTGCGACCAGGGCGAAGAAGCCGCCGACCATGCCGACATGGAACCCGGAGATCGCGATCAGATGCGTCAGCCCGGTCGCGCGCAGGGCTTCCCAGTCGAGATCGCCAAGACCGCGCGTATCGCCGATCGCGAGCGCCCGCACATAGCGCGCACTGTCGCGCTCGACGACGGCATCGATGCGTGTCGCGACACGCTCGCGCCATCGGTCCACGCCACGGCCCGCATCGAGACGCGTGACAGGTTGGGCGCTGCGCACATACCCGACCGCAGTGACGCGCTGCGCCATCGCCCGTTTCTCGCCATCGAACCAGCCTGGATTGCGCAGCCCGCGCGGCGCACGCAGGCGCGCGGTGAATGTCCACTCGCTACCGGCGTGCAGATCGTGTCGCCGCCGATCGGGCCCTTCACCGCGACCGTCGTACCAGGACAGCCTCAGCAGGCGACCACGCAAGAGGTCCGGCAGCGAAGCGTCGTGGGCGACACGCAATAGAAAAGCGGTGCGCCGCGACTCGTGCACCGGCAATCCAACGATCCGTCCACGCACGACAACATCGCCCCGCTCCATCGATGCCGGCAGCTGGATCGACACAGCGTGCGCCGCGTGCAGACCGCACAGCGCTGCGCCCAGCAGGAACGCTGCGACCAGGCGTCCGCCACCACGCCACACCGCCCATGCGGCAAACGCCATCGCCAACACCCCCGACATCAGCCACCACGGTGGCAATGCGGGCAACTGCAGACAGGCGATCGCCCCCAGCACCAGCCCCGCCGCGACGCCCAACCCCAGCCCCGGCGCCCGCACGCCGCTCATGCGACCGGCAACCGGTCCAGCGGACTGCACACACCCAGGCCGCCGCGATTGAGCACATGGGTATAGATCTGCGTCGTCGACAGATCCTTGTGGCCCAGCAGCGCCTGGATGGTGCGGATGTCCTGACCGGCTTCCAGCAGGTGCGTGGCGAACGAGTGCCGCAGCGTGTGGCATCCCGCCGGCTTGAGGATGCCCGCACGCAGCCGCGCACTGCGCACCGCGCGCTGCAACACCGCCTCGTCCAGGTGATGCCGACGCATCGCGCCATCACGCGGATCCCGCGAAATCCGCGGGGCGGGAAATACGTACTGCCAGCCCTGCTCGCGCGCCGCGGCCGGATACTTGCGCGCCAGCGCATCGGGCAGCCAGACCGCGCCACCGCCGCCGGCCATATCGTCCGCATGCAGTTGCAGCGCCCGCGCAACCGCCTTCTGCAGATCCGCCGACAGCCGGTCGGGCAGTGGCACATGGCGATCCTTGCCGCCCTTGCCCTCGCGCACGACGATCTGCCTTCGGCCGAAATCGACATCCTTCACACGCAGCCGCATCGCCTCCATCAACCGCATGCCGGTGCCGTACAGCAGACCGGCGAGCAGCGCCGTGCGCCCGTCCATCGCCCGCAACAACCGCTGCACTTCATCCACCGACAACACCACCGGCACACGCCGAGGCCGCTTGGCCCGCACCACCTCGTCCATCCAGGGCAGGTCGATTTCCAGCACCTCCCGGTACAGGAACAACAGCGCCGCCAGCGCCTGGTTCTGCGTGCCTGCGGCCACCCGATGCCGTGTCGCCAGCACGGTCAGGAATGCCGTGACCTCGCCCGCCCCATCCCGCGCGGGTGGCGCTACCCATTCGCAAGAATGAAACGCCTGATCCAGCCGACATAGGCCTGCTCGGTCCGAAGACTGAGGTGCCGCACCCGACACCGCGCCCGCACCTGATCCAGCAACCGCGGCGCTGCCGTTACCGCTTCATTTCCATCGGATATCACCGAACGCCTCCATGCGTCGGATAACGCACGCAGGCTAATGCACGGGCGCACTCGCCGGACTACGACAAGTCGTTGATCGCAGGTCGGAATTCTCCTCTTGGCGGCTACCGCACTTCCGCCGCATACTCGACGCAACGCCCCACATCCGGGGTCGAATACCAGTTAGAGGTGCTTATGAGCTTTCCAAAATCTGCTGGCAGCACTAAATCGCCGCCTCCGACCGTCAAGATTCAGCGCCGAGTAGAGGTGGATGAGGACGGAAACGAAGTCAAAGGCACTGAAGATTTTTGGTTGGTTGACGCGGCAGGGAACATCTTGAAAGGCCCGTTTCCTAGCGCGGCAGCGGCTGCCATAGCTCGGCGAGCCTATTTGAAGCAACTGGGGCATGGCAGCTAGCACCTCTAACAATTCCGTAAGGAGCTTCCCGTCAACTCCGAGTGCATGAGTACCTTGCCTGAGCGTTGAGGCATTTGCTGTCGTCCTGCTTGACGCTGTTGTTGCATTGCCACTCGCCAGAGTGATTGATGATCGAAGCGTTGCCAGACTGCATTTCCGTAATCGGTCTTGTTGGACTCCTGTTGCTGATCCGGACCAGGGTAAAAACCGCACCCGAAGGCCTCTCTCATTCATCGGATTCGCCCATGCACGGGGATCAGCCGTGTCATGTGGTGGCGCCACCTTGTGAGTCAGGCTCTCTCCGGGGCGGTCTGACCGCTTGCGACCTGTTCGCTCTGGCGTTGAACATCGTGTGCCGGGCCGTCGTCAGGCGGCCGCGGCGTGTCTCGTGCCGCTTGCCGGCCTCTGCACCATCGGATGCCTGAGCCAGGCCTCGGCGTCGTAGTCTTCGCCGCGCGCCAGCATGGCCCACAGCTGCCGCGCGTGCTTGTTGGCGATCGCCACCAGCACCTTGCCGAAGGGCAGGCGTTGCGCCAAGCCGCGGATCCAGATCTGCTCGGCGTTGGCCTTCTCCAGTGCAACCGCGTTCGCCCGCTGCAGGCTGCTTCTTGCCCCCTGGATCAGCAATGTGCGCAGGTACGCATCGCCCCGACAACTGATCTCGCCAAGCCGTTGCTTGCCGCCACTGGAATGCTGGGTCGGCGTCAGTCCCAGCCAGGCCGAAAGCTGCCTGCCATGCTTGAACTCGCGCCCATCGCCGACGGTGGCCACCAGCGCATCGGCGGTGAGTGGGCCCACGCCGATCAACTGCTGGGCGCGCTGGCTGCGAACGTCGGCTTTGGCATGCGCGGCGATGCGGGCGTCGCAGGCGGCAACGCGTTCGCGGACCTGCTGCCAGTGCAACTGCAGATCGTCCAGCAGTCCGTGCAGCATCGCCGGCAGTTGCTGGCGGATCGCGCCATCTCCCAAGGTGCGTCGCAAGGCGAGGTCACTGCGCGCCATCACCACGCCGAACTCGGCAAGCAGGCCTCGCAGGCGGTTGGAGATCGCCAGCCCTTCGGCCTTGTAGCCCTCGCGTACCCGGTGCCAGGCGCGCCTGCTGGTCGACCGTCTTGACTGCCACGAAACGCATGTTGCCCTGCCGCGCCGCGGTGGCAATCGCCTCGGCATCGTTGCGATCGTTTTTGTTGACCTGCGACTTGCGGAACGGCTTGACGAACTGCGCCGCCATCAACCGCGGCACCAGACCGTGCTCAATGCACCGACGCGCCCAGTGATGCGCGCCGCTGCACGCCTCCATCGCCACGACCGTCCCCGCCGGCAACTGCACCAGCCACGCCGCAAAAGCATCACGCTTCAGGTCCAAGCGCCGGTTGACCCGGCCGCCGCCGTCGAGCGCACACACCGAAAACACCTGCTTTGCCAAGTCCACACCCACCGTTATAGTGCCCATTGGAGACTTCCCCTTCGTTTGATTGTTCGTCGAAACACAATCATGGCACTCGATGCCGAGCGGCTTGCCGCTGAAGTGGGAAGTCTCCTTTTTACTCATTCAAGCCGACGCCGCTTCGCGGCGCGGCTTAATTCAGGCGTTAGCCGTCCTTAGAGTCACGGAGTGCGAAGGTGAAATTAAATAGACTCATAACTTTATTTATTGTGGTTTGGCTTGCCTGGGCAGTCACCGTTCCTGGGCTATTCGGCAACCTGGATCGCGCTGCGAGCTTCGGAGATAGTTTCGGCGGCATTTCCGCACTATTTTCCGGTCTTGCTTTGGCTTTAGCCGTGTACTCAATGGTTCTTCAGCAGCGGCAGTCGTCTGAATTTGAGAGAGTTACATTAGCAACGCTTGAGCAACAAGCAGCGGCGATCAAGCTCATAGAGGAGAGTTTAAAGGCGCAAGCGAGTGCCGCTAAGGTTGGAGCCATCTCAGCCCTCATTGATCAAGAGACACAGCGGGCCGAGAGCTTGCGGCAATGGGGTGAGGCGGCAGGAGACGAGAACAAGTACGCCAATGGCATTAGAGCTGCACAACGTCGCGTCGAGGGCTATCAGGAAAAGCTCAGGCAGCATGCAGACGGCTAACAATTCATTCAAGCCGACGCCGCTTCGCGGCGCGGCTTAACTCAGGCGTTAGGCATTAAAAGGAGAGTCAAGATGTCATCATGGCCAAAGCGCGAGAGTCGAACCGGACTCGATGAGTACGGACGGACTCAACTATGGTATCGAGCGGCGGCGGGTGAAATTTCTGAGGTGAAAACTGAGTTGTCCAGTGGTGGCGATCCGAGCGCAGGAGATGATGCCGGCTATACGCCATTGCATGTGGCTGTACAGAACGGTCACCTAAAAGTTGTTGAAGCCCTTCTCTCTGCCGGAGCAAACCCCAATGCAACCGACAAACATGGTAATGGCCCTCTGTGGACCGCCGTTCTCACTACCCGGATTGAGAAAAGTGCCATTATTGAAGCACTGTTGGATGCTGGAGCATCTGCAGATCATGTGAATATGCATGGACGAAGCCCTGCCGCTGTGGCTCAAACAATTGGCGGCGATCTTGTAGAGGTATTTTCCCATGTACGCAATGATGCCTAACAATTCCGTAAGGAGCTTCCCGTCAACTCCGAGTGCATGAGTACCTTGCCTGAGCGTTGAGGCATTTGCTGTCGTCCTGCTTGACGCTGTTGTTGCATTGCCACTCGCCAGAGTGATTGATGATCGAAGCGTTGCCAGACTGCATTTCCGTAATCGGTCTTGTTGGATCGAATTGCTGATCCGGACCAGGGTAAAAACCGCACCCGAAGGCCTCTCTCATTCATCGGATTCGCCCATGCACGGGGATCAACGGCGGTCTCAAGAATCAAGTGCAACACGTGATTTGAAAGCGAGAATTTCGTTCTCCATGGCCGCCGCCGGTGTAGCCCAGTTCAATGTCTTGCGCGGACGACCGTTCATCAGCTTGGCGACGTGATTGAGATACTCCTGGCTTGCTTGCGACAGGTCCACACCCTT
>NZ_JAIWPU010000047.1 GCF_021191705.1 Proluteimonas flavola
CTCCCACAGATCCCACAAGGCGCAATTTCTTCAGCCGCGCTTCCAGCGCACGCCCTGCGGCGTGTCCTCGAGCACGATCCGTTCGGCCGCGAGCTGGTCGCGGATCGCATCGGCGCGGGCGAAATCGCGGGCCTGCTTGGCGGCGATGCGTTCGTCGATCAGCGCCTGGATGCGCCTGTCGTCGTCGTCGCTGGCGCCGCGGGCGAACCAGTCGGCAGGTGCCTGCTGCAGCAGCCCCAGCGCGAGACCGGCACCGAGGAGTTCCGCCTTGCGCATTGCGCGCGTGGCGGCGTCGGTGGCCTTGCGCGCCTCGCCGGCGATGCGGGCGACCTCGGCCAGCGCGGCTGGCGTATTGAGGTCCTCGTCGAGCGCGCGCTCGATGCTGTCGGGAATGCGGGCGTCGGCCTCGACATCGGCCAGATCGCGCAGCGTGCCGTAGAGCCGGTCCAGCGTGCGCACCGACTGTTCGATCAGTGCATCCGACCAGTCCAGCGGCTGGCGGTAGTGCGCCGAGAGCAGGGCATACCGCAGCGCCTCGGGTGCATGCGTGCGCACCAGGTCGTGCACGCGCTCGATGTTGCCGATCGATTTGGACATCTTGCTGCCGGCGAAGGTCAGCATGCCGTTGTGCAGCCAGACGTTCGCGAACGGCGCGCCGCCATGCGCGCATTCGCTCTGCGCGATCTCGTTCTCGTGATGCGGGAACTGCAGGTCGACGCCGCCGGCGTGGATGTCGATCGTCTCGCCCAGATGCGCGGCGGCCATTGCCGAGCATTCGATGTGCCAGCCGGGCCGGCCGATGCCCCAGGGCGCTTCCCAGCCCGGCAGAGCCTGCCCCGGACCTGATCCGGGGTCATCGATCGAGGGCTTCCACAATACGAAGTCGCCGGGATCGCGCTTGTACGGCGCGACCTCGATGCGGGCGCCGGCGATCATGTCGTCGGTGTCGCGGCGCGAAAGCTTGCCGTAGCCGTCGAAGCTGCCGACCGCGAACAGCACGTGGCCTTCCGCCGCATAGGCGTGGCCGCTGTCGATCAGGCGCTCGATCATCGCGACGATCTGCCCGATGTGCGCGGTCGCGGCCGGCTCGATGTCCGGCGGGGCGATGCCCAGCGCGGCCATGTCCTCGCGATAGGCGGCGGCGAAGCGATCGGTGATCGTCGAGATCGGCACGCCCTGGTCGCGCGCGGCGGCGTTGATCTTGTCGTCGACGTCGGTGATGTTGCGCGCGTACTTCAGCGCGCCGAAACGCCGCCGCAGCAGGTCGGCCAGCACGCCGAACACCACCGGGCCGCGCGCATTGCCGATGTGGACGTAGTTGTAGACCGTGGGGCCGCAGACGTACATCGTCGGGCACGCGGGATCGAGGGGCGCGAACGGTTCGAGGCGGCGGGTCAGGCTGTTGTAGAGATGCAGGGACATGGCGGGCTCGCCGGGATAACCGGACGATTCTAACGGCGCTCGCGGCGCCGCGCTGCTACCGGCATCGCGCGGCCTGCAAGCCGCATTGCAGCGGGCATGACGCGTGTTCACGACAGCATCGATTCAGCCCCCGCAGGTGGGCGCGGCCTACACTGCATCGGTGTCGATCGCGCTCCGAAGCCACCCTCGTGCGAATCCCGCGCTGCCCGTCCTGGCGGTGCTGTTCGTCTGCGCGTGCCCGGTCTTCGCGCAAAGCCCGCCGCCGGCGCCCGAGAACGCGCGCTTCGAGTACGCCCAGGTGTTGCGGGCCGAACCGGTCTACCAGACCCTGCGCGCGACCAGCATGGTCGAGCGGTGCGAGGCCACGACGCCCGTCGCCGAAGAGCAGCGGCGCGGTGTCGCGCGCTGGGTCGGCGCGGTCAAGGACGTGTTGCGTTCGGAGGACGACAGCGTCGAGGAGACCGATCGCTCCGTCGGCGGCGACTGCCGCATGGTGCCGATCGAGCGGGAGTTCCGCCGGCCGATCGCCTACGACGTCGACTACGTGCACAAGGGGGTCAAGTACCGGTCGCGGCTCCCCTACGACCCGGGCAATCGCCTGCGCGTACGCGTGTCGGTGACGCCCGTCGTGCCGCCGCCCGGCGAGCGTTGAGCATGGCCGTCGCCGCTGTTGCAGTGCAGCGCTTCGCATGCGAGGATTCGCGCCTCATGAACGCCCCGCGCGCCAACGCCGACATCCTGACCTCCGCCCGTATGGCGTCGGGCATGACCTCGCGTGCCCGCCGACCGGAAGCCCACATCCTCCCGGGCTAGTCGGAACGTCGTTCGCGTATGCGTGCTGTTCTGCGGAAACCCGGCCGATGCCGGGTTTTTTCGTTTCCGAAACGTTGATTTCACCGATCCATCCGATTCTTCCTCCAATCGCCTCCACGAGATTTCCACCGATGACCGCGATCCGACACTTCCTCAATACGCAGGACTGGTCCCGTCCCGACCTCGACGCCCTGCTGGCCGATGCCGCGCGCTTCAAGCGCGAGAAGCTCGGCGACGCGCTCAAGGGCAGGTCGATCGCGCTGGTGTTCTTCAATCCGTCGATGCGCACGCGCACCAGCTTCGAACTCGGCGCGTTCCAGCTCGGCGGCCACGCCATCGTGCTGCAGCCGGGCAAGGACGCCTGGCCGATCGAGTTCGACCTGGGCACGGTGATGGACGGCGACACCGAGGAACACATCGCCGAAGTCGCGCGCGTGCTCGGCCGCTACGTCGACATGATCGGCGTGCGTGCGTTCCCGAAGTTCGTGGACTGGAGCAAGGACCGCGAGGACGTGGTGCTCAAGAGCTTCGCCAAGTATTCGCCGGTGCCGGTCATCAACATGGAGACCATCACCCACCCCTGCCAGGAGCTGGCGCACGCGCTGGCGCTGCAGGAGCACTTCGGCACCAATGATCTGCGCGGCAGGAAGTACGTGCTGACCTGGACCTATCACCCCAAGCCGCTCAACACCGCGGTCGCCAACTCGGCACTGACCATCGCCACGCGCTTAGGGATGGACGTGACCCTGCTGTGCCCGACCCCGGACTACGTGCTCGACGCACGCTACATGGACTGGGCGGCGCAGAACGTCGCCGAGAGCGGCGGTTCGCTTGCCGTCAGCCACGACATCGACAGTGCCTACGCCGGCGCCGACGTGGTCTACGCCAAGAGCTGGGGCGCGCTGCCGTTCTTCGGCAACTGGGCGCCCGAAAAGCCGATCCGCGACCAGTACAAGCACTTCATCGTCGACGAAGCCAAGATGGCACTGACCAACAACGGCGTGTTCTCGCACTGCCTGCCGCTGCGCCGCAACGTCAAGGCCACCGACGCGGTGATGGACTCGCCCAACTGCATCGCCATCGACGAGGCCGAGAACCGGCTGCATGTGCAGAAGGCGGTGATGGCGACCCTGATGGGTCGCCGGGATTAGGGATTCGGGATTCGGGATTCGAAAGAGTCCCGCCCGCGTTCGGACACCAATTTCCACTTTCCAGAGAGACCTCCATGTCGCTGCACTCCGCTTCCCCGAATCCCGAATCCCGAATCCCGAATCCCGCGGCTGAAAGCCGCGACATCGTTCTTGCGTTCAGTGGCGGTCTCGACACCAGCTTCTGCGTGCCCTATCTGAAAGAGCAGGGCTGGACCGTACACACCGTGTTCGCCGATACCGGCGGCGTCGATGCCGAAGAGCGCGCCTTCATCGAGCAGCGCGCGGCCGAACTCGGTGTCGCCAGCCACGCCACCGTCGATGGCGGTCCGGCGATCTGGGACGGTTTCGTCAAGCCGTTCGTCTGGGCCGGGGAGGCCTACCAGGGCCAGTACCCGCTGCTGGTGTCGGACCGCTACCTGATCGTCGATGCCGCGCTCGCGCGCGCTGCCGAACTCGGCACCAATGCGATCGCGCACGGCTGCACCGGCATGGGCAACGACCAGGTGCGGTTCGATCTGGCGGTGAAGGCGCAGGGCGAGTTCCGCATCGTGGCGCCGATCCGCGAGATCCAGAAGGAACACACGCAGACGCGCGCCTACGAGCAGGCGTATCTGGAAGCGCGTGGCTTCGGCGTGCGCGCCAAGCAGCAGGCCTACACGATCAACGAGAACCTGCTGGGCCTGACGATGTCCGGCGGCGAGATCGATCGCTGGGAGGCGCCGGGCGAGGGTGCCCGCGGCTGGTGCGCACCGCGCCCCGAATGGCCGGACGCGCCGCTGCAGGTCAATGTCCGCTTCGAGCAGGGCACGGCGGTCGCGCTCGATGGCGAAACGCTGCCGGGCGCGCAGATCCTGGCGAAGCTCAACGCGCTGTTCGCGCCCTACGGCGTGGGCCGCGGCGTCTATACCGGCGACACCGTGATCGGCCTCAAGGGCCGCATCGTGTACGAGGCGCCGGGCCTGGTCTCGCTGCTCGCCGCGCACCGCGCACTCGAGGACACGGTGCTGACCAAGCAGCAGAACCGCTTCAAGCCCGAGGTCGCGCGCAAGTGGACCGAACTGGTCTACGAAGGCTTCTTCCACGATCCGCTCAAGGCCGACATCGAGGCCTTCCTCGAATCCTCCCAGGCCAAGGTCAGCGGTGAAGTGGTGCTGGAAACCCGTGGCGGCCGCGTCGACGCGGTGGCGGTGACCTCGCCGCACATCCTCAACGCCAAGGGCGCGACCTATGCGCAGTCGGCGGACTGGGGCGTCGAAGAGGCCGAGGGCTTCATCAAGCTGTTCGGTATGAGCAGCACGCTGTACGCGCAAGTGAACCGCTGAACTTTCGGACGTCATCCCCGCGCAGGCGGGGATCCAGTGTCTCTTGCTGAGTGCATCAAGGCGCTGGATTCCCGCCTGCGCGGGAATGACGACATTCTGTGCTCAACGCTCCAATCCAGTTGAAACGAATGCGATGACCGATCTGCTGACCCAAACGCTCGACCATCTCGAACAGCTGGTGTCCTTCGACACCCGCAATCCGCCGCGTGCGATTGCGGCCGAGGGCGGGATCTTCGATTACATCCGCAGCCGGCTGCCGGGCTTCGATGTCGAGGTGATCGACCATGGCGCCGGCGCGGTGAGCCTGTTCGCGGTGCGCGGTGCGCCGACGGTGCTGTTCAACGTGCATCTGGATACGGTGCCGGATTCGCCGGACTGGAGCGCCGATCCGCATGTGATGCGGCGTCTCGACGATCGCGTGGTCGGCCTCGGCGTCTGCGACATCAAGGGCGCGGCGGCGGCGCTGATCGCGGCGGCCAATGCCGGTGATGGCGATGCGGCATTCCTGTTCTCTTCGGATGAGGAGGCCAACGATCCGCGTTGCATCGCAGCCTTCCTCGCGCGCGGTCTGCAGTTCGAGGCCGTGCTGGTCGCCGAGCCGACGCAGTGCGAAGCGGTACTCGCACATCGCGGCATCAGTTCGGTGCTGATGCGTTTCGCCGGCACTGCGGGGCATGCCTCGGGCAAGCAGGATCCGGCGGCGAGCGCGCTCCACCAGGCGATGCGTTGGGGCGGCCGCGCGCTCGATCATGTCGAATCCTTGGCGCACGCGCGCTTCGGCGGCCTGACCGGTCTGCGCTTCAACATCGGCCGGGTCGAGGGCGGCATCAAGGCCAACATGATCGCGCCGGCTGCAGAGCTGCGGTTCGGTTTCAGGCCGCTGCCGTCGATGGATGTCGACGATCTGCTGAAAACTTTCGCCGGATTCGCCCAGCCCGAGGCGGCGCATTTCGAGGAAACCTTCCGCGGTCCCAGCCTGCCGTCAGGCGACATCGCGCGCGCGGAGGACCGCCGGCTCGCCGCGCGCGACATCGCCGACGCCTTCGACCTGCCGATCGGCAATGCCGTCGATTTCTGGACCGAGGCCTCGCTGTTCTCGGCCGGCGGCCATACCGCGCTGGTCTACGGCCCCGGCGACATCGCTCAGGCGCATACCGCCGACGAGTTCGTGACCCTTGACCAGCTGCGGCGCTACGTCGAGTCGGTGGATCGGATCATCAACGGCGGGTCGGCCGCGGATCTGCGCGAACGAGGGCGAAACGAATGATGTCCCCATAGATCGTGAAGTCGTCATTCCCGCTTTCGCGGGAATGACGGGGGCAAGAATCCGCCGGGCTCCTGCTTTCATTCTCGCCCAGCCGCGTCGACCTTTTGCAAAAAACAACACAGAACCCTATCCATGCAAGCCCACCACCAGACTCGCCAGACCATCGTGCGCCTGCTCTCCAGCATGGCCAGCGCGAAGGAGATCAGCCAGTACCTCAAGCGGTTTTCGCAGCTCGACGCCAAGCGTTTCGCGGTGGTCAAGGTCGGCGGGGCGGTGCTGCGCGACGATCTCGAGGCGCTGACCTCGTCGCTGTCGTTCCTTCAGGAGGTCGGCCTGACCCCGATCGTGCTGCACGGCGCCGGTCCGCAACTCGATGCGGAACTGTCGGCCGCGGGCATCAAGAAGACCACGGTCGGTGGCCTGCGCGTGACCACGCCCGAGGCGCTGGCCATCGTGCGCCGCGTGTTCCAGGCGGCGAACCTGCGGCTGGTCGAGGCGCTGCAGAAGAACGGCGCGCGCGCGACCTCGATCACCGGCGGCGTGTTCGAGGCGGACTATCTCGACCAGGCGACGTATGGGCTGGTCGGCGAGGTGCGCGGCGTGAACCTGGCGCCGATCGAAGCCAGCCTGCAGGCCGGCTCGATTCCTGTGATCACCAGCCTGGGCGAAACCGCCTCGGGCCAGATCCTCAACATCAATGCCGACTTCGCCGCCAACGAGCTGGTGCGCGAACTGCAGCCCTACAAGATCATCTTCCTCACCGGGACCGGCGGGTTGCTCGACGCGGACGGCAAGGTCATCGACTCGATCAACCTGTCGACCGAGTACGACCACCTGATCCAGCAGCCGTGGCTGCATGGCGGCATGAAGGTCAAGATCGAGCAGATCAAGGATCTTCTCGACGGCCTGCCGATGGCCTCGTCGGTGTCGATCACGCGCCCGGCCGATCTCGCCAAGGAACTGTTCACGCACAAGGGCTCGGGCACGCTGGTCCGTCGCGGCGAGCGCGTGCTGCACGCGGCCGACTGGTCGGAACTGGATCTCGAACGGCTCAAGTCATTGATCGAGTCGAGTTTCGGCCGCGAACTCGCCCCCGATTACTTCGAACGCACGCCGCTGCTGCGCGCCTACGTCAGCGAGAACTACCGCGCCGCGGTGATCCTGGCCGAGGCCGAGGGGACGGTGTATCTGGACAAGTTCGCCGTGCTCGACGACGCGCAGGGCGAGGGCCTCGGCCGCGCCGTGTGGAACGTCATGCGCGAGGAGACGCCCCAGCTGTTCTGGCGCTCGCGCCACAACAACCTGGTCAACATCTTCTACTACGCCGAGTCCGACGGCTGCATCAAGCAGGAAGCATGGAAGGTGTTCTGGTACGGACTCGACGGTTTCGAGCAGATCCAGCGCTGCGTCGCGCATTGCGCGACGCGCCCGCCGACGCTGGTGGGCTGAGTGGGCGATCGCGCCGCAAACGCCATGTGGACCGAGGCGCCGAAGCTGGGCGGCCGCCATGTCTCGCTGGTGCCGCTGGCATCGGCGCATGCCGATGCGTTGGCCGCAGTGTCGCGCGACAGCGGCCTGCACACGGCCTGGTATACCCATGTGCCCGCGCCCGATGATGTGCCGCGCTACATCGACAAGGCGCTCGACGCGCAGGCAGCCGGCGAAGCGCTCGCGTTCGCGGTGCTGGACGCCGGCGGCGAGGTCGTCGGCAGCACGCGCTTCTACGATCTCGACGCCGCGGTGCCCAACCTCAAGATCGGCTACACCTGGTACGCGCCGCGCGTGCAGCGCACCGGTCTCAACACCGAGGCCAAGCTGTTGCTGTTCGCGCATGCCTTCGACGTACTGGGGTGTGCGTCGGTGGCGTTCGAGACCAGCTGGTTCAACCATGCCTCGCGCGCGGCCATCGCGCGCCTGGGCGCGAAACAGGATGGCGTGTTGCGCCATCACAAGCGGCATGCCGACGGCTCGCTGCGCGACACCGTGGTGTTCTCGGTGATCGACGCCGAGTGGCCGGCGGTGCGTCGCCATCTTCGTCACAAGCTGGACAGCCATCCATGAGCACATCCCCCATCCGCCTCGGGATCGTCGGCGCGCGCGGCCATACCGGCCAGGAACTGATCCGCCTCGTCGCCGCGCATCCGGGCCTCGAACTCGCGTTCGTGTCCTCGCGCGAGCTCGACGGCCAGCGCGTCGCCGACCACACCGACGGCTTCCAAGGTGAGCTGCGCTTCGAAAGCCTCGATGCCGACGCGGTCGCCGCCAAAGGCGTCGATGCGGTGATCCTCGCGCTGCCCAATGGCAAGGCTGCGCCGTTCGTCGCCGCGATCGATGCCGCCAGGCCGGACACCGTGATCGTCGATCTGTCGGCGGATTACCGCTTCGACGCCGGCTGGTATTACGGCCTGCCGGAACTGACGCGTGGGCGTTACGCCGGCCAGCGCCGGATCAGCAATCCGGGTTGCTACGCGACCGCGATGCAGCTGGCGATCGCGCCGCTGATCGGGCACCTTGCTGGTCCGCCGCAGTGCTTCGGCGTCTCGGGCTACTCGGGCGCGGGTACCACGCCGTCGGACAAGAACGACACCGCGCTGCTGGCCGACAACCTGATGCCCTACGCGCTGACCGACCACGTGCACGAGCGCGAAGTGTCGAAGCAGCTGTCGCTGCCGGTCGAGTTCATGCCGCACGTGGCGCCGCATTTCCGCGGCATCACGATGACGGTGAACCTGTGGCTCTCAGTACCGATGTCGCGCGAGGCGGTGAAGGCGCTGTACGAGACGCGTTATGCCGACGAGCCGCTGGTCGAGGTGATCGACGACGCGCCCTGGGTCAGCCGCATCGCCGGCCGCCACGGCGTGCAGATCGGTGCCTTCACGATGGCGCCGGGCAATGGCCGCGTCGTGGTCGTGGCAACCCTCGACAACCTGCTCAAGGGCGCGGCGACGCAGGCGATGCAGAACCTCAATCTCGCGCTGGGCTTCGACGAGCTGACGTCGATTCCGCATTGACGCACTGTCTGTGTGGGAGCGCGCTTGCGCGCGATGGGCTTGACCGGGAGTGCCCCATCGCGCGCGAGCGCGCTCCCACTACATCCACAACGGAAACCGATATGAGCACTCTCCTCTGGCAGAAGCCCGGCGTCGCCGTCGACACGCAGATCCAGGCGTTCCTCGCCGGCGACGACGTGATCCTCGACCGCGAATTCTTCCTGCACGACATCGCCGCGAGCGCCGCGCACGCGGAAGGCCTGCAGCGCGTCGGCATCCTGTCGGCCGACGAACTCGACGGACTGATGCGCGAACTGGCCACGCTGGCCGACGATTTCCGCAGCGGCACCTTCGTGCTCGACGACCGCTTCGAGGATGGTCATTCGGCGATCGAGGCGCGCCTGACCGAACGGCTCGGCGATACCGGCCGGCGCATCCACACCGGGCGCAGCCGCAACGACCAGGTGCTGGTCGCCACGCGCCTGTGGCTGAAGGAGAAGCTCGCGCGCCTGGCCGCGCTGTCGCGCGAGATCGCGAAGGTCGCACTCGACCGCGCCGAGGCCGAGCGCGACCTGCCGATTCCCGGCTACACCCACATCCAGCGCGCCGTGCTGTCCTCGGGCGGCATGTGGTGGTCGGGCTGGGCCGAGGCCTTCATCGACGACGCCGTGCGCGCGCAGGACACGCTCGCGCTGATCGACTGCAACCCGCTCGGCACCGCCGCCGGCTACGGCGTGAACCTCGCACTCGATCGCGACCACACGACGGCCGCACTCGGCTTCGCGCGCCTGCAGGTCTCGCCGGTCTATGCGCAGCTCTCGCGCGGCAAGTTCGAACTCGCCGCTCTGGAAGCGCTGGGCAGCGCGACGCTGGACCTGCGTCGTCTGGCCTGGGACCTGTCGCAGTTCACCAGCGCCGAATACGGCTTCGTCGCGCTGCCGGCGCAGTACACGACCGGCAGTTCGATCATGCCGAACAAGCGCAACCCGGACGTCGTCGAACTGATGCGCGCCACCCATGCCAGCGTCGCCGCGGCGCGCACCGAGATCGAGCAGCTGCTGTCGCTGCCGTCGGGCTACCACCGCGACCTGCAGAGCTCCAAGGGCGCGATCTTCCACGGCTTCGGCCGTGGTCTGGCCGCGCTGGAACTGCTGCCGGCGTTGCTGGCGAATCTGGAATGGCGCGAAGACCGCCTGCGCGCCGCCGTCGATTCGGGCATGTACGCGACCGATGTCGCGGTCGAGGCGGCCATCGCCGGCGTGCCGTTCCGCGAGGCCTACCAGGCCGCCGCGGCCAGCGCCGACACGGCCGGGCAGGGCCGCACGCCGGAGGGCAGCCTTGCCGCGCGCACTTCGCCGGGCGGCGCCGCCGATCTGCGCCTCGACACGCTGCGCGCGCGCTGGGATGCGCTGGCCTGACTTCCCGTCTCCATCCGTAGAGCCGCCGACATGAAACGCTTCCTCGTCATCGCGATGCGCCGCCCGGGCTTCGATGCATCCGTCATTGCGCCGCACCAGGCCTTCCTCGACGACCTGCGCGCGCGCGGTCTGCTGGACATGACCGGCGGCTTCGCCGACGGCACTGGCGGCGCGTATCTGCTGAGCGGAATCGGGACATTGGACGAAGCGCAGGCGATCATCGCCGCCGATCCGCTGGTCCTGCAGAATGCGAGCGAACTCGTGATCCACGAGTGGAACACCCGCTGAGCGCAGCCGACCGATGCACGTGCCCGACACCGACGCGTTTCCCGAGCAACCGCTGCCGCCCTGGCGGCGCGCGGTGCTCAAGGTCGGCAGCAGTCTGCTGGCGGCCGATGGCGGCGGCCTGTCGGACCAGTACGCCGCGGCGCTGGCCGGCTTCGTGCGCGCAAGCCACGCAGCCGGGCGCGAACTCGTCGTGGTGTCGTCGGGCGCGGTCGCCGCGGGCCGCGCGATCCTGCATGCGAATCTCGCATCCGGCGCACCGATGGCCGAGCGCCAGGCGCTGGCCGCGCTCGGCCAGGCGCGCCTGACCGGCTTCTGGCAGGGCTTCTTCGAGCGCCCGGTCGCGCAGGTGCTGCTGACCCACGACGACCTGCGCAACCGCCGCCGCTATCTCAATGCACGCGCCACGCTGACCGCGCTGCTGCGCCATGGCGCGCTGCCGGTGGTCAACGAGAACGACACGGTGTCGGTCGACGAGCTCAAGCTCGGCGACAACGACAACCTCGCCGCGATCGTCGCCGCGCTGGTCGATGCCGACGTGCTGTTCATCGCCACCGACATCGATGGCCTGTTTGATGCCGACCCGCGCATCGAACCGCATGCGCGGCCGATGCCCGTCGTCGCCAAGATGAGCGCGTCCTTGCTGGCGGTCGCCGGCGGCGCCGGCAGCAGCGCCGGCACCGGCGGCATGCGCACCAAGCTCGAAGCCGCGCAGCGCGCCGCGTCGGCCGGTGTGGCGACGGTGCTGTTCAACGGCCGCCGCCCGGACGTGCTCGACGGCCTCGCGCACGATCGCCTGCGCGGCACCCGCATCCATCCGTTGCGCACGCGCATGGCCGCGCGCAAGCACTGGCTGCAGAACGCGCCTGCCGAACCGGGCGCGATCCTCGTCGACAGCGGCGCCGCGAACGCGATGGTGGAGAAGGGCGCCTCGCTGCTGCCGGGCGGGGTGCTCGCAGCCGAGGGGCAGTTCCGGCGCGGCGATCTGGTGTCGGTGGTGCTGCTCGATGGCGAAGCGCGCGAGCCGATTGCGCGGGGCGTGACGCAGTACTCGGCCGACGATATCCGCCGGCTGGCGCGGCGGCACTCGCGCGATATCGAAATGACGCTGGGGTACAGCTACGGCGAGACGATCGTGCATCGGGATGATCTGGTGCTGGTTTGAGGAAGTGGCGACCGCCTGCGGCCATACTCGTACCGTCATTCCGGCAGCTTCTAACAGACGAAAGTCTGGTCAAGCCGGAATCCATTTGGACGTTGGCCTCTTCGCTCGATGAACGGAGATCAAAATGGATTCCGGCTTGACCAGACTTTCGTCTGTTAGAAGCTGCCGGAATGACGGTAGTGAGGCTACAAGTTCTGTGAGAGGACTGGCCGTCAGTTGCCACCGCAAATATCGCGCCCATCTCCGCATCGCGCTAAGTTGTCGCTCCCCACACCATACCCACGTCCATGCGCGAGATCCGAACCGCCGCCCTGGCCTGCCGCGATGCCGCCGCACAGCTGGCGATGCTCGACACCGGTGCGCGCAATGCGCTGCTGCGCGCGATGGCCGATGCGCTCGATGCCAACGCCGACACGATCCTCGCCGCGAACGCGCGCGACGTCGAAGCCGCGCAGGCACGCGGCACCGCCGGCGCGCTGCTCGACCGTCTGCGCCTCGACAGGCACCGGCTCGCCGCCGTTTCCGCCGCGGTCCGCGAAGTCGCCGATCTGCCCGATCCGGTGGGCCAGGTGACCCGCGACGACGTGCGCCCGAACGGCATCCGCGTGCGCAAGGTGCGCGTGCCGCTGGGGGTGATCGCGATGATCTACGAGGCCCGGCCGAACGTGACCGCCGACGCCGCGGCGTTGTGCATCAAGGCCGGCAACGGGGTGATCCTGAGAGGCGGCAGCGAGGCGATCCACTCCAACACCGCGATCGCCGACGCGTTGCGCGGTGCGATCGAAGCGCAGGGCATCGGCGCCGCCGTGCTGACCCTGGTCGCCGACCTGCGCCGGGAGACCATGCTCGAACTGCTGCAGCTCAGCGACATCGTCGATCTGGCGATTCCGCGCGGCGGCGAAGGCCTGATCCGCTTCGTCGCCGAGCACGCACGCGTGCCGGTGATCAAGCACTACAAAGGCGTCTGCCATCTGTTCGTCGATGCCAGCGCCGATCCGGATCTCGCGCTGCGCCTGCTGCTCGACGGCAAGACCGGCCGGCCCAGCGCCTGCAATGCGCTGGAGACATTGCTGGTGCATGCCGATATCGCCGATGCCTTCGTGCCGCGCGCGATCGCTGCGCTGCAGGCGCGTGGCGTTGAAGTGCGGGGCGACGCCGGCATCGCATCCCGTGCGGATGGCGTCGTGCCGATCGGCGCGGACGACGATGCGGCCGAGTTCCTCGATCTGGTCATCGCCGCGCGCGTCGTCGATTCGCTCGATGCCGCGCTCGCGCACATCCAGCGTTTCGGGTCCGACCATACCGAGGTCATCGCCACGCGCGACGACGCCAGCGCCGCGCGCTTCGTCGCCTCGTTGCGTGCGGCGGTGGTCATGGTCAACGCCTCGTCGCGTTTCAGCGACGGCGGCGAGCTGGGACTGGGCGCGGAGATCGGCATCTCGACGACCCGTCTGCATGCCTACGGCCCGATGGGCCTGGAAGCGCTGACGGTCGAGCGCTTCGTCGTCGAAGGCGCGGGGCAGGTGCGCAACATCGGCGACTGAGGCGCGGGATTCAGGTCTCGCCCGGCCGGGACACGGCGAGCGGACGGGCATCGTCGTCGAGCGACACGCTGATGATGCGCGCGCTGCGCAGTTTCCGTGCGAGCGCGGTGGTCGCGCCGAGCGCGGTCCGCACCGCGTCCTCGTCGATGTCCGCGCGTGGCGTGCGGCGTTCCCTGTTGACGAAACGGGCGCGGTTGTACTCGGCCCAGCCGATCAGCAGCGCGGTGCAGACCAGGGTGATGACCGGCAGCGCCAGCAGCAGGAACGGTTCGACCTGGTGCCGTGCCATGTACAGCTGGACGAACGCGGAGCGCACGCCGACGAGCCAGGCGATCAGTGTGACCGCGGGCACCCAGAGCCAGGCGTAGAGGGCCCACGCGGCGGCGGTCAGCATGCTGGCCGCGGTCCGGCGGCCACGGCTGCGTCGCTGGCTGTGATCGATGATCGGCGGGTTCATGCGCGGGCTCCGCGGTCGGGACTGATCCAGACGGCGCGTCGGCGCCGCCGCAGCAGGGTGCGGGGGAATGCGATCACCGCGGTCATCATGCCGAGCATCCAGAACGCGATCGGATACCAGATGACCCAGTAGAAATGGCGGGCCATTTTCGTTTCGTAGCGGCGTTCGATCATCAGGCTGGTCGCGAACTGCAGCAGGCAGACCACCCCGAGCACCATGCCGTGCCAGCGCGGCAGGATGGTGTCGACCCGGATCGCGGGCGGCAGCGTCACGAACAGGCCCACCAGCCACAGCGCGATGATCGCCAGCATGACGTAGGCCCAGGCCAGGCTCAGCAGGTATTCGAGCAGCACGCCCCACATGCGCCGCTTCTTCCAGCCGAGCGCGCTGCGGCCGTGGCGCAGCAGCACCTCGGCGCCGCCGCAGGCCCAGCGCAGCCGCTGCGACCACAGGCCGCGGATCGACTCGGGCATCAGGATCCAGCACAGCGCGTTCGGCTCGTAGCGGATGTCCCAGTGCGCGATCTGCAGGCGCCAGGAGATGTCGATGTCCTCGGTGACCATCGTGTCCGACCAGTAGCCCACGTCGTGCAGCGCGGTGCGCCGGAACGCGCAGATCACCCCGGAGACCGTGAACAGCCTGCCGTAGGTGCGCTGGGCACGCTTGATCAGGCCGATGATCGCCGAGAACTCGCCGATCTGCATGCGACCCATCAGCGTCGTGCGGTTGCGCACGCGCGGATTGCCGGTGACCGCGCCGACCCGCGGGCCGTCGAGCAGGTGGCCGACCATCCAGCGCACCGCGTGCGGTTCGAGCAGGGCGTCGGCGTCCACGCAGACCAGGTACTCGGACGTGGCCGCCAGGGTCGCGATCCGCAGCGCGTTGGCCTTGCCCTGGTTCTGCGCCAGGTGCACCACGCGCAGCCGCGGATGCTCCGCGACCAGCGCATCGAGCAGTTCGGCGGTTCGGTCGCTGCTGCCGTCGTCGACGGCGATGATCTCGAAATCGGGATAGACCTGCGCCGACAGCGCGGCGATCGTCGCCGCGACGTGGTCCTCCTCGTTGAAGCACGGCACCAGGATCGACGCGAACGGCGTCGTGTGCATCGGCGGCGGCGCATCGGGCTTCGGGGCATGGCGTTCGCGGCGCAGGTAGTAGTAGATCCCGCCGACCATCCAGAAGATCGCCATGACGATCGGATAGAAGAACGCGAAATTGAACAGCCAGGAGATCAGCGGCAGCGTCGACCAGGTCATGTTCAACGCTCCAGGTAGGGCAGTTCGCGCGCCGACATCGCTTCGCGGGCGTCGGGCAGGGCGGGGTGGTCGCGCAGGAAATCGTCGGGGTAGTAGCCCAGGTGCCGGACGCCGGCGGCGCGCAGCATCCGCGTCTGCGCGCGCAGCGTCCCGCCCGGGATCGGGCGGCCCGTGCGCCAGTCGACGGTCTGCAGTTCGAACAGGGTCTTCTCCAGTCCCTGCGGCGATGCCGCGACCGCGGACACCAGTTCGCGCATCCAGCGTTCCGGGTTGGCGGCCTGTTCGAGCTGCGGCATCGCCATCAGCGCGGTGTAGTCGTATGCGGCGGTGAACGCGTCCAGGCGCTGCGCGAACCAGGCTTCGGCTTCCGGCTCCAGGACCGGACGCGCGAACAGGTTGCGCACGCTGACGAGCTTGGGACGCCAGCGTTCGGCCGATGCCTGCAGGGCGCGGGTGAAACCGATCAGTCCCGCCGTGCGGCGTGCGGGATCGCCGTCGCCGTAGCCTGGGATCTCGTCGTCGCGCAGGTAGGCGTCGTCGTGGAACAGCAGGCCCTCGAAGTAGCTGTTCCGGGCGAGATCGGCATATACGTCCTCGACGATCGCCAGGGTCCTCGGGTCGCCGGGATCGAGCCGCGGGATCTCGCCGGGATTGCTGGCGGCGATCTGCAGTTCGCGCTGCAGATCGGCATCCGCAAGCTCGTATCCGAGCACCGGCAGCCAGGCGAACACCCGGACCTGGGCGCGCGTGCGCAGCTGCCAGGCGACGCGGTTGAACAGGTCGGCGCGCATCGGCAGGTGCCGGTTCGGGAAGTACAGCGCCTCGGCGGCGCCGTCGCCGTCGGGATCGGCGAACGCCTGCAGGAACACGTGGCTGGGGCCGATGTCCAGGATGCGTTGCACCAGCTGGTCGAGGTTGCGCGCCATCTGCGCGTCGTCCTCGTCGTAGACGTAGTCCAGGTCCACCTGGATCGCGCGCAGGCCCTTGCGCGACAGGTCCAGGCGCAGCTCGCCCGCCAGGTCGCGGACGTCGGGATTGTCGTGCATCAGCAGCCGCGCCAGGCTGCCGAGCGTGTCCTGTTCCACGCTGTCCTCGCCCTGCTCGGCCAGGTCGGCCCGCTGCGAACGTCCCTCGAGATCGAACGACAGCGTCATGCCCATGCCGCGCGCGATCTCGTTGGCGACGCGGTTGTAGGCGGCGTAGGGCCACACGATGGCGCGCGGCGCGCGTCCCAGCTGCCGTTCGAGCAGGTCGCGGCTGGTCTGCAGGTCGGTCGCGATGCGGGCGCGCCAGGCGTCCTCGGATTCGTAGCCGCGGGCCGGGTCCCAGATCCGCGTGACCGCGGCCGGCGTCTGGTTGCCGAACGGGTTGCCCGGCACGCCGCCATGCAGGTCGTGGCTGTGCGAACCGACCTCGACCAGGCCGCTGTCCTGCATCTCGCGCAACTGCGCCCAGGTCAGGAAGTCGTCGCGGGTGAAGTCGCGGGGGCCGTAGGGCACGGTCGCGCCCGGCGGCAGTTCCATCCAGCCGGTCACCGGGGCGACCAGTGCGGGATAGCCGTATGCGCGCAGCAGCGGAAAGACCCGGGTATAGACGCTGCGCAGGCCGTCGTCGAAGGTCAGCAGCACCGCCCGGTCGGGCAACGGCGCGCGGCCGGCGCGGGCATCAAGCACCGCCTGCACGCTGACCGGCCGGTAGCCGTGCGCGCGCAGCCAGTCGAGGTGCTGGGCGAAGTGGGTCGTCGAGACCGCATAGGGGTCGGGATCGCCCTTCGGCGCCACGTCGTCGCGGATGTCGTGGTAGCTGAGCACCAGCAGCCCGGCCTGCGCGGTCGGCGCCGACAGGCCGAGGGCGAGCAGCAGTGCGACCAGCCAGGACATGCGGACGCGGCTCATCGGGCACCTCCCCATCGCAGCTCGGCATCGAAGGCGACGCGCTGCTCGCGCAGGCCGTCGTAGACCGGGCGCGACCAGGACACGCCGTATTCGAACTCGTGGCCGTCGCGGCGCCACAGGTGGCGATAGCCCAGCGACGGCACCCAGTGCGTCCCGTGGCCGCGCTGCCAGTAGGGCCCGGCGGCCAGTTCGAAACGCTGCTGGAACGCGGTCTCGTAGCGGCGCCAGGTGATGTGGTCCGCACGCAGGCCGAAGGTCGCCGACGCGTCGCGCTCGGGATTGAAGTAGCCGGTGCGGTCGCCGAGCGAGGCGCGGCTGGCGTAGCCCGAGGCCAGCCCGTCGACCAGCAGGTGCGACCGGGTCAGCAGCCGGCGGGTCGCGTCGACGCCGATCTGGTCGCGATGGTTGCCGTCGTCGTAGCGCAGCCGGGAGAGGCGTGCGTCGACACCGACCAGGTCGCTCGGCGTCCATGCGGCGGTCAGCGTCAGGCTGTCGGCGGTGATGCCCAGCCGGCGCGCCTGCAGCGATGCCTCCGGGGCCTGCCGCGCGACCGCGAGGCCGGCCTGCCAGGCATCGGAGAACCGCCAGTCGCCGGCGAGCGTCCACGCAGTCGCGCCGCGGTCGTCGGCATCGGTGATGCGCGAGACCGTGGCGGACGCGCCGAGCCGGTCATGGCGGTAGTCGCCGCCGAAGCCGGCGCTGCGATAGCGGGTGCGTGCGGCCTGCGGCCCGTCGCCGGTGCCGAAGTCGGCCCAGGTGTCCCGGGCGAGCACGCCGACGCGCCAGCGGTCGTCGAGCAACGGCGAGCGCACGTCGATCGCGTAGCCGCCATCGCGACTGCCGAGCGGCGACTGCGGACTGCCGCCGTCGCGTGCACGGCTGCGGCCGCGGTTCGCCGACAGCGTCGCCTGCACCCCGCGATGGCGCTCGAGATCGGCCGCGACGCGCGCGCGCCTCGGGTCTTCCGGATAGGCCGTATCGAGCGCGGCCAGGGCCTCGCGCGCGGCGTCGATGCGCTGCAGCGAGGTCAGCGCGCCGACCCGGCCGGCGAGCGCGTCGCGGCTCTGCGGATCGCGCGTCAGCGCCATGTCGTAGCGTTCCAGCGCGGCGCCGGGCCGGTACCGACGCGATTCGACCGCGCCGATCGCGGCCTGCAGGCCTGGATTCTCCGGCCCGATGCCGCCGAGTGCCTGCAGCATCGAAGCCGCGCGCGCATGGTCGTTGGCGTAGGAATGCGCGAGCGCGAGGTTGACGTCCGCGCTGTAGCGGTCCCAGTTCTGGTAGCCGGCGCGTGCGCCCGGCTGCTGCGGCCATGCCGGTTGCGAGGCGGCCAGTGCCTCGAACAGCGGCATCGCGAGGTCGAACCGTTCCTGTTCCATCCACGCATAGCCGAGCAGGATCCGCGCATCGACATCGCCCGGCGCGTATTCGACCGCGCGTTCGAGTACCCGCGCCGCGTCCTCGGGGCGCCGCAACGCCAGCAGCGAATCGCCGACCGTGCCGAGGATGTAGGCCGGCACCTCGATGCCGTCCGCCAGCAGGGCGTCGTAACCGTCGACGACCTGCTGATGCCGCTGCAGCTGGTTGAGGGCGGACAGCGCGTCGACCCGCAGCCGCGTGCGCTCCCAGTTGGTCTGCCGGGGCGCGTCGCGTTCCAGCCGGCGCAGCGCGTCGAGCGCCGCCGCGGTCTCGTCGAGGCGCTGCGCCGGCGTCTCCGGTTCCGCGCGGCCCCAGCCGATGGCACGCGCGATCGCATCGCCCTCGATGCGTTCGCGTTCGTGGTCGGCGAACAGCGCGGGCCGTTCGCCGACTGCATCGGCGGCGAGCCGGGAACTGCCGAGATCGGCGAGCGTCAGCGCGCGCAGCCGGAACGCATCGTCGTCGTGCGGATGGGTCGCCAGGCGCCGTTCGAGCACCTGCAGGGCGTCGCTGTGGCGTGCCTGCTCGCGCAGCCGCGTGGCCACGGCGAACGGACTGGCGCCTTCGGTGGGCTGCGATGCCTTCGCCGGCTGGGGCACCGGTTGTGCGAGCGCGGGCGCACACAGCGCGGCCAGCAGGGGAAGCGCGAGGGCACGGAGAGAGGGGGTGGCGTCAGGCACAGGCAGGCAACTCGAAGAGTGGTGTGCAGGGGTGGATTTGTGACTTGCATCACATTAATCGCCCGGCATCATGCCTGCCGCGAGGTGAAGAAGGTCATCGCGCCCTTGAAGTCGCCATCCAGTTGCGCATCCGGGCGCCTCACCGCGGCGCGGACAGCCGGGAACGCGCCGCCTGCCGCGTTGCGCGCCCTCGCGGCGCCCCTCGGATCGGCGATGCATCGGGTCTCGCGGACCGGGGGGCGGGGGAGACTGCCGTCCGCACTGCGAAGATGGGGGCAAGCCGCGCGACGGCGGATCGGCGCATCCGGCAACGTGCGCTGGCGATGGAACGGAAACCGGTGGCAGGCCGGAGACGCGCGCGCGTTCCCGACGGGGCGCGACTTCAGTCTGGCTGCAGGCGCGCTGCCATCGCGTCGCGCATCAGGTACTTCTGCACCTTGCCGGTGATGGTCATCGGGAACGCATCGACGAACTCGACGTAGCGCGGGATCTTGTAATGGGCAATGCGGCCACGGCAGTAGTCGCGGATGGCGTCGGCATCGCCCGTGGCGCCTTCCGCCAGGCGGATCCAGGCGCAGACCTCCTCGCCGAACCTGTCGTCGGGCACGCCGAACACCTGCACGTCGGCGATCGCCGGGTGGCCGTGCAGGAACTCCTCGATCTCGCGCGGATACACGTTCTCGCCGCCGCGGATCAGCATGTCCTTGAGCCGGCCGACGATGCGGCCGTAGCCGTCGGCGTCGATCGTCGCCAGGTCGCCGGTGTGCATCCAGCCGTCGGCGTCGAGCACTTCGGCGGTGCGCTGGGGCTCGCCCCAGTAGCCCTGCATGACCGAGTAGCCGCGGGTCTGCAGCTCGCCGGTCGCGCCACGCGGCACCACCGCGCCGTCGCGGTCGACGATGCGCACCTCGACGTGCGGGTGCACGCGTCCCACCGAATCGACGCGGCGGTCGAGCGGATCGTCGGGCGTGGTCTGGAAGCTGACCGGGCTGGTCTCGGTCATGCCGTAGGCGATCGTGACCTCGCGCATGTGCATGCGCTCGACGACCTTCTTCATGACCTCCACCGGGCACGGCGAGCCGGCCATGATGCCGGTGCGCAGGCTCGACAGGTCGAACTCGCCGAAGCGCGGATGGTCGAGTTCGGCGATGAACATCGTCGGCACGCCGTGCAGGCCGGTGCAGCGTTCGTCGGCGACGGTCTGCAGCGTGACCAGCGGATCGAAGCCTTCGCCGGGGATCACCATGCAGGCGCCATGGGTCACGCAGGCGAGGTTGCCCAGCACCATGCCGAAGCAGTGGTAGAACGGCACCGGAATGCACAGGCGGTCGGCTTCGGTCAGGCGCATGGCCTCGCCGATGAACCAGCCGTTGTTGACGATGTTGTGGTGGCTCAGCGTCGCGCCCTTCGGCGCGCCGGTGGTGCCGGAAGTGAACTGGATGTTGATCGGGTCGCGCGGGTCGAGCCCGGCTTGCAGCGCGGCCAGGCGCGCATGCGCATCGGCGTCGGCGCAGGCGGCGATGTCGTCGAAGCGCCAGGTGCCGGGCGCTGCCGCCTCGTCGCCCAGTACCAGGACGTGCCGCAGCGCCGGCAGGCGCGCGGCCTGCAGCGCGCCCGGGGCGTGCGTGCCGAGTTCGGGCGCCAGTTCGCGCAGCATGGCGAGATAGTCCGAGGTCCTGAAGGCCGGCACCAGCACCAGTGCGCGGCACTCCACCTGCGTGAGCGCGTATTCGAGCTCATGCGTGCGATAGGCGGGATTGATGTTCACCAGCACCAGCCCGGCACGTGCGCTGGCGAACTGCATCAGCACCCATTCGGCACGGTTGAGCGACCAGATGCCGATGCGATCGCCCGGCTCGAGATCCAGTGCAAGCAGGCCGGCGGCGAGCCGCGTGACCGCGTCGTCAAGCTCGCGATAGCACAGGCGCACGCCCTGCGGCGGTACCACCAGCGCCTCGCGCGCGGGGTGCGCCGCGGCGATGCGGGTCAACAGGGTGCCGACGGTGTCGTCGAGCAGTGGCGCGTCGGTCGCGCCGGCCACGTGGCTGGGCAGGTCGGACATGCAGGTCCTTGCGCATCGAGGGGAAGGGCGAGGATATCGCCCGAGCCGCCTGTGCTACCACGTGTCCTCGACGTAGCGTGGTTTGCAGGCCAGCCACCCGCCGAACAACAGCAGGGCCACGAAGCCGCACAGCATCGCGAACGGCCAGGCCCAGCCGCCGCTGGCGGCATGCAGCATGCCGAACAGCAGGGGCCCGAGGCAGGCGAGCGTGTAGCCGACGCCCTGCATGAATCCCGACAGCGCGGCCGAGCCGGTGGGCGTGCGCGTGCGCAGGTTGATCAGGGTCAGCGCCAGCGGAAACGTGCTCGGCCCCAGGCCCAGCAGCACCACCCACAGCACCGGCGCGGCCATCGGTGCGAACAGCAGCCCGGCATACGCGGCCAGGTGGCAGGCCGCGCACAGCAGCACGATGACGAACGGGTTGCGCATGCGCACCGCGATCGACGGCATGGTCAGTGCGCCGAGCAGCCCGAGGGTGGAGAACAGTGCGACCATCGCGCCGCCGAACGCCGGCGACGCACCCGCCTCGGTCAGCAGCAGCGGCAGCCAGGTGAACATCGCGTAGGTGATCAGCGATGTGGTGCCGAACATCAGCGCCATGCCCCAGGCGATCGGCGAGCGCGACACACGACCGACCGGGCCGTCGGCGGCCGTCGCGACCGCCGCCCGTTCGGACGGCAGGCGGTCGCCGTGCTGCAGCAGCAGCCACAGCCATGGCACTGCGGCGACCGCCGCGGTGACCGCCCAGATGCCGAGCGACACGCGCCAGCCGACGGCATCGGCGACCGGCACCGCAAGCAGTGCCGGCAGCATCGTGCCGAGCTGCAACACGGTGATGTACAGCGTGCTGACCGCGCCGACGCGATCGGGGAACCAGCGCTTGACCAGGGGAGGCAGCACCACGTTGCCGATGCCCATGCCGGCCAGCGCGACCATCGCGCCCAGCCCGAGCACGCCCACCTCGGCCGCGAGCGAGCGCAGCACCAGGCCGGTGGCTGCCAGCGTCATCGCCAGCAGCGCGGTGCCCTCCAGGCCGATGCGCCGGGTCAGGGCCGGCGTGACCACGCCGAACACCGCGAAGGCCGCGGTCGGCAGCATGCCGAGCACGCCGGCGGTGGTGGCACCGAACCCGAAGGCTTCGCCGAGTACGTCCAGCAAAGGCGTCAGCGAAGTGACCGCGGTGCGCAGGTTGAATGCGGACAGCACGATGCCGGCCAGCACGAGCAGCGGCATCAGGCGTGGCACGGGGGACGTGTGGTGCGGGCGTGCCATGGCGGCGGGAGCATCCATTCGCCGCGAACCGGGCACGGCCGGAAAACGAAAAAAACCGGCACGAAGGCCGGTTTTCGATATCACCTGCCGCATTGCTGCGGATGGTCGGGGAGACAGGATTCGAACCTGCGACCTCTACGTCCCGAACGTAGCGCTCTACCAGACTGAGCTACACCCCGAAGGTGAGCCGCGCATTCTACTGATGCACCCTCGGGGAGGGCAAGCACTTCGTGAAGGGAATTTGCAGCCGCGCACCGGAGGCGATGGCGGACGCGTCCCGGACGCGGCGGGCTGCGATACTACCGGTTCGCGATGCCGATGTGCGGTGTCCGCGTTCCGGAATCCGCATGTCCGCATCCGCATGACCAAAACCGCATGAGTGCACCTTCGCCGGAGACGACGGCCGACGCGCGGCGTCGGCGGGGCCGCTGGCTCGATACGCAGCTCGCGCCGTGGCGGGGTCGCCATCGGCGCGCCTCTACCTGCCAGGTGCTGGCGGGCTGGCTGTGGATTCCGCAGGCCGCCGCGATCGCATGGGCGCTCGATGCCCTGCTGTTCGCGCGTGCCGGGCACGCCGCTTTGCATGCGCCTTTGATGCTGCTGGCCGCGACGTTGCTCGCGCGTACGCTGCTGGTCTGGACGGGGCAGCGGCTGCAGGCGGATGTCGTCGAATCGGTGCTCGCGCGGTTGCGCGCGGGGCTGGCCGCCGCCGTCGCCGCGCGTGGTCCGGTGTGGCTGCGTGGCCGGCGCAGCGGCGCGCTGGTCGCATTGTCGACCGGACACGTCGACGCGACCGCCGGCTACTACGGCGGCTATCTGCCGGCACGCGCGGAAGTCGCGCTGGTGCCTGTCGCGATCCTGGTCGCGGTCTTCGCCGCCGACTGGATCGTCGGTCTGGTGCTGCTGGTGACGGCGCCGTTGGCACCGCTGTTCATGATGCTGATCGGCATGGGCGCCGAGTCCGCCGGGCGCCGCCAGCTCGCCGCACTCGCACGCGCCGGTGCGCATTTCACCGACCGCCTGCGCGGGCTGGACCTGATCCGTGTCTACGGCCGCGGCGACGCGGAACTGGCCCAGGTCGAAGACGCGACCGAGACCATCCGCGTGCGCAGCATGCGCGTGCTGCGGATCGCGTTCCTGTCGTCGGCGGTGCTCGAATTCTTCGCCTCGGTCAGCGTCGCCCTGGTCGCGGTGTATTTCGGCTTCACGTATCTGGGCATGCTCGACCTGCGCGGCGAGGTGCTGCCGCTGTCGACCGGCCTGTTCTGTCTGTTGCTCGCGCCCGAGTTCTACGCACCGATGCGGCGGCTCGCGGCGAACTACCACGACCGCGCGAACGCGTTGGCGGCGGTGGCGGAAATCGAGGCGGCGTTCGATGGGCTGCCCGCGCTCGACCCCGGCCCGCTTCTTCCTCCGCAAGCGGGGCTGCGTGCCCTCGGGGTGGAGGGTTGGAGTGGGGGCGAAGCCGATGCGTCGCACGCGCAAGCCGTGGTACGTGTTGAGAAGGCGACAGTGCGCCATCCCGAAGCCCGCACGCCTGCGCTGCAGAACGTTTCACTGCAGGTCGCATCCGGCGGCCGCCTCGCCCTCGTCGGCCCCAGCGGTTCCGGCAAGAGCACCCTGCTCGACGCGCTGGCCGGCTGGCTGCCACCCGAGGCCGGCCGCATCGACATCGCGCCCGGCACGCGCATCGCACTCGCCGGCCAGCGCCCCTGGCTGTTCCACGGCAGCATCGCCGACAACCTGCGCATCGGTGCGCCCGATGCCAGCCATGCCGAACTCGCCGAGGTCGCGCGCGTCGCGCAGGTCACGCGGTTCGCGTCGCAATTGCCGGATGGCATGGACACGGTGATCGGCGAACGCGGTTTCGGCCTGTCGGGCGGCGAAGCGCGGCGCGTGGCGCTGGCACGCGCGCTGCTGCTGCGGCCGCAGTTGCTGCTGCTCGACGAGCCCACCGCGTTCCTCGATCCCGACACCGAAGCCGATCTGCTTGCCGCGCTGGATGCACATCTCGACGGCTGCACCGTCATCGTCGCCACCCACAGCGATGCGGTGATGGCCTGGGCCGGCGCGCAATGGCAGGTGCCGGCGCCAACGGAGGTCGCACCGTGAGCGGCCAGGACCTGACCCGCATCCAGTCCACCCGCGCACTGCTGCGCGGCCATCGCCGCGGCGTGCTGCTCGCGGTCGCGCTGATGCTGCTGACGCTGGTGGCCGGCGTCGGTCTGCTCGGCGTGTCCGGCGCCTTTCTCACCGGCGCGGCGCTGACCTACGGCACGCTCGGCAGCTTCAATTTCTTCACCCCGTCGGCCGGCATCCGCGGGCTGACGCTGGCGCGCATCGTCTCGCGCTATCTCGAAAAGCTGTCCGGCCACGACACGATGCTGCGCATCGCGCGCGACCTGCGCAGCTGGTTCTTCGCCCGCGCGCTGCGCCTGAGCCCCGCGCAGCTCGGCCGCCTGCGCACCGGCGATCTGCTCGCGCGGTTGCTCGACGACATCGATGCCGTCGACGGCCTGTTGCTGCGCGCGACCGGGCCGCTGCTGGCCCTGCTCGGCATCGGCGTGTCCGGGCTCGGCGTCGTCGCCTGGCTGCATCCGCCGAGTGCGGCATGGCTGGCGCTGATCGCCGTGCTGCTCGCGATCGTCGTGCCGGCGCGCGTGGCCTGGCGCCGATCGTCCGAGGAAACCCTGCGCGCGCAACGACGCGCCGCGCTGCGCGCGCGTCTGCACGAACTCTATGAAGGCCGTGCCGATCTCGCCGCGCTCGACGCGACCGCCGGCTGGCTCGCCCGCGTGGATGCCGATGCGGAAGACGTCGCCGGTCTCGAACGCACGCGCCGCCGCCGGCTGGCCGATGCGCAGGCCCTGCACGGCGGCATCGCTGCGGCCGGGCTGCTCGGTCTGCTGTGGAGCGTCGCCACCGGCTTCACCGCCGGTGCGCTGCCGGCGGCGCAGGCAGCGGCGATCTTCTTCATCGCGATCGGCCTGTTCGAAGCCTGGGCCGGCGCCGGCCTCGCGTGGCAGGCGCTGCTGGCCGCGCGCGCGTCGATCGCGCGACTCGATGCGGTGGCCGGCGCGTCGCCTGCAGTTGGCGATCCCGCGAAGCCGGTCGCGGTGCCGGCGCATGGCGCGCTGCGCTTCGAGGACGTGGTCTTCGGCTGGACCGCGGATGCGCGCCCGGTGCTGCGGGGCCTCGATCTGGCCATTGCGCCCGGCGAGCGCATCGCGATCAGCGGCGACAGCGGCGCCGGCAAGTCCACATTGACCGCGCTGCTGTTGCGCAGCGCCGAGGCGCAGGCCGGGCAGGTCACCTGGGCCGGCGTGGACCTGCGCGCGATGTCGCAGGCGCACTGGTACGCGCGCATCGCCTGGCTGCCGCAGAACGCGCCGGTGTTCGCCGGCCGCGTACGCGACAACCTCGTGTTCGGTGCGCCCGATGCCGACGACGCCACGCTGTGGTCGATGCTCGCGCAGGTGCGGCTCAAGGGCTGGGCCGAGCGCATCGGCGGGTTGGATGCCTGGGTCGGCGAGGCCGGCGTGACGATGTCGGCCGGTCAGGCCCGGCGCCTGGCGCTGGCGCGCGCACTGCTGCGCGATGCGCCGCTGGTGGTGCTCGACGAGCCCACGGAAGGCCTCGACCACGATACCGCCGACGCGCTGCTGCGCGAACTGCCCGGGCTGCTGGCCGGCCGCAGCCTGCTGCTGATCACCCACGGTGCGCTGCCGCCCGGCCTCGTGGATCGCCACCTGCGGCTGCGCGACGGGCGGCTGCATGATCCGGACGCCGCCTAGGAGCGTGGGCGGCAGAAATCGTCCGGGCTGCAAAGCCCGCTGCACGGTCCATATTTCCACCGGTTTTTGGCCCGTAGCACCACTACGAGCCTGCAAACCGGCGAAAATCTGGCCTCGTGCAGCGAACTTTTCGCCTCGAACATTTCTGCCGCCCACGCTCCTAGGAGCGCGCTTGCGCGCGATGGGGCTCGACCGGGAACACCGATCCGCGCGCAAGCGCTCCTGCAGGGGAATGCGCAGCACGGGGACGCATTAGAATGTCCGCCTCCATCCGCATCACCGAAGAGCCTGCCCGCATGATCAAGCCCCGGACCCCGCCCGGCGTCATGGAACTGTTGCCGCGCGACCAGATCGCCTTCCAGCGCATGCTGGACACGATCCGCCGCACGTTCGAGGGCTTCGGGTTCCTGCCGATCGAGACGCCGGTGTTCGAACTGTCGGACACGCTGCTGACCAAGTCGGGCGGCGAGACCGAGCGGCAGGTGTACTTCGTGCAGTCGACCGGCGCTCTCGAGAAGGCCGCCGAAGGCCTGCCGGAACTCGCGCTGCGCTTCGACCTGACCGTGCCGCTGGCGCGCTACGTCGCCGAGCACGAGCACGACCTCGCATTCCCGTTCCGCCGCTACCAGATGCAGCGCGTCTACCGCGGCGAACGCGCGCAGCGTGGCCGCTTCCGCGAGTTCTACCAGTGCGATATCGACGTGATCGGCAAGGATGCGCTGTCGCCGCGCTACGACGCCGAAGTGCCGGCGGTGATCAGCGCGGTGTTCGCCGCGCTCGACATCGGCGAGTTCACGATCCAGCTCAACCACCGCAAGCTGCTGCGCGGCTATTTCGAAGGGCAGGGCATCGACGACGCGCGCCAGATGACCGTGCTGCGCGAGATCGACAAGCTCGACAAGCGTGGCGAGGACGCGGTGCGCGCCACGCTGACCGGCGAGGATTTCGGCCTGTCGGACGAGGTCGCCGAGCGTCTGCTCGCGTTCTCGCGCGTGCGCTCGACCGGCCACGCCGATGCGCTGGCGAAGCTCGACGCGCTCGGCGCCGGCACGGCGTTGTTCGAGGAAGGCCGCGTTGAGCTGCGCGATCTGCTCAACCAGCTGCGCGCGCTCGGCGTGCCGGAATCGCGCTACGCGCTGAACCTGTCGATCGCCCGCGGGCTCGATTACTACACCGGCATGGTCTACGAGACGATCCTCGATGCGCACCCGCAGATCGGTTCGATCTGTTCGGGCGGCCGCTACGACAACCTCGCCAGCCACTACACCAAGTCGAAGCTGCCGGGCGTCGGCATCTCGATCGGCCTGACGCGCCTGTTCTGGCAGCTGCGCGAAGCGGGTCTGATCGCGACCGCCGACAGCTCGGTCGACGTGCTGGTCACGCTGCTCGACGACGCCTCGCTGCCCGACGCGCTCGCGCTGTCGCAGCGCCTGCGCGCGTCGGGCCTCAACGTCGAGACCCAGCTCGAGCCGCGCAAGCTCGCCAAGCAGATGCAGTACGCCGACCGTGCCGGCATTCGTTTCGTCGTGATCCGCGGCGGGGACGAGGCCGCCAAGGGCGTGGTCGCGGTCAAGGACCTGCGCCGCGGCGAACAGTTCGAAGTGGCCGACGACGACCTGCCGCGCACGCTGTTGGTCGAGCGCGAGCAGGCGAGGTCGATGCCGTAAGCGCGATGGACTCCGTTGCGAGCGGAATGTTGAGGTCCGTCATCCCCGCGGCTCTCAACAGACGCATGTCTGGTCTGGCGGGGATCCAGGGACTTTGTTTTTTCAGATGTCGACGTCCATGGATTCCCGCCTGCGCGGGAACGACGGTTCCGATTGCAGATGCGACTGCAAAGCCGTTCTACCCGTGACCTGTAGGAGATTCCATCCATGAAATCCATCCGCCTCGACGGCCGTTCGCTGACCCGCGCGCAGTTGGTCATGGTCGCGCACGGCGCGCCGGTCGCGCTCGACGAGGCCGCGCTGGCCGGCGTCGCCCGCGCCGCAGATTTCCTCGCCGAACAGGTGCGCCGCGAGGAACCGATCTACGGTGTGTCGACCGGATTCGGCAGCAATGCCGATCGCCTGCTCGGTGCGCGTCCACTGCGTGACGATCTGCCGGGCGCGACGCCCTCGGGCCGCTCGCTGCACGAGGAACTGCAGGTCAATCTGATCGTGACCCACGCGGTCTGCGTCGGCGAGCCGCTGTCCGCGGACGTGGTGCGCGCGATGCTGTGCATCCGCATCAACACGCTGCTCAAGGGCCATTCGGGCATCCGCGTGCAGACGCTGCAGGCGCTGGCCGCGCTGCTCAATTCGGGCATCGTGCCGGTGGTGCCGGCGCTGGGGTCGGTCGGTGCATCGGGCGATCTCGCGCCGCTGTCGCATCTGGCGATCGTGCTGCTGGGCGGCGGCGAAGCGTTCGTCGACGGCGAGCGAATGGCGGGCGCTGACGCGCTGAAGCGCGCCGGTCTCGAGCCGGTGACGCTGTCGTACAAGGAAGGCCTGGCGCTCAACAACGGCACCGCGCAGATGCTCGCCACCGGCGTGCTCGCGCTGCAGAAGCTCGACGCTTTGCTCGATACCGCCGATCTCGCCGCGGCGATGACGATCGACGCCTTCGCCGGTCGTCTCGGCGCGTTCGATCCGGATGTGCACGCATTGCGCCCGCATCCGGGCCAGGTCGAGGTGGCCGCGCATCTGCGCGAGCTGCTCGCCGGCTCCACGCTCGCCGACATTCCGTATCACCTCGTGCCGCGCTTCCGGCCGTGGCTGCCGACCAGCTGGGACACCGCCGAGGCGCAGGCGCTGCGCTTCGATATCGGCTGGGACTGGGTGCCGAGCGACCAGCGCCACGGCCGCGAGAAGTTCTACACGCGCTTCCGTCCGTTCCGTGGCGGGAAGAAGCACCAGCCGCAGGACAGCTATTCGCTGCGCTGCATTCCGCAGGTGCATGGCGCCGTGCGCGACGCGGTCGAGCAGGCCAAGCGCGTGTTCGAGATCGAGCTCAACGCGGTGACCGACAATCCGCTGGTGTTCCCCGATCGCGAGGCCGAGCACGTCGAGGAGAAGGTGATCTCCGCCGGCCATTTCCACGGCATGCCGCTCGCGCTGGCGATGAGCTACGTCAAGGCGGCGATTCCGGTGCTGGCGTCGATCTCCGAGCGCCGTCTCAACAAGCTGGTCGATCCGTCGACGAACGATGGCCTGCCGGGCTTTCTGATCGGCAACGAGGACGCGACCGAATCGGGCTACATGATCGTGCAGTACACCGCGGCGGCGATCGTCAACGATCTCGCCACGCGCGCGCATCCGGCCAGTGTCTATTCGATCCCGACCAGCGCGAATGCCGAAGACCACGTGTCGATGGGCACCAACGAGGCGCGCCACGTGCTGTCGATGGCCGAGGATCTGGGCAAGGTGCTGGCGCTGGAGATCTACACCGCCGCGCAGGCGCTGGACCTGCGCGTGGACATGATCAACGCCGCGCGCGATCTCGCCCGGCGCGGCGATGCGGAAAGCCTGGCGGCGAAGGTGCAGGGCGGTCCCGCGTCCGATCGTCCGACCCGCGGCGTGTTCGTCGACGAGGTCGAAGCGCTGCGCGCCGAACTCGCCGCCTGCGACCCTTTCCATCCCGGTGAGATCGTCGCCGCGGCGCACGCCATCGTGCGCGAGGCGATCCCGTTCCTCGACCGCGACCGCGCGCTCGACGGCGAAGTCGCCGCAGCGGTGAAGCTGGTGTCCGACGGCGCACTGCTCGGCGTACTGCCGCGCTGGCGCGTGCAGGCATCGGGCCAGGTCGCTTGAACCTCGCGCTGCACTTCGGCTGGCTGGGCGTGCTGGAGGCGGCGCTGATCGCCCTCGTCGTCGGCGCAGTCTCTTACCTCGTGTTCCATTGGCTGGGCGCGCGCAGCCGCTGGGCGCACGGCCACGCGATCGGCTGGAGCAGCCTCATCGCCCTGGCGATCGCGACCGGCATCGACGCCTGGCACCTGTTCTACATGGGCGTCGTGCGGCTCGAATCGCCGGTCTATGCGCGAATCGCGCTGGCGAAGATCCACGACCCGGACTTCCTCGCCGCGCGGGTGTTCATGTCGTCGGTCGGCGCGCTGTCGGGTGTCGCCCTCGCATGGATGGCGATGCACGCGCGCAAGCGCACCGACTGAAGGACCGCCGCCTGATGTGGGAGCGGCCTTGGCCGCGATGGGGCCTTGCCGGGAAAGCCCTCGCGCGCAAGCGCGCTCCCACAGGTCATTCCCGCCCGACCGCAGGATGGGTAGAGCGCAGCGAAACCCATCGCCGCCGGTTCCGGGCGACGTAAGCTCCGTCTACGGACCCGCCTGCCGCCCACGTTCGATCCTTCGCAGGAACACGGTCATCTCCTTCGACGACTGCACGTCGCCGCGCCGCGCCGCCGCATCGAGCCCGGCGCGCCACGCCGCTTCTGCATCGCCTTCGCGCCCCAGCGCCAGCAGCGCCTTGCCGAGCAGCTTCCACGCCGCCGAATAATCCGGATCGTGCCGCGTCGCCGCCGACAGATGCATCGCCGCCGCGTCCACGTCGCCCGCCTGCAGGCAGGCGTTGCCCAGGCCGAAGCGCAGCAGCGCATCGTCGCGTCCCGCATCGAGCAGCGCCTGCAGGCGTTCGCGCATGGATCACCTGTGTCCAGAAGGTCGACGCCGGATCTTTGCTGATCCCCAGGCAGCGACGGTGGAACGCTGCAGTGCAGCCGAACGAACCGGGAGGGGGTGAAGCGGGATGGCTGGCAAATCGCTCGGCTGGCGTCGCAACCAAAGGCGTATGTCACCTACCGTTCGGTTGACTTCGATCCGGATCGGAGTAATGTGCTATCACGCTATTACATTGATACGTCTCTCTGCGCCCGTGAAGCAACGCCCCGAACCCCTGCCGGACCATGAAGCCAGCGCCTCGCTGACGGCGCTGGCGCGTGCGTTCGCGGGGCTGAAGACGGCCGACGAGGTCGCGCGGTTTCTCGACGATCTGTGCACGCCGGCCGAGCTGGAAGCGCTGGTCGATCGCTGGCGCGTGGTGCCGCTGCTGCAGCAGGGCGTGCCGTATCGCGAAATCCACGATCGCACCGGCGTCAGCGTGACGACGGTCGGCCGGGTCGCGCGCACGCTCGATCGTGGCGCCGGCGGCTATGCGATCGCGGCGCGCCGCGTGGCGCGCACCAACGAATCCCACTGAGGTCATCCCCATGAGTCCTGTGAACGGCGGCGCCACGCGCGATCGCCTGCGCATCGCCATCCAGAAGTCCGGTCGCCTGAGCGAGCCGGCGCGCGCGCTGCTGGCGTCCTGCGGCCTGTCCTGGCGCGAAAGCCGCGACAAGCTGTTCTGCTACGGCGAAACGCTGCCGGTCGATCTGCTGCTGGTGCGCGACGACGACATCCCGGGCCTGCTCGCCGATGGCGTCTGCGACTACGGCATCGTCGGCCGCAACGTGCTCGACGAGGTCGGCGCGGATCGCGCGCTGCGCGGCCTGCCGCAGGTCTCGAAGGCGGTGCGGGCCTTGGGCTTCGGCGGTTGCCGGCTCGACATCGCGATTCCCGAAGCGACCGAGTGGAGCGGTCCGGCGCAGTTGCAGGGCAGCCGCATCGCGACCAGCTATCCCGGGCTTCTGCAGCAGTGGCTGGATGTGCAGGGCGTGCAGGCGACGATCGTCAACCTGTCTGGCTCGGTCGAGATCGCACCGCGGCTCGGCCAGGCCGACGTGATCTGCGATCTGGTGTCCAGCGGCGCCACGCTGACCGCGAACCAGCTCAAGCCCGCGGTCACGCTGATGACCAGCGAGGCGGTGCTGGCCGGCCCGGTCACGCCGTTCGCCGATGTGCGCGGCGAACTCGCCTCGCTGCTGCTGCGCCGTCTCGACGGCGTGCTGCGTCTGCGCGACAGCCGGCTGGTGATGTTCCAGTCGCGCCGCGACGGCGTGGACGCGCTGCTCAAGCTGCTGCCGGATGCCGAAGCGCCGACGCTGCTGCAGGTCGACGGCAGCGACAAGGTTGCGTTGCAGGTGCTCTGCCACGGCGAGATGACCTGGCCGCGCCTCGAGGCGCTGAAGCAGGCCGGCGCGGCCGGCCTGATGGTGCTGCCGGTGGAGCGGATGCTGGCATGAGCGCGATCCGAACCCCGTCCATCGACACTGCGATTCCGACGATCATCGACTGGGACGCCGCCGATGCCGAGGCGCGCACCGAGCTGTTGCGCCGGCCCACGCAGGCCGTGGCCGCGCAGACGCGCAGCGCGGTCGCCGATGTGCTCGACGACGTGCGCATGCGCGGCGATGACGCTTTGCGCGAACTGACCGAACGCTTCGACCGTGTGGTGCTGGACGATTTCGAAGTCGGCGCCGAGGAGTTCGCTGCAGCGGACGCCGCGGTGCCCGCCGAGTTGCGTCAGGCCATGATCAATGCCGCCGCGCGCATCGAACGCTTCCACGCGGCCGGCATGACCTCGGGCTACAACGTCGACACCGCCGACGGCGTCAATTGCGCGCGCATCGTGCGCCCGATTCCGCGCGTCGGCCTGTACGTCCCCGCCGGCACCGCGCCACTGCCGTCCACTGCGCTGATGCTCGGCGTGCCCTCGCGCCTGGCGGGGTGCCGAGAGGTGGTGCTGTGCACGCCGCCGCGTCCCGATGGCAGCGCCGATCCGGCGGTGCTGGTGGCCGCGAAACTCACCGGCGTGCACCGCGTGTTCAAGCTCGGTGGCGCGCAGGCGATCGCCGCGATGGCCTTCGGAACGCTGCGCGTGCCGGCCTGCGACAAGCTGTTCGGGCCGGGCAACAGCTTCGTCACCGAGGCCAAGCAGCAGGTCGCGCAGTCGGGCGTAGTCGCGATCGACATGCCGGCGGGCCCGTCGGAAGTGCTGGTGATCGCCGATGCCGGCGCGGACGCCGCGTTCGTCGCCGCCGATCTGTTGTCGCAGGCCGAGCACGGTCCGGATTCGCAGGTGCTGCTGCTGTCCGACGACGACGCGCTGCTGGAGAAAGTGCGCGCCGAACTGTCGACGCAGCTGTCGGCCTTGCCGCGCGCGGCGATCGCACGCCAGGCGATGGCGCGTTCGCGTCTGCTGCGGGTGGAGACGCTCGACACCGCATTCGGGATCAGCAACCGCTACGCGCCCGAACATCTGATCCTGGCGCTGCGCGCGCCGCGCAACTGGCTCGACAGGGTCGAGGTCGCCGGCTCGGTGTTCCTCGGCGACTGGACACCCGAGGCGCTCGGCGATTACTGCAGCGGCACCAACCACGTGCTGCCCACCGGCGGCGCGGCGCGCGCCTGGAGCGGCGTCAGCGTGTCGAGCTTCCAGAACACGGTCAGCGTGCAGTCTGCGAATGCCGCCGGCATCCGTGCGATCGGCTCGGACGCGGTGACGATGGCGCGTGCCGAAGGCCTGGACGCGCATGCGAACGCGGTGGCCTTGCGTATCGCGAAGGCGGCGGCATGAGCGCGATCCTCGATCTTGTCCGCGAGGATCTGCGCGATTTCGCCGGCTATGCCTCCGCGCGCACGCAGCGGCTCGAAGGCGATGTCTGGCTCAACGCCAACGAGGCGCCGTTGGCGAATCCGGGCGACGCCGATGGCCGCTGCCGGCGGTATCCGTCGCCGCAGCCGCCCGAACTGCAGGCGCGGTTGGCCGAACTGTATGGCGTCGATGCCGGGCAGTTGCTGATCGGCCGCGGCAGCGACGAGGCGATCGATCTGCTGGTGCGCGCGCTGTGCGTGCCCGGCCGCGATGCGGTGCTGGCGACGCCGCCGGTGTTCGGCATGTATGCGGTCAGCGCGCGACTGCAGGGTGCCGACTTCATCGAAGTGCCGCTGGTCGATGGTGCCGATGGATTCGCGGTCGATGTCGAAGCAGTCCGCGCTGCGGCGCTCGCACGCTCGGCCAGGCTTGTCTTCCTGTGTTCGCCGTCGAATCCGACCGGTGGCCTGGTGCCGCTGTCGGACATCGCCGGCCTTGCCGGCGCGCTGGCGGGCAGGGCGATCGTCGTCGTCGACGAGGCCTATATCGAGTTCGCCGGCGCGGGTTCGGCCACGACGCTGCTCGCTGTGCACGACAACCTCGTCGTCCTGCGCACGCTGTCGAAGGCGCATGCACTCGCGGCCGCACGCATCGGTGTGGCGATCGGCCATCCCGATCTGATCGCAGTGCTGCGGCGCTGCCAGGCGCCGTATCCGGTGCCGACGCCGTGCGCGGATCTTGCGCTGGCCGGCCTGTCGCCTGCTGCGCTGGAGGTCACGCAGGCGCGCGTCGCCGAGACCATCGCCGAGCGCGACTTGCTGGCTGCAGCGCTGGCCACCACGCCAGGCGTGCGCCAGGTGTACCCGTCGGCCGGCAATTACCTGCTGGCGCGCTTCGTCGATGCCGATCGCGCGTTCGCCGCGCTGCTGACGGCCGGCATCGTCGTGCGCGACCAGCGCGCCGCGCCGCAACTGCGCGACGCATTGCGCATCAGTCTCGGCACGCCCGCACAGAACGCGCGCGTGCTGTCCGCCCTGCAAGCTTTGGAGATCGCGGCATGAGTGCGCGCGGCAAGAAGATCCTGTTCGTCGACCGCGACGGCACCCTGATCGAGGAGCCCGCGGATTTCCAGATCGACGCGTTCGAGAAGCTGCGCTTCGTGCCCGGCGTGATTCCGGCGATGCTGCGCCTGCGCGATGCCGGCTTCGAATTCGTCATCGTCACCAACCAGGATGGCCTCGGCACCGAGGGCTATCCGCAAGCCACGTTCGACGGCCCGAACGATCTGATGCTCGGCATCTTCGAAAGCCAGGGCATCGTGTTCCGCGAAGTGCTGGTCGATCGCAGCTGGCCGGCCGACAACGCGCCGACCCGGAAGCCGGCACTCGGCCTGGTGATGCACTACCTGCGCGATCGCGGCATCGATCTCGACGGATCGGCGATGGTCGGCGATCGCGATACCGACATCCAGTTCGCGCAGAACCTGGGCATCCGCGGCTTCAAGCTGCGCACCGCGCAGTTCGGTGGCGAGTGGGACTGGGCCGGCATCGCGCACGAGTTGTGCGATGCGCCGCGCCGCGCGACCGTGGTCCGCAACACGAAGGAAACCCGCATCCGCGTCGAACTCGATCTCGATGCCGCTGCCGATGCGCGCGTGTCGACCGGCCTGCCGTTCTTCGACCACATGCTCGACCAGATCGGCAAGCACGCCGGCATTTCGCTGGCCGTGCAGGCCGAAGGCGATCTGCAGATCGACGAACACCACACCATCGAGGACACCGGCATCGCCCTGGGCCAGGCGCTGCGCGAAGCGCTCGGCGACAAGCGCGGCATCGCGCGCTACGGCTTCACGTTGCCGATGGACGAGACACTGGCGAGCGCCGCGCTCGACTTCGGCGGCCGGCCCTACCTCGTGTTCCATGGCAGCTTCGTGCGCGAACGCGTCGGCGACATGCCGACCGAACTGGTCGAGCATTTTTTCCGCTCGGTCTGCGATTCGGCGGCGCTGAACCTCAACCTCAAGGTCGAAGGCGACAACGACCACCACAAGGTCGAGGCCTGCTTCAAGGCCTTTGCCCGCGCGCTCGGTCAAGCCGTGCGCCGCAGTGGGGATGCGTTGCCGAGTACGAAGGGGATGTTGTGATGGCTCCTCCGCAATGCGCGAACGGGCAATCTCTCTCCGATTGCCGGCCGTCGCCCCAGCGGAAGCTGGGGCCCATTTTGATTCTCGGTTTTACCGCGAAGATGGATCCCAGCCTGCGCTGGGATGACGAGCGGGGTGAATCATGCGCGTCGTAATCGTCGACGCCGGCGGCGCCAACACCGGTTCGGTGCGCTACGCATTCGAGCGGCTCGACATCGACGCGGCCCTGGTCACCGACGCCGCCAGCATCCGCGCCGCGGACCGGGTGATCCTGCCCGGCGTCGGCACCGCCGCGCAGGTCATGGCGCGGCTGCAGCAGCTCGATCTGGTCGACGTGCTGCGCACGCTCGAGCGGCCGCTGCTCGGCATCTGCGTCGGCATGCAGCTGCTGTTCGACTCCTCGGAAGAGGGTGAAGTCAACGGTCTCGGTCTGCTGCCGGGCCGCGTGTCGCGCCTGCGCGGCGGCCCCGGCCTGCGCGTACCGCACATGGGCTGGAGCACGCTGCGCGCAACGCGGCCCGATGCGCTGGTCGAAGGCGTCGACGGCGCGCAGGCCTACTTCGTCCACAGCTTCGCCGCGCCGGTCACCGAGGACTGCGTGCTGGCCGGCGATCACGGCCAGGCGTTCGCCGCCGCGGTGCGCCGCGGCCATATCGCCGGCACCCAGTTCCATCCCGAGCGATCGGCTGCCGTCGGCGCGCGCGTGCTGCGCAATTTCCTGTCCCCTGCGTTCGAGGCCTGAGTCATGGCATTCACTGTCTATCCCGCGATCGACATCCGACACGGCCGCGTCGTGCGCCTGGCGCAAGGCGATTACGCGCAGGAAACACGCTATGGCGACGATCCGCTGGTGCAGATCGAGGCCTATGCCGACGCGGGTGCCGAGTGGCTGCATCTGGTCGATCTCGATGCCGCGCGCGAGGGTGGCTACACGCTGGCGCCGCTGCTGGCGCGGATCCGCGCCGATACCGGCCTGCGCGTGCAGACCGGCGGTGGCGTGCGCACCGAGGACGACGTGCGCCGCATCCTCGATGCAGGCGCCGAACGTGTCGTGGTCGGCTCGCTCGCGGTACGCGAGCCAGCGCAGGTGCTGCAGTGGATCGACACCTTTGGCGCCGAGCGCATCACCGTCGCGCTCGACACCCGTCAGGGCCGCGATGGCGTCTGGCATCTCCCGGTGCACGGCTGGACCGAAACCGCCGATGCCACGCTCGACGTGCTCGCGGTGCGCTATGCGCAGGGCGGCCTGCGCCATCTGCTGAGTACCGACATCGCCCGCGACGGCATGCTGTCGGGTCCCAATCTGGATCTCTATGCACACCTCAAGGCGCTGGTGCCCACGCTCGACGTGCAGGCCTCCGGCGGCGTGCGCGAGCTCGCCGACGTGCGTGCGGCCAAGGCCCAGGGCTGCGGCGGCATCGTGCTCGGCCGTGCGCTGCTTGAAGGCCGTCTGGGCGTCGCCGAGGCGCTGGCATGCTGAGCCGCCGCATCATTCCCTGCCTCGACGTGCGCGAGGGCCGCGTGGTCAAAGGCGTGCGTTTTCGCGACCACGTCGACATGGGCGACATCGTCCATCTCGCACTGCGCTACCGCGACGAAGGCGCCGACGAACTGGTGTTCTACGACATCTCGGCCAGCCCGCAGGGCAGGTCGGTCGACCGCGGCTGGGTGGAACGCGTGTCGCGGCTGATCGACATTCCGTTCTGCGTCGCCGGCGGCATCCGCGACGTCGACACCGCGCGCGCGGTGCTGCATGCCGGCGCCGACAAGATCTCGATCAACACGCCGGCGCTGGAACGTCCCGCGCTGATTTCCGAACTCGCCGAGGCCTTCGGCGTGCAGTGCGTGGTCGTCGGCATCGACTCGATCCGCGAGACCGATGGCGAGTGGCGCGTGCGCAGCCACACCGGCGATCCCGACCGCACCCGCGAACTGCCGATCCGCACGCTCGACTGGATCGCCGAGGCCGTGCGCCTGGGCGCGGGCGAGATCGTCCTCAACTGCATGGACAAGGACGGTGTGCGGACCGGCTACGATCTTGAGCAGCTGGCGGCCGCGCGCGGGATATGCACGGTGCCGCTGATCGCTTCGGGCGGCGCCGGCGAGATCGCCCATTTCGCCGATGCGTTCCTGCAGGCGGACGTCGACGGCGCGCTCGCGGCCAGCGTATTCCACAGCGGCCGCATCGCGATTCCAGAACTCAAGCGCGCGCTTGCCGCGCAGCACATCGAGGTCCGCCGCACATGACATCGACCGCCACCCCATCCGTGCCGGACATCGACACGCTGGACTGGGACAAGGGCGACGGCCTGCTGCCCGCCGTCGTCCAGGATGCCGCCACGCTGCGCGTGCTGATGCTCGGCTACATGAACCGCGACGCTTTCGCCGAAACCCTGCGCCGCGGTGCGGTCACGTTCTTCAGCCGCAGCAAGCACCGCCTGTGGACCAAGGGGGAGCAGTCGGGCCACACGCTCGAACTGGTCTCGATGGAAGCCGACTGCGACGCCGACACGCTGCTGGTGCTGGCCACGCCGCGCGGCCCGACCTGCCATCTGCAGCGACCGAGCTGCTTCCCGACCGCACCTGCCGGCGTACTTGCCGAACTCGACGCGCTGATCGGCACCCGCGAGCGTGAGCGCCCGGAGGGCAGCTACACCACGCGCCTGTTCGACGGCGGCGTGCGCCGCATCGCGCAGAAGGTCGGCGAAGAAGGCGTCGAAGCCGCGCTCGCCGGTGTGGTGCAGGGAGACGACGAACTGCTCGGCGAAAGCGCAGACCTGCTGTACCACCTGATCGTCCTGCTGCGCGCGCGCGGCCTGTCGCTGGCCGATGTCGAGCACGTGTTGACGGCGCGGGGCGGCTGAGGCACGGCGAATGCACGCGTTGCCTGTCGCTGAGGGCCCCGCTCCTGTGGCCGACGCAGCGCATCCGCTGCAAGTGACGGATCGCGCTGGGATCGCGGTCGCGAGCGGGCCGCAGGCTGATTACGCCGGTGCATCGTCGGGTGTCGAGTACGCATTACCGACGTCCCTGCGGACGCTGCACTTCGACACGCTGCGCCTGTGTGCAAGCCCGTTGCGCGACATCGATTTCCATCTATTCGCCAGTTTGTTCACTGCGCCGATCACCATGCGTCATGTTGGCCGTCCGCTGACGCCGACGGCTGTATCGGCTGCGTTCGTCGCCGTCCTTGCGGAAATGGATCGTGTGCCGGCACGCAGGCTGTGCTGGAGACTGGGCACCCCAGCCGATGCCGATGTCGGGCTGATGTCGATGTCGACATGGCCGAGCACAGGCTCGGCGGAGCTCGGGATCATGCTGGTCCCGACCGCGCAGAGAACCGGCGTTGCGCGGGAGGCCTGCGCCGCGCTACTGTCCGAGGTGTTCCGGACGGGCCTTGTCTCCTCCGTCTGGCTCCGCCATCGCAGATTCAACCTTGCAATGGAAACACTTGCAGGTCGACTCGGATTCCGCCCGGCAGACACGACTGACGGCTTGTGTCAGTGGTGCCTCGATGCTGTCGAGTGGCAGGCGCTTGCCCGGCGGTCGACCCGGGACTAGATTGGCGGCGCATCATATCGGGGGGAGAGACAGTGCTGGGTACGGGGCGGCTGGCATGTGTCGGCGTGGGTATGATGATGGGCGCGCATTTCGCGCCGCGCGCGCGGGACCATGTGACGTCGGCGGATGTCGTGTTCGTCGCCGTGTCCGATGCCGTGGTCGAGCGCTGGGTGCAGCGGATGCATGCCGATGTCCGCAGCCTGCAGCCGCATTACCGCGAAGGCCGTTCGCGCCACGAAACCTACGCGGACATGGTAGCCACGGTGCTCGATGCCGTGCGGTCGGGTCTGGATGTCTGCTGTGTGTTCTATGGTCATCCGGGCGTTTTCGCCACAGTGGCGCATCGGGCGATCGAAAGCGCGCGCCGGGAGGGATTCGAAGCGGTGATGGAGCCCGGGATCTCGGCTGCCGACTGCCTGTACGCGGATCTGGGCGTCGATCCGGGCGAAGTGGGGTGCCAGCATTACGAGGCAAGCCAGTTCATGTTCTACCTGCGCCAGCTGGACCCATCGGCGTGGCTGGTGCTCTGGCAGGTCGGTGTGGCCGGTGTGCGCGACACAGGCCGTTTCACCAATACGGTGCATGAGCGGTCGCTGCTGGTGGAAAAGCTGGCGATCGATTACCCGCTTTCGCATGTTGTGACGCTCTACGAAGCTGCTACGCTTCCCCATCTGCAGCCCAGGATCGAGCGCTTGCCGCTGTCCGGGTTGGTCGAGGCGATGCTGTCCCAGCACACCACGCTGGCGGTACCCCCGATCGCAGCGCTGCAGCGGGATGCCGACATGCTGCGTCGGCTCGCAGGTCCGGGGGCCTCGCGGGAGTGCATCGGGGCGATCTGAATGCTTTGATCGGAAGGGGACCGGTTTTGGATGCGATCGAATTTCTGGAGTCGGCGGGGCGTCGGCGTGCTGGTGGTGGGGGACTGATGCTGCAGGACTGGGCCGGTTTCGACATGCTTGCGCCTGGAGCGCGTGACGCATTGCTGTCCCGCGACCGGGACGCACTAGCGAGGACACTCGACGCCCGCCCGGTCATGCTCTGCATGGTGTCGCTGCCCGATGAGGGGGAAACGGAATTGCCCGACGAGGCGCCCGATACCGACGAGCCGGATGACGATTCACCGCCTGCCGAGGAGGAGCCGCCGACGCCGGCCTGAGGGCCCCGCGGTGCAAGGGATCATGCGCGCTGTCGTCTACCTGTTGGTTCTGGTGGTGGCGGTCATCGTCCGACCGGCGGGCGCTGCTGTGCCGTTCGAGCAGGCATTCGAAGAGGTCCGGCAGTTGCGGACCGCGGACACCAGGGCGTTCTCTGAAGCACTGATCCGCCTGGAGGCGCGTGCGCCCGAAGCTTCGCCGTTGATGCGTGAGCGGCTGCGTGTGTTGCAGGCGCACCGGATGGTGATCACCGGGGATACCGCAGGTGGCATCACGTTGCTGAAAGAGCTTTCGGCCCCGGGGATGCCGGATCCACTGCGCTTCGAAGCAGGTGGTCTGCTGGCGAACACCTACGCGATCACCCGGGAATTCCACGACGCGTTGCAGACGCTGGAGTTCGTGCTTCCGCTCGAATCGAGCGTGGCCGACCGCGACATCCGGCATACCGTTCTGCAATCCGCGGGCATCGCATACAACCTGGTCGGCGAATTTCGCATCGGTCTGCGCTACGCCGAGCGTGTGCTGTCCGAGTCGCCGAGCAGCCGGAGCCTGTGCCTCAACGGCAATCTCGTGCTGGAGTCGCGTCTCGGACTCGGCATGACGATTTCCCAGCAGGAGGCCGAAGACATCGTCCGGAACTGCGAGGCGGCAGGTGAGCCGATCCTGGCCGGGTTCTCACGCGAGTACGTGGCGCGATGGCACCACGGTCAGGGTCGCACCCGGGACGCACTACACCTGCTCGAGCAGGGCTTGGCGTCGGTGGAGCGCGCCGGTTATCCGATCCTGATCGGCCAGTTCCATGCCGCAATCGCCCAGTACCGGATGGCACTGGGCGACCGTGGAGGTGCCGGCCGTCATGCGCGACAGGCGGTGGCCCTGCTTGCGCCACATACGAGCCTGCTTCCGATCGTGGTGGCGTATCGAGTGCTGTACGAGATCGAGGCGGCGGAAAATGACGCGGCCGCGACCCTGATGGCGTATCGCCAATACTCGGATGCGGAGCGGGCCTACTTCAACGACGTGAAATCGCGTGAGATGGCGTATCAGGTCGTCCGCCACCAGTCGCTGCAGCAAGCGCAGCAGATCGAACTGCTGCATCAGAAGAACCAGCTCCTGGAGCTCCAGCAGCGGGTCTCGGAGCAGCGTGCACAAAGCTGGCTGCTGTTGGCGCTGGTGCTGGTCGGGATCGTTGCTTCAGTCGGCTACTGGGCTTTCAGGACCAAGCGCATGCAGCTCAAGCTCAAGCGTATGACCGAAACCGATGCGCTGACCGGCATCTTCAACCGGCAGCACTTTGCCGAGCGTGCGGTCGCGGTGCTTGCGCAGTGCGAGCGGGAAGGACGTTCTGCGGCTCTCCTGATGTTCGATTTGGATCATTTCAAGCAGGTCAACGATCGTCATGGCCATGCCGCAGGCGATTGGGCCCTGCGGCGCGTGGCGGATGTTGTCAGTCCGATGTGTCGCGACATGGACGCGTTCGGACGGCTCGGCGGTGAGGAATTCGCGATCATCCTGCCGGGTCTCGATGCGACCGCGGCCGTCCGCCTGGCGGGCGATGCGCAGGCGCGTTTCGCTACGATCGATACCCGCACGGCAGGTTATGGCTTCCGCCTCGCCGCGAGTTTCGGCGTCGCGGAAACCCGGCACGGTGGTTACGCTCTGGCGACGCTGCTCAGCCATGCCGACCAGGCGATGTACGCCGCCAAGCGCCGCGGTCGCCGGCAGGTGCGCGTCTATGCGCCGGGCATCGATGACACCGATGCGGTGGTGGAAACGATCGAACTGCTGCGCGAGATCGTCCGGGAGCCAGTGCCGGCGACGGACATGCCGCCACGTCGCGCGATCGCCTGATCGCGCGACGCATCGCCGCCTCACGCCGGATCGCGGATCACCAGCAGGCGTTCCTCGGTCATATCGCGGATCGCGTACTTCACGCCTTCGCGGCCGCAGCCCGAATCCTTGATGCCGCCGTAGGGCATGTTGTCGACGCGGAAGCTCGGCACGTCGCCGACGACCACGCCGCCGGCTTCGATCCGGTCCCAGGCGCGCATCGCGTGGGCGAGGTTGCCGGTGAACACGCCGGCCTGCAGGCCGAAGTCGCTGTCGTTCACCCGGTCGATCGCCGCGTCGAAGCTGTCGACCGGTTCCAGGATCGCGACCGGGCCGAAGACTTCCTTGCGCTCGAGGTCCGCATCGCGCGGCACCTTCTCCAGCAGCGTCGCGGGAATGAGGTTGCCCTCGCGCTTGCCGCCGGCGATGACCTTGGCGCCGGCCTTGCGCGCGGCGTCGATCCAGGACTCGATGCGGTCGGCCGCGTCGCTGTCGATGACCGGACCAACGAAGGTGTTCTCGTCGCGAGGATCGCCGCTGCGCAGCGCACCGATCGCCTTCTTCAGCTTGCGACGCAATGCTTCGTGCACCGTGCGATGCGCATAGATGCGCTGCACGCCGATGCAGCTCTGGCCGGACTGGTAATACGCGCCGAATACCAGGCGCTCGACCACCTTGTCCAGCGGCAGGCCGGGATCCTCGTCGACGATGCAGGCCGCGTTGCCGCCGAGTTCCAGCACGACCTTCTTCTTGCCGGCGCGCGCCTTGAGGTCCCAGCCGATCAGGCCGCCCGTGAAGCTCAGCAGCGCGATGCGCTCGTCCTCGGTCAGTGCCGCCGCGTCCTCGTTGCTGCACGGGATCACCGAAAACGCGCCCCTGGGCAGGTCGGTCTCGGCGAGGATCTCGCCGATGATCAGCGCGCCGACCGGTGTCTTCGCCGCCGGCTTGAGTACGAACGGACAGCCCGCCGCGATCGCCGGTGCCACCTTGTGGGCCACCAGGTTCAACGGGAAGTTGAATGGCGTGATGAAACTGCACACGCCGATCGGCACGCGTTTGACCATGCCGCGGTAGCCACGCGTGCGCTCGGAAATCTGCAGCTCGATGACCTCGCCTTCGCTGCGCGTGGCTTCGCCGGCGGCGATGCGGAAGGTGTCGATCAGGCGCGCGACTTCGCCGCGCGCATCCCTGATCGGCTTGCCGGCCTCGATGCACAGCGCGAGCGCGAGTTCGTCGAAGCGTTCCTCGAAGCGGCGCACGCAATGTTCGAGCACGTCGCGGCGCTTGTCCGGCGGGAAATCGGCCATCGGCCCGCGCGCCTTGTGCGCGGCGACGATGGCCTTGCGGATCGCGGCGGCGTCGCCCATTGCCACGCGCGTGGCGACCTGGCCGCTGTACTTGTCGCGCACCTCGAGGTCGGTGTTCGCGGCGACGGCGGCGTTGGCGAGGTAGTAGGGATAGCTGCGGGCGAGCCCGACGGTCTTGCGGGCGGTCTTCTGCTTGGCCATGGGGCGCTCCGGAATCGGACGAAAAGGAAAGGCGCGGCGCGGATCAGTCGATCGCCGCGCTGCGCAGGGGAATTTCGGTGTTGAGCAGGGCGTCGTCGTCGCCGTAGTCGATGGCGAGATCGATCAGGTCGACGCCGGGCGTGTCCAGTGCGGTACGCAGGATGTCCGCGAACGCGGCGGCGCTGTCCGGGCGATGGCCTCGCGCGCCGTAGCTTTCGGCGTAACGCACGAAATCCGGATTGCCGTAATCCATGCCGTAGACCGGGTAATCCTCGTGCTGCTGCTTCCACTTGATCATGCCGTAGGCATCGTCGCGCAGCACGATGACCACGAGATCGAGCTTCAGCCGCACCGCGGTTTCGAGTTCCTGCGAATTCATCATGAAACCGCCGTCGCCGCAGACCGCGACGATCTTCCGGTCCTCGTGCACCAGCTTGGCGGCGATCGCCGACGGCAGGCCCGCGCCCATCGTCGCCAGCGCGTTGTCGAGCAGCAGCGTGTTGGGTTCACGGCAGCGGTCGTTGCGTGCGAACCACAGCTTGTAGAGGCCGTTGTCGAGACAGACGATGTCGCGCGGGTCGAGCGCGTCGCGCAGGGTCTTGACGAGATGCGGGCCGTGCACGGGAAAGCGGTCGTCGCCCGCGAGTTCGGCGATGTTCTCGCACAGCGCGGTGCGTACGCGGTCGAAGAATGCGAAGTCCCAGTGCGGTTGCGGCGCATCCAGCGCTTCGGCCAGTTGCCAGACCGTGTTGGCGATGTCGCCGACGACCTCGATCTGCGGGAAATACACCTGGTCGACGACCGCGCTTTCGTAGTTCACGTGGATCACCGTGCGCCGGCCGCGGTGCATGAAGAACGGCGGCTTCTCGATGACGTCGTGGCCGATGTTGACGATGCAGTCGGCCGCGTCGATCGCGCGGTGCACGAAATCCTTGTCCGACAGGGCGGCGGTGCCGAGCCACAGCGGATGCGTTTCGTCGAGCACACCCTTGCCCATCTGGGTGCTGAAGAACGGAACGCCGAGCCGGTCGACGAAGGCGCGCAGCATCTTCGCCGTGGTCTTGCGGTTGGCGCCGGCGCCGATCATCAGCAGCGGATGCTTCGCATTGCGGATCGCCTCGGCGGCATGCGAGATCGCCTTGTGCTCGGCCAGCGGCCGGCGCGTGTAGGGTGCGGGCAGCAGGCGCGCGTCGGTGTCGTCGCCGGCGATGTCCTGCGGCAGCTCGAGATGGGTCGCGCCGGGACGTTCCTCCTCCGCGCGCTGGAACGCATCACGCACGCGCGCCGGGATCGCGTCGGCGGACACCAACTGGTGCGTCGACTTGGTCAGCGACCGCATCATGTCGACGACGTCGACGATCTGGAAATGGCCCTGCTTGCTGGAGCGGATCGGTTTCTGCCCGGTGATCATCAGCATCGGCATCGCCCCGAGCTGCGCGTAGGCGGCGGGCGTGACGAGGTTGGTCGCGCCCGGGCCAAGGGTCGACAGGCACACGCCGGCCTTGCCGGTCAGTCGCCCGCAGGTCGCGGCCATGAAGCCGGCGGCCTGTTCGTGACGGGTGAGGACCAGCGCGATGTCGGACGCGCGCAGGGATTCGAGCAGGTCGAGGTTCTCCTCGCCGGGAATGCCGAACACGTGGGTCACGCCCTCGGCTTCGAGCGCCTGGACGAACAGGTCGGACGCCTTGGTCATCGCGCGGGAACTCCGTCGTGAGGTGGACGCCCAGCATGGCAGCGGCGGCGTGAGCGGCGGGCGAGATGCGGCGCAACGATGCGTGTGTCCCGGCCGGCTCTTGCGGGCTGGCGGGCAAGTCCCGTCCGAGTCGAACCGGCGCACGCGATCTGCCATCGGCTGCTGCCTACTTGCCAAAGACAACCGTCGCAGCGGATGTGGGAGCGGATGTGGAAGCGCGCTTGCGCGCGATGAGGCTCGACCGGGAAAGCCCCATCGCGCGCGAGCGCGCGCCCCCCCCGGCCAACGTACGACCCCGAACGAATCCCACGACGCGACACGCGCAAGCTGCCAGCCGCGTCGCACCCTTGTAGGAGCGCGCTTGCGCGCGAGGGGGCCTGACCGGGAAAGCCATATCGCGCGCGAGCGCGCTCCCACACAGGCATACGTCCGGCTGCTCAGAACTCCGATGACTCCACGCGCACGCGCAGGCTGCCGTCCACGAGTCGCGCCTGCAGCGTCTCGCCCGGCGCCGCATCGTCGACCCGGCGCACGATGCCGCCGTCATCGCGTTGCAGGATGCTGTAGCCGCGGGCGATCGTCGCCAGCGGGCTCACCGCTTCCAGCGAACGGGCCAGTCCACGCAGTCGCAGGTGATCGCGTTCGAGGTGGCGGACGAGTGCCGCGCGTGGACGCGGTGCCAGCGCGGCCAGGCGTTCGCGCAGCTGTTGCAGCCGTCGCCGCGGCGTGCCCGCGCGCAGCACCACTTCGGCGTGGCGCAGCCGCGCGCCGCGCTGCTGCAGCTGCTGGCGCATCGCCGTCGACAGGCGCCGCAGGGCTTCGTCCTGGCGGAGACGCAAAGCATCCAGACGCGCCTGCGGGCGCTGTGCCTGCAGGCGCAATGCAACCCGGTCGAGACGCTGGAAGCGCTGCTGCATCGAACGCAGATGCGCGTCGTCGACATGGCGCTGCAGGCGGCGCACGCGCGTCGCAAGTTCGTTGCGGTCGGGGACCAGCAGTTCCGCGGCCACCGATGGCGTGGGCGCGCGCAGGTCGGCGGCGAAGTCGGTCAGGCTGAAGTCGGTCTCATGGCCGATCGCCGAGACGACCGGCACCGGCGACGCGGCGACGGCGCGCGCGAGCGCCTCGTCGTTGAATGCCCACAGGTCTTCCAGCGAACCACCGCCGCGCGCGAGCAGGATCACGTCGTAGCGGCCACTGGCACCGGCGCGTTCGAGCATCGCGCGGATCTTCGGCGGTGCATCGGTGCCCTGGACCGGCACCGGCAACACGTCGACCTCGACCAGCGGCAGGCGACGCGCGAGCACGCTCAGCACGTCGCGGACGGCTGCGCCGGACGGCGAGGTGATGACGCCGATCCGCCGCGGGAACGCGGGCAGGGTGCGCTTGCGCCCGGCATCGAACAGGCCTTCGGCCTGCAGCCGCGCCTTGAGTACATCGAACGCGCGGCGCAGCGCGCCTTCGCCGGCTTCCTCCAGCGAATCGAGGATCAGCTGGTAGTCGCCGCGCGCCTCGTACAGCGTGACCCGGCCGCGCGCGCGGACCAGCAGGCCTTCGCGCGGTACGAAACGCAGCCCAAGGCCGCGCGAGCGGAACAGGGCGCAGCGCACCTGCGCGCGCGCATCCTTGAGCGTGAAATACAGATGTCCCGACGCCGGCCGCGACACGTTGCCGAGCTCGCCTTCGACGACGACGTTCGGAAACGTGTCCTCCAGCAATCCGCGCGCCAGCGTGTTGAGCTGGGTGGGTGTGAGGACGTCGGAGGGGCTGGTCTCGTGCATGGGGACAGGATACCGGTTGCCCTGAAACCAGAATGCGTCATCGGTGCCAGGCGGCTGAGCCCTCCCCCGCAATGCGGGGGAGGGCTCAGCCGGCACCACTGCGACACACGGTCGCATTGGCATCGCCACATGCGCACAGCCAGCATGACGGTCGCTTGCGTCGCGCGGTGGCCGGATATCGCGCGCTGCGATACTGCCTGCCACCGGGCGCGATTCCGGCGCCCACATGTCGACCCAAGGAGCACCGCGATGTCCGCACGCCGCCCGTTTTCCCTCGCCATCGGTCCCATCGGCGCCGCGCTGATCCTGGCGCTCGCCGGTTGCCAGCCGGCGACGCCGGACGCGCCGTCACCGGCCGCGAGTGCCGCGGACGCTGGCGCCGGCATTGTCGTCAGCGAGGCCTGGATCCGCGAGACGCCGCCGAACGCCGCGGTCGCCGGTGGCTATCTCACGCTGCACAGCGCTGCAGCCGACCGGCTGCTCTCGGTCGACACGCCGGCAGCGGCCAGCGTCGAGATCCACGAGATGTCCCACGCGGGCGGCATGATGCGCATGCGCGAACTCCCCGACGGTGTCGAACTGCCCGCCGGCACCGAAGTGACGCTGAAGCCCGGTGGCAACCATCTGATGTTCATCGATCCGGTCGAGCCCGTGCGCGCCGGCCAGTCGATCGAGGCCACGTTGCGGTTCGCCAATGCGCCGGAGCAGGCCGTGACCTTCGAAGTGCGTCCGCTCGGCGATGCGCCTGCGGCCGATCACACCGGCCACTGATCGCAGCACACGCGTCCGCAGGATGGGGAGAGCGCAGCGGAACCCATCGTGCCGCCGCACCTGTGGGAGCGCGCTCGCGCGCGACTCGGGGCGCGCCTTGAATGCCCATCGCGCGCAAGCGCACTCCCACAGGACGACATGGTCATCGCGCGTGCATCGCAAATGGGGTCCGCTGCGCTCGACCCATCCTGCGCGTGACATTCAGCCGTCGGTCGGCGGCCTTCGCTCCGGCCCGGGCCGCTTGGCGAGTTTGCGCTGCAGCGAGCGGCGGTGCATGCCGAGCAGGCGCGCGGTGGCGGAAATGTTGCCGCCGGTTTCGGCCAGCGCCTGCTGGATGTGTTCCCACTCCAGCCGGTGCAGCGGAATCATGGTCGGACTTTCGAGCGTGCCGTCCTCGTCGCGTTCCGGCAACGGCGCGCCGGGCGCGGTTTCGGTGTCGAGCAGGATGCGCTGCAGCGTGTCGGCGGACACCGGCTTGGGCAGGTAGTCGTCGGCGCCGCGCTTGATCGCCTCCACGGCCGTCGCGATGCTCGCGTAGCCGGTGACCAGCAGGATGCGCATGTCGGCGCGGATCGCGCGCAGTGGCTCGATCAGCGACAGCCCGGAGGCCTCGCCGAGCTTGAGATCGACCAGCGCGAAATCCGGCGCGATGCGCGTGGCGACATCCAGTGCGGTGACCGGATCGGCGGCGATCTCGCACTCGATGCCACGCCGCGTCAATGCGCGTCGCAGCGCCTCCAGGTACAGGGTGTCGTCGTCGATCAGCAGGCCCTTCATCGCATCGTCTCCGTCTCGCGGCGGCTGCCGCCGGCATCGACCGGCACGCGGAACCGCACGCGTGCGCCGCCGCCATCGGCTTCCTCCATGTCAAGTTCGCCGCCCAGCTGCTCGATCGCCGCATGCGACAGCGCCAGGCCGACACCGAGTCCATCGGGCTTGCCGCTGCGGAACAGCACCGGCAGGAACGGCGCCTGCGCGTCGAAGCCGGTGCCGTAGTCGCGGATCGCGCCGTCGAGCATGCCGTCCTCGATCTGCAGGCGCAGGTCGACGCGTGTGCTGCCGTTGCCTTCACTGGCGTCGGCGGCGTTGTTGAGCAGGGCGAGCAGCAGATGCCCGATCGTGCGGTCCACGCGTTCGTGCACGTCCACGTTGCCACTGCGCGTGAGCACGATCGCCGGGCGCACCAGTTGCCAGTGTTCGAGCACGCGGCCGATGTCGACGCGCGTGCTCGCCGCAGGATCGGCGGGATCGGCCAGCGAGCGCACGCGGTCGCGGCAGGTGTCGACGAGCCGGCGCAGCGTGACCACGTCCTCGGCGCCGTCGCTGCCCATGCGGCTGGTGTCGAGATCGTCGAGCAGCAGGGTCATCGTGCCGAGCGGCGTATTGAGTTCATGCGCGACCGAGGCCGCATGCGTGGCCAGGGCGAGGATGCCCTCGTTGCGCACGAAGCGTTCGCGCAAACTCGCCAGTTCGCGCTCGCGTCGGTCGCGCGCGGCGGCGAGCCGCAGCAGGAAGTACGACACCAGCGCCATCGACAGGAAGAAGTTCACCGCCATGCCGGCCAGGTGCAGGTGGAAGTGGTCGTGCAGATGCGGCAGCGGCTGGCCGAAGTTCACCGCCAGCATGTAGCCGGTCACGCAGGCCAGTGCGGCGGCGATCGCCCAGGCCTGCGGCAGCGCCGTCGCGGTCAGCGCGATCGGCAGCAGGAAGAGTGAAGCGAAGGGATTGGAGATGCCGCCGGTCCAGGCCACCAGCCAGGCCAGCACCGCGGTATCGACCAGCACATGGGCGAAGGCCTCGGCCGGCGCGGCGTCGCGGCTGTGCGCCAGGCGCAGGTGCACGATGATGTTGAACCCGGCCAGCAGCAGCACCGGGCCCCACAGCGGCCAGCGCGGCAGGCTCATGTCGAAGCCGTGCGTCGCCCACAGGATCGTCAACGACTGCCCGCCCACCGCGAACCAGCGCAGGCTGTAGAGGGTGCGGAGCAGGGCGGTGGCGGGCGGTTGCGGCTGCATCGCCGGCCATCGTAGTGCAGGGCGCTGCGGGCTGCCCTGCGGCCTTGCGTCGCACCCGCAGGCGGGCGCGTGGGCGGTTGGGCCGGGCGTCACCGAAAAGACCGGCGCGAACCGCTAAAATGCGCGCATGTCCGCCCAGCCCGTTTCCGTCAGCGCGTCCGCGCCGTCCGCCTGCCTGTCCGATCCCGTCGCGTTGCCCGCCTTCGGCGCCGCCGCGCGCCGCGGCACGCGCCAGGTCCATGTCGGCGGGGTCGCCGTCGGCGGCGATGCGCCGGTCGTCGTGCAGTCGATGACCAATACCGACACCGCCGATGTCGCTTCGACCGCGAAGCAGATCGGCGAGTTGTGGCGCGCCGGTTCGGAACTCGTGCGTATCACGGTCAACAATCCCGAATCCGCCGCCGCGGTGCCGCGCATCGTCGAGCGGCTGGCGATGCAGGGCATCGAAGTGCCGATCATCGGCGACTTCCACTACAACGGGCACCAGTTGCTGGCCGGCGAGCCGGCCTGCGCGGAAGCGCTGGCGAAGTACCGGATCAACCCGGGCAACGTCGGCTTCGGCAAGAAGAAGGACCTGCAGTTCGGCCAGCTGATCGAATTCGCGATGCGCTACGGCAAGCCGGTGCGCATCGGCGCGAACTGGGGCTCGCTGGATCAGTCGCTCGCCGCCGCGCTGATGGACGAGAACGCCAAGCGCGCCGCGCCCTGGGATGCCGGCCGCGTGCTGCGCGAAGCGCTGATACGCTCGGCCGTCGATTCGGCCGAACGCGCCGTGGAATTCGGTCTCTGCCGCGATCGCATCGTGCTCAGCGCCAAGGTCAGCGGCGTGCAGGAACTGGTCGCCGTGTACCGGGATCTCGCGACGCGCTGCGATTTCGCGCTGCATCTGGGTCTCACCGAAGCCGGCATCGGTAGCAAGGGCATGGTCGCCTCCAGCGCCGCGCTGGCGATCCTGATGCAGGAAGGCATCGGCGACACCATCCGCGTCTCGCTGACGCCCGAGCCCGGCGCGTCGCGCACCAAGGAAGTCGTCGTCGCGCAGGAACTGCTGCAGACGATGGGCCTGCGCGCGTTCACGCCGATGGTCACCGCGTGCCCGGGCTGCGGCCGCACGACGTCGGAGTTCTTCCAGGAACTGGCCGGCGTGGTCCAGGACCATGTGCGCGACAGGATGCCGGAGTGGAAGATCACCCATCCGGGCGCGGAGAACATGACGCTCGCGGTGATGGGCTGCGTGGTCAACGGCCCCGGCGAATCGCGCCACGCCAACATCGGCATCTCGCTGCCGGGCACTGGCGAAGCGCCTTCGGCGCCGGTGTTCATCGACGGCGAGAAGGCGATGACCCTGCGCGGCGAGAACATCGCGCACGAGTTCGTCGCGCTGGTCGACGACTACGTGCACCGCAACTACGGCCGCAACGTCGATGCCGTCTGACGGCGGGCGCGTCTTCTCCGAGGGCTCACGCGAGACTGGGGGGCTGCTGCGTCGACACGGCTGGAAGTTCCTGCTGCTGTTCGCGGGTGTGCTGCTGCCGATGTGGGGGTTCATGGAACTCGCCGACGAGGTCCACGAGGCCGAGGCGATCCCGTTCGACGAGCCTATCCTGCGCTTCGCGCAGGAGGCCGCGCGCGAGGGCTTCACCCGCGTGTTCCTGTTCTTCTCGCAGATCGGCTACGCCAAGGGCGTGGTGCCGGTGGATATCGCGCTGGTGCTGATCCTGCTGGCGCTGAAGCGCTGGCGCGACGGCCTGTTCGTCGCGGTCGCGACGGGCGGCTCGGCGCTGTTGAACCTCGCGACCAAGCGCCTGTTCGCGCGCGATCGGCCCAGCCTGTGGGAATCGATCGCGCCGGAGGCGACCTACAGCTTCCCCAGCGGCCACGCGATGGGCTCGATGACGCTGGCCGCGGTGCTGGTCCTGCTGGCCTGGCCGACCCGCGCACGCGGGTGGGCGATCGCCGCGATGGCGGTGTTCGTGCCGATGGTCGGCCTGTCGCGCGTGTACCTGGGCGTGCATTACCCCTCCGACATCCTGGCCGGCTGGGCCGCGGCGTCGGCGTGGGTGGTGGGGGTGTACCTGGTGATGTATCACCGGCCGAAGTTCGCGCGGAGCACATAGCGCCTGTGTGGGAGCGCGCTTGCGCGCGAATGGGCTTCACTCGTAAAGCCCCATCGCGCGCGAGCGCGCT
>NZ_JAIWPU010000048.1 GCF_021191705.1 Proluteimonas flavola
GGGCTTGGGAACGAGGTCGATGTGCGGCCGCCCCGGCTCCCACACGTGCTCGGACACTGCGCGCCGTCGGCGTGCCGCACATCGCTCTCCACCTAAGACTACCTATCGAGGCAGACACAAGCGCGCTCGCGCGCGATGCGGCTTTACCAGGAACGCCATCGCGCGCAAGCGCGCTCCCACACGGCACACGATCTTTGAATCACGGCGCGCGATGGCCGCGCGCTGTTTCCAGACTGCCGAAACAATTGCACCTCGTTGACGGCGGTCTGGCTCACGGCCGCAGCGGCGCGGCGCCGTCCGGCACCGGGAAGTCCTGTTCGCGGAATACCGCCACATGCGGCACGCCGTCGGCGCCGATCCAGCCGCGGTACATGCCGGGCGTGTTGAACGGGAACGCCACGCGGCCATCGGCGTCGAGCGCGATCGCGCCGCCGTCGCCGCCGGCTTCGGGAATCTCGCGATCGATGACGTCGGATGCCGCCTCGCGGATGTCGTCCCCGCGCAGGCGCACGCGGGCGCAGATCTCGTGCGCGGCGGCGGCGCGGATGTAGTACTCGCCCCAGCCGGTGCCCGAGACCGCGCAGCGCGCGTCGGCCCAGGTGCCCGCGCCGATGATCGGCGCGTCGCCGACGCGGCCGTAGCGCTTGTTGGTCATGCCGCCGGTCGATGTCCCCGCCGCCAGCCGCCCTTCGACGTCGAGCGCGACCGCGCCGACGGTGCCGAAATACGGACGCGCGTCGCCCTCGATGATCGCGGTCTGCGCCGGCGTCTTTTCGGCTTCGAGCGCGCGCTGCAGCTGCTGCCAGCGACGCTCGGTACGGAAATACGCCGGATCGACGAGCGCGATGTCCTGCGTCTTCGCGAACGCTTCGGCGCCCTCGCCCACCATCATCACGTGCGGCGAGGATGTCATCACCGCATCGGCCAGCAGGACCGGATTGCGCACGCGCGTCACGCCGGCGACCGCACCGGCCCGGCCGCTGGCACCGTCCATCACTGCGGCGTCGAGTTCGTTGCGGCCGTCATGCGTGAACACCGCGCCGCGGCCGGCGTTGAAGCTCGGCGCGTCCTCCAGCACGGTGATCGCGGCCTTGACCGCGTCCAGTGCCGGCGCGCCCGCCTGCAGTTTCGCGTGGCCGGCGCGCAGTGCGGTCTCCAATGCGGCGCGGGCTTCGGCCAGGCCGGCCGCGTCGAGATCGCCACGCGCGACGCCCGCGCCGCCGTGGATCGCGAGCACCGGCGCGCGCGCGGACGGCCCGGGCGACGTGCCGGCCTCGTCCGGCGGCGCTGCCTGCGCCGTCGCAAGCGCGGTCATCAAGAGCACTGCGAGGCCGAACCGCTGCATCCGCATACATCCCGTCATCGTCATCCTCCCACCGCGTATGCGGCGCGCTCACGCTAGCGCAGAGTCCGGCGTCTGTCGCGGCTGCGGGTGGGTTTCACTGCGCTCTACCCGTCCTGCAGGAACGATGCCGAGTCCCTGCCCGTGGGAGCGCGCTTGCGCGCGAAGGGGCGTTTCCGGTGAGGCCCATCGCGCGCGAGCGCGCTCCCACAGGCAGGGAGTCCTGCATCTGCCTCTGCTGCGGATCCGTCGTGCGCGCATGCGTCGGGTTTCGCTGCGCTCTACCCGTCCTGTGGGAGGGCGCTGGATCGCTCTGTCTGTGGCGCGCTTGCGCGCGATGGCGCTTTGCCGGTGAAGCCCCTTCGCGCGCGAGCGCGCTCCCACGGGCATGCGTGGATCAGGCGCGGCCGAGCGCCTGGGCGAGGAATGGCGCGGTGCGGCTTCTGCGCGACTTCGCCACATCCGCCGGCACACCGGCCGCGACCACCTGGCCACCGGCGTCGCCGGCGCCCGGCCCCATGTCGATCAGCCAGTCGCTGGCGGCAGCAACGCGCATGTCGTGTTCGACGACGACCACCGTGCTGCCCGCTTCGACCAGACCGCGCAACTGCCGCATCAGGGTGTCGACGTCCTTCGGGTGCAGGCCGGTCGTCGGTTCGTCGAGCACGTAGACCGTGCCGCGGCGCTGGGCGCGTTGCAGTTCGCTGGCGAGCTTGATGCGCTGCGCTTCGCCGCCCGACAGTTCGGTCGCCGGCTGGCCGAGCCGCAGGTAGCCCAGCCCCACCTCCAGCAGCACCTGCAGCGGACGCACGATCGCGGCGTCGTCGGCGAAGAAGTCGGCGGCCTCGGCCACCGTCATCGCGAGCACGTCGGCGATGTGCCTGCCGCGCAGCGTGACTTCGAGCGTCTTCGCGTCGTAGCGGCTGCCGTGGCAGGTCGGGCATGGCGCGTAGACGCTGGGCATGAACAGCAGTTCCACGCTGACGAAACCCTCGCCATCGCAGGTCGCGCAGCGGCCCTTGGCGACGTTGAACGAAAACCGCCCGGCATCAAAGCGACGGCGTTTTGCGGCCGGCGTATCGGCGAAGCGTTTGCGCACGTGATCGAACAGGCCGGTGTAGGTCGCGAGATTCGAACGCGGCGTACGCCCGATCGGTTTCTGGTCGACGCGCACCAGACGTTTGATGGCCTCCGCGTCGCCTGCGATGCGTCCGTCCAGCGGCACCTCGACGCCGCGTTCCAGCGGATCCAGCGGCGTGTCTTCGTCGCCGTCACCCTGGCCCAGATGCGCGCCCAGCAGTTCGACCAGCGCCTGGCTGACCAGCGAGGACTTGCCCGAACCGCTGACGCCGGTGACGGTGGTGAACACGCCGAGCGGGATGTCGACATCGAGATCGCGCACGTTGTGGCGGCGGATACCGCGCAGTTGCAACCAGCCATCCGGCGGACGCGGCGTATGCGCGATCGAAGCGTCCGCATCGTCCAGATAGCGCCGCGTCGAAGACGCCTCGATCTCCGACAGGCCGGCGAGCGGTCCGCTGTAGAGCACCTGCCCGCCGTGCGTGCCGGCGGCCGGGCCGACATCGACGATCCAGTCCGCATGACGGATCACTTCGATCTCGTGCTCGACGACGAACAGCGAGTTGCCGGCGGCGCGCAGCTGGTCGAGCGCGCGCAGCAGCGCCTGCGTATCGGCCGGATGCAGGCCGGCGGAGGGTTCGTCCATGACGTAGACCACGCCGAACAGCTGCGAGCGGATCTGCGTGCCCAGGCGCAGGCGCTGCAGTTCGCCGGGCGACAGCGTCGGCGTCGCGCGTGCGAGCGTCAGATAGCCGAGGCCGAGATCCTGCAGCACCTTGAGCCGCGCCAGCAGGTCCTGGGCGATGCGCTGCGCGGCCAGCGCCTGTTCAGGATGGGCACGTGCATGCGTCTTCCCGGCCGCGGCCGGTGCCAGCAATGCGGCCAGCTCGTCGAGCGGACGCTGCGAGAACGCAGCGATGTCGAGGCCGGCGAAGGTCACCGACAGCGCCTCGCGCCGCAGCCGCCTGCCGTCGCATTCCGGGCACGCGGCGCTGACCAGGTACTGCGCCGCGCGTTTCTTCTGCTGCGGGCTCTGGGTGTTGGCGAAGGTATGCAGCACATGCCGGCGCGCACTGGTGAACGTGCCCATGTAGGCCGGTTCGGTCTTTCGCTTCAGCGCGTCCTTGACCTCGTCCAGATCGAAACCGGGATACACCGGCTCCACCGGCTGCTCGTCGGTGAACAGGATCCAGTCGCGGGTCTTCTTCGGCAGCTTCGACCACGGCACGTCGACGTCGATGCCGCGCGTGGTCAGGATGTCGCGCTGGTTCTGGCCGTGCCAGGCCCCCGGCCACGCGGCGACGGCGCGCTCGCGGATCGTCAGCGAGCGGTCGGGCACCATCGAGGCTTCGGTCGCGTCGTAGATGCGGCCGAGGCCATGGCAGGTCGGGCAGGCGCCCGCCGGCGTGTTCGGCGAGAAGCCGTCGGCATGGACGATGGCCTGGCCGCGTGGATAGTCGCCGGCGCGCGAGTACAGCATGCGCAGGGAATTGGAGATCGTGGTCAGGCTGCCGACCGACGAGCGCGCGGTCGGCGTGCCGCGCGCCTGCTGCAGCGCGACCGCCGGCGGCAGGCCCTCGATCGAATCGACCTGCGGCACGCCGGCCTGGTCGATCAGGCGCCGCGCGTAGGGCGAGATCGAATCGAGATAGCGCCGCTGCGCCTCGGCGAACAGCGTGCCGAAGGCCAGCGAGGACTTGCCCGAGCCCGACACACCGGTGAAGACCACCAGCGCATCGCGCGGGATATCGACATCGACGTCCTTGAGATTGTGTTCGCGTGCGCCGCGGACGCGGACGCAGTCGGCGATGGCGCGGGCGTCGTTCGATGCGTTCGGGTCTGCAGTCATGGCGACGATTATCGCCGTTGCCCGTCGCGCGCCCGTCGTCGAATCCGAATACGCGGTTTGCACGGTGCGCTCACGAGCGCGCGCCCACGCTGCGCGTCCACCCCCCGGAGCCCTGCCCATGGCCAGCAAGACGCCAGCCCCCACCTCGTCCCGCAATCCGCCCTCGTCCGGCAACGTGCCTGCGGGCGAGGCCACCGATCTGCGCGGCGAAGGCGACGAACTGCAACAGCAGGCCGGTGGCACGCACCCGCAGCTGACGACGAACCAGGGCATTCCTGTCGCCGACAACCAGAATTCGCTCAAGGCCGGCGGTCCGCGCGGGCCGGCGCTGCTGGAGGATTTCATCCTCCGCGAGAAGATCACCCACTTCGATCACGAGCGCATCCCCGAACGCATCGTGCATGCCCGCGGCAGCGCCGTGCACGGCACGTTCGAGCTGACCAAGTCGCTGTCGCAGTACACCACCGCGCGCATCCTCACCGAGGTCGGCACGAAGACGCCGGTGTTCACCCGTTTCTCGACGGTCGCCGGTGGCGCCGGTTCGGTCGACACGCCGCGCGACGTCCGCGGCTTCTCGGTCAAGTTCTACACGCAGGAAGGCAACTGGGATCTGGTCGGCAACAACATCCCGGTGTTCTTCATCCAGGATGCGATCAAGTTCCCGGACGTGATCCACGCGGTGAAGATGGAGCCCGATCGCGGTTTCCCGCAGGCGGCCAGCGCCCACGACACGTTCTGGGATTTCATCTCGCTCACGCCTGAAGCGATGCACATGATCATGTGGGCGATGAGCGACCGCACGATCCCGCGTTCGCTGCGCACCATCGAAGGTTTCGGCGTGCATTCCTTCCGGCTGCTCGACCAGGCCGGCAACAGCACCTTCGTGAAGTTCCACTGGCGCCCGGTGCTGGGCATCCAGTCGACGGTCTGGGACGAGGCGCTGAAACTGCAGGCCGCGGACAACGACTTCCATCGTCGCGATCTGTTCGAGGCGATCCAGGCCGGCGACTTCCCCGCGTGGGATCTCGCGGTACAGCTGTTCACCGAGGAAGAGGCCGACGCGTTCCCCTTCGACCATCTCGATGCGACCAAGCTGATTCCCGAGGAACTGGTGCCGCTGCAGGTCATCGGCCGCATGACCCTGGACCGCTGGCCGGACAACTTCTTCGCCGAGACCGAACAGGTGGCCTATTGCCCGGCCAACATCGTGCCCGGCATCGACTTCAGCAACGATCCGCTGCTGCAGGGGCGCCTGTTCTCGTATCTCGACACGCAGCTCTCGCGCCTGGGCGGGCCGAACTTCCACCAGATCCCGGTCAATGCGCCGAAGTGTCCGTTCGCCAACCACCAGCGCGACGGCCACATGCAGATGCAGGTGCCCAAGGGCCGGGTGAGCTACGAGCCCAGTTCGCTGCAGCCCGACAGCCCGCGCGCCTCGCGCGAGGCCGGCTATCGCCATCACGCCACCGTCGACGACGGGGTCAAGGGCCGCGTGCGCCCCGACAGCTTCGCCGACCACTACAGCCAGGCACGGATGTTCTTCCGCAGCCAGAGCGCGATCGAGCAGGCGCACATGGCCAGCGCGCTGGTGTTCGAACTGTCCAAGGTCGAGACCGCGCACGTGCGCGAAGCCGTCGTCGGCCACCTGCAGCATGTGGATCCCGAACTTGCCCAGCGCGTCGCCGACGGCCTCGGCATGGACGCGCTGCCGCCGGCGCCCGAAGCGCGGGTCGAGCCGCAGGATCTGCCGGTCTCGCCCGCGCTGCGGATCATCGACCGCATGCGCGACACGCTGCAGGGCCGCTGCGTCGGCATCCTGGTCCACGACGGTTCCGATGCCGCCACGATCAAGGCGCTGCGCAAGGCCGCCGAAGGCGCTGGCGCGCAGGTCAAGATCGTCGCGCCCAAGCTCGGCGGCGCCCAACTGTCCGACGGCAAGCGCCTGGCGGCCGATGGCCAGCTCGCCGGCACGCCGTCGCCGGTGTTCGATGCGATCGCACTGGTGCTGTCGGCCGACGCCGGCAAGCAGCTGTCGCGCGAAGCGGCCGCGGTCGACTGGGTACGCGATGCGTTCGGACATCTGAAGGCGATCGCCGCCGATGCCGGCGCGCAGGCGGTGCTCAAGGCCGGTGGCATCGCCAAGGATGCGGGCGTCCTCGACGCGACCGACGCCAAGGGCTTCATCACCCAGGCGAAGACGCGTCAGTGGGATCGCGAGAAGAAGGTGCGCATGCTGGCCTGAGCCGGCGTGTCGAGCGGGGCGTCGCCAGGCGGCGCGCCCCGGCTTTTCAAAACCCGAGACAAGAGAAAGGGTGCCTCGCGGCACCCTGTGTGTTTGCGTGATGGGGCCGCGCGCTCAGGCTGCCGCGGCGCCTGGCGCCAGTGCAGGCCCGGTCGCAGCTGCGACCGCTTCGGGTGCCGGCGCCGACGGTGGATCGACTGGCTCGTAACTGCCATCCGCATTGCGCACCCGCAGGATGCAGCCGCGTTCGATCACGCCCCGCACCACCTCGTCGCGCAGCGCGGTCGCCCGGCTCAGATACGTCGCCAATGTCTGGCCCTGCGGGTCGGTGAGCACCCAGAAGCGCAGTCCCATGTCGTATTGCAGCGTGTAGGTAGGCATCCGTGGCTCCGCGATCATCAGCATCGATCTTCGGATGAAAGGGATCGATCACGCGTGAATCCGGCGGAGTCATCTGCCATGGAATGCGCATGTGAATCGCGATTGCGCAGGGCGTTCATCGAAAGGCCCGGCGTCACGCGTGGCACCCGGCCTGCCAGCCACTACGGCGCGGCGCGCCTGCGCCGGGATGTCAGGACCTGGCCGACGATCGCCGTCACCAGGATGCAGGCATTGGTGACGATGAAGACCCAGTCGCCGACCAGCGCGCTGTAGGTCACGAAGCCCACCGATGCAGTGATCTGCCCGATGAACAGCCAATGCGACACGCCTTGCGCGCTGCCGTCGCGGACCTGCGTCGCGATCTGCCGGATCAGCGTCGCCAGCAGCACTGCGGAGGCGGCCCAGCCGATGACGTCAGGCGGCATGGGCGTCCGGTCCAGGATCGAAATCGGAGACGGCGGTTTCGAGCAGCGGGACCGCAAGCAGGCGCGTGCGCGCTTCGAGCGCGAGCAGGTAGTCGGCGAAGCCGCCCTGCGCGCGCGCCACGCGCCGCGCACTGGTCACCACGACCGGGGTCGCACGCCGCGCGATGCGCGCACCGGCGCGATGCAGCGCATCGACCATCGCGACATCCTCGTGCGCGGACAGGGGCGGGAAGCCACCGCAGTGCAGATACATCGCCGCACTGAAGCCCATGTTCGCGCCATGCACGTGTGGATGGCCGTCGCGTTGTTCCTCGGCGGTGCCGAAATGCATGCGCACGGTGTCGTCGTAGTCCAGCCAGTCGTCGACGGTGACGATGCCGCAGAACGCATCGGCGGCGCAGGCGAGCTGGCAGGCCAGCCAGTCGCGCGGCACCCGCGAATCGGCATCGGTGCAGGCGACCCAGCGCGCGCCCAGGCCGATGACGACCGCGGCGCCCGCCGCGCGTGCGCGGCCGACGTTGCCGTCGTGCACGACGACACTGCGCACGCCGCAGGCGGCGACGATCCCGGCGGTGCGGTCGCTGCAGCGGTCCAGTGCGACCACGATCACCACCGCTTCGCCGCCGAGCGCGTCGCTGCGTGCGGCCGCCTGCACCGATGCGAGGCAGGCGGCGATGCAGGCCTCTTCGTTGTGTGCGGGAATGACGACCCCGATCATCGCAGGCCCGCCCGCTGCGCGACCGAGTCTGCGTTCAGAGCGAACCCATCGAGTCGCACGTCGGCATCGCCGTAGCCGAACACGCGCCGCATGCCGAGTTCCCGGCGCAGCAGGCGATGCACGTCGCGACCGGACTGCGGCGCCTGGGGGAACGGCGCCAGCCAGTGGCAGGCCACCAGCACGCCATCGCCGCGCAGGCTGGACTTCAGCTGCCGCGCCATGCGCGTCAGCGTGTCGGCAGCGAGGTAGTAACCCACCTCGCTGAAGACGATGAGATCGAACAGGCCATCGGGCCAGGTGTCAGGGTGCCGCGCCTGGCGCACGTCGACATGGCCGTGCGCCTGCGTGCGCGCGGTGGCGAGCGCGACCGCGCGTGCGCTGAGGTCGGTCGCGATCAGGCTGTCGCAGCGCGTCGCGAGCTCTGCCGTCAGTTCGCCGTTCGAGCAGCCGATCTCCCAGACGCGGCCGAAATGCTGCGCCGGGAGGCTCGCAAGCAGCAGGGCGCGCTTGCGCGCCTCGTACCAGCGCTCGCGATAGCCGAAGGGGTCGTCCTGCGCATAGATCGCGTCGAAGTATTCGCTGGGCGTCGCGGCGTTCATGGCAGCACGACCTCGAAGTCGCGATCGAAACGCTCGAGCACATGCAGCGGCAGGATCGGCGCCGGCATGCCGGGCGCGTCGTCCTGCAGCTGCGAGGCGAAGCACGCGAGCGCGGCGGCCTTGGCGCGGCACGCGTCTGGCGTCAGCACGAAGCGCTGCGCGCCCGGCAACGGCGATGCCGCTGCATCAGGGGAGAGCCAGTGCCAGGCCCACACCGGAAACTGCGCGACGTCCGCCCCGCGCTGCGCAGCCGCGCGTTCGACCGCGCGCGCCGTGGCTTCGTGATCGGGATGGCCGTCGCCGCGCCAGGTCGTCAGCACGCGGTCGCCCGTGCGCAGCAAGGGCGCGAGCGCAGCGACGAGGGCGTCTTCGCGTTCGGCGACGCGGCCGTCGCCGATGTCGAGCGTGTCGATCGCGTCGGCATCAACGCCGAGCAGCGCCAGCGCGCGTTCGAGTTCCTGCCGGCGCACGGCGCGCAGATGCGCCGGCGGCCACGCGGGTGCGTCGGGATAGCAGGCTTCGCCGTCGGTCACCGAGACCACGCGCACCGGCAGGCCGATCGCACGCGCAGTGGCGATCAATCCGCCGCAGCCCAGCGCCTCGTCGTCGGGATGCGGCGACACCACGACCAGCCGCGCGATGCCGTCGAGCCAGTCCCGTGCCGGCAAGGCCGGCAGCGCGGCCAGCCAGGCCGACTGCCGCCATGCGGATTCCGGCACGCCATCGCCCGCGATCCGCGGCGTGTCCTGCACCGGGTCCAGGCTCACAGCTGCCATGCGACATCCCGCGCCTGCGCCGCGGCGCCGAGTTCCGCCCAGTCGCGTTCGGCATGGCTCTGGCGCAGGAAGGTGGTCAGATCCGCGCAACGCAGTGCATGCGCGCCGTCCTCGCACAGTGGGCCGGGGCCGAGCGCGCGGCCCACGCGGTCGACGACCTCGGTCGCCGCGCGTTCCACCACGCTGCGCACGCGCGTGATCGCGGTGGCGTGGGGCGCATCGGGTTCGTGATCGATCGCGGCTGCGGTCTCGCGCAGCAGGCCCGCAGCCGCCGACAGCGCCATGTCGATCGCGCCGAGGTGGGCCATCGCATGCGGGTTGCGGGCCGCGCGCGGATGGCGGCGCAGCGTCTCGGCGATCGCGGTCGTGGCGCCGAACCAGCACGCGGCGATGCCGCCACCGCCATGCCAGAAGCCGGGCCGCGCGAGGTAATCGCCGGCCGCGCCGATCTGCACCGCGGCGACATCGCGGAACTGCAGGGGCCCGCTCTCGACGCGCGACATGCCGACCGCCTGCCAGCGACCCGGCAGCGCTTCGATGCCCGGCGCGGCGCGCATCACCTGCACCAGCACCCGCGCTTCGCCGAGATGCGCGGTGACCAGCGCCGCATCGACGAGGTCCGCGCCGGAGCACCAGGCCTTGATGCCGTTCAGGGTGCCGATGCCATCCACGCCCGGCGTGAACTCCAGACGCGCATCCGGCGGCTCGGCGGCCCAGACCGCATGCAGCAGCGCGCCATCGAGCGCACGTTCCGGCGCGCCCAGTTCGCCGAGGATCGCCAGCGCGTCGTAATGCGCCTCCAGCACCTTGATGCCGCAGACGTCTTCCGCCGCGATGTCCGCCAGCCGGCGCCAGCGCGTCAGCGTGTCGCCATGGCCGGGCAGCGGCAGCGTGGGATGGCGCGCCATCGCGTCGCGCACGAAGGTGTGCAGGGGGGGCGCGCAGGCATTCGCCGCCGCAGGCGGCATGGGCAAGGGGTGGGACACGATGCATCCAGGGACTGTTCTGCCGCCACGGTGCGCTCGACGAAGTGACGCCAACGCGAGCCGATCGTGTTCAGGTGTCGCGATGGATGGCCGGCCGTTGCCCGTATCGAACGAACCCGCGATGCGGCCCGAATGTGCGCGACCGCACACGCCGCTGCATCGCGGCGTCGCCTGTCGTCAGCGGCTCTGTCAGCGCGCCACGCGCGCGCCGCGCAACGTCGGCGCACCGTCGACGACATCGGTCCAGACGATGTAGGCCTGTCCGCCGACTGCCTGCAGTTGCGGGAAGCCGGTGCCGCGACCGCGGCCCTGCGGACGCGCGACCTCGATGCGTTCGTACTCGCTCGCCAGATCCGGGCTGCAGCGCGACAGCCACAGCGACTGCGCACCGGCCGCGTCCTCGCGCAGCCACAGCGCCCAGGCCTGCTGGCCGTCGAGCGCGACGGCGACGCGACCCTGTACCGCGGCGTCGCTGTCGAGCACGACCGGCGCGCCGAAGCTCGCGCCGCTGTCGTCGCTGCGTGCGATCTGCACCTGCGGCGTGCCGGTCTGCGCGCTGTACCAGCCGACGACCACGCCGGTGTCCACCGCCGCCACGTCCGGGCCGTTGACCGGACAGGCCGGCATCACCCAGTTGTCGGCGTGCACGGGCATCGGCGTCGTCCAGGCCTCGCCCTCGCGGCGCGTGACCATGATGTCGCGCACCTCGCCGTCGCTGCGCCCGCGATACACCAGCACCGGGCCCTGCGCAGTGACCGCGGCCGCGGTCTGGCAGCAGTCGCAGACGCTGGCGTCGATTTCCACATCGCCTGTCCTGCGCAGCGCGGCGTCGAAGTTCGCGGCGCGCAGCGTCATCGGCCCGCCTGCGCCGGGCGATGCGTGGCCTTCGTGGCTCGCACCCGCGGTGTTGCGGCCATCGAGCCAGGCGATGCCGATGCCGATGCCGTCGGCCTGCGGCCACATCGAGACGAAGCCGTGCTCGGTCTGCGTGCCGTCGTCGTGCGGCACGGTGTAGGCGCCCCAGTTCGCGCCGCCGTCGCGCGAACGCACCAGCGCGATGTCGTAGGCGTAGGGCGCATCGCCGTTCTTCTGCAGCCAGTGCGCCCACAGCGCACCGTCGGCGGTCGCCAGCACGTGCGGCGTGTCGGCCCAGTTGACGAACATGCGGTTGCCGATCGCGATCGTCGTCGGCGCATTGCGCCAGCGCTGCTGCGCGGGATCGAAGCGCGAGAACTGGAACACGTGGCGGCGACCTTCGCGCGAATTCACCCAGCTCAGCATCAGCACGCCGTCGGGTCCGGCGACGAGATCGGGCGACGCGGACCCGGCGCCGGTCTCGGGCAGCGCCCAGTCGAGGATCCGGCTGGGCGCGGTCACGTCGGGGCTGCCGGCGGCCGGCGACTGCTCGGGCGCGTCACTGCCGCAGGCCGCGAGCAGCAGCGAAGCAGTCAGCGCGGCGAGCGTGGTGCGCAATGTCGAGGGGCGTGCGGGACGATCGAAGGCAGGCATGCGCCAGGCTCCACATGGGTGTCGGATCCAGTGCGCAAGCGTATCCTCCCGGGCATGTACGCGCGTCCACACATCCGCCCGTGAGCATCATCGTCGCCCGGTATGCGGACCCGATCGAAGCGCAGATCGCCTGCGGTCTGCTGCAGGCCGAGGGCATCGACGTGCACCTGGGCGACGCCAACATGGCGCTGGCGAACTGGGAGTGGCGGCTCGCGATCGGCGGCGTGAAGCTGCATGTGCGCGATGACCAGTTCGAACAGGCGCGCGAGATCATCCGTCGCCTCGATGCCGGCGAATTCAAGCTCACCGCCGCTGACGATCCCGAGGCGGACACGCCGCTGCCGGCCTCGCGCGAGAGCGGCTCCAGCCGCCTGGCATGGATCGCGCTGGTGCTGTTCCAGATTCCGCTGCCCTGGCGCAGGCGCCGCTAGGGATTCCTGTGGACACGTGCTGCGAGCGCCTTGGTGGGAGCGCGCTTGCGCGCGATGTGGCTTGATCGGGAAGGCCACATCGCGCGCAAGCGCGCTCCCACGG
>NZ_JAIWPU010000049.1 GCF_021191705.1 Proluteimonas flavola
GGGGGGTGGGTGGGGGTGGGGGGGGGGGGGGGTGGGGGGGTGTGTTTGCCTCCCCCCCCCCCCCCCCCCCCCCCCCCCCCCCCCCACGGGTGCACCCAACCCATCTGTCAACGGGTACCGCTGCCCGGAAGCGGGGGCGACAATCCGCACGCGGCGCTGCTGCCGCGACCCGATGTGGAACCGATGTCCAAGCCTGATGCCGCCCTCGCCCGTCGTATCGCCGACACCATCGCCGCCGAGATCGGCGCCCAGCCCGCGCAGGCGATCGCCGCGATCGCGCTGCTCGACGAAGGCGCGACCGTGCCGTTCATCGCGCGCTACCGCAAGGAAGTCACCGGCGGGCTCGACGACACCCAGCTGCGCGATCTCGAAGTGCGCCTGTCGTACCTGCGCGAACTCGAGGACCGCCGCGCGGCGATCCTGTCGAGCATCGACGAGCAGGGCAAGCTCAACCCCGGACTGCGCGCCGACATCGAGGCCGCCGACAGCAAGGCGCGCCTGGAAGATCTGTATCTCCCCTACAAGCAGAAGCGCCGCACGCGCGCGCAGATCGCCCGCGAGGCCGGACTGGAACCGCTGGCCGACGGCCTGCTGGCCGATCCCACACTGTTGCCCGAGATCTTCGCCGCCGGCTTCGTCGATGCCGACAGGGGCGTCGCCGATGCCAAGGCCGCACTGGAGGGCGCGCGCGCGATCCTGATGGAGCGCTGGGGCGAGGACGCGACCCTGCTCGGCGAACTGCGCGACTGGCTGGAGGCGAACGGCGTGATCCGGGCGAAAGTCGTCGCCGGCAAGGAATCGGCCGGCGAGAAGTTCCAGGACTACTTCGACCACAGCGAACCGCTGGCGAAGATTCCATCGCACCGCCTGCTCGCACTGTTCCGCGGCCGGCGCGAAGAGTTCCTGACCCTGGAGCTCGAACCCGGCGCCGATCCCGACCAGGGCAACGCCTATGCCGAAGGCCGCATCGCGCGCCATGCCGGCATCGCCGCGCAGTCGCGCGCCGCCGACGCCTGGCTGCTCAATGCCTGCCGCCTCGCCTGGCGCGCGAAGATCCACCTGCACCTGATGATCGACCTGTTCGGCAAGGCGCGCGAGAAGGCCGAGGCCGAGGCGATCAACGTGTTCGGCGACAACCTGAAAGACCTGCTGCTGGCCGCGCCCGCGGGCCCGAAGGTCGTGCTGGGTCTCGATCCCGGCATCCGCACCGGCTGCAAGATCGCGGTGGTCGATGCGACCGGCAAGCTCGTCGCCACCGACACGATCTATCCGCACGAGCCACGCAGGCAATGGGACCAGTCGCTGCACACGCTGCGCAGGCTGTGCGCCGAGCACGGGGTGCAGCTGATCGCGATCGGCAACGGCACCGCCTCGCGCGAGACCGACAAACTGGCCGGCGACCTGTTGAAGCTGTTGCCGGAACAGAAGATCCAGAAGATCGTCGTCAGCGAGGCCGGCGCGTCGGTGTATTCGGCGTCGGAAACGGCGGCCAAGGAATTCCCCGGCCTCGACGTGTCGCTGCGCGGCGCGGTGTCGATCGCGCGGCGCCTGCAGGATCCGCTGGCCGAGCTGGTCAAGATCGAGCCCAAGGCGATCGGCGTCGGACAGTACCAGCACGATGTCGACCAGTACCGGCTGGCGCGCGCGCTGGATGCGCGCGTCGAGGACTGCGTCAACGCGGTCGGCGTGCACGTCAACACCGCCTCCAGCGCGCTGCTGGCGCGCGTCGCCGGCCTGTCGAGCGGCGTCGCCGAGAACATCGTCGTGCACCGCGATGCGAACGGCCCGTTCAAGCGCCGCAGGGACCTGTTGAAGGTGCCGCGCCTGGGCGAGAAGACCTTCGAGCAGTGCGCGGGCTTCCTGCGCATCGCCGACGGCGACGAACCGCTGGATGCCTCGTCGGTGCACCCCGAGGCCTATCCGGTGGTCGAGCGCATCGCCGGCAGCAGCGGCCGCGACGTGAAGCAGATCATCGGCGACGGCGCGTTCGTGCGCTCGCTCAAGCCCGAGCAGTTCACCGACGGGACGTTCGGCGTGCCGACGGTGCGCGACATCCTCAAGGAACTGGAAAAGCCGGGCCGCGACCCGCGTCCGGAGTTCAAGGCCGCGCAGTTCGCCGAGGGCGTCGAGGACATCCGGGACCTGCAGGTCGGCATGATCCTCGAAGGCGTGGTCAGCAACGTCGCCGCGTTCGGTGCCTTCGTCGACATCGGCGTGCACCAGGACGGCCTCGTGCACATCTCGGCGCTGTCGGACACCTTCGTCAAGGATCCGCGCGACGTGGTCAAGGCCGGCGACATCGTCAAGGTCAAGGTGCTGGAGGTCGATGTCGCGCGCAAGCGCATCGCCCTGACGCGGCGGCTCGACGATGTGCCGGGCGAGAAGCCGGCGCGCGAGTCGCGCGAGGATCGCACTGCGTCACGTGGCCCGGGCGGTCCGCGTGGCGGACGTCCGGGCGGCAAGCCGCAGACCACGGCCGCGCCCAGCAACAACGCCCTGGCCGACGCGTTCGCGCGCGCACGCGGGCGCTGATGCCGTCAAAAACGCGCCGCGGGCCGTGACTCAGGCCTCGGCAGCCATCTGGTTGCCGCCCGACTCCGCCAACGTGGTGAGCTTTTCGTCGGTGGCCTTTTCCTCGTCGAGCGTCGCCTGAAGCAGCGTCACCGCGTCCGTGTGGCCGAGCTGTTTCGCCAGCGCGCACAGCGTGCCGTAGGACGCGATCTCGTAATGCTCGACCTTCTGCGCGCCGCCGATCAGCGCGGCGTCGCGCAGCGGGCCCTTGTCCATCGATTCGATGACCTCCCTGCTCTCTTCGACGAGTCCCTCCATCGCCGCGCACTTGATGCGCTTCAGGCGCGCGCCGAGCATCGCGACCACCTGGTCGAGCCGTTCGATCTGCACCGTGGTCTCGTCCAGATGCATTTCGAATGCGGCAGCGAGGTCCGGATCGTGCGCGGCGCGTGCCAGCTTCGGGAGCGCCTTGGCCATCTGGCGTTCCGCGGAATGCGTGTCCGACAGTTCGTGAATGAAAAGATCTTCGAGGGTCTTGATCGCCATGACAGCCTTCCAGCCAGGATCGGGAGCACGAGTGGATGCCTCGAACGGTGATCCACGCGTGACGTCGCCAGCTTGAGGGCCTTCTTCCTGGCCATGCGGGGGATCCGGTCGGCAGCATTGCCGCCGGTCTACAGCGCTGCAGGTGACGGGCGCCGCTACCGGACCGGTGCCCGCCTGCACCACAATCGGCTCATGCCGCCATGCCTAACCTCCATTTCGCCGAGGCCCCCTGTCCTGCGCGGGCCGGACGGCGTGCGCTGATGGCGGCGGCGCGGTCGCCCTGGCGTGGTGTCCTGCGCGCGCTGCTGTGCGTGGCGGCAGGCGTGTTCGTGCTGTGGGGCATCGGCGCCCTGTGGTACCAGGCACCGCTGCGCTGGCTGTGGCTGTGGCTGGCGGTGTGGAGTGTGCTCGGCGTCGCGACACTGCGGGCCCTGGCGGGCCGCATGCCGCAGCCGCATCGACGTCGCGTCCGGGTCGCCGGCCTGGTCGCCGCGCTGGCGCTGCTGGGCTGGTGGCAGACCGTGCGGCCGATGCACGACCGCGACTGGGCCGACGATGTCACGCGCCTGCTCGATGCGCGGGTCGACGGCAGCCGCGTGACCCTGCACAACGTGCGCAACTTCGACTGGACACGCGACGGCGATCCCGCGCCACGCTGGGAGACGCGCAGCTACGATCTCGACCGGCTCGCCTCCGCCGATCTGGTGCTGTCGTACTGGATGGGCCCGGCGATCGCGCACACCCTGGTCTCGTTCGGCTTCGACGACGGCAGCCGCGTGGTGTTCTCGCTGGAGATCCGCAAGGAACGGCAGGAATCGTTCTCGGCGATCGGCGGCTTCTTCAAACAGTTCGAAGCGGTGCTGATCGCGGCCGACGAGCGCGACATCGTGCGGGTGCGCAGCAACGTGCGCGGCGAGAATGTCCATCTGTACCGGCTGGCGATTCCGCGCGAACAGCTGCGCACGCTGTTCCTCGCCTACGTGGACGAGGCCGGCACGCTGCGGCAGGCGCCGCACTTCTACAACACGGTGACCAGCAACTGCACCACGATCGTCTTCGACATCGCCCGGCATATCGCGCCGGGCCTGCCGCTCGACATCCGCCTGCTGCTGTCCGGCTGGTTCGCGCAGTACGCATACGCGCACGGCGGGCTCGCCGGCCAGGGCACATTCGCGCAGCTGGAAACGGCCGGGCGCATCACCGAGCGCGCGCGCGCGGCGGACCGCGATCCCGGTTTCTCCCGGGCGATCCGCCGCGGCGTGCCCGGCATTCCGGACGCCGAGACCCGATGAACCTTCAGAACGCACCGCGATGGATCCGCAGCGCCGCGACATTGCTGTTCGTGCTCGCGCTGGCCGGCTGCTCGCTGGCGATGGTCGACGTGAAATCGATCCCGCCGGGCGCGTACATCTCGGTCAAGCGTGGCGACATCCTGACCACCGGCGAACTCAGCGCCGCGACGCGCGAGATGCTGCGCGTGGCCGGCCTCGACGATCGCGCCTGCGCAGACCCGCAGGCCGGCTGCCTGCAGGCCCTGGCGGCCGTGCACGATGTCGACGACGAGCGCCGCACGGCCGCGCTGACCGAGCTGTGGGTGCAGCGGGCGCTGTCGTTCGCACCCGGGCGCGACGTACCGCCGTCGGATGCCCAACTCGATGCCTGGCTCGAAGCCGCGCGCCACGCCTACGCCTACCTGTTCTTCAGCGCGCGCACGCCCGGCGAACGCGCTTTCGAGGATCGGCAGACGCAGGTCCGCGACTACTACAATCTCGCGACGCAGGAAGCGGCGACCACGCTGTTCGCCCGCCACGCCGGCGCGCCCGGCGCCGAGGGTGAGGCGCTGCAGCAGGCCGGCTGGACGATCCACACCACGCTCGACGGCATCCGCCTGCCCGAGGGCGTGGATCTGCCCGAGGAGCTCATTCCCGCCGCATCGCTGCAGTTCGCCGGCCTGCGCAGCGTGTACAGGCGCGACGGATTCGGCGCCGAACTCGTCGCGGTGATGCAGCCCGATCCGGTGACCACGGTCGTCGTGCCCGACGCCACGGACGAGGCGTCGCACGGTCCGCATCGCCGTCAGCGCCCGGCACGTCGCGCCTACAGCGAGATGCCCTCGCCCGCGCTGACCGTGCTGTTGCGCTTTCCCGCGAACGATCTCGCGCAGCTGATGGCCACGCGCGACGTCGCGCTGAGCGTGCACGATCCCTACGTCGACAGCGTCGCGCAGATGCACGGCCAGCAGGTGCCGCTGGCGGCGAACTTCACCGCCGGCTACGGCCTGTGGCTCGCGCGCTCCGGCTTCGCCACGCAGTCGCTGCGCACCTTGTTCGGCCGCGACCACGGCATCGACCGGCCGCATCTGTACATGATGCAGCCCTACGATCCCGACCGCCGGATCCTGCTGATGCTGCACGGGCTGGCCAGCAGTCCGGAGGCCTGGGTCAACGTCGCCAACGAAGTCCTCGGCGACGAGACGCTGCGACGGCATTTCCAGATCTGGCAGGTCTACTACCCGACCAACATGCCGATCGCGCTCAACCACGCGCAGATCCGCCGCACCGTCGATGACGCGCTCACGCACTTCGATCCGGACCGCCGCGCGCGCGCATCGCAGGAGATGGTCGTCGTCGGCCACAGCATGGGCGGCGTGATCGCGCGGCTGATGGTGTCCTCGTCCGGCGATGCGCTGTGGGATGCGGTGATGGCCGATCGCCGGATCGCGCCCGGCGACCTGCGCCGCGTGCAGCGCCGGCTTTCGCCGTTCCTGCGCTTCGAGCCGATGCCGCAGATCGAGCGCGCGGTCTTCATCGCTGCGCCGCATCGCGGCACCGACATCGCCGGCGGCCGGGTGGGCCGCTGGATCTCGCGCCTCGTGCGGCTGCCGCTGACGTTGCTGGAGAACTTCGACGACGTGCTGCAGACCCTCGCCGGCAGCGCGCAGACGCCCGACGGCAGGACCGGCCGCATTCCCAACAGCATCGACAACCTCAGCGCCAGCGATCCCTTCGTCCGCGCCGCCGCGGACCTGCCGCGCGCACCGGGCGTGACGCTGCACACGATCATCGCCCGGCGCGATCCCGCGGTGCCGCTGGCGCAGTCCAACGACGGCCTCGTGCCCTACGCCAGCGCCCACCTCGACGATGCGGCCTCGGAGAAGGTCATCGTCTCCGGCCACAGCGTGCAGGAGACCGCGCCGGCGATCCTCGAACTGCGCCGCATCCTGCACGAGGACGTCGCGGCGCAGGCCGCGGACTGAGCGTCGCTAGCCGGTCATCATGAGCCGCAGCGGCTCGCGATGCCGCCGGCTGCAGGGTACGACCGCGCCGTCCACGAGATGGAGCCGGGCATCGCCGCTGTCGAGCGGTTCGATCGAGGCAATGCGCGCCAGATTGACGAGATGGCTGCGATGCACGCGCGCGAAGCGCGCCGGGTCGAGCCGCGTCTCCAGTTCCGTCAGCGTGCTGCGCAGCGGATAGACCTTGCCGCGCACGTGCAGGTTGGCGTAGTTGCCCGATGCCTGCACCCACTCGATGTCGTCGGCGGCGACCAGGAATTCGCGGCCCAGCTTGCGGACCAGGAAGCGGCTGGGCCGCTCGACCGGTTCCACCGGCGCGCTGTCGTCATCGGGCGCAGCCAGCAACGAGGCCTCGCCCTGCAGGCGACGCACCAGCAGGCGATAGCCGTGCAGCACCACGACGATGCCGAGGAAGGTGCGCGCATCCTTCAGGTATTCGTAGACGAAGGCATCGCCGAAGACGTAGGTCCCACCGTGCCATGCGTAGACCAGCTTGCGCATGCCGACCATCAGCCCGACGTGCAGCATCGACCACGCCACGCTCGCCACCGCGTACAGCGGCAGGCGCTGCCCCCAGTTGTCCAGATGCACCGGCCAGCGCGCGGTGAACCACACCATCGCCGGCACCAGCGCCAGCAGCGCGATGGCACTGCTGCCTTCCCAGCTCGCCACCTCCCAGGCGGCGTAGTCCAGGCCGAGGCGCTGGACATCCATCCAGATGGTGATGCTGTTTCCCACCCCCGACAGCAGGCAGGTGATGACCCAGTAGCCGACCTCGACCGGTCGGCGGATGGCGAGATAGCGCTCGGCGCCGGTGCGTGGCGTGGGGGGACGTGCGGACATGCCCGCATTCTAGGCAGCCGCCGCGCGTCGGCCCGTCCCGTTCGTCCCTGTCGGCCCTCGGTTCGTCCCCGGAGCCGCGCCACGAAGCCCGGGACAGCGCCGCACGGACCTCGCGTCATGCACCGTGGCGACCTCCTTCCGGATCCCAGGCCGCCATGGACCGACGCCACGACATCGACGCGCTGCGCGTGATCGCCTTCGCCCTGCTGATCCTCTATCACGTGGGCATGGTCTACGTGGTCGACTGGGGCTTCCACATCAAGAGCCCGACGCTGCTCGGCTGGGTCGAATGGCCGATGGTGCTGGTCAACCGCTGGCGGATGTCGCTGCTGTTCCTGCTGTCGGGCATCGCGCTCGGCCTGGTGCTGGCGCGGACGTCAGCTGCGCGCCTGATCGGCAATCGCAGCTGGCGCCTGCTGTTGCCGCTGGCGTTCGGCATCGTGGCGATCGTGCCGGTGCAGGCCTGGTGCGAGGCGCGGATGCTCGGGACGTACGACGCCGGCTTCGGCACCTTCCTGCTGCGCTACCTGCAGCTGCGCCCGTGGCCGGCCGGCACGTTCGCCGGCGCCGAGTACGGCTTCACATGGAACCATCTGTGGTATCTGCCGTATCTGTGGATCTACACGCTGCTCGCGCTGCTGGCCCTGCCGGTGCTGCGCGCGATCGGCGGCGGGCGCGTCGCCGGATGGCTGACCACGCGTGGACGCTGGCTGCTGTGGACGGTACCGCCGCTGTGGTACCTGTTCGCGCTGATCGTACTGGCGCCGCGTTTTCCGACGACGCATGCCCTGGCCGGCGACTGGTTCAGCCATGCCAAGTACGTTCCGGTCTTCGCGTTCGGCGTCCTGATCGCATCGCGCGCGCCGATGTGGGCAGCGCTCGACGCACGTCGCTGGGTGCTGACCGCGTGCGCGCTGACTGGCGCGTTCGTCTACATGGCACTGCGCGTGATCGGACGCCTGCTCGACAGCGGCGTCCTGTCGCCCGACAGCTTCGACGCACTGATGCCGCTGTCGGCATGGAAGCTCGTCTCGGTGTGCGCGCACGCACTGTATGCGTGGACGGCGTTGCTCGCGCTGCTGGCCTGGAGCGCCCGCCTGTTGAACCGGCCGTGGCCGGGTCTGCGCTACGCCAGCGAAGCCGTGTATCCCTGGTACATCCTGCACCAGAGCCTGATCGTGCTCGCTGCGTACTGGCTGATTCCGCTGGGCCTCGGGCCGCTGTGGGAACCGCTGCTTGTGCTTGCGATCACCATCGCCGGATGCCTGCTGATCCACGAACTGCTGATCCGACGCATCAACTGGCTGCGTCCGTTGTTCGGACTGCCGATGCGCGCGCGCCGGCCTGCCACGGCCGGAGATGTCGACCGGCCCGCAGCCGGTGCATTGCAGAAGTCCTGAGACACGCCCTCAACGCCCGGCGCGACGCCTGGCCCGGCCCGCCAGCCAGCCAGCCACGACACCAGCGTCGCAGGGATCGACAGCACCAATGCGTACAGCAGGCCGGCCACGAGCAATGGCCCCACCAGCATCACCACCGGCACCTGCGCCAGCAGGACCACCGCTCCCCACAGCCACGCGCGCAGCGGGAATGCCCAGCCCAGCACTGCTGCCAGCAGCAGCGCGCCGGAATAGAACACCGTCCAGAACATCGGCGCATCCCAAGGCTCGCCGCCGTGCGACCAGGCCGAGACCGCGGCCCAATAGGCGAGGCCGGACAGAGCAGCCCATGTCATGTGCCTGCAACGTGTGTGGATCGGATTTCCATGTGCGCATCCTGCAGCGGATCGAGCGTGGAGAGGAGCACGCGTGGCTGGAATACGGGGTGACCGTTGGCCCACCGCTGCGACCAGACACGTCGGCGCCCTGCAACGGAATCCCGTCCGGAATCGTTTCATAATTTGCGCATTTAGATCGATTGAGTTGAAATCAACCCTTATGAATCAGCGATTTATCTTATTATCCGTGGTACATTTCGTTTCATAAAACGTTTCATGGAAGGGCAATGGCCAATTCCGAACCGATGGATGCCCTGCTGGGCCATCTCCGGCGCCATGGGCGGCAGCCGGCCGGTGCGCTGCCCGACGCCCTCGGCATCAGTCGCGCCACGCTGGCGCGTGCGGTGGCGGCGGCCCCGGGCGTCGTCCGCCTGGGCAGGACACGCGCGACCCAATACGCGCTCGCCCGCGACATCCGCGGGGCCTCGCGCTGGCCGCTGTACAGGCTCGATCCACAGGCACAGGTGATTCCGCTCGGTGACCTGCTGGCACTGGACCGGGGCGAGTTCGCCTTCGTGACTGCGCAGCCGAGCGACAGCCTGCTGCACCCACCGTTCGAGCACGGCATTTTTCCGGACCTGCCCTGGTTTCTGGACGACCTGCGACCCGGCGGATTTCTCGGCCGAACCTTCGCCCATCGCATGGGCGAGCACCTGCAGCTGCCTGTCGATCTGAAGCTGTGGGATGCGGCGCACGTGGTCACCGCGCTGCTGCACGGCGGCTCGGCACAATCGGGTGACCTGATACTCGGGGACGCGGCACTGGCGCGCGCATTGCACGAGCGCGACAGCCCGTCCGACCTCGTTCCGCTGGCCGACCGGTCGACGCGATACCCGCAGATGGCGCTGGATGTCCTGCAGGGCGAGCAACCGGGGTCTTCACCGGGCGGCGAACAGGCGAAGTTCACCGCCACCCTCGAGCGCGACGCCGGCCGCCGTGCGGTCATCGTCAAGTTCAGCGTCGCCGAAGACAGCGCCGCCGCGCGGCGCTGGGCCGATCTGCTGCGTTGCGAGGCACTGGCAGGCCGTGTTCTGGACCTGCATGGTCTGGCCGCCGCCCAGGCGACGCTGGTCGAGACGCCCGGCCAGGTCTTCCTCGAATCCCGACGCTTCGACCGCAGCGCCGATGTGCTCGGCCGCCACGGGTTCGTATCGTTGCTGGCGATTGCGACCACCTTCCATGGCGAGGCCTCGATGCCATGGTGGCGCCTGGCCGGCCTGCTGCATGCGGACGGCTGGCTGGATACCGAAAGTGCCCAGCGCCTGTGCCGGCTGTACTGGTTCGGCGCCCTGATCGCCAACAGCGACATGCACCTCGGCAACGCAGGCCTGCTGTTGACGGACACGTTGCCGCTGCAGCTCGCACCCGCCTACGACATGCTGCCGATGTGGCTGCGCCCCGGCTCGCAGGGACAGGTCACGATCCGCGACTACGCGGTGCCGATCCCGAGCGCCGGGCAGATCAACGCGTGGCAGTGGGCCGCGACGGCGGCGCTGGATTTCTGGGAGCAGGCGCAGGGCCTCGACGTCACCCCAGAAGTCCGGCGTTTCGCCACGACCATGCAGTCCGGAATCGGCCGCATTCTCGAACGTTTCCCACGCACACCCGCTCGACTCCCATCCTAGGCAGCCCCTGCCGACTCGAGGTGGCCACAGGCCGAGTCCGTCGTGCATTCCCGCCGCCACCGTGGTTGAACGCGCCGACAGCTGTTGTGCGCCGCACTCAGGCCGCGCGCGTGCGCCGTGCGCGTTCCAGATGCACCAGCAGCAGCGAAATCGCCGCGGGTGTCATGCCGGGAATGCGCTGCGCCTGGCCGACGGTGAGTGGCCGCACCTGCGCGAGTTTCTGTGCGAGTTCGGCAGAGAGACCACGCACCTGCGCGTAGTCGAAGCGCTCGGCGATCGCGGTGGTTTCCTGACGCTGCTGGCGCTCGATCTCGACGCGCTGGCGCTCGAGGTAACCGGAATACTTGGCCTCGATCTCGACCTGCTCGGCGACATCGGGCGCGTCGACGCCGGGGCCGATCGCCTCGACGCGCATCAGATCGGCATAGCCGAGTTCGGGACGGCGCAGCAGGTCGATGCCGTTGCTCTCGCGGCGCAGTTCGATGCCCAGCGTCGCGACCGCATCGCGACCGATCGCGTTCTGCGGCGAGGCCCACAGGCCACGCAGGCGCGCGGTCTCGCATTCGACCGCTTCGCGCTTGGCGTCGAAGCGCGCCCAGCGCGCGTCGTCGACCAGGCCCAGCATGCGCCCGGCGTCGGTCAGTCGCAGGTCCGCATTGTCCTCTCGCAGCTGCAGCCGGTACTCGGCGCGGCTGGTGAACATGCGGTACGGCTCCTTGGTGCCGTGGGTGATCAGGTCGTCGACCAGCACACCGATGTAGGCCTGATCGCGGCGCGGACTCCAGGCATCGAGCCCGCGCACCTGGCGCGCGGCGTTGACGCCGGCGAGCAGGCCCTGCGCGGCGGCTTCCTCGTACCCGGTGGTGCCGTTGATCTGGCCGGCGAAGTACAGCCCTGCGACCGCGCGCGTCTCCAGCGTCGACTTGAGGCCGCGCGGATCGAAGAAGTCGTATTCGATCGCGTAGCCGGCGCGGGTGATGTGCGCGTGCTCGAAGCCGACGATGCTGCGCACGAGTTCGAGCTGCACGTCGAACGGCAGCGAGGTCGAGATGCCGTTGGGATAGATCTCGGCGACATCGAGGCCCTCGGGCTCGACGAAGATCTGGTGACTGTCCTTGTCGGCGAAACGCACGACCTTGTCTTCGATCGACGGGCAATAGCGCGGGCCGATGCCTTCGATCTGGCCCGAGTACATCGGCGAGCGGTGCAGCGCGCCGCGGATGATCGCGTGGGTGCGCTCGGTGGTGCGGGTGATCCAGCACGGCACCTGGCGCGGATGGTCGCCCTGCGTGCCCATGAAGGAGAACACCGGACGCGGATCGTCGCCCGGCTGGATGGTCATCGCGCCGTAGTCGAGCGTGCGGCCGTCGATGCGCGGCGGCGTGCCGGTCTTCAGACGGTCGACGGCGAACGGGCGCTCGCGCAGGCGCGCGGCGAGCGTGGCTGCAGGCGGATCGCCCGCGCGGCCGCCCGCGGACTGGGCTTCGCCGATATGGATGCGCCCGGCGAGGAAGGTGCCGGCGGTCAGCACCACCGCCGGCGCATCGAAGCGCAGGCCGGTCTGGGTGATCGCGCCGCGGACGGTGTCGCCCTCGATGACGAGATCGTCGACTGCCGACTGGAAGATCGTCAGGTTCGGCTGCGCTTCGACGGCGCGGCGCACGAACGCGCGATAGAGGTTGCGATCGGCCTGGCAGCGCGTCGCACGCACGGCCGGGCCCTTGGATGCATTGAGCCGCCGCCACTGGATGCCCGCGGCGTCCGCAGCGCGCGCCATCACCCCGCCCAGCGCGTCGATCTCGCGCACCAGATGGCCCTTTCCGATGCCGCCGATCGCGGGGTTGCAGCTCATCACGCCGATGGTTTCGACGTTGTGGGTGAGCAGCAGCGTGCGGGCGCCGGCGCGGGCGGACGCGAGCGCGGCCTCGGTGCCGGCGTGGCCGCCGCCGACGACGATGACGTCGTAGCTGTGGAAGTCGTTGCGCATGGAGGCATTATCCGCGAGTTCGGCACGGCAGACGCCGCGCCACACTTGGCACACTTTCTGCGTGGATATCCGGGCACCCGCAGCGGCAAGCGTCTGAAAGGGGGGCGCGGCCGGAGATTGGAACAGGGCTGGCCAAGCACGCTGCGGGGAAGCACGGGGCCGGATGTCGGGGGACATCCGGCCCCATTTTCATTGGGCGCGTCGATGGGACTGTTGCGGCGGGACCCGATCAAGAGCCGACGCCCGGCGGAGGCGGAACAGGGGGGATCCGGTATTCCCCCGCCGGGAGTCGACAGCTGGTGTGACCTTTTCGTCGGAAACCGACGCAACCGGTCACTCGCGGGGAAGCTTCCTCCGCAGCCCCAGCCAGCGCAAGCCTTAAATCGGCTCGACTTCCCGGTGTGTGACCGGTGTCCGCCTTTCGCCGCGGGGACTCGGACGCGGCGCCGAACGGGGCGGCGGCGGGCGATTCACGGGGGCTGCCTGCGGTGGACGCTGGACCTCCGGGCGCGACTGGCCTGCGGGCCGATCAGGGCGCTGTGCACCGGGGCGCGGCGGCGGGCGCGCCTGATCGCCACGCGCTGGGCGACCGCTCCAGCCGCCACCGGGACGCGCCGGGCGCTGCGCATCGCCACTGGTCGGCGGACGGCCTTGCCAACCGGGACCGGGACCACCGGGACGCCCGATGCCGGGACGGTCCGGCCGCTCGGGACGCGCATGCTCGTAGGGGGGACGCACCGGCGGCCGATGGCCGCCCGGACGGCCCGGATGCACGGGACGCACGATCACCGGCGGCGGCCGGTAGTAACCACCGCCGTAGCCATAGGGAGACCGGCTCCAGGCGTCGTAGCGCCCGTACGGCAGGCCATACCCTGCGCTGCCATACCAGCCGTAGCCGCGCCCGTAACCGAGGCTGCCGTAGGGCGCGCCGTAGTGACGGTAGGTGGTCCCGGGCGAGCCGTAGTAGTAATCGCCACTGCCGCCGCGATAGCCGTAGGTCGCGCAACCGGCCAGCGTCATGCAGGCAACGAGCAGAAAAGCCTTGCGGATCATGTCGGTCCACCCCTGTCGATCAGGCAGCCAGAATCCGCCCGCGGCATTGAATCCGCCCTTAAGCGTGCCGACCACGTTCGGTTCGCTTCATCCCGCGTCCGGCTCGTGAATCCCGTCGAGCGCTCCGTTAGGCTTGTGCCATGACGGACACGATTTCCCTGCCGACACCGGACGATGTGCTGGCCGCGGCCGCGCGCATCGCCGGCCACGCGCATCCCACGCCGGTGCTGCGGGCCCGCACGCTCGACGATGCGGCCGGCTGCACGCTGCATTTCAAGGGCGAACACCTGCAGCGCGCGGGGGCGTTCAAGTTCCGCGGCGCCACCAATGCGGTGTGGTCCCTGGACGCGGAAGCGGCCGCGCACGGCGTGGTCACCCATTCCTCCGGCAATCACGGCGCGGCTTTGGCGCTGGCGTCCGCGTCGCGCGGTCTGGTCTGCCATGTCGTGGTGCCGGATGGCGCGGTGGCGGCGAAACTCGCGGCGATCGCCGGCTATGGCGCCGTGCTGCACCACTGCGCGCCGACGCTGGCCGCGCGCGAGGCCGCCTGCGAGCGGCTGCGCGCGCAGACCGGCGCGACGCTGATCCACCCGTACACGCATCGCGACGTCATCGCCGGCCAGGGCACCGCGGCGCTGGAACTGCTGCACGCGGCAGGGCCGCTCGACGTGCTGGTGGTGCCGGTCGGCGGCGGCGGACTGGCATCCGGCGCGGCGCTGGCGCTGCGGGCCGCATCGCCGTCCACGCATCTGGTGCTGGCCGAGCCGCGCGGCGCCGACGACACGTGGCGCTCGCTGCAGGCCGGCGCGCGCGTCGACGATCTCGTCCCCGACACCGTCTGCGACGGATTGCGTGGCCTGCTGGGCGCACCGAACTTCGAGATCCTGCATGCGCACCGCAGCAGCGACGGCAGGCCGGTCGAGGTGATCGCGGTGGACGATGCCGACACCGTCGCGGCGATGCGCCGCATCGCGGTGCACACCAAGCAGCTGGTCGAACCGTCGTCGGCGATCGCCCTGGCGGCCGTGCTGGCCAACCGGTCGCGCTTCGCCGGCCTGCGCGTGGGGCTGGTGCTGAGCGGCGGCAACGTCGACCCCGATCGCCTGCCGTGGCTGTCGTGACCGGCACGCGCATTCCATGAAGCGCAGGCACGGCCCCGTGCGCCGCTTCTTCCGCCGCATTGTCTGGCTGGCGCTGCTGCTGGCCATCTGGCTGCTGGGCGTGGCGGCGTGGATCGTGCATGTCGGCAACCGCGACGAGGCCGGCCCGGCCGATGCCATCGTCGTGCTCGGCGCCGCCGCCTACGATGCGCAGCCTTCGCCGGTCTTCGAGGCGCGCATCGACCACGGCCTCGATCTCTATCGCGCCGGGCATGCGAAGACGCTGATCTTCACCGGCGGCTACGGCGGCGCGAAGGCGCGCTTCTCCGAATCGCAGGTCGCGCGGCGCTATGCACTGCGCCGGGACATTCCCGATTCGGCGATCCTGATCGAGTCCCGCTCGCGCACGACGCTGGAGAATCTGGTCGAAACCCGGCGCCTGCTGCAGGACCACGGCCTGCATCGCGTGATCATCGTCAGCGATCCGCTGCACATGGCGCGTGCGTTGCGCGCCAGCAGACGGCTGGGCATCGACGCGCTGGGTTCACCGACGCCGTCCACCCGCTTCCGCACGTTCCGCACCCAGCGCGAATTCCTGCTGCGCGAGGTGTACTTCTTCCATCGCGACCTGTGGGACGCGGCCCAGGAGACGCTCAGGACATGACCGAGACCGCACAGACCGCCACGTTGCAGCTGGTGCAGGCCTACTACGCCGCGTTCAATGCAGGCGACCGCGCGGCGATGCGCGCGCTGCTGACCGAAGACGTCGCCCACGACCTCAACCAGGGCGCACGCGAGACCGGCCGCAATGCGTTCGACGCCTTCATGCAGCGCATGGATGCGAGCTATCGCGAGCGCCTGGAAGGCATCGTGGTGATGGCATCGATCGACGGCACGCGCGCGGCGGCGGAGTACGTGGTGCACGGCGAATACCTCGCCAACGACGCCGGCCTGCCGCCGGCGAATGGCCAACGCTACGTGCTGCCCGGCGGCGCGTTCTTCGAGATCCGCGACGGCCGCATCGCGCGTGTCACCAACTACTACAACCTCGAGGACTGGATCGCGCAGGTCCGCTGAGCGGCGCCCCGCTCAACGCGTTGCCGGCTGCGCCTCGGCCACCAGCGTCAGCCCTTCGTTGAGCAGCCAGCGCGTCGCCAGCGCGCGTTGCGGCTGCGGCTGGTCCTTGAGCACGTCGACCATCTGCCGGAACGCACGGCAGCGCGCCAGGCGACTCGCATCGTCGGTGCCGGTCGAGGTCAATCCCAGCATGAAACCGTCGTGCAGCAGCGTGGCGGTGATCGCCGCGGACCGCAGCACCTGCTGTGCGACCGCAGGATCGTAGGCCTGCGGCTGTCCCTGCAGGCCACTCATCGCGACACCGGCGAAGGCGTTGGCGAAACGGTTGCGGCTCGCCGGACCGAGCGTGTCGACGGTGCGCTGGAACGCGGCGAGGTCGCGCCGGGCATCCGGCTCGAACAACGCACACAGCGCGCGCGACTCGTGCGGCTCTCGCGAGGCGTGCAGCACCGCCTGGAACAGGTCGTCGACCGACTGCACGGAGGCGCGGCGCAACACGTCGCCGCCGGTCGACAGCACGGCGGCCGGATCGATCCGCGACAGGTCGATTTCGTACTGCTGCGCGGCGGCAATACCGGGCGCCGCGAGTGCGAGACACAGCAGGGGTGCAAGGACGATCCGGCGCATCGAAGGCTTCCCGTGGACCCGGCGGGTCGATGCGTCCCAGTCTATGCAGAGCAGTCTGAATCGACGTGACAGGGCATCGGATGCCGGGGTCGCACGGGTGCCGCGCTTACGCGCCCATATAGCGCCCGGGCCGGTGGTTGAACAGCAGCACGAGGTTGAGCACCAGCACGCCCAGCGCCGAATACAGCACCTGCACCGGCGGCACGATCGCGAGCGCGACCAGCATCAGCACACTGTCGAAGGCCAACTGCAGCTTGCCGGCGTTCCAGCCCCGGCTGCGCTGCAGCCAGACGACGACGATGCCCACCCCGCCGAGGCTCGCACGATGGCGGATGAAGGACAGGATGCCCATGCCGACCAGCGCGCCGCCGAAGATCGCCGAGAACGCGGGACTCATCGATTCGAACGGCGCCCAGCGCGGAATCGCGTCGGCGACGAAGCCGGTGACACCGACCGCAAGGAACGTCTTGAGGGTGAATTCCCAGCCCATGCGCCGCACCGCGATCCAGTAGAACGGCAGGTTGATCAGCACGAACAGCAGACCGAAGTTCCAGCCGGTGGCGTAGTGCACCAGCAGCGACACGCCGGCGATGCCGCCGACCAGCAGGCCGCCCGTCGCCAGGATCGACATGCCCAGCGCCCCGACCAGACTGGCCAGCACCAGACCCTGCACATCCTCGACCAGCGTGTGCCGCTGCGGCGACGCCGCGGGCGCAGCCATGGCGACAGCCGCCTCGGCTTCGGCGGCGTCGTGCGGATCGGGCTGGGGCGGTTTGTCGGGGGTGGCGGACACGCAGGCGGAACGGCGGATGTTGCGTTGCAGCATACCCTGCCAGCGCCGAACGATCCGTCACGGATGCGCCGGCGCACGACCGATGGGGGCCGGCGCCAGCGCATGGCGTTCGTGTCCTCAACCTGGCGACAGGGGTTCCGTGCGCCCGATCGCATCGGGTCGGCGCTGCCACGGCTTCCCACCGCCGTGCGCCACGTGGCGGTACGCATCCGCGCACATCTCGCCGAGGCCCCGCTTCGATGTCCAGTGCAGGGTGTCGCTGGCCGCCTGCGGGTCCGCGTAGTAGCAGGCGACATCGCCGCTGCGCCGGGCGACGATCGTGTACGGCAGATCGCAGCCGCTGGCCGCCGCATATGCACCGACGAGATCGAGCACCGAGGTACCGACGCCCGTGCCGATGTTGATGACGCGGTGACCGCTTGCGGACTGCACGCTGTGGAGCGCGGCCACGTGCGCTTCGGCCAGATCCATGACGTGGACGTAGTCGCGGACGCAGGTACCGTCGGGCGTCGGATAATCGCCGCCGAACACGCGCAGACGCTGCAAGGTGCCGTTCGCGACCCGGCCCAGATACGGCACAAGGTTTTCGGGTTCGCCCAATGGCGAGTCACCCAGCCGTCCGCTGTCGTGCGCGCCGATCGGGTTGAAGTAGCGAAGCGCGACGACGCCCGCACGAGCATCGCCCGCGCAGACGTCGGCCAGCATCATCTCCACCATCATCTTGCTGCGTCCGTACGCGCTCTCGGGACGCAGAGGATGGTCTTCCCGCAGCGGCAGGCTGTCCGGCTCGCCGTAGACCGTGGCCGACGAACTGAAGACGATCCGCGGGCCGCCATGTCGCGCCAGCGCGTTGGCCAGACCGATCGAGCCGGCAACGTTGATCGCGTAATAACGCAGCGGGTCGCGCGCCGACTCCGCGACGGATTTGACGCCCGCGAAATGGATCGCCGCCGCGGGCCGATACCGGTCGACGACGGCATCGAGGAATCCCGGCGCCAGGATGTCGCCCTGCTCGAACAGCGGCCGCTGGCCGGACACCGCCTCGATCGCATCGAGTACCGCGGCTTCGCTGTTGCTCAGATCGTCGACCACCAGCACGCGGAAGTCCGCTTCGTGCAGACACACACAGGTGTGCGAGCCGATATAGCCCGTGCCGCCGGTGACCAGGATCAGTGGCGACGCCGGCGGCACGTCGACGGACGGAACAGGCGACACGACGCCTGGCCGCCGCGCGTTCAAGTCGCCCTCGCTTCGCTGCGCGTCTCTTCGCGCCGTGCCGACTGCGCCGCGCGCCGTCCGGCGAGGAACGCGTGGTCGGAGTTGTAGTATTCCCATTCGCTGTAGCGGCCCGCCAGGATCACATCGTGCGCGAGCAGCCAGGCGCGGATGGTTTCCACGTTCGCGGCGCGTGCATGGTCGTAGAGCACGTAGGCGTAGGGCATGTCGACGATGGACGCGGTGAGGATCGGATCGTCGGCGGCGATCATGCCGACCTCGATGCACTCGGCGATGCAGCGCTCGATCAGCGCGTCGCCGTCGACCGGCAGGGGCTTGGTCGGCGAGTAGGTGATCTCGCAGGTCAGGCCGAACCCGCCAGCCGGATTGTTGTGCGGACTCGCGTTGCCCTGCACGAAGATGCGATGGAAGATCGTGTCCTCGGGGTAGTAGATCCAGTGCTTGTCGGTCAGGTCGGCGCGGCCGACGCCGATGTTCACGCAGCGCACCGAGACGTGTCGCAGGCCGGCCGCGGCAACGCGCACGCGTTCCGGCGCTTCGTCGCCGAGCAGGGTCACCAGCTGCGGCAGCGGCAGCGTGCTGACCAGACGCTTCCAGCGCAGGCGATGCCCGTCCGACAACGCGACCTGACGCTTGGTCACCGACACGCCGGTGACCGTCCTGCCGAGCATCAGCGTGCCCTCGAGGTACGGCAGGAATCCATCCATCAGCGCCTGGAAACCGCCGCGCAGCGGATAGCCGAAGCGTGCGTTCGGGCCGACCGGCGCCATCACCGGTTCGAGCGCGCCTTCGATCATCTCGTCGAGATTGGGCATCGGCACGCGACCGCCGAGCCACGACGTCTCCATCTCGCGCGGCGGCACGGTCCACAGCTTGGTGTTGTAGGGCACGGCGAAATGCTTGGCGACCCCGGCGCCCCAGACCTGGTCGATGAACTCCTCGAAGTTCGCCGGTGCGCGCTGCGCGAGCGTCGCGACCTTGCCGCTGGTCGCATGGTCCTTGGGGTCGGCGCCATGGCCGGACGCATCGCTGTCGGGCACGGCGCCATCGGCGCAGCAGTCGGTCGGTGCCCGGTCGCCCGTCTTCTGCGTCGTGGCGGGCGGCGCAGACGCGCGCGTCGAACCATCGAGCGCGCCGAATCGCGCTTCGATCGCGCCGACCAGACATTCCTTGAGCACCGCCGGCGGCAGGCCATGCAGCGCGCCCTGGAACGGATAGCGCGTATGCACGCCCTTGCTGAAGACCCAGGCCTCGCGGTTCTGCCAGTGCAGGTTGTCGCCGAGCAGCACCTCGTAGAGCGCCAGCACGTCCGGATCGTTGGAGAACATGATGTGGCCGGCGTAGTCGAACCGGAATCCGTGGTCGTCGATCGAGCGGCACCAACCGCCCACCGTCTCCTCGCGCTCGACGAGCACGCTGCCCTTGCCGTAGTGATACGCGGCCGACAGTCCGGTCGGGCCCGCGCCGAGGATCAGGCAATCCACCGGCGGTTCCGGCAATGCGACGACGCGCTCGCCATCGAGGTAGGCACGTGCCCGCGGATTGAGGCCGCGCATCGCGGCCTCGCGCATCAGCTGGGCCATGGCGTCGGCCGTGCTGTCCCAGGACGCCGCGCCGGTCAGCGCGTCCTGCGCGTGGATCCGCGCCGCGGTTTCGGCGTGGGATTCGGCGAGCGCGCGTTCGCAGGCGGCGATGAAGTCGGCGTGGTCGCATGCGATGGTCACGCCCGAGGCATACAGCCGCTCGACATCGCGAACCGCCGTGCTGACGACCGGCTTGCGCGCGGCCATGTATTCGAGCGTCTTGGTGGGACTGATGAACGCCGTGGCTGCATTGCGCGCGAACGGCAGCAGGCAGACGTCCCAGGTCGCGACGGCTGCCGGCAACTCCGCGTAGGCGCGCTGGCCGGAATAGTGCAGGTTCTGCGCACGCGGCAGCGTGGCCGGATCGATCTTGACGACCGGGCCCACCAGATCGACCTGCCAGTCCGGATGGGCGAGGCTCAGGGCCTCGATCAGTTCCAGATCCAGACGTTCGTCGATGACGCCGAAGAAGCCCATGCGGATCGGCGCGTCCGCATCGCGCATCGACGCGTCACGACGGCCCTGCGCGAAGTGCGACACGTCCACGCTGCTGGGAAAACAGTGCGCTTGCGGCGTGGCGACGGCCTTCGCGTCGTGCAGCGACGGGCCGCCGGTGAACACCAGGTCGGCGACTTCGAGCAGCGTGCGCTCGCGATGCATCAGGCGCTCGGGCGCATTGCGGAACGCGCTCAGTTCGTCCATGCAGTCGTAGACGATCGAGACCGGCTCGAGCTTCTGCACCAGCGGCAGCGCCATCGGCGTGTACAGCCACACGCCCATGTCCGCCTGACCGTGTTCGGCCAGCCAGGCCTGCAGCAGGTCGTCGAGCACCGGGAACTGCGCGTCGGCGAAGCCGGGTTCGGCGATCCGCGTATGCGGACGCAGCACCGTCACCCCGCTGCAGGGATGCGAGACCTCGAGCCACGCAGGGCGGTCGGGATCGTGGACGGGCTCCTCGAAGAACACCACGTCCCAGCGCTGGGCCAGGCGCGAGAGCAGGTGCTGCGGACGCTGGTAGACGAAATCCCAACGCAGATGGGAGAACACGAGGAGCTGGCGCATGGGCTGGGTTCCACTGGAAGGAGGGAGCGGGCGTTGGAGCAGACGTCGGGCATTCGCATAGGCGCGCGCATAGGGACGCGCGAGCACCGGCGGTCGATGGGGGCATTCGGGGTCGGCATCCCACACGCCGCTGCGATGCCAGTGGCTGCCGTCTTCCCAGTCGGGACGATCGACGACCGGATAGAGGCAGACGCCTTCGATGTCTGCGCCGTCTTCGCGTGCGATCCGGATCTGCGTCGCCACTTCGCCCAGCCAGCGCGCACGGCCGCGACCGAAGTGGCTGGTCTCGCTGACCGTCATCGGCAGGCGGTAGCGTTCGTGCGCCTGGCGCAGCAGCCGCGACAGCGGCACGCGGCGCGGATGCGCGTCGTGCCAGTCCAGCAGCGCGTCCGGTCCGACCTGCCACTGGTTGCCGTGGTAGTAGTTGACGCCGAGCAGATCCACGCAGGCCGGCGATCCGCCGAGCGAGCGCTGCGCGCGTCCGGTCAGCATGTCGAGCACTTCGAACTGCGAGGCGTGGGTGCGCATCGCCTCGTCGATCAGATCGTGTCGATCCGCCGGCGCCGCGACATGCACCAGCGGCTCCACCCACATCATGCGGGCGGTCGGATCCACATCCAGGATCGCGGCCCGTCCGGCGAGTGCGGCGCGGACCAGACGCCGTTTCAGGGCGGGTGCCTCGTCCGCCCGGTCACCGGTGTGCGGATGGAACAGCCCGGTCGCGGTGGCGCCCCAGCTCAGGAACGAGATCTCGTTGACCGGTGTATAGATGCGCGGCGCCGACGACGGGTATTGCACCAGCACCTGGGCAACGGCTGCGCAGAAGCGCGCGAACCGGCGGATGCATGCTTCGTCGTCCGCGTCGAGCAGGTCCAGTCCGGCAGGCACGCCGTAATGCATCAGCGTCCATCGGATCGACAGCCCATGACGCGCCGCCGCCCGGGCGCGTGCATGCACGGCGCTGAAGTCGAAGCCCGCCGCGTGCTCGCTGATACGCCAGCCCACGCTTTCGCGGACCGCGTCGAATCCCATGCGCCGCAGACGGCGGTAATCGAGATCGAGCCGCGCCAGATGACCGCTGTCGCGGGCCATCGACAGCGCCACTCCACGGCCATTGATGTGGTCCGCCCCTTCGAAACCGCCTATCCAGCGCATGCACGACCTCCTGGCCGGATGCCGTCGAACAGTTCGCGAGGAAGGAGGTGCCGCTCGGCCCGGAACTACGGGCGGCGCAGGCAGAACGACCAGGGTCTGTAGGATCGGTGCGGCGTCGAAGCTGCACCCGGCGCCGTCGGGCCGGCGTGAGTGGCGCGGAGTTACCGACGTGACGTATCACGCACGACAGCGACATGAATCCTTCAGCCTGGAAGGCAGGCGTCTCGCGCAAGACCTGCTGCCGTTCGGCCTCGCGATCTCCGTGGGATCGCGAGGCCGGGGCGGTCTGCGGCGGGGGGGGGCGGGGGGCGGGCCCCCCCCGCCCCCCCCCGCGCGCCCCCCCCCGGG
>NZ_JAIWPU010000050.1 GCF_021191705.1 Proluteimonas flavola
GGCGGGGGGCCCCCGCGCGCGGGGGGGGTCGGCGGGGCCGGGGCGGGCGGGGGGGGGCGCTGCGGAGCGATCTCCGCAGCGCGCCGGTCCGCTCGACTCAGAAGCTGTATTTGACGTGGGTATGCACGCGCTGCAGATCGCCTTCGAGTCCGTTCTCGAGACGTCGATCGGCCCAGCTGATCTCGCCGCCGATGTCGAGCTTCGGCGCGGGCGAATAGATCATGTTCACGCGGAACGACTGCGCGCGCTCGGTGACGAAGCCGCCGGTGAGCAGCGCATCGTTGTCGAGCGAGGCGATCGAGTAGACGACGTTGCCGCGCAGCTTGGCGTTGAACGCGTGCCGCCACGCGGCGAATCCGCCGTAGCCGCTCTGGCTGTGCAGTCCACCATCCGCGTCGAGCACGGTGTCGCTGCCGAGGGCGAAGCCGAGATAGCGGCCGATGCCGTCGCCGCCGCTGACCATGTAGCGGATGTCGTCGTTGGCGCCGAGATTGAAGCGGCCCGAGACGCTGAGCGCGGCGCCCGATGCGGTCGCATCGCCATTGCGGAAACTGCGCGCGAGGCCGGCGACGGTGAAGTGGCCCCAGTCGCCGCGGGTGATCCAGCGCGCGGTCACGTCGGGCGCACGATTGTCGCCGCTGTTGAAGCGCGCGGCCTGCGACAGGTACGGCGTGACCGTGGTCTGCGGATTCTCGATCGAGACCGACCACGGCCCGCGCGTGTAGCGCACCTGCGCCTGGCGGTTGAACACCGTGCCTTCGGAGGGACCGGTGAAGTCGACGGTGTCGGGCAGCGCCGCGACGTCCTGGAAGTTCGACCAGGTCTGGCCCGCGAGCCAGCCGTTGTAGCTGACGTAGGCCTGCCGCAGCGTCAGCGCATAGGTGTTGGTGATGGTCTCGTTGCCGGCGAACGCATTGCTGCCGCCGCCGTACATGTCGGCCTCGATGTAGGCCTTGATGGCGTTGCCGCTGTCGGTCAGCGTGTCGGCGCCGAACGAGACGCGCGAGAACTGCGCATGCAGATCGCTGTAGGTGCTGCGCGCGCCCTGGCCGTCCGCCGCGACCGGCGTCGCGCCCGGGAAGTAGAACAGGCGGCCGGCCGAGCCGTCGGCGATCCTGCCGTCGCTGGTGCTGGTCGTCATCGCATCGAGCTTGATGAAGCCCCCGAACGAGAACGTGGTGCCCGGCGCCGCGCCCGGCATCGACACGGTCTTCTGCGCCGGCGCCGCAGCCACGGGGGCGGACGCTGTGACGGGCGTCGTTGCGACAAGCGTCGACGACTGCGCGACGGCAGGCGACACGGTGGATCCGCCATGCGCTTCCAGCAGCGCGCGCAGCTCGCGCATCTCCTGTTCCATCTGGCCCAGACGCGCTTCGACCGCGGCGACGTCGATGTCCTGCGCCGCAGCGGGCACGGCGCAGGCGGCCGCGAGGGCCAGGGCGAGCGACAGGCGCGCGCCCTTCCGGTTCGATCTCAACATGAAGCTCCCCTCCCAGGGCGACGGCCGGCGCCGGAATGGCGCCGGGCAGAACGTGTGTCGTGACTCAGACGAAGCGCAGGCCGGTCGAGCCGAGGCCATCGATGCGGACCTGGACGTTGTCGCCGGCCGCGACCGCGACCGCGGCCGTGATCGCGCCCGACAGCACCACGCTGCCGGCCGGCAGCGACTGCCCGCGCGCATGCAGCATGTCGACCAGCATCGCGACGGCGCGCGCGGGATTGCCGAGCACTGCGGCCCCCGCGCCGACCTCGACCACCTGGCCGTTCTTCTCCAGCACGACGCCGATCGATTCCAGATCGCGCCCTTCGGCGGTCGCGGCCTTCGAGCCGATCACGTAACGGGACGCGGACGTGTTGTCGGCGATGACGCTCGGCAGGTCGAAGCGGAAATTCTCGTAGCGCGAGTCGATGACCTCGATGGCCGGCAGCAGGCAGGCGGTGGCCGCCAGCACCTGCTCGACCGTGCAGTCCGGACCCTGCAAGGCGTCGCGCATGACGAAGGCGATCTCGGCTTCGACCTTGGGGTGGATCAGCGCCGCAGTCTCGACCGCCGCACCGTCGTCGACTGCGTTGTCGCTGCCGAGGAAGCCGTAGATCGGCGTGTCGACGCCCATCTGTTCCATCTTGGCGTAGGAGGTCAGGCCCATCTTCATGCCGACCAGGCGCACGCCGCGCGCGAGCTTGATCGCCCGCAGCGCGTCCTGCACGCGGTAGGCCGCTTCGGTATCGAGATCCGGCTGCGCATCGGTGACCTTGACCACGTCGCGCGCATCGCGCTCGGCGTCGTGCAGCAGCGTCGCGATCCGTTCGATGGCGGCAGGCGACAGGCTCATGCCGTCACCTCCGGCTGCGCGGCCGCCGTGCCGCGCGTGCGTGCCACGTCCAGGGCCACGTCGACGATCATGTCTTCCTGGCCGCCGACCATGCGCCGCTTGCCGAGTTCGACGAGGATGTCCACGGCGCTGATGCCGAAGCGCTGCGCCGCGGCCTCCGCATGGCGCAGGAAACTCGAATAGACGCCGGCATAGCCGAGCGCCAGGGTTTCGCGATCGACACGCACCGGGCGTTCCTGCAGTGGGCGCACGATGTCGTCCGCCGCGTCCATCAGCGCATACAGATCGCAACCGTGCTGCCAGCCGAGCTTCGAAGCGGCGGCGATGAACACTTCCAGCGGCGCGTTGCCCGCGCCCGCGCCCATGCCGGCGAGGCTGGCGTCGATGCGGTCGCAGCCCTCCTCGACGGCGACGATCGAATTCGCCACGCCCAGCGACAGGTTGTGATGCGCGTGCATGCCGGTCTGCGTGGCGCTGTCCAGCACATCCTTGAACGCGCGGAAACGTTCGCGGATCTCGGTCATGCCCATCGCGCCGCCGGAGTCGACCACGTACACGCACGAGGCGCCATAGGACTCCATTTTCTTCGCCTGCGCGGCGAGCGCGGCCGGCTCGGCCATGTGGCTCATCATCAGGAAGCCCACTGCGTCCATGCCCAGCGCGTTCGCCGCTTCGATGTGCTGGCGCGCGACATCGGCCTCGGTGCAATGCGTGGCCACGCGCACCACGCGTGCGCCGGCGGCGTAGGCGTCCTTCAGGTCGTGCACGGTGCCGATGCCGGGCAGCAGCAGCGTCGCGACCTTCGCGCGGCTCACGGTCTCGGCGACGGCTTCGATCCATTCCAGGTCCGAGTGCGCGCCGAAGCCGTAATTGAACGACGCGCCCTGCAGGCCATCGCCGTGCGCGACCTCGATGGAGTCCACGCCGGCGTTGTCGAGGGCGGCGGCGATCTGCCGCATCTGCGCCACGGTGTACTGGTGACGCACGGCATGCGAGCCGTCGCGCAGGGTGACGTCCGAGATGTAGAGCTTCTTGTCGCTCATGCCTGCGTCTCCTGCGATGCGGCCTGCAGCCTTGCGGCGATGCGCTCGCCGGTGGCGAGGGCGGCCGAGGTCATGATGTCGAGGTTGCCGGCGTAGGCCGGCAGGTAATGCGCGGCGCCTTCGACCTCGAGGAATACCGAGGTTTTGAGGCCCGTCACCGGTCCGAGGCCCGGCACGTTGACCGGCTGTTCGATGCGCTCGAACTGCACCGTCTGCTTGAGGCGGTAGCCGGGTACGTCGCGCGCGACGCGCGCCACCATCGCCTCGATCGCCGCCTCGATACGCGCGGTGTCCACGTCGTCCGACAGCACGTAGACGGTGTCGCGCATCAGCAGCGGCGGCTCGGCCGGATTGAGCACGATGATCGCCTTGCCCTTGCGCGCCCCGCCGACGGCTTCGATCGCACGCGAGGTGGTTTCGGTGAACTCGTCGATGTTCGCGCGCGTGCCCGGGCCCGCCGAACGGCTCGAGATCGACGCGACGATCTCGGCGTAATGCACGGTGGCGACGCTCGCGACCGCGGCGACGATCGGAATCGTCGCCTGCCCGCCGCAGGTCACCATGTTGACGTTGCCGGCGTCGAGATGCGCATCGAGGTTCACGCTCGGCACGCAGTACGGACCGATGGCCGCGGGCGTGAGGTCGACGACGCGGATGCCCGGCCGCGCCGCGCGCAGCACCGCATCGTTGTTCACGTGCGCCGCGGCGGACGTCGCATCGAACACGATCCGGACGTCGTCGAACGCAGGCGACATCACCAGTCCGTAGACGCCGGCGTCGCAGGTCTCGACGCCCATCGCGCGGGCGCGCGCCAGGCCGTCGGATGCCGGGTCGATGCCCACCATCGGGCCCATGGACAGGGCCTGGCCGTGGCGCAGGATCTTGATCATCAGATCGGTGCCGATGTTGCCGGAACCGATCACGGCAGCCTTGACGGACATGTGTGACTCCTCGGAACGATGAAGGAAAGCAGGCGCACGACAGCGCCCGGAAATGCCGCTCGGCCGGCGATCAGGTGAAATGCAGATCCACCGCGCCGATGCCGCCGACGCGCAGGCGCAGGTGATCGCCGCGTGCGACCGGCGTCAGCGGCACGAGTGCACCCGAGAGGATCGTGTCGCCGGCTTTCAGGCCGCTGCCCAGCCGGCCCAGCTGATTGGCCAGCCACACCACGCAGTTCAGCGGCGAGCCGAGCGCGGCGGCGCCTGCGCCGGTGGAGAGCAGCGCACCGTTCTTCTCCAGCGCCATGCCGCAGGTGCCCAGATCGAGTCCGATCGGCGAGACGCGCGCTTCGCCGGTGACGAAGGCCGCGGCGGAGGCGTTGTCGGCGACGGTGTCGAGGATCCCGATCTTCCAGTCGCGGATCCGGGAGTCGACGATCTCGAAACACGCCGACACCGATTCGGTCGCCAGCAGCACGTCGTGCAGGGCGATGCCGGGCCCGGCCAGATCGCGCTTGAGATGGAAGGCGATCTCGCCCTCCGCACGCGGCGCGATCATGCCGTCGACGGGAATGGCGCCACTGCGCGAATGGTCCATGCGATCGGTCAGCACGCCGAAGTCGGGCTGGTCGACGCCCAGCATCCGCTGCACGGCGACGCTGGTCAGGCCGATCTTGCGGCCCACGACCGTCTCGCCTTCGGCGAGCCGATGGGCGATGCCGGCCTGGGCGATCGCGTAGGCGCCGGCGAGATCGAGGCCGTCGACGCGACCGGTCAGCGGATCGATCGGCACGCCGCTGCGCAGCGCTGCATGCAGGGCATCGGCATGCGTCGGGATCGCCGCACTCATGCCGCACCCTCCGGCGCGGGATCGCTCTTCAGGCGCGTGCCGACGGCGAATCGGTTCGCCGGCACTTCATGGACCATGACGCGGATCGCCGGCAGCGGCGCGTCCAGGGTTTCGCTGACGACGCGCGCGACTTCGCGGATGCAGGCTTCGATGCGTTCGGAATCGCGGCCTTCGACCACGGTGATCTGGATGACGGGCATTGGGGGTTCTCCAATCGGTGTCGGGTCAGGCGAGCTCCTGGCCCCTGGTCTCGGGCAGGAACACCCAGACGATCAGGCCGGCCAGCGCGAAGAACGCAGCGGTCGTCACCAGTCCGCTGGTGACGCCGTAGCGCGTGGAAATGAAGCCGATCAGGAACGGCGCGATCGCCGCGATGGCGCGGCCGCCGTTGTAGACGAAGCCCTGCGCGGTGGCGCGGATCGTCGTCGGGAACAGCTCGGCGAACGTCGGCGCGAAACCGCTGTAGAAACCGGTGCCGAAATAGGCCACGACCACGCCGAACAGCATCAGCATGTCGGGGGATCGGATGGTGGCGAAGACCGGCACGACGACGGCCGAGGCGAGGAAGAACAGCAGGAACGCCTTCTTGCGGCCGATGCGATCGGCGATGTAGCCGAAGGTGATGAAGCCCGCCGCAGCGCCGACCTGCATGATCACGATCCAGATCGTGGACTTGACCAGATCGAGCCCCGGCCCACCGTCGGCGACCGGCGTGGCCAGATACGTCGGGATCCAGGTGAACAGCCCCCAATAGCCGCACATCGCGGCGGTGGTGAACGCCAGACCGATCCAGGTGTTGCGCGCATACGGGCCACCGAACAGCTCGCGCAAGGTCTCACCGAAGCCGAGCCGCTTCGTCTGGCTGAGCCAGATGTCGGGCTCCTTGACGTAGCGACGCACATAGAACGCCAGCAGCGCGGGCAGCAGGCCGACGGCGAACACCCAGCGCCAGCCGGCGATCGGGATCACCAGCGCCGCCACCACGGCCGCCGCCGCGTAGCCGGCTGCGAATGCGCTCTGCACCCAGGCCATGACCTTGCCGCGATGCTTCGCCGGCCAGGTCTCGCTGACCAGCGCCGAGCCCGCCGACCATTCGCCGCCGACGCCCAGGCCCACGATGATCCGGAACAGCATCAGCTGGCCGAGCGTGTCGGCCAGGCCGCACAGCGCGGTGCCGACCGAGTAACAGACGATGCTGAGCATCATCGAGCGCGCGCGCCCCAGCCGGTCGGCGAGGAAGCCGAAGACCAGGCCGCCCGCGGCCGTCGCCATCAACGTCGCCGACATCACCAGGCCGGCCGAGGACTTGTCCATGCCCAGGTCGACGATCACGTACTTGATGACCATCGCGAACAACATCAGATCCATGATGTCGAGCATCCAGCCGAGATAGGCCGAATTGAACGCGCGCCACTGCTGTTTGCTGGCGCCCTTCCACCAACGCTCGCCGTGGGCGTTGCTTCCCATCTCCGCACTGTTGTCTTGAGACATCGCACGCCCTCCCGAGCGAGTTGGCAGCAGGTCTGCGCCTGCATTGACTGGTCTGTCGCACTTGTATCGTTGATCGATACTTGCGTATCAATATACAATAAGTCTCGGCCAATGATCCATATCATTCATTTCGTATCGATCATCGATACATGTGAGTCTCACGAGGAGTTCCTGCATGCGCGCGCTGACCCTGCGTCTCTACGAAGACCTGTTGCCCGCGGGTTGCCCGCCCGTCTATCTGCCGGCAACGCCGCGTGCGCTGTATGTGGTGGACGGCGGTCTGATGGTGGAAGGTCCGGACGAGGGCCAGTGGCTGACCACGGGCACCGCGCGCGTCTCGCAGGCCAGCAAGACGCTCATCGGCGACCGGGACGACACGCGGCTCTGGCGTTGGGAATTGACGCCCGCGTCGACGCCCGCAGATTCCACGCTGCCTTCGGCACCCTCGACGTCGACCACGCTGAAGCTGGAGGCGGACATCGCACTCGATCCACGCTTCGACTGGCTGATGCGTTGCGACGAAGTGGGCTTTCCGCCCGGCGGCGTCGCGTTGACCCATGTGCATCAGGGCCCGGGCATCCGCATCTGCGCGAGCGGCGAAATCTCGATCGAGACCCAGGGCGCACGACACACCCATGCACCGGGCGAGGCCTGGTTCGAACTCGGACCTGCGCCGGTGCTCGCGCCGACCACGGAAGACACCTCGACGCGCTTCGTGCGCTGTTTCCTGCTGCCGCGCGCAGTGAAGGGCCGCAGCTCGATCCGCTACGTACGCCCCGAAGACGCGGACGCGCCGAAGGTGCAGACCTACCGCGTGTTCGCCGAACGCGACATCGACCTCCCCGCATAAAGGCGCGCGGGTTACCCTCCGACGGCGCACGTCGCGCGATCGATCCCCAGAGCCACGTCACCGCCCCATGCAGAACGCAGATCCATCCATCGATCTCGGCGATGCCGCACTGCCGACCGCCGTCGTCTCGCTGAAAGTCATCGAGGCGCTGGCCAACGCGCCGCAGGGCATGGGCGTGACCCAGCTCTCGAATCTGCTCGGCATGCCGAAGGCGCGCGCGCACCGGCACCTGAGCGCGCTGCGCGAACACGGCTACGTGACCCAGGATGCGACCAGCAACCACTACCGGGTCGGCTGGCAGCTGTATCTGCTGGGCCGCGCGTGCGTGGGCCGCTTCGATCTGATGACGCTGGCCAAGCCCGCGCTGCAACGCCTGCGCGACGAGGTCGGACAGACCGTCGTCATCGCGTCGTATGCGGACGATTCGGTGATCGTCATCGACTTCCTGCGCGGCACCTCGCCGATCGAGATCACCCTGCGACCCGGCAGCCGCTTTCCGCACAACGCCAGCGCCCAGGGCAAGGTGGTGCTCGCGTTCGGTCCCGACGAGGTCCGCGCGGGCATCCTGTCGGCGCCGCTGACACAGAGCACGCCGCTGTCGATCACCGACGCGAACGTGCTGCGCGCGGAGATCGACGCCGTCCGCGCACGCGGCTGGTCCGACGCCCCCGAACAGCTGTTCACCGGCATCAATGCCCTCGCCGCGCCGCTGCTGCAGGCCGACGGTTCATTGTTCGGCACGCTCGCGATCGTCGGCTCGATCCACTACCTGCCGGCGTCGTCCGATCCGACGCATGTCCAATCGCTGCTGCGGACCTCGCGCGAGATCTCGGCGATGCTGGGGTTCCAGGCGGGCTGACACGCCGGACCCGGCGTCGCGACCTCCGGAGGCGTGGCCGTGCCGGGTTCCGGCCAGTCGCTGCGATCGATCCGGCCCGGCGACCGGGTGAATCGTGAACGCGCGACGCGTCTCAGAACCTGTGCACGCTCTCGGCGCATGTCGTGCGTCGGGATCGTCAACAGGTTCTCATCTCAGTCCCGCCCGCGTCGCCGCACCGGAATCGCGCTCGCGGGAAAACGCGCCAGTTCCTCCTGGCCTTCGCGGATCGGCGCGCCGTGCTGCGGCGACCAGGCCATCGCGGTGATCCACTCCCAACTCGCGGGCAGGCCGTCCGGCGTGCGGAACTGTTCGTAGTGCGCAGCGGCGGCGGCGAAGCGCGCGCGGCCGGTCAGCGCATGACGCCGCCCGGCGAGTGCATTGGTCGCACCGATCGCGCGCTGCTCGCGCATCAGCGCGGTCATGTCCGGATGCCAGTGCACGGCGACGTCGCGATCGAGTACGGGATTACGGAAGCCGGCGCGCATCAGCGCATCGCCGAACTCGGCGATCGAGGCGAACGGACTGACGTGCGGCACGGCGTCGGCGACGCCGAAGGACTCGCGCAGTTCGATCAGCGTCTGCGGGCCGAAGGTCGACACCAGCAGCAGGCCGTCGGGCTTGAGCACGCGACGGAAGCCGGCGAACGCCGACGGCAGGTCGTCCACCCACTGCAGGCAGAGATTCGAGAACAGCACATCGACGCTGTTGTCGGCGAATGGCAGCAGGCGCAGATCGGCGCAGACGCGGTCGACCGGCTTCTGCAGGCCGAGGCGGTCGCGCCAGCCGGTGCGCAGCGGTGCCTGCTGCAGCATCGACAGCGAGAGATCGACCGCGACGATGCGCGACTTCGGCCAGCGCTGCCGCATCGCCAGCGTCGCATGCGCCGGACCACTGCCGACGTCGAGCACGACCCCCGGCACGCGGTCGTCGAGATACTCGAGCGATTCGAGCAGTTGCGCTTCCACGCCGCGCTGCAGCGCGGCGGCGCCGGCGTAACTCGCCGATGCACGCGAGAACGCGCGGCGGACCTGGCGGGGATCGAAGACCGGTTTCATGATGCGGTGAGGAACTCGAGGAGCCGCGCGGCGACTGCGTCGGCGTGGGTCAGGAAGGGAGCATGGCCGGCATGGGCCACGGTGTGGGCGACGGCGCCCGGTGCGAGCGCGGCGGCGGCCTGCATCGCACGCGGATCGACGAGGCGGTCGCGGCGCCCGGACAGCCACAGGCCGGGCACCGCGAGTCCGGGCAGGTGCGCGCGCAGGTCCGAGGTCTCGAGCAGGCCGAGGCCATCGGCGAGCACGTGCGCGGCCGGCTCGCCGCGCGCGAAGACTTCGCGGCGCAACGCACGCACTTCGCCGCGGGCATCGTCGGAACCGAAGGCTTCCAGTGCGATGAAGCGATCCAGTGTGCCGCGGTAATCGCTGCGCAGGCCTTTCTCGAAGTCGCGGAAGATTTCCGGCGACATGCCGTGCGCCCAGTCGCTGCCGCGCACGAAGCGCGGGCTGGCGCACAGCATGACCAGCGCGGGCACGCGATCGGGATGCAGCGCTGCGGCCTGCAACGCGAACAGGCCGCCGAGCGACCAGCCGAGCCACGGCGCCGGCGGCAGCACATCCACCAGCGCATCGACGACGGGATCGATCGCCAGCGGCAACGTGCTGCCGCGGCTCAGGCCATGGCCCGGCAGGTCGACCAGATACAGCGTGCGCTGCGACTCGAGGCGCTCGCGCAATGCCGCGAACACGCCGCCATGCATCGCCCAGCCGTGCAGCAGCACCAGCGGTGCGCCCTCACCCACGATCTCGATATGCAGGCCGTGCGGATTGTCCAGGGTACTCATGCGCCCTTGTCTCCACGCAGTGCTTTCGTACGAGGCACGCTGCCAGCCGCAGGGCGCGCGACGACGATCGCGAACGCGACGATGCCCAGCGTCACCAAGACCGCGCCGATCAGCGCGCGGCCCTGCGGCCAGGCTTCCTGCAGGAACAGCGCACCGAGGCACGCCGCGAACAGCAACTCGGCCGCCTGCATCGCCTCGGCTGCGCCCAGCGCGGCCGGGTTGTTGCGGACCATGCCGGTCGCCTGGAAGAACAGGATGGTGGCGATCACACCCGCGCTCAGCGCGACGCCTGCCGCCAGCCAGACCTGCGACATCGACGGCGTGCCGGCCTCATGCCAGGCGAACGCCGCGACCAGCAGCCACAGCGGCTGGCTGGCGAGGGTCAGGCCGAATACGCGCTGGGTGGCGTTGAGGTCTTCGCCGGTGCGCTCGAGATGCAGCAACAGCAGGCGATTGCCGAGCGGATACGCGACCGCCGCGGTCAGCACACAGAGCAATGCGATCCAGCCGGCACGATCGAGGCCGGGTCCGCCGTGGCCGAACTGCATCAGCAGCACGCCGACGAGGATCGCCGCGGCGATCCCGAGCGCGGCGGGCGGCACGCGCCGGCGCGCATCGCGATACAGCAGCGGCGCGCACAGCATGCCGGCGATCACGGTGAACTGGAAACTGCCCGCGACCAGCCACGCAGGCCCGCTCGACGCCGCGAACGAGAGCATGCAATAGAACAGCAGGAAGCCGATCGCACTGCAGCGCAGCCATGCCCAGGGATGCGCGGCGATCGCGCGCAGCACCGGCGCCGCGCCGCCCTGCAACGGCATCAACGGCAGCAGCAGCGGCAGGGTGATGAAGTAGCGCAGGCAGGCGGTCCACGCCCAGTGGCCGCCACCGCTCGCACTCGCGCGATTGAGCACGTAGGTCAGGGTGAAGAACAACGCGGAGGCGAGTGCGATCCCGACCGCGAGCAGCGCGCGGCGGGCGTCGTGTTGCGGCGCGGTCATGGGGCGGAGACGGCCGGGGTGACTGCAGGCACGTGCGGCAGCGCATCGCGTGCGGCGGCGAGCGCATCGACCAGCGCATCGACGTCGGCATCGGCATGCGCGGCGCTCAGGGTCACGCGCAGGCGCGACTGGCCTTCGGGCACCGTCGGCGGGCGGATGGCGGCGACCCAGAACCCGGCCCCATCCAGCGCGCGCGACATCGCCAGCGCGGTCGCGTTGTCGCCGCAGCGCAGCGGCTGGATCGGCGTGTCGGACGGCATCAGGTCGAGACCGTGACGCTGCGCGCGCATGCGGAAGCGCTGCACCAGCGCAGCCAGGCGTTCACGGCGCCAGTGTTCGTGCCGCGCGATGCGCACCGCCGCGAGCGCGGCGCCGGCAACCGAAGGCGGCAGCGCAGTCGTGTAGATGTAGGGACGTGCGGTCTCGGCGAGATGGCCGATCAGGTCCGCGTCGCCCGCCAGCACCGCACCGCAGCCGCCGAGCGCCTTGCCCAGCGTGACCAGCTGCAGCGGCACCGCGTCGAAGTCGAGCCGCGCATCGGCGACGCTGCCGCGGCCATCGGGTCCGAGCACGCCCACGCCGTGCGCATCGTCGACGTACAGCAGCGCCTGCTGCACACGCGCGACGATCGCCAGTTCGCGCAGCGGCGCGACATCGCCGTCCATGCTGAAGACGCCGTCGGTCGCGAGCATCGCGGCGCCGTCGGGCAGGGTGCGCAGCTGGCGCAGCGCGCCCTGGGCGTCGGCGTGCGGATAGCGGCGCAGCCGACAGCCGGCCAGGCGCGCGGCATCGATCAGGCTGGCGTGGTTCAAGCGGTCCTGCACGCAGGCATCGCCTTCGCCGAGCAGCCCTTGCAGCACCGCGAGATTCGCAGTGAAGCCGCTGCCCAGCAGCAACGCCGCCGGCACCTGGAGCCAGTCCGCGATCTCGCGTTCCAGCGCCTCGTGCAGCGCGTGGTGGCCGCTGACCAGATGCGAGCCGCCACTGCCGGCGCCGTGCAGCGCGGCGGCATCCTGCAACGCGCCGGAGACCTGGTAGTGCGAGGCAAGGCCGAGATAATCGTTGCCGCAGAAGTTCAGCAGCCAGCGCGCGTCGCGGCCGGTGTCGAGCACTTCGCAGCGCATGCCGTCGCGACGCGCGACCGTGCGCCGCACGCGGCGCGCCTGCGCCTGCGTGCGGGCATCGCGCGCATCACGCGCACGCGTGCGCAGATCGGGCCGCTCAGGCGCCACGGCCGGCCCAGATCGCCAGCGCGCCCATCGCGATCGCGGGCAGCACCACCAGACCGTTGATCGCCACGCCGATGCGGGCCGAGCGATCGAGCTGCATGCGCGTGGCGTCCTGCGCATCAGACACGCTCTTGTGCGCGAGCAGCAGCACCGCAACGAACAGCGCACCGGCGAACAGCGCATGCGCGCCGGCATCGCGGAAGTACAGCACCACGCCCCAGACCAGCACGCCAATCGCGGCCAGACGGGCGATCGCCAGCAGCTTCGACTGCCCATCGCGCACGGTCAGCGCGAATCCGCTCAGGCCCACCAGCGCCAGCAGCACCAGGTAGGCCCAGGCGAACCACGGCATCATGCGGCGAAGCTCCGCGGGTGCTGCGGCAGCTCGATGATGTCGACGTGGGCCGTGCCGGGGTGATCGTGATGCTCGGCATCCACGTGCACCTGCATCGGCCGCAGGCCCAGGCGCGCGAACAGCGCCATGTCGCGCTCGGTGTCCGGGTTGCCGGTGGTCAGCAACTGCTCGCCGTAGAAGATCGAGTTGGCGCCGGCGAGGAAGCACATCGCCTGCAATTCGTCGCTCATGTCCTGGCGGCCGGCCGACAGGCGCACCATCGAACGCGGCATCAGGATGCGCGCGACCGCGATCGTGCGGACGAAATCGAAGGGATCGATCTCTTCCGTGCCGTGCAGCGGCGTGCCTTCGACCTGCACCAGGCGGTTGATCGGCACCGAGTCCGGATGCACCGGCAGGTTCGCCAGCGTGCGCAGCAGGCCGGCGCGCTGGCGCCCGGTCTCGCCCATGCCGACGATGCCGCCGCAGCAGGTCTTGAGCCCCGCATCGCGCACGTGTTCGAGCGTGGTCAGGCGATCCTGGATCTCGCGGGTCTGGATGATCGAGTCGTAGAACTCGGGATCGGTGTCGAGGTTGTGGTTGTAGTAGTCGAGGCCGGCTTCTTTCAGCGCGCGCGCCTGGTCGCCGGTCAGCATGCCGAGCGTGGCGCAGGTCTCCAGGCCCAGCGCCTTCACCTCGCGGATCATCGCCGCGACCTTCGGCACGTCGCGGTCCTTGGGCGAACGCCAGGCCGCGCCCATGCAGAAGCGCGTGGCACCGGCGGCCTTGGCCTGGCGGGCCTTCTCCAGCACCGCCTCGGTCTCCATCAGTTTCGTCGCCTTGACGCCGGTGTGGTAGCGCTGCGCCTGCGGACAGTAGCTGCAGTCCTCGGGACAGCCGCCGGTCTTGACCGACAGCAGGGTGCTGACCTGGACTTCGGCCGGATCGAAATGCTGGCGGTGCATGCTGGCAGCGCGGAACAGCAATTCAGGCAACGGCAGCGCGAACAGCGCTTCGATTTCGCTGCGCGACCAGTCGTGGCGGAGGGGCGCGTGGGCTGGGGCGGGCTGGCCGGCGGCTTCGCGGGCGTGGCTGACAACGGACATGGCGATCTACCGACGGTGACGGCGGGACAAGCCCGGCAGTCTGGAAAGCATGCCCGGCGCTGTCAACCAGATTCCAGTCCGCCCGGTTGACGGCGGCTGGTCCCGATGGCTCCATCGCCTGCTGCCCGGCCGTTGCCTGGTGTGCCGCGAACCCGGCGCAGCAGGCCGCGATCTCTGCCCGGGCTGCACCGCCGCGCTGCCCTGGATGCCGCATGCCTGCACGCGCTGCGCGCAACCGCTGCCGACGGAGGATCCGGTCTGCGGCGCCTGCCTGCATCGCCCGCCGCCACTGGAAGCGGTGATCGCCGCGTTCGATTACGGATTCCCGGTGGACCGGCTGCTGCCGCGCTTCAAGTTCCATCGCGACCTCGCCGCGGGGGCATTGCTGGGCGACTGTCTCGTGCATGCGACTTCAGGCGCAGCGCGCCCCGGCGCCCTGGTGCCGATTCCCTTGCACGTCGCGCGACTGCGCGAGCGCGGCTACGACCAGGCGCTGGAACTCGCACGCCTGCTCGCGCGTCGCCACGGCCTGCCGCTGCGCACCGACCTTCTGCGCCGCGTACGAGCGACCGCGCCGCAGTCGCGACTCGATGCGAAGGCTCGCCGGCGCAATCTTCGTCACGCGTTCGCGGTCCATGTCCTGCCCGAAGCGCCTGCGCATGTCGTGCTGGTCGATGACGTCATGACCACCGGCGCAACGTTGCATGCCGCCGCCCATGCACTGCGGCGCGCGGGTGTGCGCCGGGTCGACGCCTGGGTCTGCGCACGGGTGCGATGACGGCGGATGGGGCGGCTTTGGACCCGACCATGTAGAACCGCCCCAACCCTCGCCCGCCGGCCTGATTCGTGTCGTGTCCCAGCTGGCCTTCAAAAGTCAGGACGTCATTCCCGCAAAGGCGGGAAGTGCTTCTGGCTACCGGGGGACGCGGGCAGGCGCTCCCCTTTCAGCTGGGACACGACACGAATCAGGCCGGCGGGCGCGGTGGACGCGCTCCGACTCAGCCCATCAGGGTCGTCACCGGCGGCAACGCGTAATGCGCCGCGATGCCGGCGAAGATCATCATGCCGACCCAGTGGTTGTGCAGGAATGCACGGAAGCAGGCCTCGCGTTCGCGATGACGGACGACGACGAACTCCCAGACGACGAGCAGCGCAGCCAGTCCGAGCCCCAGCCAGTAGTTTGGTCCGAGGCCCGCCTCGCGCCCGACCAGCGCGAGCGCCGCGAACGCCAAGGTGTAGAGCACGCCCTGCGCAACCAGATCGAGATCGCCGAACAGGATCGCCGTCGACTTCGAACCGGCGCGGATGTCGTCCTCGCGATCGACCATCGCGTACCAGGTGTCGTAGCCCGTGGTCCAGAAGATGTTGGCGACGAACAGGAGCCAGCCCAGCGGCGGCACCGTGCCCTGCACGGCCGCGAACGCCATCGGGATCGCCCAGCCGAAGGAGATGCCCAGATACACCTGCGGCAGATAGGTGTGGCGCTTGAGATAGGGATAGCTCGCGGCGAGGAACACGCCCACGACGCTCATCGCCACCGTTAGCCGGTTCATCGTCAGCACCAGCGCGAATGCGGCCAGCATCAACGCCGCGAACAGCAGCAGCGCCTCGCGGCCGCGTACCGCGCCGCTCGCCAGCGGCCGGTCCTTCGTGCGTTCGACATGCGGATCCAGCCAGCGGTCGGCGTAGTCGTTGATCACGCAACCGGCCGAGCGCGTCAGCCACACCCCGGCACTGAACACCACCAGCGTCCACAACGGCGGTACGCCCCCGGCGGCGATCCACAGCGCCCACCAGGTCGGCCACAGCAGCAGCAGCCACCCGATCGGGCGGTCGCCACGCACCAGCGTCCAGTACTGCCGCAGGCGCTCACGCCAGCGCGGGACGACGGGGGCGGCGTAGCGTTCGTCATCGTGCATGGCGGCGAGAGGATAGCAGTGGCGCCGACAGCGTCGCGACGCGCCATGGCGCACGAACACCCGCGATGACGGCGGCGGGATTGGCCGACACGGGCGTCTTGCCGGCGCCGGGACGTGGGCCGGAGATCGTCAGAATGTTGTTCTTCGCCTCGGGCATCGCGAAATGCAGGCTGGTGCGCAGGCTGCGGACCGCTTCGAGCGCAGGATCGGCCGGCGCATCGATCGCCAGCAGATGCCGCCGCCTGCCGAAGAGGGGTCGAGTCTGGTGGGCGGCGATTCTTGCGTGCAGGGCGATGGGTTTCGCGTTGCTCCACCCATCCGGACGTTGCCCGGGGGATTACCCGCCGGACCGCCATTTGCTGAACATCCCAGCCAGTGCCAGCTACATTTGGTCGACCGATTCATCGCGGATGCGCCGAAGTCCGGGCGGCGGCTCTGCACCCCCGATATGAACGACGGCTCCGTCGGGGATCTGCTCTGGATCGAGGCCGAAACTAGCCCGCCTTCGAGCGGCGGTCTCAAGAATCAAGTGCAACACGTGATTTAAAGTCGAGAATTTCTTCCTCCATGGCCGCCGCCGGTGTAGCCCAGTTCAATGTCTTGCGCGGACGACCGTTCATCAGCTTGGCGACGTGATTGAGATACTCCTGGCTTGCTTGCGACAGGTCCACACCCTTGGGCAGGAACTGG
>NZ_JAIWPU010000005.1 GCF_021191705.1 Proluteimonas flavola
TGACCTGCTACGAGGCGCTGATGCGACGGTTGAACATCGACGTATGGTTCGCCGACCCGCATGCGCCGTGGCAGCGAGGCAGCAACGAGAACACCAATGGCCTGTTGCGCCAGTTCCTGCCCAAGGGTGTGGACCTGTCGCAAGCAAGCCAGGAGTATCTCAATCACGTCGCCAAGCTGATGAACGGTCGTCCGCGCAAGACATTGAACTGGGCTACACCGGCGGCGGCCATGGAGAACGAAATTCTCGACTTTAAATCACGTGTTGCACTTGATTCTTGAGACCGCCCTCCATCCCAAGTCAGAAACCACGGATAGGCGGATGGATGTAGCGGTTCCTAGTTAATAATTGACAAATAACTAGAAATTGCTACATGATTCGCGCATGGCCCGCCGACCTGACACTACGCTCGAAGACGCTGCCCTTGCACTTGCCAAGCGCCAGCCCCTCCTGCGCGCGCGTGACCTGACCCGGCGTGGCCTGTCGACAGTGATCCTGGGCCGGCTGGTCGCTGCCGGAAAGCTGGAACGCATCGCGCGCGGCGTCTACAGCCTACCGGGGAGTCGCCTCAGCGAGCACCGTTCGCTGGCCGAGGCGGCGCTGCGCGTGCCCAAGGGCGTGATCTGCCTGCTGTCGGCGCTGCGCGTCCACGAAATCGGCACCCAGGCACCGCACGAAGTCTGGATGGCGATCCCGCCTAACTCGCCGTCGCCGCGGCTGGACCAGTCGGCGCTGCGCGTGGTGCGCATGTCGGGTGCGGCACTGACCGAAGGCATTGTGTCGGTGGAGATTGATGGTGTGTCGGTGCCGGTGTTCGATCCAAACAAGACAGTGGCCGACTGCTTCAAGTACCGCAACAAGATCGGGCTGGACGTGGCGCTGGAGGCGCTGCACGACGGTTGGTCGAAAGGCAAACTGTCGATGGATGCGCTCTGGCGCTACGCGACGGTGGATCGCGTCGCCAACGTGATGCGTCCCTATATGGAAAGCGTGACCGTATGAGCCGCGGCAATCTGCCCGCCTCGATCCGCGCCCGCCTGAAACAGTATGCGGATGCATCGAAGCAGGACTTCAACTTGACGCTGACCCACTACGGTCTGGAACGGCTGCTGTACCGGCTGTCCGTCTCCCGGTATGCGGATCGATATCTGCTCAAGGGCGCGCTGTTATTCTCGCTGTGGTATGACCAACCGCATCGGCCAACGCGCGACGCGGATCTGCTCGGATTTGGTCCGGATGACGTGGACACATCCGTGACCACGTTCCGAGAGATCAGCCAAGTCGAGGTGGAAGACGGGATCGTGTTCGATCCTGCCTCGGTTGCAGGGGTGGTGATCCGCAAGGAAGCCGGCTACGGCGGCGTGCGGGTCGATCTGCGGGCGACGCTGGACGGTGCACGCATCACCTTACAGGTAGACATCGGCTTTGGCGATGCGGTCACGCCGTCGCCGGAGCCGATCTACTACCCGGTGCTGCTCGACGACCTGCCTGCCCCGCATTTGCGGGCTTACCCCAAGCTCACGGTGGTGGCGGAGAAGCTCCATGCCATCTGCCTGCTGGGCATGGCGAACAGCCGTATGAAGGACTACTTCGATCTATGGGTACTGCTGACTGAGGAGGATCTGGCGCCGGACGAGCTGCGTCGTGCGGTGCAGGCGACCTTCGCGCGGCGACAGTTAGCAATGCCCACTGACCTCCCCATCGGTCTGAGCGACGCATTCGTGCAGGATCCGATCAAGCAGCGACAGTGGACGGCGTTCTTGAGGAAGAACGGACTGAAGCCGTTGGAACTGGTCGATGTGGTCGCCCGGCTGCGCAGCGTGTTTCTGGCGTTGCAGTTGGCGTGATTCAATCCATGCCGGGCACCGGTGTTAGACAACAAGCCGGCTCGGGAATTGGAAGCTCTCCGTCGCTTGGCGTCGGTCCCGCTTTTCACATCAAATAGCTGTCAGTGGCGTTCCGCAGCTTTCAGTGGACGATGCCGCGGGCTTGTGCCTTGTCTACGTCTTTGCCGTCGTACATAATGACGTTAATCGCGGCTTGCGTGACGCGAGAATCCTGTTATCAATCAACAGGTTGGGTGCATTTTACTGTTCCCATCACCCGCTCCACGTGGGGTCCTCCCGGTCCAACTCATTGATCGGGAGCGATCTCCGAAATCGCATCGATGCCTGATTCGATCCTGTGGGTATCGTTTCCAGGGCGCCGCTGATCAGGTGGCCGCCACGCGTGGTGTCTTGGCGATCCGGATCATGACGATGCCCGGCCCGGGATGTGCAGTCATTCCACGTCCGGGTCCAGGTGCTTCAGGCGGTCTTTGCGGCTCCGCGGGCGCAGCTACCCTGCCAGCCGGGCATGTACCAGGTACAGGTTGGCCAGTCCAGGCGGCACAGGGCTGCGGTTGGCGTGCCTGTCCAACCCCCGGCAGCGCACCTTGGCAGAGCCCCACGGCCGCTTCACCACCGCGAACACGTGCGGCCCGGGCGCGATCGTCGACTTGTGGCGGTTGCGGCGGCGCTCGGCATCGTCCACCTCGCCGTGCTTGCGAACCCGCCGGTTGGCGAAGTCGCGTGCGTGCGGCGCATGCGCGCGGATCAGCGCTTTCCGGCTGGCGTAGGCGCTGTCTCCCTGCACCCGGCGCTCCTCCCGTGCGGCAGGTCTTCCAGCGGGTGCCTGTCGTGCACGGTGGTCGCCGTCACCGCCGCGCTGTGCAGCAAGCCCGTACGACTGTCCACACCGATATGCCAGCTTCATCCCGAAGCACCATCATCACGCCATCTGCCCAATGGTTTTGCGAAACCGCAGCAGGGACAGCGCGAACAGACTGGTGCCGATCAACGCGAGTGACAGCAACTGCACCCATACGACTTCCAGCCCGGCGCCGCGGAACAGCACCGACTGCCCCAGTTCGACGAAGTGCGTCGTGGGCGCGACCAGCATGATGTTCTGCAGCAGTTCGGGCATGCTCTCGCGCGGCGAGCTGCCGCCCGACAACATCTGCAGTGGCAGCAGCGTCAGCACCACGAGCATGCCGAACTGCGGCATGTTGCGCGCCACCGTCGCCATGAAGATGCCCATCGAGGTGGTGGCAAAAAGATGCAGCGCGACGCCGATGAAGAACAGCGTCAGCGAGCCTTGTACCGGCACGCCCAGCAGGCCGCGCACGACAAGGTTCAGTGACAGGATCGAGGCCACCAGCACCACCAGTCCCGACGACCAGATCTTGGCCAGCATGATCTCGGTGGGCGTGACCGGCATCACCAGCAGGTGCTCGATGGTGCCGTGCTCGCGCTCGCGGATCAGCGCAGCGCCGGTCAGGATGATGGAGATCATGGTGATCTGGTTGACGATCTGCGACAGGCTGTCGAACCAGGATTTGTCCAGCGAGGGGTTGAACTGGGCCCGCTGCTCCAGGTCGATTTGCGGGGTGGTCTGGCTGCGGTGCCGATTGACGAACTCGTCGATCTCACCCATCACCATCTGCTGGATGTAGCCGCTGCCCAGGAAGGCCTGGCTCATGCGCGTGGCGTCGGTGTTGAGCTGGACTTCGCCCCCACGCCCGGCCAAGACATCGCGCTGGAAATTGACCGGGATGTTCAGCACGAAGGTATAGGTGCCTTTGTCCAGACCTTCGTCCACCTCCGCGTGGGAGATCAGCACCGGTGGCTTGAACTCTGGCGGATAAAAGGCCGAGATGATTCGCTGCGACAGCTGTGAATGGTCCTCGTCCACGATGGCGATCGGCGCGTTGTTCAGCGTCGGCGGCGTGGAGGATGCCGAGGAGTACACCGACAAGGTGAAGGTGAAGGCGATCAACACCAGCATCGCCGTGTCGCGGCGCAGGCTCCACAACTCCTTGACGCCCAGGCGGTAGACATTCGCCAGCATCCGCATCTCAGCGCTCCTGCTTCTTCAGCAGCGCGATCGAGGCGCCAAGGATGATCGGGACCGCCAGCAGCATCGGCCACATGGAAGACGCCAGATCCCCAAAGCCCAGCGCCTTGTTGAAGGCGCCGCGGCTGATGGTGAACATGTAGTTGGCCGGGTGGATCTCGCCGATCAGCCGGCCGACGCCTTCCAGAGAGGACACCGGATCGGTCATGCCGCCGAACTTGGTGGCCGGGATGATGGTGCCGACCATCGCGATCAGCATGGCGGCGATCTGGCTCCTGGTCACGGCCGAGGCCAGCAGCCCCATGCCGGTGGCGCAGACGCAATAGATCAGCATCGCCAGCGTCAGCGCCAGCACGCTGCCGGTGACCGGCACGCCGAAGACGGTGACAGTCAGCAGAAGCATCAGCGCAAAGTTGATCATCGCCAGGCCCACGTAGGGAAGCTGCTTGCCCAGCAGGAACTCGGTGCGGGTCACCGGCGTCACGTAGAGGTTGATGATCGAGCCGATCTCCTTCTCCCGCACCACCGCCAGTGCCGTCAGCATCGCGGGCAGCATGAGCAGCAGCATCGGGATCACCGCGGGAACCATGGCGGGCAGGCTCTTGACGTCGGGGTTGTAGCGGTAGCGCCCCTGCACTGTGATTTCGCCTGTGCGCGTCGTCGTACTGGCCTGCATGCGGGCCTGGTCGGCCAGCCAGTGCTGGTGCATGCCGCGGATGTAGCCTTGCACCGTCTCGGCGCGCTGTGGCATGGAGCCGTCGAACCATGCGCCGATGGCGACTTGCTTGCCACGCTGCACATCGCGCGCGAACCCGTGCGGGATCTCGATCGCCAGTGCAAGCTCGCCGCTGCGCATGCGCCGGTCGATCTCCGCGTAGTCGGTGATCGCCGGACGCTCGGTGAAGTAGCGCGAGCCCGACAACTCCAGGGCGTAGTTGCGGCTGAGTGTCGTCTGGTCGCGGTCGAGCACCGCGTAGCGCAGGTTGTTGACGTCGTTGCTGACGCCGAAGCCGATCACGATCAGCAGGATCAGCGAGCCGCCCAGCGCCAGCGTGGCGCGCACCCGGTCGCGCTGCAGTTCCAGCGTCTCGCGCCACAGGTAGCTGAGCATGCGCTGCAGGCTGAAGCCGGAGCGTCTGGGGATGGCGACATGAGTGAGGGATGCATCGGGCGTCTGCGACGCTGGTGCCTTCGCGTCCTCGTCGGGCTCGGGCGTGCCTCCGCCAGCCTCGACCAGGTAGCCGATGAAGGCCTCCTCCAGTGTCTGGGCACCACGCTTTTCGACCAGTCGCGCCGGCACGTCGCTGTCGAGCACCTTGCCTGCATGCATCATCGACATGCGTTCGCAGCGCTCGGCCTCGTTCATGAAGTGGGTGGAGATGAAGATCGTCACCCGGTCACGCCGTGACAGTTCGATCAGCAGCCGCCAGAAGCTGTCGCGTGCGATCGGATCCACGCCCGAGGTCGGCTCGTCCAGGATCAGCAACTCCGGCTTGTGCACCATCGCAACGGCCAGCGACAGTCGCTGGCGCATGCCCAGCGGCAAGCCGTCCGGCAACGCGTCCTGCGAGGCATGCAGCTCGAAGCGCGCGATCATCCCGTCCACCCGGGCCGGGATGTCGGCATCGGGTACGTGGAACAGCCGCGCATGCAGTTCCAGGTTCTGGCGCACGGTCAGTTCACCGTACAGCGAGAACGCCTGCGACATGTAGCCCACCCGCCGGCGGGTATCCAGGTCCTTGGGATCGACTTCATGGCCGAACAGCCAGGCCCGGCCTTCGCTGGCCGGCAGCAGGCCGGTCAGCATCTTCATGGTGGTCGACTTGCCGCAACCGTTGGAGCCGAGGAATCCGAAGATCTCGCCGCGGCGGATCCGGAAGGAGACGTTGTCGACCGCAACGAAGTCGCCGAAGCGCATCGTCAGATCCTGCGCCTCGATGGCGATGTCGTCCTCGGGGGCGTCGAGCGGCGGAATCTCGACCGGCGCGTAGCCGCGTTTCTTTTCGTCGGGCAACAACTGGATGAAAGCCGCTTCCAGCGAATCGGTGCCGGTGCGGCCAAGCAGTTCGGTCGGTGTGCCCGTGTCCAGTACCTTGCCGTCGTCCATGGCCACCAGCCAGTCGAAGCGCTGCGCCTCGTCCATGTAGGCGGTGGCGACGATCACGCTCATGCCGGGGCGCTGGCGGCGGATGCGCGCGATCAGGTCCCAGAACTGGGCGCGTGCCAGCGGATCGACGCCGGTGGTCGGCTCATCGAGGATCAGCAGGTCGGGGTCGTGGATCAGGGCGCAGCACAGCCCGAGCTTCTGCTTCATCCCACCCGAGAGCTTGCCGGCTGGCCGGTCGAGGAAGGAATGCAGGCCGGTGGAGCGCGTCAGCGCGTCGATGCGCCGTCGCCGCTCGGCCGCATCGTGGCCGAACAGGCGAGCAAAGAACTGCAGGTTCTCCTCCACTGACAGGGTGGGGTACAGGTTCCTGCCCAAGCCTTGCGGCATGTAGGCGATGCGCGTGCACACCTGCTCCCGGTGGCGCCGATTGCGCATGTCGTCGCCCAGCGTTTCGACCAGGCCGTCCTGGACGGCGCGAGCGCCGGAGACCAGCGACAGCAGGCTGGACTTGCCCACCCCGTCCGGGCCGATCAGGCCGACCATGCAGCCGGCCGGCACGTCCAGGTCGATGCCGCCCAGCGCCTCGAGCTTGCCGTAGTGCAGATGGACGCCCCGCAGGCGCACGACCGGCGACGCGGTGCCCCTGGCCATGCCTTACTCGGCCGCCGAGGTGGAGAGCGCCGTCGGCCAGGCGGCGTCCGGGTCGAGCCTGATCCACGCCACGCCCGGTACACCGGTCTTGACCTGCTCCAGGTCGCGGCGCAGCAACTCCGGCGCGATCTGCGCACGCACGCGGAACATCAGTTTGGTGCGCTCGCTGGCGGTTTCGACGGTCTTGGGCGTGAACTGCGCCTGGCTGGCGACGAAGGAGACGGTGGCCGGGATGTAGGTGTCCGGGACGGCGTCGAGCACGATGCGCACCTCGCTGCCCAGGGCGATGCGTCCGGCCGCTGTCTCGGGCACGAAGAAGGTCATGTAGACGTCCGACAGATCCAGCAGGTTGAGCACGCGGCCACCCGCTCCCAGCACTTCACCTGGCTGGGCGACGCGGAACTGGATGCGCCCATCCCGGGGCGAGGTGAGTTCGCTGTCGGCGATGTCCGCTTGCACGCGCGCCACGGTCGCCATGGCGGCTTTGACCGAAGAGCGCGAGCCAACGAGTTGGGCGCGAGCCGCAGTGATGGCCGCTTGCGCCGCTGCGGACTGCGCCCTTGCCGCAGCAGCGGCAGCCTCCAGGCTGTGCACGCTGGCGCGGTCGTCGTCGAGCTGCTGCGCCGACGCGGCACCGTCCTGGGCCAGCGTCCGGGTTCGGTCCAGTCGGCGCCTTGCCCCGTCCAGTTCTGCGGCACGCTGGACGACCAGCGCCTGCGCTGCGGCATGATCGCTTTCTCGCAGCGCGACTTGCGCCTCCATGGCGGAAACGGTTTGTTCGGACTGCTCTTGATGCGCCAGTGCCTCATCGCGCTGCGCGTGCAAGGTGTCCAGCTGCATGCGGGCCAGCGGTTGGCCCGCGGTGACGAAGTCGCCCTCACGCACGAGCAGTTCTTCAAGGCGACCGGCCAGCCTGGTCGCCACATCGATCTCGGTCGCCTCGATGCGGCCATTGCCGCTGACGAAGCCCTCACCGGGGCCGCCCGGTCTGAGCAGGACCCACGCGAGGTAGGCGGCAATGGCCAGGGCCACCGGGACAATCAGAAGCGCCAACTGCTTCTTGCGTGCTGGAGTCATATCAAAAGGTCGTCCTGGATCTGTGGCAACACATGCCGGACCGTGCGCAGCCGGACGCCGCAGAACGCGCCCGGATATGCACGAAAGCAGACATGCGCCCCACCGTTGCGCTGTCGATCTGAAACAGGCGTGTCAATCGGCGCGGCTGCCTTGCAGGTCCTGTTCGATCTGGCGGGTGCGTCGCTGTGCCCAGGCGTCCCGTACGAAGGTGTAGTCGTCGATCGCGTCCTTGCGCATCCGGTCTACCGGGAGCAATTGCGCGCGAACATCCACCATCTGCATGATCTGCAACTTGTCGGCGATGCTTGAACTATCGATCTGGTTGATGACCGAAAGCTGCTGGTCGCCGAAGCCGCCCAAGGCGTCACGCACCGTGCGCGGCCCCATGAGCGGCATCACCAGGTAGCGGGAGTTCCGCCAGCCCCATGTCGCCAGCGTCTGGCCCAGATCCTCGCCGTCGCGCTTGGGCATGCCGACGTGCTTTGCCGGATCGAATACCCCGCCGATGCCCGCCGTGGAATTGACCACGAAGCGACCGAGCGACTGGCCGGCGTCGGCCGGTCGTCCCTGAAGTGCCTGGTTGATGGCAGTGGCGGGCAGGCGCAGGTTGCTGAAGAAGCGCGACACGCCCGATTGCACGGGATCGGGCGTGATCTTGTCGTAGCCCACGGCCACCGGACGGAACACAAAACGGTCGAGCACGTTGTTGAAGCTGTGCATCTTGCGGTTGAAGCCTTCCCAGGGATCCTGCACGGCCGGCGTGGCGTACAGCGCTTCGGCTTCCTGCTCGGCTTGCGTCATCGCTTCGGGCGCGTTGGCGCTGGTCTGCGCCGTCGGGGCGGAAGCGACGACCGGGGACGCGGTGCCATCTGCGGCAGCGCCGGTTGCAGCGCTGGTGTGTGCAGGCATTGGCGTGATGGCAACAGCTGCCGCCGGCGCCTCGTCTGCGGATGCGACCAGTATCCCGGAGGTCGGGGGCGCGCCGCTCAGAGCGGTTGTGGGGGGGGGCTTCACGGCATTGCTGGCGCAGGCACTGGTACCCAGTACGATCGCCGCCAGCACGAGGGTTTGGATGGTTTTCATTCCGAGATCTCCTGCGCCACAGGCAGCAAGTGCCCATGGCGATGGGGTTGATGACAGCGTCAGAAGCGATAGGCGTAGCCGAGCGCCAGCGTGGTTCCCGTGGCCTTGTCCACCAGCGGGCTGTCCTTGACGGAGCTGCCGAAGCGCGTGGCGCCGACGTCCACGAACATCGAGTGGTGACGCGACGGCGAGTAGTCCATGCGCAGGCCGAACTGCAGGTTCGTGGTGGCCTGGCCCTCGTAGAAGGCCCGGCCGGCCAGGGCTTCGGACTGCTGCACGCCGTAGTAGTAGTCGACGTACTTGTCGTCGACCCACTCTGCGGCCACGCGCGGGGTGAAGCCGAACCTGCCGGCCGCGAATCGACGGTCGATCTGCACCTTGGCGCGCGTCCCCTTGCTGTTGCCCATGGCATCGGCCAGCACTTCACCGCTGAAGTTCGCGAAGTCCGTCTTCCAGTTCACCGCGCCGCCGGCCCACAGGCTGGACTTGCGCTCATCCATGCCGGTGAGGACGGGAGAATCCTTGGCCTCGTAGCCATCGCCGGCCCAACGGGCGCGCAGGCGCAACGAGAAGGTGTCCGTCGAATAGGCCTTGAAGTCGAGCGTGGGCACGGTGGCACTGATCCACTTGCTTTCGTACGAGATCAATGGAAGCGGGAGCACCTCGCGGTCGAAGTCGCGATAGGGCTTGTCGAGCACGACAGCGCCGATGCCCAGGGCCCGCCACCCGTGGCCGTCCTTGGCTTGGCTATCCTGCGCGAAGACAGCCGGGGCCCATGCGGTGGCGAGCGCGAGGGTAGCGACGAGGCTCAGCCTGGACGATGCCAGCCGGTGACGGGAGTTCTTGTGTTGAGACATGGGGTGGTCCTTTCGTTGACGCAGTGGGGGAAGATCTCGTTGCTCTTGGTTGCCTGGCCGCATGCATGAATGGGCGCGTGCTCATCGCATGTCAGGAGGGAGGGGCTGGCGGTCTTGGTGATGCAGCGCTGTTCGGCTGCGCCGCGCGGCAGGGGCGGCCCCGGATTGCGGCCATGCGCGCGCGAGGCGGATTCATGGCTGCCCGCCTTGTGGAACGGAGCCACCGGAAGGCGTCACCCGGTTCGCGGGTCCATCTGCCGGATCGCTGGGCGCGCGGGCGTTCTTGAATCGCCGCGCGAGCCAGTCCTCGAAGTCGTGGACGTAGCTGAAGACCGCCGGCACGATCACCAGGCTCAGCAGGGTGGAGGTGATCAGGCCGCCGATCACGGCGATCGCCATGGGCTGGCGGAAGCTGGCGTCCGCACCGAAGCCGAGCGCGATCGGCAACATGCCGGCGATCATGGCGACGGTGGTCATCACGATCGGGCGCGCGCGTTTGTGGCAGGCGTCCAGCAGCGCATCGATCACCGAAAGGCCGTGCCCGGTACGCGCCAGCACCGTGTACTCGACCAGCAGGATCGAGTTCTTGGTGACGATGCCCATCAGCATCACCAGACCGATCATCGACGGCACGTCGAGCTCGCTGCCCACCAGCAGCAGCGCGATGAAGGCACCGCCCAGCGACAGCGGGATCGCCGACAGGATGGTGATGGGCTGGAAAAAGTCCTTGAACAGCAGGACCAGCACGCAGAACATGCACAGGATGCCGGTCACGATCGCCAGCGCCAGGCCGGACGACAGCTCTGCGGCCACTTCGGCGTCGCCCGCCTGCATCAGCGAGACGCCCGGTGCCATGTCCTGCACCGAAGGCAGCGCATTGGCGATGGCCAGGGTTTCGCCCAGCGAGCGGTTGCCCAGGTCGGCGGTCACGGTGACGTAACGCTGGCGGTCGTAGCGGTCGATCTGGGCCGGGCCGCTCTCCACTGCGAAGGTGGCCACGCTGGAGAGCGGGACCAGGCCATCGCGCGACGCCACGCGCAAGCCGGACAACGCGGCGATGTCCTGGCGCACGGCGTCGGGAACGCGCACCCGGATGCCGATCTGGCGGTTGTCCAGGTTGAGCTTGGACAGCTGTGAGTCGAAGTCGCCGCTGGTGGCCGTGCGCATCAGCTCGCCGATGGCGGCGCTGCTCACCCCGTGTTCGGCCGCCCGGTTGAGGTCGGGGCGCACGACGATCTCCGGGCGTTCGAGACTGGCCGTACTGCGCACGCCGGACAGACCTGCGGCACGCAACTCGCGGGTGAAGGCGTCCACCGTGCGCCTGAGCGCGCCGGCGTTGTCGCTGGCGAGGATCATCTGTAGCTGCTCGCCAGAGCCGCCGCCGACGCTGAAGCGCGCACCGGGGACCTTCTCCAGCGCGAGGCGCACGGCCTGTTCGATCCCGGACTGGACGGCGCGCTCCTTGCGATCGGACAGCACCAGCGTGAGCTCGCCCTTGCGCACGTCGCTTGCCTGCGCATCGCCGCCGCTCCCGGCGGCGCCGACGGTGGCGAAAACGCTCTGAACGCCGGGCACCCGGCCAACCACCGCGCGCACCCGCTCGGCAGTGGCCACGGTGTCACCGAGCGCGCTGCCCGGCGCCAGCTCCAGCGTCACCGTGGTGAAGCCGCGGTCCGACGGCGGCACGAGCCCCGTGGGGATGAAGGGCAGCAGCGCCATCGAGCCGATGAAGAAGGCGGCGGCCGCGGCCATGGTCTTGCCGCGGTGGTGCAGGCTCCAGTCCACCACCCGCAGGTAGCGGCGCATCAGCGGGCCGTCCTGCTCGTTGGCGGCATGCGTCCCGGGCTTGAGCAGCTTGGCGGCCATGATGGGGGTGATCAGGCGCGCCACCATCAGCGAGGCCAGCACGGCGATGACCGCGGTCCAGCCGAACTGCTTGAAGAACAATCCCGGCACGCCGCCCATGAGCGTGGTGGGTACGAACACCACCACCAGCGTGGCCGTGGTGGCGATCACCGCCAGCGCGATCTCGTTGACCGCATCGGCCGTGGCCTGCATGGTCGGCTTGCCCATGCGCCGGTGGCGCTCGATGTTCTCGACTTCGACGATCGCATCGTCCACCAGGATGCCGACGACCACCGCGAGCGCGAGCAGCGTCAAGGTGTTGAGCGAGTAGCCCAGCCACCACATCGCGGCGAAGGCCGGCAGGATCGACAGCGGCAGCGCCGAGGCCGCGACCAGCGTGGCGCGCCAGTCGCGCAGGAACAGCCAGACCACCAGCACGGCGAGGAGCGCGCCCTCGTAGAGCATCGCCATCGAACCCTTGAACTGCTCCAGCGTGTAGGCCACGCTGCCCGAGATCGGGGTAATCCGCAGGGAGGCGTGCTCGGCCTGGAGCTGCTGGAGTGCCTCGGCCACTGCCTCGGCGATGCGGGTTTCGTCGAAGCCCTTGGTGCGCTGGATGCTGAAGCCGATGACGGGCTTGCCGTCCAGCAACGCCGCCTGGCTGCGTTCGGCGGCGGTGTCGTGCACCGTGGCGACCTGATCCAGGCGGACCTTGCCGCCCGTGGCGAGGACGATCGGCATGGCGCGCAGCTCGTCGGCCTGGCGCACGGTGGCCACGGTGCGCAGCGACTGTTCTTCGCCGCCCAGTCGGCCGCGACCGCCCGACGAGTCCTGCTGCGTGCGGCGCAACGCGCGCGAGACGTCGGCTGCGGTGACGCCCAGCGCATTCATCTGCACCGGATCGACATCGACGCGGATTTCCCGCTGCACGCCGCCCAGCCGCTTCACCCCGCCCACGCCCGGCACATCGGACAAGCGCTTGCTCAAGGTGTCGTCCACGAACCAGGACAGCGCGACTTCGTCCATGGATTCGGAACTGATGGAGTAGGTCAGGATCGGACTGCTGCTGACCGTCTGCGCGCTGACGGCCGGCTGCAGCAGGTCCGTGGGCAGGTCCGAGCGCACGCGGTCGACCGCGTCCTTGGTTTCGATCAGCGCATCCGACAAGGATTTTTCCAGTTCGAATTCGGCCTGGATCTGCACCTGTCCATCGGTGATCGTGGTGCGGGTGTGGCGCAGTCCGCTGAGCGTGGCGATGGCGTCTTCCACCTTGCGCGCCACCTCTGTTTCAAGCTGTGCCGGCGCAGCCCCTGGCTGGGACAGCGTCACGTTGACCGAGGGCAGGTCCATGTCCGGCAGGGCCTGGATCGGCAACTGCCGGAAGCCGTACAGGCCCGCCAGCGTCAGCAGCACGAACAGCAGCACGGCCGGGATGGGGTTGCGCAGGGACCAGGTGGCGAAGTTCATCGCTCCCCTCCCGCCGACGCGGAGGCCGATGCCTCGCTGGGATCCTGCTCGACCCGCACGGTGTCGCCATCGGCCAGCAGGCCGGCTCCCTGGGCGACGATGCGCTCACCCGCGGCAAGCGCGTCCAGGATCTCGACCTCGGTGCCCTGGCGACGGCCCACCGTCACGGACTGGGCCTGGACCCTGGATTCCTTCCCCGCGCTTTCCAGGCGAAAGACGATGCTGTGCCCGTCGCGCACCACCACGCTCGATGCCGGGACCACCCGGGCCGCGCTGGGCGCGAGCGCGATGCGGCCATCGATGTACATGCCGCCGCGCGCCAGGCTGCCGGGCTCGATATCCGCATACACCAGCCCCAGCCGCGAGCGCGTGTCCAGCAGCGGCGCGATCTGGCGTACGCGCGCCTTGGCGGACCGGCCCTCTGCCAGTTGCAGCGTGACGTCCTGTCCGATGGCGATGCTGGCGATCTGCGTGGCGGTGAATTCGCCGCGCCATTCGAGCCGCCCCTGACGCACCAGGCGGAACAGTTCCTGGCCGTTGTTGGCGACCGCACCCAGCGTGGCGGTGCGGTCGCTGATCACGCCATCATCCGGCGCGACCACGTCGGCCTGGCGCAACTGCAGCCGTTTGGCCGCCAGCTGGGCCTGCGCGGCCGCCACCTGGGCCTTGGCGGTGATGGCTTCGGTGACGTAGCGCTGCACCTCCTGCTCGCTGATGCCGCCGCTGTCCTGAAGCTGCAGCGCACGGGTCCGGTTGGCATCGGCCTGCGCCGCCACGCCCTGCGCCTGTGTCAGCGCGGCCACCAGTTGTGCCGCCTCGGCGCGCAGCGTGGCCGTGTCGAACCGGGCCAGGAGTTGGCCGCGCTGCACCACGTCACCCACCGCGACCTCGAGCCGGGCAATGCTCAGGCCGGAGGTCTGCGCGCCGATGATGGCTTCCTGCCAGGGCGCGACCACGCCGCTGGCCTCGATCGTTCTGGCCCACTGCACGTCGCGCGGAGCCATGGCCGTTACCGACAGCGAAGCCAGGCTGGGCGCCGGGGGCGGCGGGGCGGTGCGCGACATCAAGCCCCAGGCGGCGGCACCGAGCACCAACAGGGCGGCGCCCGCCAGGACGAAGGTGATCCGGCGGCGCCGCAATGCCGCTGCCGACGCGGTGAGCTTCGGAGATGGCATGGGCGTTGTCATGACAGCGCCCCACCAGCCGTTGCCGCGCTGGCGTGGCCCGAGGCGCGCACCAGCGCGATCCAGGCGCGGCTGCTGTCGTGCGCAGCGGCGATGGCGCTGTCCTGGGCGGCGGCGAGCTGGCGACGCGCATCTTCGACCTCGAACAAGCTCACGGCACCGACGTTCCAGCGCGCCTGCGTCGCGTCCAGCACGCGCTGTGCGGCGCTGACGGCGTCCAGCGTGTTGCGTCGGCGCGCGGCGGCCGATTCGATGGCGGCCATGGCGTTCTCCACGTCCTGCGCTGCGGCGCGAACCACCAGGCGCAGGTTGGCCTCGGCGGCGCGATGGCGGGCCTGGGCTGCCGAGACGTTGGCCGCACCGCGGCCGCCGTCGAAGACAGGCGCGCCAAGCGTCGGGCCGAGAGACCAGACGGTCTCGCTCAGGGACTCGCCGGCGGCCCGCAACCACTGCCCGCTGAGCGCAGCCGCCAGATCGAGCCGGGGCAGGCGCTCGGCGCGCGCGACCGCAATCTCCGACCACGCCGCGGCTGCTTCGCGTTCGGCGGCGACGACGGCCGGATGGGCCGCGAGGACGGTGGCCGGCAGGGCCAGCTGGACGACAGGCGAAGGCGGGATGGCCGTGACCCGCTGCGCCACGCTGACCGCCTGCGTGTCCATGGCGACCACCGCCTGCACAGTGCCACGTGGCTGGCCGGTGATGGCGACCAGTGCGTTGATGTTGCGTACGCAGGCTTCCTGGCGCGTGGCCAGCGTCGTGCGCGCGGTGGCCAGGCCGCTTTGCGCCCGAGCCTCTTCAATGGGGGCGACGAAGCCGGTGTCCAGCCGCCGGCGGGTCAGCGCCAGTGTCTTCTCGCGCGAGTCGATGTCCTCGTGCTGCACGGCCATGGACAACTCGCAGGCGCGCAAGGCCAGCACCAGGTCGCCGATCTGCGAAGTCAGGGCCAGCCGGGCCGCCCTGGCATCTGCATCGCGCGCCTGGAGCCGCAGCGCACCGGCCTCGACCGAGTTGCGTACCCGGCCGAACAGATCGATCTCCCAGGACAGCCCCAGTCCGACGCCGCTCTGCGTGCTCAGCGTCGTGCCGCCCGTCGGGCTGTCGGTGTCGAGGCTGCGCGCCCGCGTGGCGTTGCCGTTGACGTCCACCGAGGGCATGCGCTGCGCCGAGGTGGCACCGAGCAAGGCGCGGGCCTCGTCGACCCTGGCGATGGCCTGCGCGATGCTGGGACTGTCGGCCAGTGCTGCGTCCACCAGGACATCGATCGCGGGATCGTTGAGCTGGCGCCACCAGGCCTCATCGCTGGGCGTGGCCAGCGCGGCCTCCGGGACAGGCATGGTCCAGGCCGCGGGCGCCTCCAGACGTGTCGCCTGGTATGGGCCCTGGGTCGCACACCCCGTCAGCACGGCCAGCAACAGCATCGCCAGACCACGCGACCCGCCGCGCAACAGAGCGTCAGTGCCGGACAGGCCTGTCCGGCGACCCAGATACTGCGACGCAGCGACCCCCAGGTCCTGGCGATACGAGCGGGGGGCGGACCCAGGCTGTCTGCGCGGGGTGTGCTGCAGGCAGATCAGGGACGGCTGCGTGCCCGGGCTTGGCGTGCAATCGAGCATGAATCGTTCCGATCTCGTGGCACGTCAAGGCGACGTGCCTGTGAGCGCGGATACTGCCCAAGCGGATTTAGGGGTTTTTTAGGGTGATTAGGAATTTTTTAAGAAACAGGCCGTTCAGCGGAAAAATTTGAACGGCATGTCCGTCATGCGTCCCATGTCGCGCGACACCGCGTGATTGCCTGCAAGGACGAAGCCCCGCCGGCCGCGACAGGACCGGATCGCGGGTCAGGCCGGGTGGCGCGGCTCGCCGATGCCGGGAAAGACGACGCGCACCATGAGCCCCCGCTCTTCCAGCCCGGTGCCGGTGTGGATGGTCGCGCCATGAGACTCGGCGATGCCCGCGACCAGCGACAGGCCGATGCCGCTGCCGCGTACGGGCGTGCCCGCGACCCGGTGGAAGCGCTCGAAGATGGCCTCGCGCGCCTCGGCCGGAACGCCTGGGCCGTCATCTGCGACTTCCAGATAGACCATCGGTGCCGGCTCGCCCCCCACGGGGGCCTGGTAACCGCAGCGCACGAGCACGTTGCCGCCTTCGGAGGTGTAGCGCATGGCGTTGTGCATCAGGTTGCGCAGCAGAATGCCGATTTCATCGATGTCGCACGAGATCGTGCAGGCATGCACATCGAGGAAGAGCGCGCGCTGGTTCAGGCTGGCGTAGACCTCGAACTCCTGGGCGACGTGCTGCACCAGTTTGCCCAGATCGGCCGGTACGTGCCTGGGGGCCTTGGCACCGGCGTTGATGCTCGCCAGATCGAGCAGCTGCTCGGACAGCCGCGTGCTGCGCCTGGCGACCACCAGCAGCTTTCTGAGGGCGGCATCCTTGTCCTGGGGATCGGTGGCCCGCAACGCGATCTCGGCCTGCGCCTGCAGGGCCGACAAGGGGGTGCGCAGCTCATGGGCCGCATCGCCGATGAAGCGGCGCTCGCCTTCGATGGCCTCGTCGAGTTGCTTGAGGACGTGGTTGAAGGAGTCGACCAGTGGATGCAGCTCCCGTGGCAGGCGATCCAGGGGCAAGGGGGTGAAATCGAAGCGTCGGCGATGGCGCATCGCGGCGCCGAGCGCTCGTACGGGCTTGAGTGCAGCCTGGCTGACGAACCACATGACAAGACCCGCGATGACGAGCAGGACCGTTGCCAGCGCCAGTGCATGGGCGGCCTCGTCGCGCATATCCGCGTCTACGATGCTCTGCAGATTGCCCACCTGGACGGTCACTCGCCCGGTGCTGTCGGATGCGGAATACACGCGCCACTTCTCGTTCTCGACATGGGTGGAGGCTGCGCCCTGGGAGAAGTCGGGCTGAAGCGGCGACTCGGGAGAACCGGGCGTACCGGCGACCATTCGCTTGCGATCGATCCAGATCTGGAACACCAGCTGCTCGCGTTCGATGCCGGCGATCTCTCTCAGCTTGAGGCCCGGCCTGCCGCCTCCGTTGAAATCGCTGTCGGCGGGGATCGTCACCAGGAGCTGGGTGGCGATCGCGCCGAGCTTTTCATCCCAGGTGCTGGTGCGGTTGAGTGAGAGTTGCGTCAGCACGACCCCGAGCACCACCGTCCAGCACAGGGCGATGACCGCGACAATGACCAGGATGAGTTGCGCGTTGAAGGAACGCGACTTCATGCGGTCGGTTGCCCGACGACGTAACCCAGCCCATGAACGGTTCGGATCAGGTCGTCGTCGAGCTTGCGTCGCAACTGGTGGATGAACACCGCGATGGTATTGCTCTCGACATTGCTCGATGTGCCGTAGACGACATCGTGCAGATGGTCGCGTGTGACGACATGGCCGGGCCGCTCGACCAGGGCGAGCAGGGTGCGGTACTCGTGGGCACTGAGGATGACTTCGGCGCCGGCCTTCGTGACGACGCGCTTGCTGCGATCGATGCGAATGTCCCCATAGGTGAACACCGGGACGACGCGTCCCTGGCTGCGGCGGATGACCGAGCGCACGCGCGCCCAGAGTTCGTCGAACTGGAATGGCTTGACCAGATAGTCGTCAGCGCCTGAGTCCAAGCCGGCGATGCGCTCACTGAGCTGGCCGCGCGCGGTGAGGATCAGCACCGGGGTGGCGTCGTAACGCCCCCGCATGGAACGCAGCACGGACAGGCCGGAATCTCCGGGAAGACCGATGTCCAGCAGGACGGCGGCGTAGGCGTGATCCACCAACGCGCTACGCGCAGAACTTGCATCGCCGACGTGGTCGATGTGCCATCCACTCTGCCGCGCCCCGTCGCAAATGGACTCGCCCAGCATCTGGTCGTCTTCAACAAGGAGGAGGTTCATGTCGTGTCGATCCATGCCTGAGCAGTGTTCGGCGAATCATGCAGCACGGTCGTTAATAAGTTTTTAGTCGCCCTTGAAGAATCCGCTTCAGCAAGCGGTCGCGATGCGCGCAGCGGATCGTCGAGCCACGAGCGGTAGGAGGCGCCCCGGTATCCAGGCCCACAAAAACACGATCCACCACAGCAGCCGGCGGATGTTGTAGCCGGCCGCGCAGGCGATCACGTGCAGCGCATCGCCGTCTGTGGCTGCGTGCCGCTGACGGTGTCCACCTGTTCAGGCTGCTCTTCCGGATGCGATCGACTGCGTGGGCGCAGATCCCGCCGCACGTCGCGGGGCCGCGTTGCGGCCACCCTGCGGGCCGGGCCTATGGACGTGCAGACCCGCGTCATCGCTCGGTCGCGTACGGACGTACGCGCTCTCGCGCTTCCTTGGCCTGCACGCCCACACGCTCCGGCGCGACATACGCCGAGATCGTGAACGGGTTCTGACAGCATCGGCCGACGCCGAGCCGGTGCCACCGACGCCCGGATGGCTGCGAGGGGTGGCATGGACATGTGGCGGCCCCTGATTTTTCCGTCCGGGTCCAGGAGCAGCGCGGCCAGACCTGGTGCGCCCAAGCGCCCATTGATCTCATCCTTTCTTGAGATTTTTCCTGGGAGCCGAAATCTTTCCCGATCCATTGTCAATGCGGTGCCGTTCAAGCATTACGTATAGGAACAGGCCACACATCGCGGCACGCGGCGGGCTCCAATCCCGGTGCCGCTTGCGTAGAGCCTGGACATCAGCCCAGGAGCGAGCCTTGAAGCGTAGTCTTGTTGTTGTCTCACTGATATCGGGTTGGGTAGCCCTGCCGGCCTCGGCAGCGGTTGGATCCGGGTTGACGCACGACCTGACGGTCGCGGCGATGTTCCAGCAGGCGGACTGGGTGGTGAAGACGGTGATGGGGGTGCTCGTGCTGGCCTCGGTCGCCACGCTGAGCATCTGGATCTTCAAGACCTGGGAGATCGTCAGCCATCGCCGGGCCATGGCCAGGGCGCTGCAGTCGCTCTCCGGGGACGGCGCGCTGGCGAGCTTCGCGCAACTTCCGGATCCCGCCGCCGCCGCGATGGTCCAGGCCGCGATCGGCGAGCTGGAACGGGTTCCGGCCGGGCAGCGGTCCAGATACGCGGAGGGCATCAAGGAACGCACGGCCGCCCGGATCCAGCGCGTGGAAGCCGGGCAGCAGCGCAGGCTGTCGCGCGGTGCCAGCGTGCTGGGCAGCATCGGCGCCGCGGCGCCGTTCATCGGCCTGTTCGGTACCGTGTGGGGCATCATGAACAGCTTCATCGGCATTGCGCACTCGCAGACCACCAACCTCGCGGTGGTCGCACCCGGCATCGCCGAAGCGTTGCTGGCGACGGCCTTCGGCCTGGTCGCGGCGATCCCCGCGGTGCTGGTCTACAACGCAGTGACCCGCGCCATCGCCGGCTACCGCGTGCGCATGAACGATGCCGCGACCCAGGTGATGTGCCTGCTGAGCCGGGAACTGGAATCCGGGCTCGACCCGCAGCGCAACGCGGAGCCCCACCATGGGATTTAAGCTCGACAGCGGCGACGAGGTCGACGGGGCCGGCCTGCACGAGATCAACGTCACGCCCTTCATCGACGTGATGCTGGTGCTGCTGATCATCTTCATGGTGGCCGCGCCGCTGGCCACGGTGAACGTGCCGCTGGACCTGCCGGTGTCCAGTGCCCAGGCGCCGCCCGAGCCGCAGGAGCCGGTCGTGGTAAGCCTGCAGGCGGACCTGCGCGTGTTCGTGGGCGAGACCGAAGTGGAACGGGCGGCATTGGCGGGGACGCTGCACACCCTGCTCGCGGGCGATCGAGATGCACGCGTGTTCCTGCGCGCAGACAGGACGGTGCCCTATGGCGATCTGATGCGCCTGATGGATGCGCTGCGCGAGCAGGGCTACCAGAAGGTGGCCCTGGTCACGCTGGATCAGGCGGAGACCTAGGCGCGTGGGCGGCAGCAATGTTCGAGGCGAAAAGTCGACTGCGCCAGGGCAGGTTGTCGACGGATCGCCGGCCTGTAGGGTTGCTGCAGGCCAGGAATCGGCGGAGATACGGACCGCGCGGGCGGGTTTGCAGCCCGGACACTGTTCCGCCGCCCACGCGCCCGGGCACGCGCGCCGGCGCGGGGTGTCCGATTCGGCCCGCTGGGCGGGCAGCATCGCCAGTGCGCTGCTGCTGCACGTCGGCGTGGCGGCCCTGGTGCTGCTCGATTTCGGCAGGCAGTCCCCTGCGCCGGTCGCGCCGGCCATGGCGGCCATGACGGTCGAGCTCGCACCGTTGCCTGCGGCACTGGAGCGACAGCTCACGCAAAAGCCCCCCGGGCCGGAGCAGGTCGAGTCGCAGGTGCAGCCCCAGCCGCAGCCCAGGCCGCGCGCGTTCGATCCGCCGCCGGAGGTCAAGGCAGATCCGCCTCCGGATGCGTTGGCGGCCAGGCGCGAAGAGGAGCCGGTCGCCGAGCAGGTCGCAGCCGCCGAGCGCACCACCGCCACGCCTTCGAGCCTGGCTGCGGCCGATGCTGCGCTCCAGGCACCGGTGCAGGGCGTCCCCAGCGAGAACGCCACGGCCATCATCCAGACCTGGGAGAACCGGCTGCTGACCCATCTGGAGCATCACAAGCGCTATCCGAGTGCCGCGCAGCGGCGCCGACAGGAGGATGTGGTCTACCTGCGCTTCACGATGGACCGCAGCGGTAACGTACTGCAGTGGACCATCTGGCGCAGCCGCGGCCATGCGTTGCTGGATGCGGAAGTGAATGCGCTGATCCAGCGTGCCGCCCCGCTGCCGCCCCCGCCGCCGGAGATGAGCGGCAACACGGTCGAGATGATCGTGCCGGTGGAGTTCTTCCTGCGCCGCCAGCTCGCCCAGGGGCGGCGCCCATGAAGCGGGGCCGTGCAGGATTGCCGGCGTCCGCGCCGGGCGCCGCGGATGAGACAGTGTTGGCCGCCGCGCTGACGACCGAAGAACTGACGCGCATCTTCATCGAGATCCGGCCGAGCCTGGAACGCGTCATCGAACGGCGCATCCTCGATCGCCACGCGGCCCAGGATCTGGCACAGGACATCTACCTTCGCCTCGGCCGGGTTTCCAGCCTGCTGTCGAGCGAAGAGGACGCGCGACGCTACCTGATGCGCATGGCCGTGCACGCGGCGCTCTACCACATGCGCAGCGAAACCAACCGGGTCCAGTTGCTCGCGGGCGCGCTGACGCTGTTCGAAGGGCATGTCGCCGAGCCGGAGGAGCACGCGCATGCGCGTGATCAGGCGGGCCTGATCGAGGCCACGCTTGCCGAGCTTCCTGCCAAGTGCCGGGACGTGCTGTACCTGACGCGCATCGAGGGTCTGCCGCGGGAGGAGGTGGCTGACCGCCTCGGCGTGTCGCTGAGCCTGGTGAACAAGTACGTGCTGATGGCCTTGAAGCGTTGCGCGCAGAAGCTGGGCGAGAGATGAACGGACGCATGCCCTCGATTGTCATTTCCGGGCTCGCTGGGCGTTAGAGGGACAGGCAGATGAGCGACGACGACACAATGCAGATGAAGATGGAACTGGACCCCGACGATCCGATGGACCAGGCGCTCGTGTGGGTCTCCCGCATCGCCACCGGAGAGGCCGATGCCAATGCGCTGGCCGAGTTCGAGCGGTGGCGCGACTCGGATGCGCGCCACGAGAAGGCGCTCAACGAGGCCCGGCGCCTGTGGCTGATGCTCGGCGAGCCGCTGGAGGCGCAGTACGCGCCGGTGATGGCCAGCCTTCCTGCCACCGCGGCACAACGGCAGCGGACCCGGCGCAGACGCGCATGGCGCCCTGCGCTGGCGACCGCGGCGGCGCTGCTGCTGGCCGTGGCACTGGGCGACCAGTGGCATCGGGACTGGCGATACGACCAGACCACCGGCACCGGCGAGCAGCGCACCATCGCCCTGGCCGATGGCAGCACGATGTGGTTGAACACGGGCAGCGCGGCCGACGTGCAGGTCGACGAGGACCAGCGGCATGTCCACCTGGCGCGCGGCGAGGCCTATTTCGATGTGGCGCACGATCCGCAGCATCCCTTCACCGTCGATGCCGGCAACGGCCATGTCACGGTGCTGGGTACCGCGTTCGGTGTGCGCCGGGAAGGCGAGCACGTCGTGGTGACCGTGCAGCGGGGCAGGGTCCGGGTCGCCGGCGGAGACGCGTCCGCGGTGTTCGTGACCGCGGACGAACAGGTCCGCATCCATCCAGGCGAAGGCGTCGCGCAGATCGAAGCGGTCAGCGCGGAACAGGCGCTGTCCTGGCGCACTGGACGCCTGCAGTTCGAGAACCGCCGCATCGGCGAGGTACTGGACGAGCTCAAGCGCTACGACCGGCGCCTGATGCTGGTCAGCTACCCGCAGGCCGAACAGCAGCGTGTGAGTTCCATCGTGGACCTGGCGCGCCTGGACGAGTGGTACGACACGCTGGAGCAGTCCCTGCCCGTCAAGGTGACCCGGATCGGGCCGGTCGTCTGGATCCACGCGTCCTGACGCACGCGCGGCATGCATCGCCCGGTGGCGCGATGCGGATCCTTGGAACCTGTGCACGATCTGGACGCACCTCGCGTGGCCGCGTTGCGGCCACCCTGCGGGCCGGGCCTGGGGGCGTGCAGGCCCGTCATCGCCCGGTCGCGTACGGACGTACGCGCCTTCGCGCTTCCTTGGCCTCCCAAACGTTCCGGCGTGACATACGCCGGGATCGTGAACAGATTCCTGCAGGGTTGATCCTGGTTTCGATCGCGATCTCCGCTACCTACCTGGAATTCCTTTGTCAACTCCGGCCTCCTCAAGCATTACCCCTTCAAGAGATCCCGTCCATGCGTGGAAGGCGCGCGGATCGGGCTCTGGTTCGCCCTGATGCAACGTCAGGGCGTCATCGACGACAACCATGGGGAATAGGGAATGAGGCGCACGGCTCTGAACGTTTCACTGGCTTCGGTGCTTGAACAGATGGTGCAGCGGTGTGCGAAAGGCACGCTGGTGGCGGTGGCCGTGGGAGCCTTCGCCTTGGGCGCGGTGCCGGTGGCCGGCGCCCAGGAGACACGGGCGCAGCAGGGGCAGACGCGCGATTTCGACGTGCCCGCCGGGCCACTCAGTGCAGCGCTGCTGCGCTTCGGCACCCAGTCGGGCCTGCAGTTCAATGTCGACAGCCGGCTGACCGACGGCAAGCGCAGCGAGGGCCTTCGCGGCACCTACCCGATCGAAGGTGGCCTGACCCAGCTGCTGGCCGGCAGCGGCCTGACCTTCCGCTTCGCCGGGCCGCGCACGGTGGTGATCGAGAGCCTGCCCGACGCCGGCGATACTCGGATGCTCGGCCCGCTGCGCATCGAGGGCGATGGCAGCAGCCGGTCCATGGCCGGCATCAACGGAAGCACGGATGTCACCGCCACCGAGGGCAGCGGCAGCTATACCAGCGGCGCGCTGGGCATCGCCAGCAAGATGCCGCTGTCGATCAAGGACACCCCGCAGTCGGTGAGCGTCGTCACGCATGAGCGCATCGTCGAGCAGAACCTCACCGACTTCTCCGCGCTGATGGCCCAGAGCACGGGCGTGAGCACCATCACCGGGACGAACGGCCCGCTCGAGGCGGAGTTCTACTCCCGCGGCTTTCGCATCCAGCGCCTGCAGATCGACGGCGGCGCGCCGCTGGACATCGCCTCCACCACCAGCTTCGGCATGGTGCCGCAGCTGGACATGGCGCTATACGACCATGCCGAGATCCTGCGCGGTGCCGATGGCCTGTTCAACGGGTATGGCGCGCCTGGCGGCGTGATCAGCCTGGTGCGCAAGCGCCCGCTCGATCATCGCCAGGTCGTCGTGGAGGCCCAGGCGGGCAGCTGGAGCAACTATCGCGCGATGCTGGATGCCACCGGGCCGCTGGGCCTGGACGGCAGGCTGCGCGGACGCGGCATCGTCGTCTGGCAAGACCAGGACTACTTCTACGACATCGCGCGCAACGAGAAGAAAGTGGTCAACGGGGTGCTGGAGTTCGACCTGACGCCTTCGACCCTGGTGAGCCTCGGCGCAAGTCGCACGTGGCAGGACGCGGTGCCGTTCGCCGGCGGCCTGCCACGCTATGTGGATGGCGGAGACCTGGGCCTGTCGCGGGAGACGTGCCTGTGCTTTCCCTGGAACAGCTACGACTTCGACACCACCGAGGTCTACGGCCAGATCGAACAGGCCCTGGGTCAGAACTGGGACCTGAAGCTCAACGTCACCCAGACCAAGCAAGAGCGGACCTGGACGTATGGTGTGGTTGGCGGCGCGGTCAATCCGACGACGCTGGCGGGCCCGCAGATGGACCAGGTCGAGGAGGACGGGGCCAGCAAGCAGATCGCCGTCGACTTTACGTTCAGTGGCACGTTCGAGCTGTTCGGGCACGAGCAGCAACTGGTGGTCGGCGCCAATTACATGGATGCGGACGGTGCAGGACTGACCCGCTACACGTCGCTGGAGCTCGATAGCGTCCCGGTCGATATCTTCGGCTTCGATCCCTTCGATCCGGCCTATGCGCAGGCCAGTTCGATGGTGCCATACCAGCGCTATCCCACGTACCGCAGCCGCCAGACGGGGGCATACGCCAACCTGCGCCTGACGTTCTGGGAGCCGCTGCACCTGAACATCGGCATGCGCTACAGCACGCTCAAGTCCCGTGAAGTGTTGGAGAGCATCTGCGAGGACCCGTTGGGGTGCATGGATTGGTTCAGCGACGATGTCTACGAGTTCGGACAGGTCTGGGACACATATCCCTTCGAATACTCCACCAATAACTTCAGCTGGCCGCCCAGCGTTTCGCTGAGCTACGACGTGACCGACGACGTCACCGCCTACGTGGGCTACACCGACATCTACGTCGAGCAGTCCCTGATGCTTGGAAGCGACGGCAATACGGTCGACCCGATCACCGGCAGCAACATCGAGACGGGCATCAAATGGGCGGCACGCGATGGCCGTCTCAACGCGACGCTGGCGGCCTACCGGATCGAACAGAAAGGCTTCGCCTCTCTGGCTAGCGATGTCATCACTAGCCCCGATGGCGGTACCCACTTCTGCTGCTACCGCACCGACACCGACCGAAAGCGTGTGAGCCAGGGCGTGGACGTGGAGGTCACGGGTGAGCTCCTGCCCGGTTGGCAGGTGGCCGCCAGCTACACCCGCAATGAGAACGAGGAGAACGGAGAGCTTTCGTTCCAGAACGGGCTCCCCTTGCAGAGCCGTCTGCCCGAGCACCTGTTCAAGCTCTGGACCAGCTACCAGTTCCAGGGCAGTGGCTGGCTGGGCCGGCTCAATGTCGGCGGCGGCGTCAACGCGCAGAGCCGCGGCTACTACAGCGGTGTGGCGTGTCTGGTGATCGATCGTGTCTCCGGTGCTTGCACGGGCGGGACTGCCGCATTCGACTTCCAGCAGCCCGGATATGCCGTGGTGTCCACGCGCGCGGCCTTTCAGATCGACGAGCGGTGGTCGCTGGCACTGAACGTCAACAACCTGTTCGACCGTACCTACTACCAGACTGTGAACAACTCGGCCGGCGGCAACTGGTACGGCGAGCCCCGCAACTACACCCTGTCCCTGCGCGGACGCTTCTGACGCAGTTCCCCTGGGCCTGCCGTTCGCTCTTCCCTGAGCGAGGGCGGGCCTCTTTTCAACGATTGGCCCTGATGCGGTCACGGAGTCCCATGCCGATGTTTCGTCGCTCCCTGTTGCTTGCCTGCTTCCTGCTTTTTTCCAACGGCGCGGGTGCGGCCGCATCCGACAGAGCAGGCCCTGCGCTGCCGCCCGGGGTGACCGCGGGCGCCAGCGTGGAGGGGATCAGCGAGTACCGCCTGGACAACGGTCTGACGGTGCTGCTGTTTCCCGATGCCAGCACCTCGTCCACCCTGGTGAACGTGACCTATGCGGTGGGCGCGGCGCATGAGAACCATGGCGAAAGCGGCATGGCGCACCTGCTCGAGCACCTGCTGTTCAAGGGCACGCCCACCGTCGCCAACATCGCCGCGGAGTTCAAACGGCGGGGCATCACCTTCAACGGCACGACGGGGCAGGACCGTACCAATTACTACGGCTGGTTCCCGGCCAACGAGGAGACGCTGGACTGGCTGTTGATGGCGGAAGCCGATCGCATGGTCAATGCGAACGTTGCGCAGGAGGAACTGGACAGCGAGATGACTGTCGTTCGCAACGAGCTGGAGATCGGCGAGAACAAGCCCACGAGCATCCTTGTGCAGCGCATGACATCTCAGGCCTTTCTGTGGCACGCCTACGGCAAGAGCGTGATCGGCAACCGCGCCGACGTGGAGAACGTACCGATCGAGCGGCTGCAGGCCTTCTACCGCACCTGGTACCAGCCCGACACCGCCACCGTGATCATCGCGGGCCGGTTCGACCCGCAGCGCGCGCTCGCCACGCTGCAGCGCACCTTTGGTGCCTTGCCGCGCCCCACCCGTACGCTGCCGGTCCGGTACACCGTCGAACCGGCGCAGGACGGCGAGCGAGAGATCAACGTCAGGCGGGTCGGGGAACTGCACCTGGTCGCGCTCGGGTATCACATACCGGCAATGGCGCATCCGGACGCTGCGGCGCTCAGAGTGCTGACCAACATCATGGGCGCCGTGCCTGGTGGTCGCCTGCACAAGGCGCTGGTGGTTCCCAAACTGGCGGTCAACAGCGAGAGTGCGGTGGACAGTTTCCTCGAGCCGGGACTGGCCGGGTTCTACGCCACGCCCACGCTCGGCAGCGATCCGGCACATGTGGAGCGTGTCCTGCTCGACCAGGTCGAGGGGCTGGCGGACAATCCCTTCAGGGATGAGGAAGTCGCTGCGGCGAAGCAGAGACTCGGCAACATGTACGATCGTGCCAGGAACAGCAACGTGCTGGGTGTCGCCAACGCGCTTTCCGAGTCCATCGCAGCGGGCGACTGGAGGCTCGGATTCGTGTACCGCGACGCCATCGCCAACGTCACCGTTGCCGACGTCAACCGGGTGGCCCAGACATATCTCGTTCCGGTCAACCGGACCCTGGCGCGCTTCATTCCGAGCCCGGCGCCCCAGCGCGTCGAAATTCCGGCCGCTCCCGATATCGCGACGCTGGTCACGGGCTACGAGGGGCGGTCCGCGGTGGCCCCCGGCGAGGTGTTCGACAATTCTCCGGAGCATATCCAGGCCCGGACGCGCACCATGACGCTGGGGCAAGGGCTGAAGGTCGCACTGCTGCCCAAGCAGTCCCGTGGCAACCGCGTGTCGGCCGAACTGATGTTCCATTTCGGCGACGAGCAGTCCATCGCGGGGCGCCGGGACGCTGCCAGCTTCGCCGGCAGTCTGCTGATGCGCGGTACCCGCACGATGACCCGCGAGCAGATTTCCCAACGCTTCGACGACCTGAAGGCGCGGGTCTCGGTGGTGGGCGCCGGCCAGATGGCCTACATCGGCATCGACACCGACCGGGACAACCTGCTGTCGGCACTGCGGCTGGCGGCGGAGATCCTGCGTACCCCGTCTTTCCCCGAGGACGAGTTCGAGCAGATCCGCTCGCAATCGATCACCGGAATGGAGGATCGCAAGCGCGAGCCGGGGCATATCGTCGACTACGCCATGCGCAAGCATTTCGATCCCTGGCCGTCCGGGCATCCGCGCGCGGTGCGCTCGCTGGATGAAGAGCTGGCGGGCGTCAGGTCGGTGAAGCTGGAGGACGTGCGCGCCTTCCACCGCGATTTCTACGGGACCGCCGACGGCGAGGTGGTCGTGGTGGGCGACTTCGACGAGGCACAACTGCAACGGGAGCTCGATGCGCTGTTCACCGGCTGGGTGTCGCCCAAGCCGTTCGTCCGTACGCGCGAGCCGTACTTCCAGCCCGGCCAGGTCATTCGCGAGTCCTTCGAGACCCCCGACAAGGCCAACGCGGTAATCGTCTCGCGCAGCAACTTCCCGATCCAGGTCGACGACCCCGACCACCCGGCGCTGCTGGTGGCCGCACGCATCTTCGGTGGCGGCGCCAAGGCCTCGCGCCTGGGCGACCGTGTCCGCGAGCAGGACGGCCTGAGCTACTACGTCGGAAGCGGCGTGATCGTCAGTCCGGAGGACGACAACGGCGTGTTCTACATGCAGGCGACCTCCGCGCCGGAGAACATGGACCGGGTCGAGGCGGCGATGCGCGAGGAACTGCTTCGTTTCGTCCGCGATGGCGTGACCGAGCAGGAATTGGCGGACGCCAAGGCGGCCCTGCTGTCGTCCTACCTGGAGGCTCGCGCCACCGACGGCAGCATCGCCTCCGGACTCCGGCTGAACCTCTACCTGGACCGCACCATGCAGTGGGATGCGGACTTCGAGCGCGCCATCGCCGGGCTGACCGTGGAGCAGGTCAACGAGGCGGTCAGGCGCCGCCTCAAGCCCGAGGCGGTGAGTACGTTCGTGGCGGGCGACTTCGACGGTAAAAAAGTGGCGAAAATCGGCACTGAAAGCGCGAATCCGTAGTTGCGTGTCCCGGTGAGCCTGCCGGCGACCGGCTGCCTCCGGAAGGGGATAGCCGGTCCTGGGCGTTGGCTGCGGACCGGGTCAGGTCCGTGCCGGCAGTTGCTTCCGGAACCAGCCCACCGCAGCGCCATGGCGCGGAATCCATCCGAGCGCCTTCCAGGCTGCCCACCGGTGCGGTAAGGGCAGGAGGGCTGCGAACCGTGGTGTCGCAGCCTGCCTCATGGACACGAGGCATCGCAGCGGATACTGGAGCGGGTCCTCATGGCGGTTGGTGGCAGTCGTGGGAGATGCGGCTTGTCATGCGGCGTGGGCTGGTCCAACGTGCGGCGACACCATCGTTTGGTGTCGCCGTTTTTGTTGGTGGTCCGTCCCTCTTCGCTGTGCGCCCGTCCGGTGATTCGATGAAGCTTGCGATCCTCTCCCGCAACACCAGGCTCTATTCGACCCGTCGTCTGGTCGAGGCCGCGCGCGTGCGCGGGCACACCGTGCGCGTGCTCGATCCGCTGCGCTGCTACATGCGCATCAGCAGCGAAGGGTTTTCGATGCGCTACAAGGGCAAGCCGGTCGTCGGTTACGACGCGGTGATCCCGCGCTTCGCGGCGTCGGTCACGCGTTACGGCAACGCCGTGCTGCGCCAGTTCGAACTGATGGGCACGTTCGCGCCCAATCCGTCGGCCGCGTTCGCGCGTGCACGCGACAAGCTGCTGTGCCAGCAGCTGCTCGCTGCCGAAGGCCTCGGGCTGCCGGTCACGGTGTTCGGCGACAACCCGGACGACACCGACGACCTGCTGGCGATGCTCGGCCCGCCGCCGCACGTGATCAAGCTCAACGAGGGCAGCCAGGGCGCGGGCGTGATGCTGACCGAGAAATCCTCTGCTTCGCGCGGCGTGGTGGAAGCGCTGCGCGGTCTGTATGCGAGCTTCGTGATGCAGGAATTCATTGCCGAAGCGCAGGGCGCGGACTTGCGCTGTTTCGTCGTCGGCGACCGGGTCATCGGCGCGATGCAGCGGCAGGCACCGCCCGGCGACTTCCGTTCCAACCTGCACCGCGGCGGCACCGCCAGCCCGGTCGAGACGACGCCGGAGGAGCGCGCGGCTGCCGTGCACGCCGCGCAGGTTATCGGCCTGGGCATCGCGGGCGTCGATCTGATCCGCTCCGCGCGCGGTCCGCTGGTGCTGGAGGTCAACGCCTCGCCGGGCCTGGAAGGCATCGAAGAGGCGACCGGAGACGACATCGCCGGCGGCATCATCGAGCATCTCGCGGCCCACGTCGGGGCGACGTCGCCAGCGCGGCGCGCACGGCGTGCCGTTCCGAACGGAACTTGAACGTTTTTTTTCCGGATTTCGACGGCGGCCTCCCTACGCTGCACGTCCGGAATGCGCTTGCACTCTCTCCACCCCGCGTAATCGGGGCCGCAGCGGATGACGGCAATCGGGGCAACACTCCTTCGACCCGGGCGGTTTCCGTCCGGGTCTTTTTGTGCCGCGCCATGCGTGGCGGCGTCCGACGGGGCGAAGCCGCGGGTCGTCTGTCAGCGCGCCGGGCGATTTTGTATGCGCGACGACGACGGTCGCCGTGGAAGCATTGCAGCGCTGTGCCATCATCCGGCGCAGACCCGTATTCACCGTATGCGCCCCCGCGGGCGCGACGCCTAAGGACACCCCATGCATATCCTCGTCATCGAAGACAACCAGGACATCGCCGCCAACCTGGGCGACTATCTTGAAGACCGCGGGCATACCGTCGACTTCGCCGCCGACGGCGTCACCGGCCTGCATCTGGCCGTGGTCCACGACTTCGACGCGATCGTGCTCGATCTCAACCTGCCGGGCATGGATGGCCTCGAGGTCTGCCGCAAGCTGCGCAACGATGCGCGCAAGCAGACGCCGGTGCTGATGCTCACCGCGCGCGACAGCCTCGACAACAAGCTCGCCGGTTTCGATTCGGGCGCCGACGACTATCTGGTCAAGCCGTTCGCGCTGCAGGAAGTGGAAGTCCGCCTCAATGCGCTGTCGCGTCGCGGCAAGGGCACGCATACGCGCGTGCTCGATGTCGGCGATGTCGAATACAACCTCGACACGCTCGAAGTGCGCCGCGGCGGCAAGCTGCTGCAACTCAATCCGACCGCGCTGAAGATCCTGCAGTCGCTGATGGAAGCCTCGCCGGCGGTGGTCACGCGGCAGGAACTCGAAACCCGCGTCTGGGGCGAGGAACTGCCGGATTCGGATTCCCTGCGCGTGCACATCCATGGCCTGCGCGCGGTGATCGACAAGCCGTTCGACACGCCGTACATCCAGACCCGTCACGGCATCGGCTACCGCATCGCGGTTCCCGATGCGGCCACCTGAGGCCACCCAGGGCCGGCCGGCCCGGACACGCGGGCGCCGCCGCTACCGGCGGCGTCTGCGCAGTCGCATCATCCTGTCGTTCGTGCTGCTCGGTCTCGGGCTCACGACGCTGTTCGCATTCCTGACCCAGGAAGCGCGCGATCGCGTCGAGAACACGCTGGTCGAAGATCTGATGAACCGCAACATCGACGAGTACGCGCGCCGCTACTACGTCGACCCGACGCGCAATCCCGCGGCCCCGGTCCAGCAGATCCAGGGGCGCGTGATCCGGCGCGATCGTTTCGAGGAACTGCGTCGCGACCAGCCGGACTGGTACGAACTCGGCGACGGCATCCACAATCTCAGCGGCGTCGACGAGGACGGCACGCCCTTCATGTACAAGCTCGCGGTGCGCAAGACGCCCGACGAGTGGTTCTTCCTCGCCTATGACATGAGCGAGACGATGCGCGGCTCGACCCAGTTCCAGCGCGCCATCTTCGGCTCCGTGGTGCTGGTCTCGCTGCTGTCGCTGCTGATCGGCTGGTGGTCGGCGGCGCGGGTCATGAGCCCGGTATCGGCGCTGGCGAACCGCCTGCGCAGTTCCGGCGATACGTCGACTCCGGAAGCGCTGGCCCCGCATTTCCCCGACGACGAGGTCGGCCAGCTCGCGAGCGCGCTCGACGATTACGCATTCCGCCTGACAGAAGTCGTGCAGCGCGACCGCGAATTCAATGCCGACGTCAGCCATGAACTGCGCACGCCGCTGGCAGTGATCAAGGGCGCGGTGGAGCTGCTGCTGTCGCGGCCTGAGCTCGACATCAAGACACGCACGCGCCTGGAGCGCATCCAGCGCGCCGAGCAGCAGTGCACGGACCTGATCAGCGCGCTGCTGCTGCTGTCGCGCAACGAACGCGGGCACGGCGCGACCGATGTCGGCCGTGTGGTCGAGCAGCTGTTCGACGCGCACCGCGGCCAGTTGGCCGGCAAGCCGCTGACGCTGCGGCTCGAAGCCGGCGCGCAGCCGCTGGTCGTCGATGCGCCCGAGGCCGCGGTCACCGTCGCGCTCGGCAACCTCGTCGGCAACGCGATCAAGTACACGCTGGAAGGCGAGGTGGTCGTGCGGCTTGGCGATCACACCGTCGAGGTCGCCGATTCCGGCCCCGGGCTCAGCGCCGAGGACGCCGCGCGGCTGTTCGAGCGCGGCTATCGCGGCACCCATGCCGAGCATTCGCAGGGCGGCGGCATCGGCCTGTCGATCGTGCGGCGCCTGTGTGCGTTGTACGGCTGGCAGGTGCGCGTGGTGCCGGGCGCGGTGCGCGGGGTCGTCGCAACGCTGTCGTTCCGGCCCGAGCGGCCGTCGATGCCGGCGGACTGACGCAGGGTGCGGAAGGAGCGAGCGTCGTTCTTCGCCTCCCTATAGGCTCACCCACCAGCAGCCGAGATGACGGCGCAGACCGAACACGGTCTCTACGGTGCCGCCGCCGCTTGCGCCGGTCTGGTCGATCCGAAGCGACGTCGGCGGGCGCTCGGGCGCCGACGTCGGGATGTCGCGCGCGCTGACCCAGCCGGAAAACCCCGTGCGCTGCTGTGCGACCACGGTCTGCGCCGGTCGCTGCGCGGTGATGTTGACCAGCGGCCGTTGCGCGATCGCATCGAGCCGTTCGAGGACCCGGTAGCCGCCGCTGTGGCTCAGGCCCTGCCAGTGGTAGAGGCTGGCCAGGCGATTGGTGTCGCGCTGGTCGATCGCGAAACTCAGTTCATGGATCAGCCCCCGCAGCTGACGCTGGCAACCGGTCCGCGGAAGGTTCGGCGGCGCATTGCCGCCCCGCGGCGTGCTCGCGGTCGCGCCCACGGCCGAACAGGCGCGGTCGGTGTAGACCGTGCCACCGTCGGGCGCGGTGCAGCGCCGCACCTGCGCCGACGCGCTCGCCGGCATGCACGCGGCCGCGATCGCCGAGGCGGCCAGCAGCAGGGCGGAGTAGGGATGGCGGGGCATCGCCGCAGCCTAGCGGCTGGCCGGCGATGACGACAGTGGCGTCATCACCGGCCGCGCGTCAGGACAGGCGCGCGAGCACGGCCTGGGTCGGCCTGGACAGGTTGAGCGTATAGAAATGCAGCGCCGGCGCGCCGCCGGCGATCAGGCGTTGGCACAGCCCGGTGACCACGTCGGCCGCCAGTTCGCGGATCGCATCGGCATCGTCGCCGTGCGCGGTCATCTGCCGCTGCATCCAGCGCGGGATCTCGGCACCGCAGGCTTCGGAAAAGCGCCGCAGCTGGCTGAAGTTCGAGATCGGCATGATGCCGGGAATGATGGGGATTTCGACGCCCGCGCGCCGCACGCTGTCGACGAAATGGAAGTAGGCGTCGGCGTTGTAGAAGTACTGGGTGATCGCGGCGTCCGCACCGGCGTCCACCTTGGCCTTGAAATGGCGCAGGTCCGCGCGCGCGTCGTCGGCCTGCGGGTGGATTTCGGGATAACAGCCGACCTCGATGCGGAAGCGGTCGCCGAACTCGCTGCGGATGAAGGCGACGAGATCGGCCGCATAGCGCAGGTCGCCCGGCTGGCCCATGCCGGACGGCAGGTCGCCACGCAGCGCGACGATGCGGTTGCAGCCGATCGCGCGGTAGAGCTTCAGCAGTTCGCGGATCTCCTCGCGGCTGCCACCCACGCATGACAGATGCGGCGCTGCGTCCAGCCCGTGCTGCTGCCTGAGCCGGCGCACGGTCTCGGGCGTGTGACTCAGCGTCGAGCCGCCGGCGCCGAAGGTGCACGACACGTATTCGGGCGCATGCACGGCGAGTTTTTTCGCGGTGCGGTCCAGCTGCGCGCGCTGGTCGTCGGTCTTGGGCGGGTAGAACTCGAAGCTGAGCGGGAGCATGCGCGGCCTGCGGCGACGGGGTGCGCGAATCATATCGCTTGATCGCGATGAATGCGAAGGCTTGGGGCGCGTCCCTGTCGTAGAACACGTCTTCCCGTCGGCTCCACGCGCGCCGGATCTATAATCGCCGGGTCGCCCGGCCCCTGCCGGGCGAAGCCCTTCGACGGTCCTGGTGCCGCCGACCGGCGTCCTCCCCCAAGGATCCCGTCATGAAGAAATTGCTCAAGGCCCTCATCGGCCTCGTCGTGCTGGTGGCGATCGCCGCCGGCCTGTTCCTCTACTGGCCGCTGTTCGAACGTTCGCCGCCCGAGCCGGAAAACGCCGAGCCCGTGGACGTGGTGCTGATCGGCGCCGGCGTCATGAGCGTCACGCTGGCCACCTATCTGCAGGAACTCGAGCCCGACTGGCGCATCGAGATGTACGAGCGGCTCGACGGCGTCTCGCTCGAAAGTTCGGACGGCTGGAACAACGCCGGCACCGGACACTCGGGTTTCGCCGAACTCAACTACACGCCCGAGCGCGAGGACGGCAGCATCGAGACCTCGCGCGCGGTCGACATTGCCGAGCAGTTCGAGATCTCGCGCCAGTTCTGGTCGCACCAGGTCGAAGCCGGCCGGCTCGGCACGCCGACCGACTTCATCAACGCCACCCCGCACATGAGCTTCGTCTGGGGCGACGCGAACATCGACTACCTCCGCCGCCGTCACGCGGCGCTGTCGAAGGAGCCGCTGTTCAACGGCATGGCGTACTCGGAAGATCCGGCGCAGATCGCCGCGTGGGCGCCGCTGATGATGGAGGGGCGCGATCCCGCGCAGAAGATCGCCGCGACCTGGATGCCGCTCGGCACCGACGTCAACTTCGGCGTGATCACCCGTCAGCTGACCCAGGCGCTGCAGCGCAGCCCGAACTTCGGCCTGCACCTGCGCCACGAAGTGCGCAAGCTGCAGCGCGAGGACGACGGCACCTGGACCGTCGCCGTGCACGATCTCGCCGCCGACACGACCCGTTCGATCCGCGCGAAGTTCGTGTTCGTCGGCGCCGGCGGCGCCGCGCTGAAGATGCTGCAGCACTCGGGCATTCCGGAAGCCGCGAACTACGGCGGTTTCCCGGTCGGCGGCCAGTTCCTCGCCGCCGACAACCCGGCCGTCACCGCGCGCCACGAGGTCAAGGCCTACGGCAAGGCGGAAGAAGGCTCGCCACCGATGTCGGTGCCGCATCTCGATGCCCGCATGCTCGACGGCAAGCCGGTGCTGCTGTTCGGTCCGTTCGCGCTGCAGAGCACGCGCTTCCTCAAGCATGGGTCGTGGTTCGACCTGTTCTCCTCGGTCAACAACCACAACGTGGCCGGCATGATGCGCGTCGGTGCCGAGAACCGCGATCTGATCGGCTACCTCATCAGCCAGGCACGTCTGTCGGATGCCGACCGCATCGCGGAACTGCAGAAGTACTACCCGGACGCGCAGCCCGCCGACTGGCGCCTGGTCACGGCCGGCCAGCGCGTGCAGGTGATCAAGCGCGATCCTGAGAAGGGCGCGATCCTGCAGTTCGGGACCGAGATCGTCACCGATGCCGACGGCAGCATCGCCGCGCTGCTGGGCGCGTCGCCGGGTGCGTCGACCTCGCCGAAGATCATGCTCGACGTGATGCGCAAGGCGTATCCGGCGCAGATGGACGGCGCCTGGCGCGAACGCATCCAGCAGATCGTCCCGTCGTTCGGACAGACGCTCAACACCGATGTCGCGCTGACCAACCGCATCCGCGGCATGACCAGCCGCGTGCTGCAGCTGCCATACCACGAGGTCCCGGTCGCGGCGATCGGCGACGGCCAGCCGCCAGCGGCGAACGACGAACTGCACGGACCCGACGAAGGCCCGGACGAGGCCGATCTCGACCGGCGCACGCAGGCGCTGTGATCGACCCGAAGGCGGGCCCCGGGCCCGCCTTTTTCGTGTGCGATCCAGGCGCGCTACCCTGTCGCCCCCTCGCACACGACTGCCCGATGTCCATCGTCCTCACCCGGTTCGCCCGCCCGCGCCTGTTTCCTCGCACGCCGCGCGGCAACACCATCCAGGACATCACCCCGGAGCAGTTCGAGGCGCACCTCAACAGCGAAACGCCATGCGCGGTGCTGGATGGCTACGCGCCGTTCTGCAAGCTGCACGTGCATCGCAACTGGACCTCCACGCGCTGCCTGACGGTGCCGATCACCGACGCCAACCGGCACCTGTTGCGCTCGGGCTACGAAGCGCGCAACAGCGCGGAGCTGCCGGTGCTGGTGCGCTGGTTCGAAGGCGTGGAATCGCCGCGCGCGGACTATCTCGTGGCGATCCTCTACAGCGCCGCGCAACTGGCGAAGGAAGGTTCGCCGATCGACGCCGACTGGGGCGTCGTCGGCTGCATCTACACCGCCGAGCCCGAAGAGATCCCGATGGCCCCGATCACGATGCTGCGCAACGCGCTCGGCGTGGAGGAGGGCGGCTCCGGCGTGCCGCTCGACCGCGAGGCCTATCGGCGCAGTGTGGCGTTCTGGGAGCGGAATGCGAACTGGCGACCCTAGTCGCTCGCGGCGCGCGCCGCCGCGATGTCGTCCTGGAACACCCACGTCATCGCTTGGCGGTAGGCCTCGCCGATGCTGGCCGCATGGGTGCCGTCGGGCAGATCGACCAGCCGCAGTGTCCATGGCCGGTCGTCGCGCGCCTGCCAGAACGCGACCCAGTCGTGCGCATTGCGGACGCGCAGCGGCAGGTCGCGGGCGCCGCTGGCGACGACCACGTGCGACTGCGTGGACGCGGGCGCAGCCGGCGCCTCGAACAGCGCCTCGCGGGTGCGGGTGAAGGCGGGGTTGCTGGCGATGCGGCCCCGGAACAGGTCCGGCGCCTGCAGCGCCGACCACAGCACGAAATACCCCGCGCGTGACTGGCCGAGCAGCACCCGCCGCGTCGGATCGATGCGGTAGCGGCGTTCGGTCTCCGGCAGCAACTCGTCCTGCAGGAACGCCAGGAACGCGGGCGCCCCGCCTTCGCCCGCGGGCGTGTCATCGCCCGGTGCCGAGAAATCGACGTGCCGCCGGTTCACCGCCGGATCGAAGCTGCCGTAGGCGATGCCGACGACGATCGCCTCGGGCAGGTGCTCGTCGTAGTGCAGGAACAGATGCGTGGGCGCGAGCAGCGGAAACAGGCTGTCGCCGTCGAGCAGATGGACGACCGGATACCGCGCGTCCGGATCCGATCCGTAGCCTTCGGGCAGGCGCACGTAGACGTGGTAACGCCGGCCGGTGTGCCGCGACTCCAGCGCGAAGTAGTCGCCGTGGAGGGCCGGCAGGTGCTCGAGCGGCGTGGATGGCGTGGCCATCGACGGCGCGTGTCGATCCGGCCGCGACGATGTGCACGCGACGAGCAGCAACATTGCAATGCAGACGAGCGCGTCGCGGATGGAGTTCGGCATCGGTGGCATGGCGTCGGGACACTCCGCGATTGAGGGCGTGGCAGCGGCTACGGCCGGTGCAGGCCGATGAATACCGGTGCGGCGCCCTGCAAGCAACGTCTGTTCGTCGCTCCCAAGAAGACCGCTCGGTTTTCGACGTCCGGATGGCGCGTCGGGGACGGCGTCCATTGAAGCAGACGCCCATGGATCCCCGCCTGCGCTCGCTGCTGCTGTACGGAGAGAATTCCACTCGATGATCCGGACCGCATTGATTCACGCAGGGCGATAGGCCGGGAAGCACGCGGACTTGAATCCGCTCCACCCTCTTCGTCATTCCGGCATTCGCCGCAATGACGGGGCGATAGGCATCCCGACCGCAAACGTTCTCAGGCAGCAGGCCCCGCCAGCCGCCGCATCGCGCGGTACTCCCGCAGCTGCAGGCGACGGCGCCGCTGCGACAGCCAGAAGGTCGTCACCGTCCACGCGCCGGCATAGGCCAGCAGCCACAGCGCGGCGGCGCGCCAGGTGGCGTCGCCCAGCAGGAACGCGCCGCTCGCCGCGAGCACGGCGTAGGCCAGCAGGCCCACCGCCGTGATGCGGGCCAGCCGCAGGTCGCGCAGCCCGCTGCGCAGCTGCGACAGGCGCACATGCGCGTAGGTGCGCACGTCCTGCGTTGCATCGTTCGCGTGCGGGCGCGGCGCGCGCAGCAGCAGCCACCAGGCCGCCGGCAGATAGACCACGAAGAACGGCATCACCAGCCAGTACGCCGGCCCCGCAGTGTCGCCGGACGCCATCCGCACCAGCACCGCGATGGCGAACAGCGTCAGCGCGATCTCCATGCTGCGCCACACGCGGTGCCGCCAGCGATGGCGTCGCACGCGGGCGACCAGCGCTGCACCGTCACGAGGCTGTTCCTTCTGCCAGGCCATCTGCATCAGGTCGTCGAAATCGTTCATGCGGGTGTCTCCTCACGGGACAGCAGGGCCTTGAGACGTGCGCGGGCGCGGTGCAGGCGGACGCCGACGTTCTCCTGCGAGAGACCGAGCAGGTCGCCGATCTCGCCGTAGTCGAAACCTTCGAGCTGCAGCATCAGCGGCTGTCGCAGTGTCAACGGCAGCGTGGCCAGGGCTTCGAACAGCCATTGGCTGCGCGCGCGCTCGGCATCGGCCACCGTCGCCGGGTCCGGGACGTCGTGGCCGTCGAGATCCAGCGGCAGCGGCGCGGGCACACGCATCGCCGCGCGCACGTGGCTGGCGCCGAGGTTGTGCGCGATGCGCAGGGCGAAGGGCAGCAGCCGGTCGCGATCGTGCAGCGCCGGCAGGGCCTGCCAGACCGCCAGCAATACCTCCTGCATCAACTCCTCGCGCAGCGCAGGGTTGAGCTCGTAGCCGCAGACCGCGCGCCAGAGCTGCGGATGGACGGCTTCGATCTGGGACCACGAATGCGGCATCGGCTGGAAACCGGTGGGTGTGTCAGCAATCAGTCGTCGGCGGGCGCCGATTTCTTACAGCGTCGATTTCATCGGCTCCAGGCGTAAGAAACGGACCGACGCCGGCGACTGAACCGGGACACCCACTCCGGAGTTCCGCATGCATCGTCTCATCCCATGGTTCCTCGCCGGTCTGCTGACCTGCGTTCCCACGCTGTCCGTGCAGGCCTCGCCGCAGGCGCTGGCACTCGACCGGGTGCGCATCGTCGACGTCGAACACGGCCGCAGCGGCGAACCGCGCTGCGTCCGCATCAAACACGGGCGCGTCGCGCACATCGCGCGTGCCGGAACCGCGCCTGCCGATGCGGTGCCGAGGTCGTCGACCTCGCGGACCGTTACCTGATGCCCGGCCTGATCGACATGCACGCGCATCTGTCACTGGGCCCGGTCGAGCTGCGCCGCGAGGGCGACGCGTTCGTCATGCTGGCCGAACCCGACGACGCCATTGCCGACCACAACGCCGCGCGCCTCGTCGGCTTCGGCGTGACCACGATCCGCAACCCCGCTGGCGACCTCGCCGCGGCGGCGCGATACCGGATGCGCCGGGCGGAGGCATCGGCCATCGGGCCGGAGAGTTTCGACGCCGGCCCGGTGCTCAACGACGCCGACGTGTCCGGGCTCGCGACGGCCGTCGCGACCGTCGACGACGTGCGCCGCGTGGTGGCCGCGCAGGTCGAGGCTGGTGCCGACTGGATCAAGCTCTACACCGGCCTGTCACCGGAGCTGCTGCAGGCGGGCATCGCGGCGGCACACGCGCACGGCCGCCCGGCCGTGGCGCACCTGGAGGATGTCGCGTGGACCGACGCGTTGCCGATGGGGCTGGACGCGATCGTGCACCTGATGCCGATCAGCCCGGACCTGCTGGCGGCCGACGACGCCGAAACCTATCGCGCGGCACGTCGGCCCGGCACGTTCGGCTTCTTCGAATGATGGGAGCGCTTCGATCCCGACGGGCCCGAGGCCGACCGGCTCGTCGCCGCCTTCGATCGCTATCGCCCGGTGTTCGACGCCACGCTCGTCGCCTTCCACGCGGCGTTCGTGCAGGACCAGGACGACAGTCCCTATCTGCGCGACGCCGAGCGTTACGCGCATCCGCGACTGCTGGCGAACTGGAAGGAATTTTTCACCTTCGCCCTCGGCTGGGAACCGGAGGACTTCGTACGCGCCCGCGCGGTGTGGCCGAAGGTGCAGCGCATGGCCGTGCGCCTGCATGCCGGCGATGCGCGCATGACGCTTGGTACCGACATGAGCAATCCGTGGATCGCGCCGGGCATCAGCCTGCATCGGGAGATGGCATTGCTGGCCGACGCCGGCGTGCCGACTCCGCGCATCCTCGCCGCAGCGACGGTGCAGGCGGCCGATGCATTGGGCGCCGGAGACCGGCTGGGCCGGATCGCGGCCGGGCACGAGGCCGACCTGCTGGTGCTCGACGGCGATCCGCTGATCGACCTCGCGCATGCGCGCGATGCGCATGCGGTGGTGCTCGATGGCCGGTATCTGGATCGCGACACGCTGGCCGCGCTGCGGGGAGACGTGCTCGATCCAGCCGTCTCTTCCGCTGCCCTGCAGGCGGTGACGCCATGAGCCGCGCTCGTGAAGGCCGTGCCAGAAAGCCGTGGCGCTGGATCGCGCTCGGCGGCGGCGTCTGCCTGCTGGCCTGGCTCGCGCTCGCGGTCGGGTTGACGATCGGCGTGGACCGGACGACGCGTCTGGTACTGGTCACCGTCGCGGCCGTCGCCACCGAAGGGTTGGTCTGGCTGAGCGCACTGCTGCTCGGTCTTCGGGTGTTCGAGGCCCGCAGGCGGCTGTGGCAGGCCCTGCGCGACAGGCTACGACGATCGCGCGGGCTTCCCTAGTATCGCGTCACGCATCAGATGCCGGTCTGCACTTGCCCTCGGCGCGCATCGCCGCGTTGCCTGGCTTGCCAAGACGGCCGGTATCGGCTGCGCCAGGCGCCTTGCGCTGCACGCCGATCGCGGCGCGCAGCCTGCGACATCTGATACGTGACGCGACACTAGTGTGGTGCCCCGCAAGAAAATTTCATTTGTCATTCCCGTGTAGGCGGGAATCCAGGGACTTGGGTTTTCAATGAGTTGACGTCCATGGATCCCCGCCTGACCAGACATTCGTCTGTTGAGAGCCGCGGGGATGACGGGCTTGTTCAGAGGGTCCCTAACGGAACAGGTGCCCCTGGATATTCACGAACGCACTGCGGATGGCTTCGACGCTCCCGAGGACACGCTTGGCATCATTGACCCCACCGTAGCGGATACGCAGGACATCGCCGATCTTGCCGCTGGCCAGTTCGCCGATGCCGTTGCGCTCGTAGTTGCCGAGTACGTACTCCAGGAACGAGCGCATCTCGCGCTCGTATCCGTCCAGCCCCGTGGTCATGGCCGAGCGGACCCGCTGCGTGCGTGCCAGAGGCGCCAGCGTGAATCGCACATACGCGAGCACATCGAAGATGTCGCTGTGAGGCGCGTCGATCAGTCGTCGCATGTCGTCCAGACGCTCGCTGTCGTAACCCAGGTCCGCGAGGCGCTGGATGAAAGCTTCCCGACGGTCGGGGTCGCTCCAGATGGCGCGCAGTTCGTCCTCGTCGGTCAGCAGTGCATCCAGGTCGCCAAAGAGCTGCTGCATGAACTGCTGCGCGGTGATCATCGTGCCGTCGTTCGACCAGTAGGTCGTCGCGGCGATGTAATGGATGCTGCGCTCGCGGCCATCGGAGAGCTTTACCACCACGCGCTTCGGCGGTTCCGGCTCACGGATGTCGCCGCCTGTTGGCTCGTCGGACCCGCCGTCGCGGGGGGGCCGTGGTTTGCGCGGCTCGGCTGGATCATCCGGCGGCAGCGGCTCGCCATCCCACGCAGGATCGTTGAAGTGCGCATAGGCCTTCACGAAGTCGTAGATGGTGAAGTAATCCTTGCCTTCGAAGGTGCGCGTGCCGCGGCCGATGATCTGCTTGAACTCGATCATCGACCTGATCGGGCGCAGCAGCACGATGTTGCGGATGTTCAGCGCATCCACGCCGGTGGAGAGCTTCTGCGACGTCGTCAGGATGGTCGGCAGGGTCTTCTCGTTGTCCTGGAATTCCCGCAGATGGCGCTCGCCGAGGTCGCCATCGTCCGCGGTCACGCGCTCGCAATAGTGCGGGTCGGGGTTGTCCTTCACCTGGTTGATGAAGTTGCGCGCCCGCGCGGCGTGATCCTGGGTGGCGCAGAACACCAGCGTCTTCTGCCGCTGGTCGATCTGGTCCATGAACTCCTGCACACGGCTTTGCTCGCGCTGGTCGATGACCAGCCGGGTGTTGAAATCGGCTTCGGTGTAGACCCTGCCGCGGTCGAGTTCGCCCTCCAGCACCACATCGCCTTCCGAGAACGTGTACTCGTCCAGCGTTGACGCCATCTGCCGCACCTTGAACGGCGTCAGGAAGCCGTCGCTGATGCCTTCCTTGAGTGCGTAGGTGTAGACAGGCTCGCCGAAGTAGGCATAGGTATCGGAATTAACGTCGCGTTTAGGGGTGGCCGTCAGGCCCAGTTGCACCGCCGGCCTGAAGTAATCGAGGATTGCGCGCCAGGTGCTTTCGTCGCGCGCACCGCCGCGGTGGCATTCGTCGATGACGATGAAATCGAAGAAATCAGGCTCGTACCCCTCGAACGTGAACTGCGGTTCCTCCGCCTCGCCGCCGCCGGTCATGAAGGTCTGGAAGATGGTGAAGAACACACTGGCATTGCGCGGAATCGTGCCGCGCTTGCGGATATCCTCTGGCCGGATGCGACACAGCGCGTCCGGCGGGAACGCACTGAAAGCGTTGAAGGCCTGGTCGGCCAGGATGTTGCGGTCGGCGAGGAACAGCATGCGCGGGCGTCGTACCGGATCCCGGCTCAGGTTCCATCTCGAATGGAACAGCTTCCACGCGATCTGGAACGCGACCGATGTCTTTCCGGTGCCGGTGGCGAGTGTCAGCAGGATGCGGTCGCGCTCGTTCGCGATCGCCTCCAGCACGGCGGTGATCGCGTTGTGCTGGTAGTAGCGCGGCTGCCACTTTCCACCGCCGGTCTCGAACGGCACCGCGCCGAAGCGCTCGCGCCAGTCGTTGCCTTCGGGGAAACAGCGCAGCCACAACTGCTCGGGGGTAGGAAACGGCAGCGCGATGTCGCCTTCCGCGCCTGTGTCCATGTCGATGCCGTACCAGCCGACGCCGTTGGTCGCATAGGCGAAGCGCGCCTTCAGCCGCGCCGCATAGTCCTTAGCTTGGCCGACGCCCGTGGTGTGGCCCAGTCCGGCGCGCTTGGCCTCGATCACTGCCAGCTTGCGCCCGCGGTAGCTCAGCACGTAATCCGCCGACAGTGACGTGCCGCGCTGGCCGCCGCCGAGGATGCGGCCCGGGCAGATCAGTTCGCGATGGACCTGCGCGCCGTCCACCACGCCCCAGCCGGCATGGCGCAACACGGGGTCGATGCGGTTGGCGCGGGTATCGGCTTCTGTCTCATTCGTCGCGTGCATAGCCTGCCTCGCGTTGCGCGCGGATCGCCAGGACGAACACGGCATCCAGCGCGTCCACATGCCGGTAGAGGGCGACGTACCCGCGAGCGCCCTGGCCGATGACCAGTTCGCGCAGATCATCGCGCGTGGGGCGTCCGATCAGCGGATTGTGCGTGAGTACATCGGCGGCGCTGACGATCGCGCCAAGCCGATCCTGGATGTGCTCGGCCTCGAGCTGCTCCAGATGGCGGATGACGCGCTGTAGATCCTCGTACACGCCGGGCAGGAACTCGACGCGCGCCATGCTATTTGGCGAACTTGCGGGCGACTGGACGCGGGCCGGCCTTGCCGTGGCTGCGGTCCGTCAGATAGCGGCGCATCTCGTCCCACGGAATGCTCTGGCCAGTATCGAGGAACTCGTTCCAACGCTGATCAGCCTCGGCGTGGAAGTCGGCGCGCCGTTCTGCCAACTCTGCCTTCTCGGCGATGGCTTCCAGAATGAAGTGGTGCGACGTGGTGCCGGCCGCTTCCGCCGCTTTGGCGATGCGGGCCTTGAGCGCGTCCGGCAGGCGAATGGTGGTAGTGCTCATGCGGGGCTCCGGGAGCGTGTCGGCCCAAGCAAAGTAGCACAGATGTGACACTGGCTGCTCTACCCTTGCGATACACATCGAATCAGGGCTTCTTGGGGCGCAAGGAACGGTCTGAGCAAGTCGATATCGCTCGTCATCCCCGCGAAGGCGGGGATCCATGGACTTTGATGTTTAAGCGCTTAGGTCCATGGATTCCCGCCTTCGCGGAAATGACGGAGCTTGATGACTTTTCCAGGCGCCTCGCATTTTCTTCGGCCAGTACACGATCGACGCGTTTGGTGCGAAACGCTCAGCTCAGCTGGCCGGAGAAGGCCGCTTGGAGGAAAGATTGGCGTAGGGCGGCGATGTCGGCGAGCTTGGTCTCGTAGGAACTCCCTAGCTCGCGGCATCGGGCCTCCAGCTGCTCAAGGTGCTCTGTGATCTGGTCTTGTTCGGCCGTTGGCAAGTCAGGCAAGACCGTCCCCCGCAGCAGTTTGAAATGCCGCGCGTATCCGGTTTGCTGGATGGGTTGGCTGCGCAATCCGTAGTACAGATACTTCGCTGAGATCCCTTTTGCAGGCTGGAGCACCTTGGTGCCATCGGCGCCCACCACGAAGTCGAAATCCACGTACTTCAGGCAACAGGTGTGATCGCCAAACACCACAGCTGGCCCATCGACGTCTATGACGGCGGCTGGATCGTTCCAGTAGCCCGAAACTAGATCGGCCTCTTGGGAAACGACTGGATATCTGCCTTCGTCCAAGTAGTCCTGACGCTTCAGTTTCACCCGTGGCGTCAGCGGTGCGCAGACGAAATCGAAAGCAAGGAGCCCGGCGCGCTGCCCTGCCGCGCCAAACTGTCGCTGCAGCTCAGCATCGAACAGGGCGTTTGCATCCGCGATACTTGCCTCGGCATTGGCGTGGGCGCGGTCGAGGACGACGAAGGCCTGATCCAGCACTGCGACGATGCGCTTCTGCTCGTCCAGATTCGGAAGCGGAATCTCAATCCGACCTAGCGCGCTGCGACTGATTCTGCTACGGGTAGTTCCCGTACACAGCGCTGCGACCGCCGAAAGATAGGCAGCCGACTGCGTGAAATACACGAAGAACTCCTGAAGGATAAGCCGCTTGTCGAAACGAACGACTGAGCAGTCTACCGCTGTAACCATCCGCGTATCCGACTCGGGGACGATGCACGCTCGACCGACAGGATCAGGCAGGCGTGATACGAGGATGTCGCCCGCGAAGACCTCAGTGCAGTTCAGCCGAGCGAACGTATCAGCGCTTACAAAGCGAGCCTTCTCGCCACGATCTTTGAATTCACCCTTTCCGACGTTGCCTGTCTGAACCAAGCGGACACCAGAGGGCGACTGATCCTTGGATTCGATCCAGTCACCATCGGAGAACGTTTCGGCAAGCTCAGTCAAAGGGCGGGTTGGCCACGGTATTCCAACCGACTGGCAAACTGCGGAACGACTCACAGCATCTCCCTCACCTTCGCCAGCAGCTTCGCCGTCTCCCCATCCCGCGCAAGCATGTTGTCGATGATCTGCTGCGGCGTGCGTTGCGGCGCGGCCTCCGGCGCGTGCGGGTTCTTCAACGACAGGTCCCAGGTCGCGGCGTCCACATCGGCCACATCTACCGTCCAGCTCTTCTCGGTGCCCGCTTTGGTCTTCTGCAGCTCCACGAACTCGGCAAGATCCGCATCGTTCAACGGCGTGGTCTTACCCATCGAGCGACCCGGATCGAGCTGGTAGTACCAGATGCTGCGCGTCGGTGCGCCCTTGTCGAAGAACAACACAACAGTCTTGACGCCCGCACCCTGGAATGTGCCGCTCGGGCAGTCCAGCACGGTATGCAGGTTGCAATTGGCCAGCAGTTCGCGGCGCAGCTCGACACTGGCGTTGTCGGTATTGCTCAGGAAAGTGTTCTTGATGACCACCGCGCCGCGGCCGCCAGCCTTGAGCTTGCGGATGAAGTGCTGCAGGAACAGGTAGGCCGTTTCGGACGAGCGGATCGGGAAGTTCTGCTGCACTTCCTTGCGCTCGCCACCGCCGAACGGCGGGTTGGCCAGCACGATGTCGTGGCGATCCTTCTGCTGGATGTCCATGACGTTCTCGGCCAGCGTGTTGGCGTGGCGGATGTTGGGCGCGTCGAGGCCGTGCAGGATCATGTTCATCACGCCCAGCACATAGGCCAGAGACTTCTTCTCCTGCCCGTAGAAGGTCTTGCGCTGCAGCGTGTCCCAGTCTTTTGCGGACAGGTCGGGGCTGCGCAGATGTTCCCAGGCTTCGCACAGGAAGCCCGCGCTGCCGCAGGCGCCGTCGTAGATGGTCTCGCCGATCTGCGGCTGCACCACTTCGATCATGGCGCGGATCAGTGGGCGTGGCGTGTAGTACTCGCCGCCGTTGCGGCCGGCGTTGCCCATGCGCTTGATGCGGGTTTCGTACAGGTCGGACAGCTCGTGCTTGGCCTCGGAACTGCCAAAGCTCAGCGTGTCGACGATCTGCAGCACGTCACGCAGCGTGTAGCCGGAACGGAAGCGGTTGGAGACTTCCGAGAAGATCTCGCCGATCTTGTATTGCAGGCTGTCGGCCTGGACAGTGCTGTCCTTGAACGACTTGAGGTGCGGCACGAGCTTGCCGTTGACGAACTCGATCAGGTCGCTGCCGGTGCGTGCATTGAGGTCGGGCTTGCCGTCGTTGGTTTTCGGCGCGGCCCAGTCCTGCCAGCGGTAAGGCCTGGTCAGGATGGGATCGTATGACTTCCCCTTGAGCGCGGCTTCATCGGCCCACTCGTGCTCCATGTCGTCCAGGTACTTCAGGAACAGCAGCCACGAGGTCTGCTCGGCATAGTCCAGTTCCGAGGCCAGGCCTTCGTCATTGCGCATGGCCTTGTCGATGGCGTTGAAGGCCTGGGCGTAGGCGTTGTGGTCGCCTTTCGCCGGCACAGTCTTCACCTTCGCCGCCTTGGCGCGCGAAACGATGGCAGTCGTCTTGTTTTGCTTGACCGGCGGCCTGGCGTTAGCGATTGACACCGAGCCGCCACGGCCACGCCCCGGCACAATCCGGCTTTCTTCGATCAGATGCGCCTTGACCCGCTGATAGGTGCTGTCGGCCCAGCCCAGTGCGTTGCCCAGTTTGCCGTTGCCTGCAGATCCGCCCAATGCTTCAAGGGTCTGCATGAATCTTTCGGCTTGTGTGTGCAGCGACATCGGGTTGCGGCTCCGGCGGTGAATCGGGTGGGCATTGTCGCAGTGAATCGGGCGCCGGGCATCTCGGGAAAGCTCCGGCTCTCACCCGACGCGCTTTGCGCGCCGACCCCGGATCAGGTCCGGGGCAGGTTCTCTCCCGGAGGGAGAGGTGTTCGGTCTGCGCAGCGGTATCAACCAAGCGCTTCGGCCAGGCGCGGAACGAGAACGGGCGCCTTGCGGCGCCCGTTCCGTGTCCCGCAGTGATCGGCACGCCGATCAGTAGCGGTAATGCTCCGGCTTGTACGGACCTTCGACCGGCACGCCGATGTAGTCGGCCTGTTCCTTCGACAGCGTGGTCAGCTTCACGCCGATCTTCTCGAGGTGCAGGCGCGCGACTTCTTCGTCGAGCTGCTTCGGCAGCAGGTACACCTTGTTCTCGTAGCGGTCCTTGTTCGCCCACAGGTCGATCTGGGCGAGGGTCTGGTTGGCGAACGAGTTCGACATCACGAAGCTCGGGTGGCCGGTGGCGCAGCCGAGGTTCACCAGGCGGCCGTCGGCCAGCAGGAAGATCGCGTTGCCGTTGCCGAACACGTACTTGTCGACCTGCGGCTTGATGTTGATCTTCTCGACGCCCGCCAGCGCGTTGAGCGCGTCGACCTGGATCTCGTTGTCGAAGTGGCCGATGTTGCAGACGATCGCCTGGTCCTTCATGCCCTGCATGTGCTCGACCGTGATGATGTCCTTGTTGCCGGTCGTGGTGACGTAGATGTCGCCGCGGCCCAGCGTGGACTCGATCGTGTTGACCTCGAAGCCTTCCATCGCGGCCTGCAGGGCGCAGATCGGATCGATCTCGGTGACGATCACGCGCGCGCCGTAGGCACGCAGCGAGGCCGCGCAGCCCTTGCCCACGTCGCCGTAGCCGCAGACCACGGCCACCTTGCCGGCCAGCATCACGTCCATCGCGCGCTTGAGGCCGTCGGCCAGCGACTCGCGGCAGCCGTAGAGGTTGTCGAACTTCGACTTGGTGACCGAGTCGTTGACGTTGATCGCGGGCACCAGCAGCGTGCCGGCCTGGGCCAGCTGGTACAGGCGGTGCACACCGGTGGTGGTCTCTTCGGAGACGCCCTTCCACTGCGCGACGGTGCGGGTCCAGAAGTCCGGACGCTCGCTGCGCACGCGCTTCAGCAGGGCCTTGATGACCTGCTCTTCGTGGCTGCCGCCGGTGCTGTCGACCCAGCTCGTGTCGCCCTTTTCGAGCTCGTAGCCCTTGTGGATCAGCAGGGTCACGTCGCCGCCGTCGTCGACGACCAGCTCGGGGCCGATCAGGCCGCCCTTGCCGTCGGGGAAGCTCAGTGCCTCGAGCGTGCAGTCCCAGTATTCCTCCAGCGTCTCGCCCTTCCACGCGAACACCGGCGTGCCGGTCTTGGCGATCGCGGCGGCGGCGTGGTCCTGGGTCGAGAAGATGTTGCACGACGCCCAGCGCACGTCGGCGCCGATGTCCTTGAGGGTTTCGATCAGCACCGCGGTCTGGATCGTCATGTGCAGCGAACCGGTCACGCGCACGCCCTTGAGCGGCAGGGTGGCGGCGTGCTTCTTGCGGATCGACATCAGGCCGGGCATCTCGTGCTCGGCGATGTCGAGTTCCTTGCGGCCCCAGTCGGCGAGCGAAATGTCGGCGACCTTGTAATCGCCTTCGGTCGAGAAGGTCTTCAGTTGTGCGTTCATGCAGGCTCCGTAGTGGAATGCGCCGCGCGCATTCGCGATTACGGGCGCCGTTCACAGGACACCGCGCCGAGCCTGGCCGTGCGTGTCCACGGTCGCAGCGCCCCTCGGCGAGGCGACCCGCATTCTATCGCAGCTGCGTGATCGCCGACCCACCGGGCGACCCGACAACCACGCGGGCCGCGCCGTCCGGCATGAACGGCAATTCAGGCTGCGGCGCCGGCCTCGGGTTTTCCCCAGTACGTCGCCAGCGCCCGCATGCAGGACCATGGCGGGGCCGCGCGGTGCGTGCGGTGTCCATGAACAGGAAAAGGCGAAGCGCGTGAACATGCAGGTACACGATGGCGGCGGCTCGATCGCACAGACACTGCCCACTCCGACGCTCGATCCCACACGGCACAACGTGGTCGCCGGCGAGACCGTCGCAACGCTCGCCGAGCGCTACATGGTCAGCCCCGAGGCGATCCACGCGGCCAATCCGCAGCTGGTGTCGCCCACCTCGCAGGGCGGCAATGCGATCCAGCCCGGCGATGTGATCGAGATTCCCGCCTCGCCGATGAGCGCGAGCGGCGACATCGACGGCGGCGGCGCGAACCATTCCACCACCGACATCAAGGTGTCCGCCAAGGCCGGCGACGGCAGCATCACCTGGCAGCCCGACAGCACGGCGGTGAAGCTGACCGCGGAGCAGGAAGTCGAACTGGGCAACAACCGCGCCGAGGGCGCGCCGGCGGGCAGCCGTGGCGCGTCGATCAGCGTGGCCGGCGAGTCGTCGGTCGAAGTGCAGGAGAGCCGCGGCGATGGCACCACATCGTTCTCGGTCACCACCGGCTCGCAGTTCAGCGTGTCGGGCGAGGCGAACGCCGGTGGTCGCGGCGGTGCGGAAGTCGAGGCCAGCACCGCGACCGGTTTCGAGTCCACCTACACGGTCACGCTGCCGGGCGAAGACCGCAGCGTCGAATCGGCGGCCGCGGTGAATCCATTCGACCCGACGACGATCCCGGTCGGCGGCAGCGTCACCCTCGACAGCAGCGCGTTCACCGAAACCGCGCTCGCCGGCTCGTTCCGCATGATGGGCAGCGAGACCAACATCAAGGAATCCGACGGCAAGAGTTACACCGTCGAGCGCGTGGACGCCGACACGGTGCGCGTGACCACCGGCCCGACGGAGACGATCAATGCGTTCAACGGCGTCGGCCTGCGCGCAGGCGATCTGTCGGTCATGGCCGGCCGGGAGGACCAGTTGCATGGCGCGACGCTGCGGACCGCCGAGTTCGACATCTCCAGCGTCGAAGGCCAGGCCGCGTACGCGCACTTCAATGCGACCGGTCAGGTCGCGCACGAAACCCCGGGCGTGGACAACGTCGCGACGATCTCGCGCATCGATTATTCGTCGCAGACCCAACTGCGCGCCGGCTACGACCAGGTGAGCATCGCGCTGGGCGGGCAGGCCAATCTCGGCAGCTCCGTGCAGGTGGAATACGCCGACGGTTCCAGGTCGGTGACCACCGATCTGAGCTATGGCGGCAACGTGCCGCTGACCATCGCGCAACGCTTCGATGCGGCCGGCAACGAGTTGCCCGGCGAGCGCAGCTACCAGTTCGAGATCAGCACCGATCGACCGTCCTACAACTGGTTCGAACGCAACATCCTCGGCAAGAACGAAGCCAGCGAGGAACAGGCCAATGCCGATCTGCTGAACTGGGCGCTGACCGGTGGTTTCGACGGTGGCGGCCCGGTCAATGCCGGCGACACCGTGACGCTGACCTTCAGCGAATCGCAACTCGAAGCGCTGATCGGGCAGACCCGCGCGACGGTCGAAGGCGGGCAGGGCATCGGCGGCGCGCACAGCGATCTGCGCGTGCTCGTCGAGGACTACAGCGGCAACCCGGTCAACGACACGATGGACTTCGCCGTGTCGCTGGCCCGCAACCTGGGCGGCGATCCCTACGGCTTCGCCGCGCGCCTGCAGACCATCTCCGCAGGCGCCGACGGCAACGTCGCCAACGACAGCTATGCACGTATCGATGCGGATGTGCAGTCGCACTAGGGCGTGTCACCCATCCCCGAGCAGGCCGCGCCGTGCCTACGCGCGATCGGGACAAGGAAGAGGGAGGAAGTGGACGTCCGTCCACGACCGAGTGATGACGCAGACCCGGGCGCGCGTAGACACGGCCCTCCGGGTTGGGCCTGGAAAGCCGCCAGCCGGCGCCGCGCGGCTTGACCTGACGGCCAGTCAGGCACTGCGCCACGCAACACCGGCTGACGGCTTTCCAGATCCAACGCGACCTGCTCGGGGAAGGGTGACACGCCCTCATCCGCTGCACGGTTTGGCATCGACTGGATGTCAGGTTTGGGGGCCGCCTTCGGGCGGCCCCGTTTTCTGAGCGTCGCGGACACGCACATCGCTTGACGGAACCTGCGCTGCGGCGCAAGTCCCGTCGGTCCTGCACCGCATGCGGCGGCTGCACCCGCCCCGGCGGTTATGCTCGACGGCCCGTGTGCTTCCGGATCGCCTGCCGATGTCTTCAACGCGTCCCCGCTGCCGTCTCTCCGTCGTCGTCTCCGCCACGCTGCTCGCCGCGAGCCTGTCGTGGGGCGAGCCCCTGCTCGCGCAAGGCGCGAATGATGGTATGCCCGCGCAGGGCGCGAACGATGCCGCGCCCGCGGACACCGGTTACCGGCTGCCGCCGGAGGCCCTGCAGGCGATCGTCGATGCGCCGCGTCCGCCGCGGCTGCTGCTGAGCCCGCAGCGCGATCTGGTCGCGTTCCTGCAGACGCCCGCCCTGCCGGGCATCGCCGAGGTGTCGCAGCCCGAGCTCAAGCTCGGCGGCATCCGCATCAATCCGAAGACGTACTCGGCCAGCCGCGCGTCGTTCGTCACCGATCTGTGGCTCAAGCCGGTCGACGGCGGCGGCGAGCAGCGCATCGCCGGCCTGCCGGAGCCGCTGTCGCTGGCCTCCGTGCTGTGGTCGCCCGACCAGCGCCACATCGCCTTCAGCCAGGTCGACGTACGCGCCGGCGAAGTGCAGCTGTGGATCGTCGACGTGGCCACGCGCCAGGCGCGCCGTCTGCTCGCGCAGCCGCTCAACGCGGTGGTCGGCAACGGCTTCGAATGGATGCCCGACAGCGCCGGCCTGCTGGTGCGTCTGCGGCAGCAGGGCGCCGTGCCGCAGGACGACGGCATCCCGGCCGGTCCGAACGTGCAGGAGACCGGCGCCGGCGGCACGGTGCAGCAGCTGCGCACCTATCAGGATCTGCTGCGCAGCGAGCAGGACGCGCGCGTGTTCGCGCACTACATGACCAGTCAGCTCGCGCGCGTGGCGCTCGACGGCACCGTGTCGCCGATCGGCGCGCCCGGCCTGACCACGAGCGCGACCACGTCGCCGGACGGCCGCCACATCCTGCGCCAGCAGATCGAGCGTCCGTTCTCGTATCTCGTGCCGTACACGCGGTTCCCGCGGCGCATCGAAGTCGTCGGCCTGGACGGCCAGGTCCAGCACACCGTCGCGACGCTGCCGCTGGTCGAGGGCCTGCCGGTCGGCAACGACGCGGTGCCGACCGGCGTGCGCTCGGTGGCCTGGCGCAGCGACGCGCCGGCCACGCTCGCATGGGTGGAAGCGCAGGACGGCGGCGATCCAGCGCGCAAGGTCGCGGTGCGCGACATCGTCTACATGCAGGCCGCGCCGTTCCGCGCCGCGCCGCAGGTGCTGGCCGAACTGTCGATGCGCTACGCCGGTACCCGGTGGGGCAGCGGCGATCTCGCGCTGCTGACCGAGTACTGGTGGCGCACGCGCCAGATCCGCGAATGGCGCCTGCGTCCCGACGGCACGGCCGCGGCGACGCTGGTGCGCGAAGGCTCGTACGAGGACCGCTACGCCGATCCGGGCATGGCGGTCACGATGCCCGACGAGAACGGCAATCCGCGACTGCTGATCGCTGCCGACGGCGACAGCATCTACCGCATCGGTGATGGCGCCTCTGACGAAGGCGACCGTCCGTTCCTCGACCGCCAGAATCTCGCCCACGGCGGCACCGCGCGTCTGTTCCATTCGCAGGCGCCGTACTACGAATCGCCCAGCGTGGTGCTCGATGCCGACGCGACGCGGTTGCTGACCTCGCGCGAGACCCAGACCGAGCCGACGAACTACGTCGTGCGCCGGCTCGACGCCCCCGATGCCGCGCCGGTGCCGCTCACCGCGTTCGAACATCCCACGCCGCAGCTGCGCGACGTGCAGAAGGAACTCGTGCGCTTCAAGCGCAAGGACGGCGTGGATCTCACCGGCACGCTGTATCTGCCCGCCGGTTACGACGCCGGGCGCGACGGCCCGTTGCCGATGCTGATGTGGGCGTACCCGGGCGAGTTCAAATCCGCCGATGCGGCAAGCCAGGTCACCGATTCGCCGTACCGCTTCAACGCGGTCGGCTACTGGGGCCCGCAGGCGTTCCTGGCGATGGGCTATGCGGTGTTCGCCGACGTGTCGATGCCGATCATCGGCGAGGGCGATGCCGAGCCCAACGACACCTACATCGAGCAGCTGGTGGCGAGCGCCGAGGCCGCGATCGACGAGGCGGTGCGCCGCGGCGTCGCCGACCGTCGCCGGGTCGCGATCGGCGGGCATTCCTACGGTGCGTTCATGACCGGCAACCTGCTTGCGCATTCGCGCCTGTTCGCCGCCGGCATCGCCCGCAGCGGCGCCTACAACCGCACGCTGACCCCGTTCGGTTTCCAGGCCGAGGAGCGCAACTACTGGCAGGCGCAGGAGACCTACCTGCAGATGTCGCCGTTCAACTACGCCGGCGACATCCAGGATCCGATCCTGCTGATCCATGGCCAGGAGGACAACAACTCCGGCACCTTCCCGATGCAGAGCGAGCGCATGTTCGCCGCGATCAAGGGCTTGGGCGGCAACGCGCGCCTGGTGATGCTGCCGAAGGAATCGCACGGCTACCGCGCGCGCGAATCGATCCTGCACATGCTCTACGAGACCAATGCCTGGCTCGACCGGTACGTGAAGCACCGGCCGGCGGAGGCCGCCGCGCGCTGAGCGCGGCGCCAGGATCGCGCTGCGCCGTCGATGCCGGCGCACGCGCGTGGCCTCAGTCGGGCGAGGCCTGGTCCGTGGTGTGCAGGGGCGCGCCCGGCTTCAGCGACGGTAGCGCCGGCAGGCCGGCCTTGTAGGCGTCCAGGCCGGTCAGCAGCAGGCGTGCCTGCGTCCCCCAGCCGCCGATGAAGACGTCCGGCTTGCCGTCGCCGTCCAGGTCGCCCTGGCCCATGTTCCAGCTGCGGCCGACGGTGATGCCCGGCACCACGGTGTCGGTGACATCGGTGAAACGCCCCGTGCCGTCGTTCTGCCAGGCACGCAGCTGCAGCGGCACGAAGCCGGGCACCTGGATGGCGCCGACCAGCAGATCCGGCGCGCCGTCGCCGTTGAAGTCCACGACGGTGCCGGCCCAGCTGGAGAACGTGTGCGCCGGCAGGCGTGTGTCGGTTTCGTCGTTGAAGCGGCCATGGCCGTCATTGATCAGCAGCCGCGTCTGCGGGTCCTTGTCCCAGCCGAAATTGTTGCTGGTGATGTTGAAGAACAGGATGTCCGGATGGCCGTCGCCGTTGACGTCGGCCACCTGCACTTCGCGCGTCTCCAACGGCACGCGCAGGTCGAGCCGGTCGGACGCATCGGTGAAGCGGCCGCTGCCGTCGTTGAGCAGCAGGCGGTTGGGGTGTGCGGGACTGGCGAGCACCACATCCAGATGACCGTCGCCGTTCATGTCCGCAAGCGCGACGCTTTCGGTCTGGTCGTCGGTGTCGGGCAGATGCGTCGCCGTCGCATCGATGAAGTGGCCGGGATTGTCGGGGTCGTTGAGGAACAGCAGATTGCGCGCGCGGACCAGTGGCGCATCCGGTGCATGGCCGGTCTCGCCGGTACTGCCGACGAAGATGTCCGGCAGGCCGTCGCCGTTGACGTCGCCGACCGCCAGTCCGTTGCCCTGGCTCTGCGCGGGCAGGCGGTCGCTGGCGTCGGTGAAGCCGCCACGGCCGTCGCCGAGCCACAACTGGTGCATCTCGTCGGATTCGGCGACGAACACGACATCCATGTGCCCGTCGCCATCGAAGTCGGCGGCGCGGACGTGTTCGCTGTCGTGGATGCGCGTGCCGAACGCGTCGGGCACGTAGGTCAGGCGGCCCGTCCCGTCGTTGCGGTAGAGGCGGTTCACGCCGTACTCGACCGACACCACGACATCGAGGTGTCCGTCGTGATCGACGTCGATGAACACCGAATCGGTGGCGTGCAGGCTCGGCGCGATCGGTACGTGGGTCGCGGTCGCGTCGACGAACACCGACGAGGGCGACTCGGGGATCAGCACGAACGCATCGGTGGCCGGATCGCGGACCGGTTCCGCATTCGCGGCGCTGCCGGCGACGGCCAGCAGTGCGGCGATGACCGCGGCAAGGGGCGTGCGCAGGTTGGCTGGCTGCATGGGGGAGTCCGTCGGATTTGGAGAGGATCGCCCACACTAGCGGCCCGGCGGGCGCGGACCAAGCCCGTTTGCGCACCTGCGTCCATGACATGGCGTCATATATTATGGTTATCCTCAGCTTGATTGAGTGATCTATCCGGCTATTTCCATGTGGAGAAGTCATCAATGATGCAGGACGAACTGGGCACGCTGGCGGCGTTCGTGGCCGTGGCCGAGGCGCGCAGCTTCACCCGTGCGGCGGGACGCCTGGGCACGTCGCAATCGGCGCTGAGCCATCGCATCCGGCGTCTCGAATCCCGGCTGGGCGTGCGCCTGCTCGCCCGCACCACGCGCAGCGTCGCGCCGACCGAGGCCGGCGCGCGCCTGCTCGAAACGCTGGGGCCGGCGATCGCGGACATCCGCGCGCAACTTGCGGCGTTGACCGAGGATCCGGCACGGCCATCGGGCACCGTGCGCCTCACCTCCGCCGATCACGCCGCCGAAACCATCCTGTGGCCGGCCCTGCACCGGCTGTTGCCGGACTACCCGGACATCGCGGTGCAGGTCGACGTCGAGAACGGACTGGTCGATATCGTCGCCGCCGGTTATACCGCCGGCATCCGCCTCGGCGGCAATGTGGAAAGGGACATGGTGACGGTGCCGATCGGACCGCCCGAACCCATCGTGGTCGTCGCATCGCCCGCGTATCTGGCGGCGCATGCCGCGCCCGGCACGCCGGCCGATCTCGCCGCGCACCAGTGCATCAACCGCTGGCTGCCGTCGCTGGGCGGATTCCCCGCCTGGGAATTCGTGCGCGACGGCAGGACCACGCGCACGCGCGTGTCGGGGCGCCTGGCGTTCAACCGGCCGGAGCTGATTCTCGAAGCGGCGGTCGCGGGGCATGGACTCGCGCATCTGCTGCGCTCGCAGTGCGCGCCGATGCTGGCGTCGGGACAGCTCGTCGGTGTGCTCGACGACTGGTGTCCGGTCGTGCCCGGCTACCATCTGTATTTCCCGAAGAGCCGGCAGGTGACGCCGGCCTTCAAGGTGATCGTCGACGCGCTGCGCTACGCATGATCGGCACCGCGACCGGATGACGCAGGCGAAAACCGGTCAGGCGGAATCGGTGCGTGCAGCCGCTGCCTGCGCGATGTCCGCAGGCCCGTCCGGTGCCGCCCACTCCGGCAGCGGCAGATCCGCCACTGCGCGACGCATGCTGTCGTTCCAGTGGTTGCGGATCGACTGCAGATAGGCATCGCCGTCTTCGAAGCGCTGCTGGATCTCGACCTTGAGGCTGTCGCGGCGATAGACCAGCAGGTCGATCGGCGGGCCGACCGAGAGGTTGGAGCGGATCGTCGAGTCGAACGACACCAGCGCGCACTTCGTGGCGGTGACGAGATCGGTATGGTTGTCGATCACCCGGTCGAGGATCGGCTTGCCGAACTTGATCTCGCCGGTCTGGAAGAACGGCGTCTCGCCCGAGCTCTCGATGAAGTTGCCTTCGGAGTAGACGAGGAACAGACGCGGCGCTTCGCCGCGGATCTGGCCGCCGACGACGAAGGAACCGCTCGGGTCGATGCCACCGTCGCGCAGGTAGGCCTCGTCCCGGCCGCGGATCTCGCGCATCGCATCGCCGACCACCTGCGCCACCTGGAACATCGACTGCGCATTGAGGATGCCCACGCGCTCGGGCTCGTGACGCGCGCGATGCTCGATCAGGTTGAGCACGTTCTGCGTCAGCGACAGGTTGCCCGACGACAGCGTGACCACGACGCGTTCGCCGTCCTGGGCGAAGACACGCATCTTGCCGGCCCGGCGGATGTGGTCCACGCCGGCATTGGTGCGCGAGTCCGAGGCCAGTACGAGGCCCTCGTCGAGGTTCAGTCCGATGCAGTAGGTCATGTCGTATCGCGGTACAGCGCAACCGACATTGTGCCCCGCGAAGACGGGCAGTGACAGTTCAGGACGTGCGCTGCCATTGCGACTGGCGCATGACCGGCGGTGCGGCGGGCGCCGCGCCGGTGGTCATGAACTGCCGGTGGATCTCGGCTCCGAGCTTCGACAGGCGGGCCATCGTGTCCTGCAGCCAGGGCTCGAGGCCGCCGGCGATGATCTCGTCGATGTGCGCGTAGCGTGCCTGCGCGGCCAGCGCGCCGGCCTGCCGGGCCACTTCCAGCGATTCGCCGCCCGACAGTTGCTGGAGAATCCGATGGATCGCGCCGACGCAGGTCTGCAGCGAACGCGGGTTGTCGCCGTTGAGCAGCATCAGCGCCGCGACGCCGGCCGGGCTGACCGATTCGCGGTACAGGCGGCGGTAGGTTTCGAACGCCGACAGCGCCTGCAGCAACGCGCTCCACTGGAAATACTGCGTGGCATCGCGCGCTTCGCCGGTTTCCGGCAGTTCCTCGTCGCTGCTGATCATGTCCAGCAGCCGGATCGACCAGTCGGCGCGTTCGATGAAGGCGCCCATCTGCAGGAACTGGTAACCCTCGCCACGGCCGAGCGTGCCGATGGTGATGCCGCGGAACGCGGCCGAGCGGGTCTTGACCCATTCCAGCGCGCTGCTCAGACCGTCCTGGCGCAGGCGCGCGCTGTCGAAGCGGCGGATCTCGAGCCACGAACTGTTGAGGTCTTCGTACATCTCCGCGGTGATCGCCACGCGTTGCGCGCGTGCGTTCTCGCGCGCCGCGCGCAGGCAGCTGTAGATCGAGCCGGGATTGTCGGGCGAGAGCAACAGGTGGCGCACGACGCTTTCGGCATCGATGCGGCCGTGGGTCTGCTGGAATTCCTGCGCCGATCCCAGCGAGTCGAGTGCGCGGCGCCATGGCGCGGCCTGCGCCTTGCCGCGATCCAGGCGCTCGGGCAGCAGCGCGATGCGCTGCGCCATGTCGAGCAGGCGCGCGGTGTTCTCGGCACGCTCCATGTTGCGGGCCACCCAGTAGAGATCGTTCGCGGTGCGGCAGAGCATGGGTCAGCGCCTGTTCGGATGGCCGGCACGCAGCGCGCCGATGGACGTGTGGGTGCGGGCGAAGGTGCCGCGGCCTGCGCACATCGCGCGCCTCATGCCTCCATCACCCAGGTGTCCTTGGTGCCGCCGCCCTGCGACGAGTTCACCACCAGCGAGCCCTCGCGCAGGGCCACGCGGGTCAGGCCGCCGGGCACAACATTGATGCGGCGGCCGCTGAGAATGTAGGGCCGCAGATCGATGTGGCGCGGCGCAAGGCCGCTCTCGACATAGGTCGGGCAGGTCGACAGCGAGAGCGTGGGCTGGGCGATGTAGTTGCCCGGATCGGCCAGGATGCGCGCGCGGAACTCCTCGATCTCGGCCTTCGTCGACGCCGGGCCGACCAGCATGCCGTAGCCGCCGGCGCCGTGGACTTCCTTGACCACCAGTTCGGGCAGATGCTCGAGCGTGTACTTGAGGTCGTCCTTGTTGCGCAGCTGCCAGGTCGGCACGTTGTGCAGGATCGGCGCTTCGCTGAGGTAGTAGCGGATCATTTCCGGTACGTACGGATACACCGACTTGTCGTCGCCGACGCCGGTGCCCGGCGCATTCGCCAGCGTCACGTTGCCGGCGCGGTAGGCGCTGAACAGCCCCGGCACGCCGAGCATCGACTCGGGGCGGAATACGGTCGGGTCGAGATAATCGTCATTGATGCGGCGGTAGATCACGTGCACGCGCTGCGCGCCGCGCGTGGTCTGCGCGTAGACCATGTCGCCCTGCACGAACAGGTCCGCGCCCTCGACCAGTTCCACGCCCATCTGCTGGGCGAGGAATGCATGCTCGAAGTAGGCCGAGTTCGCCGCGCCCGGGGTCAGCACCGCGACGGTGGGATTGTCGACGTTGGCCGGCGCGCACTGGCGCAGCACTTCGAACAGGGCATCCGGATAGCGCTCGACCGGCGCGATCTGCTGGCGCGCGAACAGCTCGGGCGTCAGCCGCGCCATCATCCGGCGGTTCTCGAGCATGTAGGACACGCCGGACGCCACGCGCAGATTGTCCTCGAGCACGTAGTATTCGCCGTCGCCGGCCCGCACCAGGTCGATGCCCGAGACGTGCGAATAGGTATCGCAGGCGACCTTGAGGCCCTGCATTTCCTTGCGGTACTCGCTGTTGCCCAGCACCAGTTCGGTCGGGATGCGACCGTCGCGCAGGATGCGCTGGTCGCCGTAGATATCGCCGAGAAACAGATTCAGTGCATGCACGCGCTGGCGCAGGCCGGCTTCGAGCATCTTCCATTCGCGCGCCGGCAGCACGCGCGGCACGATGTCGAACGGGATCAGGCGTTCGTTGCCCGATTCCTCGCCATAGACCGAGAAGGTGATGCCGACACGGTGGAACGAGATTTCCGCTTCGCGCCGCTTGTGCGCGACCTGTTCGTCGGGTGTCGCCTGCAGCCAGTCGTCGAAACCGCGATAGTGCGGGCGGACATGCCCGTCGGCATCGTGCATTTCGTCATAACTGGGTGGCATCGGGTGACAGGCTCCGTGGGCAGGGTGCGGGCGGATCTGTGCTGCACTGCACAGATAGCATGCGAACTCCGCAATGCACAACGGGTGACGAGGCCCCGGCCGATGCCGGACACGGAAACGGGCCGCAAGTGCGGCCCGTTCCGGTGCGTCCTGCGATCGGGCATGCGCCGCGATGCGGCGATTACTTCAGCTTGGCGTCCGCGCGCAGCGCGTCGGCGCGATCGGTCTTCTCCCACGAGAACGACGTCGCGTTCTGCGACGTGCCGGCACCGTCGGTGTAGCTGAAATCCTTCGGCTTGCGGCCGAAGTGGCCGTAGGCCGCCGTCTGCTGGTACATCGGGTGGATCAGGTCGAGCATCTGGATGATGCCGTAGGGGCGCAGGTCGAAATGCTTGCGGATCAGCTTCTCGATCGTCTCGTCCGGAATCCTGCCGGTGCCGAAGGTCGTCACCGAGATCGAAGTCGGCTCGGCGACGCCGATGGCGTAGGACACCTGCACTTCGCAACGGTCGGCCAGGCCGGCCGCGACGACGTTCTTGGCGACGTAGCGCGCGGCGTACGCGGCCGAGCGGTCGACCTTCGACGGATCCTTGCCCGAGAACGCACCGCCACCATGGCGCGCCCAGCCGCCGTAGGTGTCGACGATGATCTTGCGGCCGGTCAGGCCACAGTCGCCCACGGGACCGCCGATGATGAACTTGCCGGTCGGGTTGATGTGGAACTTGGTGCCCTTGTGCAGCCACTTGGCCGGCAGCACGGGCTTGATGATCTCTTCGCGGACGGCCTCGATCAGGTCCTTCTGCTTGATGCCCGGATCGTGCTGGGTCGACAGCACCACCGCGTCGATCGCGGTCGCCTTGCCGTCCTCGTAGCGCAGCGTGACCTGCGACTTCGCGTCGGGACGCAGCCACGAGAGGTTGGAATTCTTCTTCTTGCGGATCTGCGCCTGGCGCTCGACGAGGCGATGCGACAGGTGGATCGCGGCCGGCATGTAGCTGTCGGTCTCGTTGGTCGCGTAGCCGAACATCAGGCCCTGGTCGCCGGCGCCCTGCTGTTCGGGGTTCTTGCGGTCCACGCCCTGGTTGATGTCGGGCGACTGCTTGCCGATCAGGTTCAGCACGCCGCAGGTCTCGCCGTCGAAACCGACGTCGGAGCTGTTGTAGCCGATGTCGAGGATCACCTTGCGGGTCAGCGCTTCCAGATCGATCCATGCGCTGGTCGTGACTTCGCCGGCAACGATCGCCACGCCCGTCTTGACCATCGTCTCGCACGCCACGCGGGCACGCTTGTCCTGCGCGAGGATCGCGTCGAGCACGGCATCGGAAATCTGGTCGGCGATCTTGTCCGGGTGGCCTTCGGAGACCGACTCGGAGGTGAAGAGATAGCTGGACATCTGGCCTATATCCCTATATTCGGATGAAAAGATGGGCCGAAATGATACAGCGGCGGCCGCGGAATTGCATTGTGCCCTGCGGAGGATTGCGCTGCGGTTAAGCGCGCCGCCACGGGCCGGCCGACTGTCGCGGGGCCGAAGGCGCACTGTGCGGGCTCGTTGGCATCGCCTGCGGCCGGGATATCGCGCTGCCTGAGCGCCATCGGCGTGTGGCCGCGCGCCGGGGACGCGTTGCGGATCGTCCGGATGCAGTCGGGGCCCGGCCATCGAACGGCGGCGGACCACGTGCCGCGTGCATGACGATACGCTCACGTACTGTCGCGCGCTGATGGCTATGCTGTTGCCCGGCGCAGGAGGGGAGCAGCAGCGTGACCGTGGATCATGATCGGCCTGGCAGCCGGCCCGTCGGGTGTATCCCGGCACTCATGCTTGCGTTGGCGCTGGCGGCACCCGGCGCCGCGACCGGGCAGGTACCGGCCCTGAGTTTCGGCGAGGCGAAAGGCCAACTGGAGGCGGTGTCCGACGCATTGGCCGCGGCCAGCGCGGGTGTACGTCGGCAGCAGGACCTGCAGGATGCGACCGCGTATCTGCGGTTGCCCGAAATCACCGGCGAACTGCGCCGCATGGAATTCCAGAAGACGCTGTACATCCCGCTGGGGGAACTGGGGCCGATCGCGGGCGAATTCGGTCTTCCAGACCCGCTGCCCATCGGGATCCAGGACTGGCGTACACGGCCGACGGTCACCGCAGTGCTGCCGCTGTACACCGGTGGCGCGATTCCCGCCGCCCAGCATGCGGCTGCCGCCGCGACCGGGCAGGCGGACGCACAGCGCGAGGGGCAGCGCCAGTCGCTGGCCGTGCAACTGGTGCAGGCCTACTACGGCCAGCAGCTTGCCGAGCAGGCACTGCGCGTCCGGCGCGAGGTGCTTGACGGGCTGGAACACCATCTGCGCGACGCGCTTGCACTCGAGCGCGAAGGTTTCGCCACGCGCGCGCAGCGCCTGCAGGCGAACGTCGCCCGCGACAAGGCCGAGCGCGAGTACCGCAAGGCGGAGAACGATCTGGCCACACTCAAGTCCGCGCTGGCGACGCTGCTCAGGAGTGGCGGCGAGGTGCGCCCGGTGTCGCCGCTGTTCGTGTCCAGCGCGCCGCCGCGGCCGGTCGAGCATTTCGAGCAGGCTGCGCTGCGCCAGCAACCCAGGGTGGCCGAGTTGCGGGCGATGCGCGCGCAGGCCGAAGCCGGCATCCGCGTCGAGCAGGCCAAGCTCAAGCCGCAGCTGTTCCTGTTCGGGCAATACGATTTCCGCCGTCGCGACGCATTGATCAACGATCCGGATTGGGCATTCGGCGTGGGCCTGCGCTACACCTTCCTGTCGCCCAGCATGCGCCCGCTGCAGATCAGCGCGGCACGCGCGCGCCACGAGCAGGCCGATGCCGGCGTGCGCGAGGCCGAGCACCAGGTCCTGCTGGGGACGCGGCGCGCGTGGAACGATCTCGACAGTGCCCGCCAGCAGTTCCTGCTGCTCGACAGCAGCATCGAGCAGGCACGCGAGAACCTGCGCCTGCAGGCATTGGCGTTCCGCGAGGGCCAGGCCACCTCGCTGGACGTGATCGACGCGCGCCTGGCGCTGGGCGGGGCGCAGGTCGAGCGGGCGCAGGCGGCCTACCAGTACGACGTGGCGCTGGCACAACTATTGGAAGTGAGCGGACAGATGGACCAGTACGAGGCATTCGCCCTCGCCGCAGACCGGGTGATCGACGATGCGTGACGGATTGCAGGACGACACGGCAGCGCCGCTGTCACGGAAGCGGCAACGTGCGCTGGGCATCGGGGCGGCGCTGCTGGTGCTGGTCATCGTGCTGGGCATGTGGCTGGCATTCCGCGCGCCCCCGCAGCAGGTGCAAGGCATGGCGGACGCCGATGTCATCAACGTCTCGGCGAAGATCGCCGCACGCATCGCCACGCTGGAGGTGCGCGAGGGCGATCGGGTCGACGCCGGGCAGGTGCTGTTCACCCTCGACAGCCCCGAGGTGGCCGCCAGGGAACGCCAGGCCCAGGCGGCCCTGGACGCGGCGCGCGCGGTGGCCGGGAAGGCCGATGCCGGCGCGCGCGACGAGGAGATCCGCGCCGCCCGCGCCAACTGGCAACGCGCCCAGGCAGGCGCCGAACTGGCCACCAGCACGTATCGACGCGTCGAGACCCTCTATGGCGAGGGCGTGATGACCCGCCAGAAACGCGACGAGGCCTGGGCCCAGGCCCGCAGTTCCGAGGCGCTGGCCGAGGCTGCGCGCGCGCAGTACGACCAGGCGCTGGCCGGCGCGCGCCCGGAGGATCGCCAAGCGGCGCAGGCGCAGGTGCGCCAGGCCGAGGGTGCGATGGCCGAAGTCGAATCCGCGCGTGAGGAAACGCGCGGGCGGGCACCGGCGACGGCCGAGGTGGGCAAGCGCATGTCCGATGTCGGGGAACTGGTGCCGGCGGGGTATCCGGTGTTCACCCTGGTCGACATCGACCGGATGTGGGTGACGGTGAACCTGCGCGAATCGCAGATGCGCGACGTGCGCCCCGGCTACCGGATCGCCGGGGCGATCCCCGCGCTGGACGTGCGGGACGTGGCGTTCGACGTGTACTTCGTCAGCCCGGCCGGCGATTACGCCACCTGGCGCGCGACGCGCGAATCGTCCGGTTACGACGTGCGCAGCTTCGAGGTGCGGCTGCGCCCGGTCGAGCCGGTCGACGGATTCCGACCCGGCATGAGCGTGTTGTTCGAATGGCCGAAGGGCTGATCCCGCGCCCCGGCTTCAAGACCGCCTGGCGGGCCGAGTGCGGGTACCTGCGGCGCAGTCGCTGGGATCTGGCCTTCGTCACGGTGTTGCCGCTGGCGGTCCTGGTCGTCATGGCGTGGCTGTTGTCGGCCGGCGGCATGCGTGCGCTGCCGGTCGCGGTGGTGGACCAGGACCGCTCGCCCGACAGCCGGCTGCTGCTGCGCATGCTCGACGCGAGTCCCGGCGTGTCCGTGGTTGCCCAGCCCGATACGCCGGATGCCGCGTTTTCCCTGGTGCGACGACTCGACGCGTTTGCGGTGGTCGTGGTGCCGCGGGATTTCACCCGGCGGATGCGCCGCGGCGAAGCGGTGGCGGTGCTGGTGCACTACAACGCGAGTTACCTGGCCAGCGGCCAGTCGGCGATGCGTGACATCGACGACGCGGTCGGCGCCTTCAACGCGCGCATGCTGCCCGAGCGGCTCGGCGCGCAGTTGGGGCCTGCGCGATTGCGGGCCGCGCCCATCGCCGCCCAGGCCACCGTGCTGTTCAACCCGGGGCGTAGCTATGCACTGTTCCTGCTGCCGCTGGTGGCGGCTGCAGTGCTGTCGCTGTGCGGCGTGCTGGCGATGACAGTCGCAACGGGGCGCGAGCTGCGCGACGGGGGCGCTGCCACCTGGCTGGGTGATCGACCGTTCCCCGCAATCGTCGGCAAGCTGCTGCCCTACGTGCTGCTGTTCTCCGCCTATGGCCTGATCTTTGCGCTCTGGGTGGCGCATACGCATGGGCGCGGGCCTGCGGGCAGCGTGGCCCTGCTGGCGCTGGGCCAAGTGCTGTTGCACCTGGCCGGTGGCGGCCTGGCATTGCTGTTCGTGGGCGTGACCCGTGACCTGGGCTCGGCGCTGTCGGCGGTGGGATTGATGGTGGGCACCGCGCTTGCGTTCACCGGCACCACGTTCCCGCTGATCGATGCGCCGGCGTTCGTGCGGATCTGGAGCGCAATGCTGCCGCTGACGGCATACCTCGACCTGCAGATGCAGCAGTTGCTGATGGGCGTGCCGGCGCGGCACGCATGGCGACCGGTGCTGGCGTTGCTGGCGGTGGCGCTCGTGGCCGGCGGTGTGGGCGCGTGGCGCCTGCGCGCCGCGGTGCGCACGTCGTGACCGGCCTGCGGGACAGTTTTTCGCAGACGCTGCGCGCCATCGCCGGCGATCGCTACGCGATGGTCGCCATGATCGGCGCCGTGCTGCTGTACTCGGTGTTCTACCCGTCCGCCTACCGTCACCAGGTGGCAGGCAACCTGCCGGTCGTCGTCGTCGACCAGGATCACAGCCGCACCAGTCGCGCCCTGCTGCAGCGGGTGGACGCGCTGCGCGAGGTGCGAATCACCGCCGGCGCGCCCGATCTGCCGTCCGCGCGTCGCTTGCTGGAGGCGGGCGATGCCGAGGCCATCGTGCTGCTGCCGCCCGGCTTCGAGCGCGACATCCTGCGGGGCGGGCAAGGGCAGGTGGTGCTGCTGGGCAACGGTGCGTACCTGGGACGCTCGGCGACCGCGCTGGGCGGCATCGCCGAGGCGGTGACCGCGTTTGCGCGCGAAGCCGCCACCACCCAGGCCGGCTTCATAGGCATACCGGCATCGCCACCGGTACAGGTGGTGCACCGGCCGCTGTTCAATACCCGGGAAGGCTACGGCAGCAGCATCGTGTCGGGCGTGTCGGAGTTGATCGTGCACCAGACGCTGCTGCTGGGCATGGGTGTGCTGCTGGGGACGCGGCGGCAGGCGCTGGGCCGGCGCCTGCAGTTCGCCGGCCGCGCGTTGCTGGGCATGGCGGCCGCGTTCTGGGTGATCGGGCTCGGCGGCCTGCTGTTCTATGCCGGCTTTACCGCGTGGGCGCAGGACTATCCACGTGGCGGCAACCTGCCGGGCCTGCTGCTGGCCGGTGGCCTGTTCGTCGCGGCGACGGTCGCGTTCGGTCTGTGCGTGGGCAGCCTGTTCGACAACCGCGAACGCGCGTTCCAGTACGTCACCGCGGTCTCCATTCCGCTGTTCTTCCTGTCCGGCCTGAGCTGGCCGGCTGCGATGTCGCCACCGGCGCTGGTGGCGCTGTCCGGACTGTTGCCGATCGCGCCGGGGATGAGTGCGGTGGTGCGTGCGAACCAAATGGGTGCGTCGTTCGCGGAACTGGCGCCGGACCTGTTGAACCTCGCGGCGTTGACGGTGCTGTATGGCCTCGTCGCCGCCTGGCGCTTCCGCGTGGCAGCACCGCCAACCGGGGCGACTTCAGGCGGCGCGCGGTAGCATCGGGCGATGGACTCATTGACCCAGATCGTGCTCGGCGCATCGGTCGCCGCCGCCATCGTGCCCGCCGCCCATCGACGCGCCGCGCTCGCGGCCGGCGCCGTACTCGGCACCCTGCCGGACCTCGACGGCATTCCGATCGCGCTGATGACCGACGATCCGGTCCTGCGGATGACGCTGCATCGCGGGTTGACGCATTCGTTGCTGGTGCTGCCGTTGATCGCCGCCGCGATCTGGTGGCTGTTCAAGCGATTCGGCAAGGGCCGCGTCGCCGAATCGCCGGTGCGCTGGTTCTGGGCGATCGCGCTGGCGCTGATCACGCATCCGCTGCTCGATGCGTTCACCGTCTACGGCACGCAGCTGTGGTGGCCGCTGAAGCCGCCGCCAGCGATGTGGTCGAGCGTCTTCATCATCGATCCGCTCTACACGGTGTGGCTGCTGATCGGTGTGCTCGTCGCCGCGTTCGCCGGCCCGCGCCTGATCGCCGGCCGTCTGATCGCCGCCGGACTCATGTTGAGCACGGCGTATCTGGGCTGGTCGTTGGTGGCCAAGACGCTGGTCGACCGCGAGGCCGATCGGGCGCTGGTCGCGATGGGCCTCGGCGACGCGCCGCGGTTCTCGGTCCCGATGCCGGCCAACACCGTGCTGTGGCGCGTCGTCGCGATGACCGACGATGGCTACGTCGAAGGCTTCCGCTCGCTGGCGGTCGATCGTGGCCCGATGCAGTTCGCCGCGTATCCCTCCGATGTCGCCGCGCTGCGCGAGAACGCGGGCCTGCCCGCGGTGCAGCGGCTGGCCTGGTTCAACCGCGGCTTCATGGGCGCGGCGGTCGCGGGCGGCACGTTGCAGCTCAGCGATCTGCGGATGGGCAACGAACCGGACTATTTCTTCCGCTTCGCCGTCGCGCAGCGCACAGGTGAAGGCTGGCAGTCGCTGCCGCCGGTGCAGGCGCCGATGGCGCGCGACATCGCGGCGACATGGAACGCCACCTGGGCGCGCATCTGGCACGCGCCGGCAGCGCCCGGCTTGGGAGCAGAGGCGGCAGTCGGTACGCATTGAAGCGACCGCCGCGCGCAGACCCGTGGGAGCGTGCTTGCACGCGAGTCCGGATCGCGCTCCGTCGTGGAGATGCCCGGAATCGCGGCCAAGGCCGCTCCCACGTCAGGTACCTCGCGTGCTTCTGCGGGAAGTCCGCGTCAGGCGGCGCGCGCGTCCGCGACATCGCCGGCCACCAGCGCATCGAAGTAGTCGCGGGTCAGCGCGAGTTGCGCCTCGGCGGTCTCGGCGCGGTTGACCACGCTGCGGAAGGCGGCGTTCTCGGGGCGATCCTTTGCGTACCAGCCCAGATGCTTGCGCGCGATGCGTACGCCGGACGTCTCGCCGTAGAACGCGTGCAGCGCTTCGAGATGGCCGAGCAGGATGTCGCGGATCTCGGCCAGCGATGGCGGCGGCAGATGCGTGCCGGTGGCGAGGAAATGCGCGATCTCGCGGAAGATCCACGGCCGGCCCTGCGCGGCGCGGCCCACCATCACCGCATCCACACCGGTCTGGCGCAGCACCGCCAGCGCCTTGTCCGGCGAATCGATGTCGCCGTTGGCCAGGACCGGAATCGACAGCGCGGACTTGATCGCGGCGATCGTGTCGTACTCGGCGGTGCCGGTGTAGTGCTGGTCGCGGGTGCGGCCGTGCACCGCGAGCGCGGCGATGCCGGCGTCCTGCGCGATGCGCGCGATGGCCGGGGCATTGCGATGCCCGGCGCACCAGCCGGTGCGGATCTTCAGCGTCACCGGCACGTCGACCGCGCGCACCACCGCCTCGAGGATGCGCGCCACCAGCGCCTCGTCCTGCATCAGCGCCGAGCCGGCCCAGGCGTTGCAGACCTTCTTCGCCGGGCAGCCCATGTTGATGTCGATGATCTGCGCGCCGTGGTCGACGTTGTAGCGGGCGGCGTCGGCCAGCATCGCCGGCTCGGTGCCGGCGATCTGCACGCCCACCGGCGCGGGCTCGCCGTCGTGATCCATGCGCCGCAGCGACTTCCCGGTCTGCCAGAAACGCGGGTCGCTGATCGTCATCTCCGACATCGCCAGGCCCGCGCCCAGCCGCTTGCACAGCTGCCGGAACGGCTTGTCGGTGACGCCGGCCATCGGGGCCAGGACCACGTTCGGTTCGATGCGGTAGGGACCGATCTGCATGCCGCCATTGTCGCCGATCGGCGGAATGCGGTGATCCGAGTCCGCGCCTGGCCAGTGGGGCGTTCAGCCGCCCGCGGCGAGCCGCGGCATCGCCAGCGCCGCGCCGACATGCTCGGTCGACAGGCCGGCGTAGCGGTTGGCGAAGCGCACATGCTCGGCGAACGGATGCGCGTGCGCGGCGGCGTAGGCCGCGGCGAGGGCGCCGTTGAACGCATCGCCGGCGCCGGTCGTGTCGACGGGCTCCACCTTGTCGGCGGCCACGCGATAGAACGGCGTGTCGTCGCCACGCAGCAGGTCTTCGCGGTGCGAGACGAACGCACCGGCGGCGCCGAGGGTGATCACCACGGTACCGCGCGGCACCAGGGTGCGGCACAGGCGGTGCAGTTGCGCATCGGGCGTGCCGGCGATCGCGTCGCTGTCGATGCGGTGGCTGGTGTGGCGCTCCAGCAGCGCGGCGAACTCGGTCTCGTTCGGAGTCAGGATGTCGGCCGCGACCAGCAGCTCGCGCAGGCACTGCGCGTTGGCCGGCGCCGGGTTGAGCATCGTGATCGTGCCGGCCGCGCGCGCCAGGCGCATCGCTTCGAGCACGCTGTCGAGCGGCGATTCCAGCTGCGACAGCAATACGCGCGCGCCGGAGAGCGCCGCGGCCTGGCGGCCCAGCCACGCGACGCTGAGATCGGCATTGGCGCCGGCGCCGATGACGATGGTGTTGTGGCCCGATTCGTCGACGTAGATGCCGGCGGTGCCGGTCGGCTGGGCGCTGTCCTGCACGTGCAGGTCGATACCGTCGGCCTCGGCCAACGCACGCGCCTGTCGGCCGCCGTCATCGTTGCCCAGCGCGCACAGGAAGCCGGTGTCGGCACCTGCGCGCGCGGCGGCGACGGCCTGGTTGAAGCCCTTGCCGCCGGGACCGGTGTGGTAGCGACCGGTCAGCGTTTCGCCCAGGCGCGGCAGCGTGGCGCAGTTCCAGACATGGTCGACATTGAACGACCCGACGACGACGACATGGCTCACGCGCACATTCCCCTGATCCGCATCTGTTCGCGCGACATCCGAAACACCGAGATCATGCGCCGACGTAGGTCAGCACGCCGGCGATGGTCGCGGTCATCAGCGTCGCGATCGTGCCGCCGAGCACGGCGCGCAAGCCGAAGCGCGCGAGATCCTGGCGCCGGTCCGGCGCAAGCCCGCCGATGCCGCCGATCTGGATCGCGATCGAACTGAAATTGGCGAAGCCGCACAACGCGTAGGTCGCGATCAGGCGGCCCTGCTCGCTGAGCACCACGCCGTCGACACGGCCGTTGACGATATCGGCCAGTTGCAGGTATGCGACGAATTCGTTGATGACGATCTTCTGGCCGATCAGCGAACCGACCACCGACGCGTCCTGCCACGGCACGCCGATCAGCCAGGCGATCGGGGCCAGCACGAAGCCGAAGATCGTCGCCAGATTGGTCGGCTTGCCGATCGCTTCGGCCAGGCCGGTGACTTCGCCGATCCATTCCAGCGGGTAGTTCACCATCGCGATCAGCGCGATGAAGGCCAGCAGCATCGCGCCGATGTTCAGCGCCAGGCGCAGGCCGTCGCCGGCCCCCGCGGCTGCGGCGTCGATGATGTTGCTGGTGGTCTTCTCGACCTCCATCTTTACCGTGCCGCGGGTCAGCGGCTCGCCGGTTTCGGGAATCAGGATCTTGGCGATCACCAGCGTCGCCGGGGCGGCCATGATCGACGCGGCCAGCAGATGCTTGGCGTAGAAGGCCTGTTCTTCCGGATTGCCGCCGCCGAGCATGCCGACGTACGCGGCCAGCACGCCGCCGGCGATGTGCGCCATGCCGCCGATCATCATCGTGATGAGTTCGGACTCGGTCATGCGCGAGATGTAAGGGCGTACGGTCAGCGGCGCTTCGGTCTGGCCGATGAAGACGCTGGCGCAGACGCTGGTGGTCTCGGCGCCCGACACGCGCATCACCCTGGTGATCGCCGAGGCCATGATCCGCACGATGAACTGCATGATGCCCAGGTGGTACATCACGCCCATCAGCGCGGCGAAGAAAATGATCGTCGGCAGCACCTGGAAGGCGAAGATGAAGCCGTAGGTCTCGATGTTCATCAGGCTGCCGAAGATGAACTCCGAGCCGGCGTTGACGAACGAAAGAATCTTGACGAAGCCGTGACCGAGGGCGTCGAACACCTCGCGGCCACCGGGTACGCGCAGCACGACGGCGGCGAACGCGATCTGCAGCGTCACGCCGGTGGCGACCAGTTTCCAGTCGACCCTGCGCTTGTTGTTGGAGAACAGCCACGTGATCGCGAGCAGCACGGCCAGTCCGAACAGGCCGAAGCCGATCCGCGTCAAGTCATCCATCGTGGCCCCCGGGCCATCCGCCAAGTCGCGCAGCCTAGTGCAGCGGGCCGGTCCGGGCAACCACAGCCCCTATGAAAACGCCGTCGTTCAGGCATCACGGGCTTCCACCCGATTGCGGCCGGCGCGCTTGGCCTGCTGCAGGCGGCGGTCGGCGACGCCGAGCAGGGTCGACACGTCGCTGCCATCGGGCGGGAATGCGGCGAGGCCGGCGCTGAAGCGCAGCGGCAGCGGGCGCCCGTCGCGGTCGATCACCATCGATTCGGTGGACATCTCGCGCCGCAGCCGGTCCAGCCGTTCCCAGGCGCTGCCGGCAGGGCAGCGCAACAACAGCACGAACTCCTGGCCGCCGATCCGCGACAGCGACTCGTCGGCCTCCAGCATCGTCTGCAGGCGCAGCGCGATGCCGCGGATCGCGCGGTCGCCGGCGCGCGGCCCGGCGTCGGCATTGATCCGGCGGAAGCCGTCGAGGTCGAGCAGGCCCAGCGTCAGTGAGCGCCCCTCGCGGCGCGAATCGGCGAGTTGCCGCGGCGCGTGCTGCAGAAGCCAGGCGCGGTTGGGCAGGCCGGTCAGGCCGTCGCGTCCGGACAGATCCACGAGCCGCTGCATGCGATAGACGACCGCGCAGGCGACCACCGTCATCATCGCCAGCAGCAACAGACGCTCGACCTGTCCGGCGACCGAGGCCACGCCGTAGCCCAGCGACGCCGGGCGCGCCTCGCCTGTGCCGGCCATCAGCGCGATCGCCAGCACCGCGTACTGCACGACCGCCAGCCCGCCGACATACAGCGCCAGACGGCCGTCGTTGCGCAGCGCCGTGAGCGCGATCGCCAGCATGTAGAAGTTCCACACCACCACGCTGTTGAGCGCGGCCGCCGGTTCGTGGGTCGCCAGCAGCACCAGCACCAGGGTGGTCATGCTGATGTCGTAGCTGGCGGTGGCGTAGGGCAGCCAGGGATGTCGACGCCGGCGCCGCGCGAGCGCCAGCCACACCTGGGCCATCAGATTGGCGAACACCGCCAGCGTGAGCCCGACCACGACGGTGCGGGTGCCGCGACCGCCGCCTGCAGCGATCAACGGCAGCAACAGGATCAACAACGAGAGCGCCGCGCGCACGCGCGCGACCAGCAGTTCGCCGCCGGCGCCGAGTTCGAGCATCACCTCGTCGGCGCGTCCGAACAGTGTGGCGACGACGCCCTGCCGGGTGCGTTGCGGTGCGCGCATCGAGAGGGTCCCTGTGGCAGCTGCAGCAGCATAGCGCGGGCGATCGCTGGCGGACGGCGGGCATACTTCCGCATTCCGACCGTTCCAGGAGTTGCCATGCAGTACCGCCGCCTCGGCTCGTCCGGCCTGCAGCTGTCCGCGTTGTCGTTCGGCGCCTGGGTCACCTTCGGCAGCCAGATCGGCCGCAGCGAGGCGCGCAACCTGGTCGCGGCCGCGTGGGACCACGGGGTCAACTTCTTCGACAACGCCGAGGGCTATGCCAACGGCGCGGCCGAGCAGGTCATGGGCGATGTCATCGCCGATCTGCGCCTGCCGCGCGACGGCTACTGCGTGTCGAGCAAGGTGTTCTTCGGCGCGGCCGCCGATCCGCGCCCCACGCAGCGCGGCCTGTCGCGCAAGCACGTGCGCGATGCCTGCGACGCGGCGCTGAAGCGCCTGCGGGTCGAGCACCTCGATCTGTATTTCTGCCACCGGCCCGATCCCGACACCCCGGTCGCCGAGACCGTGTGGGCGATGGATGCGCTGATCCGCCAGGGAAAGGTGCTGTACTGGGGCACGTCCGAATGGCCGGCCGCGCTGATCCGCGAGGCCGCACAGATCGCACGCACGCACCATCTGCACTGCCCGACGATGGAGCAGCCCGAATACAACCTGCTGCGGCGCGAACGCGTGGAGCTGGAGTACGCACCGCTGTATGCCGAACTCGGACTCGGCGCGACGATCTGGTCGCCGCTGGCCTCCGGCCTGCTGACCGGCAAGTACGCCGACGGCGTGCCGGCCGACAGCCGCCTCGCGCAACCGCAACTCGAATGGCTGCAGGGCAGTGTGCTGGGCGACGCGAACGCCAACCGCGTCGGGCGGGCAGGGCGATTCACTGCATTGGCCGCCGAACTCGGTGTGTCGCCTGCGCCGCTCGCGATCGCGTGGTGCCTGACCAACCCGCACGTCTCGACGGTACTTCTGGGCGCGAGCAAGGTGTCGCAGCTGCTCGAGAACCTGCAGGCGCTGGAATTGCTCGGGCGTTTCGACGACAGCGTCTGGCGGCGGGTGGAGGCGGTGACGGGGTGAGCGAATCTTTTAGAGGCGTTCGCTTGGCGCAACACTGATCAAGTCTGCCTGTGTCGTCATTCCCGCGAAGGCGGGAATCCAGTGCCTTTTCTTTCAATGGCTTGAAAGCCTCTGGATTCCCGCCTTCGCGGGAATGACGACTTTTTCAGCGTTGCCTCGGTTGACCCCGGCAAGCGCGATCTATTTAGCGCGCGATGCTGCTCAAAGCCCTCCCCCGCGCGCGCGGGGGAGGGTTGGGTGGGGGCGACCATCGGCTCGCACCGATGTCTGGCATCGCCCACGTCCCGAGGCATCGCATTTCAACGGCTGGGCCAAGCTCGAAGTCGGAGTGGAAATCACCCGATCGTTCGCCCCCACCCAGCCTCCCCCGCAGGCGGGGGAGGAGCGAAACGTCAAGGTCGGTCCCTTTCCAAATGACATCCGCCCTTGACTGGCGAATGGGAATCAATATCATCTGAATCCCCTTCCGGAGGATCCCGACATGCGCGTGTCCCAGTTTCAGGATGCATCCGCTCCCCGCGACGCCCACGACGCCGGCAACGTCCATCCGTTGACCCGCGCTCCCGAGGTCATCGAACTCGACAGCGTGCAGTTGCTGCGCGGCCAGCGCGAACTGCGCATCCGCCATGGCAACGAGATCTACCGCCTGCGCCACACCCGCAACGACAAGCTGATCCTCACCAAGTAATCCCGATTGCGCGTCGCCGCATGGTCCCGACGGATCGTGCGGGCGGCGCGATGTGTTGCCCTTCTCCTCTCCAGAGGCTGCCCGCCCGCGCGACCCTCCTGCGCCCGCCAGCTTGCCGATCCCCACTTTTCGCGAGCGCCCATGCGTCCCAGCCTGCTGTCCGTGTCCCTGGCCCTGTGCCTGTCGTCCACCGCCGTCATCGCCGCGCCCGAAGGCGACCCGCGCGACTTCGACCAGATCGTCGTCACCGCCACCCGCACCGAGCGGGCGATCAGCGACGTGCCCAATACCGTCGACGTGATCGACCGCGCGCGCATGGACACGCTGCTGGTGCGCGACATCGCCGACCTGTTCCGCTACGAGCCGGGCATCACCGTCGGCAGCAGCTTCGGCCGCTTCGGACTCAACGACATCCGCATCCGTGGCCTCGGCGGCAACCGCGTGCGCATCCAGACCGACGGCATCGCGGTGCCGGATGCGTTCGCGATCGGCAGCTTCTCCAGCGCCAACCGCAACTTCGTCGATCTGGAAACGCTCAAGCGTGTGGAAGTGGTGCGCGGACCCACGAGTTCGCTGTACGGCTCCGACGCGCTCGGCGGCGTGGTCTCGTTCGTGACCAAGGACCCGTCCGACTATCTGCGCGACGGTGAGACCGCGCACTTCGGCACCAAGATCGGTTTCGAAAGTGCGAATGAAGGCCTGTTCGCCGGTGCGACCGCGGCCTTCGGCGGCGAGCGCTGGTCGGGCCTGGTCGCGGTGAGCCACCGCCAGGGCAAGGAGACCGAGAACATGGGCGAGGTCGGCGGTGAAGGGAGTGCGCGCACCCAGGCCAACCCGCAATCCAGCAACGGCCGCAGCGTGCTGGGCAAGGTGGTCTTCGCGCCCAGCGAAACACAACGCTTCAAGCTGACGGTCGAGGGCAAGGAGGACGATGTCGAGACGGACGTGTTGAGTTCCTACGGCCTGCAGACGCTGACAGGTGCGACCAACACGCAGGTTCTCGGCAACGATCATCAGTCGCGTGCGCGCATCACCTTCGGTCACGAGATCGACGGCCTGTCCTTGGTGCTGGCCGACAGCGTGGACTGGCAAGTCTATCGCCAGGACAGCCGCACGCAGCAGGACAGCGTGGAAGTGCGTCGCGTGCCGTCGGGCGGCACCGTGATCCGTGACCGGCGCGAGCGCGAGTTCTATTTCGACCAGCGCAGCTACGGCCTGCAAGCCAATGCGCGCAGGACGTTCGCGACAGGTAGCGTGCAGCACGCGCTCGCCTACGGCATCGATGTCGAGCGCACCGAGACGAAGCAAAACCGCGATGGCCGCCGCATCTTCCTCGACACCGGGGTCGTCACCAACGTCATGCTGCCCGACGTGTTCCCGGTACGGGATTTCCCGATCAGCGACACGACCAAGGCCGCGCTGTACGTCCAGGACGAGATCAGCTTCGCCGATGGTGCGTTCCGGCTGGTGCCGGCGCTGCGCGTCGATCATTACAGGCTGTCCCCCGACGTCGACACCATTTTCCGTGAGGACAACCCGACCACCCAAGTCGCCGAACTCAGCGAAACCAGCGTGTCGCCGAAGCTCGGGTTCGTGTGGAAGTTCTCCGATGCCTGGTCGCTGTTCGGCGGCTATGCGCGCGGGTTCCGGGCCCCGCCCTACAACGACGTCAATATCGGTTTCACCAATTTCATGTTCGGCTACACCGCGATCCCCAACCCGGACCTGAAGTCGGAAACCAGCGACGGCCTCGAACTGGGCCTGCGCTTCTCCAGCGACATCGCGTACGCGAGCCTCAGCGCCTACTACACCGAATACGACGATTTCATCGAGTCGACGCGCTACATCGGCAACGATCCGGTGACCGGGTTGATGGTCTACCAGTCGCAGAACGTCGACGACGCCCGCATCCATGGCGTCGAATTCAAGGGTGGGCTGTACTTCGACACGTTTGCACCGGCGCTCGAAGGCTGGTCGCTGCAGGGCGCGGCGGCCTGGTCGCGCGGCGAGGACCGCACGACCGGCGATGCATTGAGTTCCGTCGATCCCCTGACGGCCTCGCTCGGCGTCGCCTTCGAGCGCGACACCTGGGGCGCCGAACTCGTCGGCCGGTTCGCCGGTCGTCGTGATCGCCTGCCCACCGCACCGGCCGGCACCGCGTACTTCGAAAGCCCCGGCCATGCCGTGCTCGATCTGTACGCCCACTGGACCTTCGCGCCCGGCACGCGCCTCAATGCAGGCGTGTTCAATCTCGCCGACCGCAAGGTCTGGCAGGCGGGGCTGGTCCCGTTGATCGCCGCGAGCAGCGCCACGCTCGACCGCTACACCGCCCCCGGCCGCAACGTCGCGGTCAGCCTGTCGGTCGACTTCTGACCGTGGCCACCGTCCTGTCGCCGTCCACTGCATGCGTCGTCCCCACGCCGTCGCAGCTGGCGGCGCTGGGCACGGTGCTGTGTCTGCATCGCTCGGGCGCCGCCCGCGAACTCGGCGGCTGGTCGGCGGCGCGCCGCGCGCAAGCGCATGCCGGCCTCGACTTCGACGGCATGCACGAGAGCCTGCGTTTCTTCGATGCCGACGATGCCTGTTGCTGGCAGCTGCATCTGTTGCCCGACAGCGATTTCCTCGCCTGGGAACGCTTGGCCGGCAATCTGCCGCGCTGCAGCGACGTCGCACCCGGTGGCATCGGCGAGCGCCTGTGGCGCAGCCTCGCGCAGCGCATCCGCGGGGGCGCCTGGGAAGCCAGCGTGCTGCGCTTCCAGGCCGTGCCGGCGGCACCGGAGGAGGGCGGCCCGATGCTGGTCGCCAGTCTCGGCACGCTGTCGCCGCTCGGCATCGACTGCGCGCGCCGCATCGCACGCGGCCATGGCATCGCCCCGGCGTCCTCGCTCGACGACTGCTGCTGCCGGCGCGCCGCCGCGGCCGCCGGCAGACCCGCGTCGCCCGATGCGTACCGCCACCTGATCCATCTCTCCTGACGTTTCCCGACCACGAGGTTCCACCGACATGACACCGCAAGCGACCGCGCTGGCACTCGCCGCCCTGCTGGCTTCCACCGCCGCGATGGCTGCCACCCGCACGCCCGCCACCCCGCCCGAGGCCGACCGCAACGCGATCCTCGGCATGCAGGGCGAATACACCGTGCGTTTCCTGTTCGACGAAACCGTCGTCCTCGCACCTGGCTACACTCGCCAGGAGCCCAAGCGCAGCGGCGGCGACGAAGTCGTCATCGTCGTCGAGGACTCGCCGACGAAGATCGTGCTGCAGCACCTGCTGCTCGACGTCAAAAGCGGTCATGTGATCAAGCACTGGCGCCAGCACTGGACGTTCGAGGCACCGACGCGCTGGGAGTTCGCCTCCGATCAGACCTGGCGGCAGCGCGAGGTGCCTGCCGATCTCGTGCAGGGAGGCTGGACCCAGTGCGTATTCGAAGTCAGCGACGCGCCGCGCTACTGCGGCAGCGGCCGCTGGGTGCATGCCAACGGCGCATCGACGTGGACGTCCGACGCCGGCTGGCGCCCGCTGCCGCGCCGCGAATACACCACGCGCGAGGACTACAACGCGCTCGCGGCGGTCAACCGCCACACCATCGTGCCCGGCGGCTGGACCCACGAGCAGGACAACCGCAAGGATGTCCGCGATGCATCCGGCTTGGTCACCTCCAGCATCGTCCGTGAGACCGGCTTCAACGATTACGTGAAGACCGATGCGATCGATTTCACCCCGGCCTACGACTACTGGAAGGCGACGCAGGGCTACTGGGCACGCGTGCGTGCGCGTTGGGATGCGCGACTGTCCGCGCCGGCCGGCGTGCACCTGAAGACCAAGGTCGACGGCATGGCGTTGATCGTTCCGTTCTTCGAGCAGGCGCAGACCGTGCAGGATGGCGGCAGCGTCAGCGACGCGCAGATCGACGCCGTGTTCGCCGAGTGGGTGGACACGCCGCGCGACTGACGCTGATCTGCTTCTTCCCCCGCGCGCGGGGCATTGCGCCCTTTACGGGAAGGTCGGGATGGGGCAAACCCTCCGACCTCTGGATCACCGGACTTGGGAGCGGTTGTGGGCAACCGCTGACCGCTCACGGCTGCATCGGCTGAAGCCTGACGGTTCGCCCCCACCCAACCCTCCCCCGTTGCACGGGGGAGGGCTTCTGTCTGCCGGTCGGTTCGCGACACCCTGCGCCTATACTTGGACTCAGCGGCATCGGCCGCCCGCAAAGAGGGAGCGATCAATGGGAACCGGACTGTTTCTCGCCGTGGTGCTGGCACTCGCCGGCGTCATCGTGCTGTTCAAGACCGTGCGCATGGTGCCGCAGGGATTCGAGTGGACCGTCGAGCGCTTCGGCAAGTACACGCATTCGATGGCCCCGGGCCTGCACTTCCTAGTGCCGGTGGTCTACGGCGTCGGCCGCAAGATCAACATGATGGAGCAGGTGCTCGACGTGCCCAGCCAGGAAGTCATCACCCGGGACAACGCGGTGGTCCGCGTCGACGGCGTGGTGTTCTTCCAGGTGCTGGACGCGGCGAAGGCGGCGTATGAGGTCTCGAATCTGGAGATCGCGACCATCGCCCTGGTGCAGACCAACATCCGCACCGTGATCGGTTCGATGGATCTCGACGAATCGCTGAGCAACCGCGAGCGCATCAACGCGCAGCTGCTCAACGTCGTCGACCATGCGACCAATCCCTGGGGCATCAAGGTCACGCGCATCGAGATCCGCGACATCCAGCCGCCGCGCGACCTCATCGATTCGATGGCCCGGCAGATGAAGGCCGAGCGCGAGCGCCGTGCGGTGATCCTCGAGGCCGAAGGCCACCGGCAGTCGGAGATCCTGCGCGCCGAGGGCGACAAGCAGTCGGCGATCCTGCAGGCCGAGGGCCAGAAGGAAGCCGCGTTCCGCGAGGCCGAGGCCCGCGAGCGGCTGGCCGAGGCGGAGGCGCGGGCGACCGAGATGGTGTCCAACGCGATCGCCAACGGCGACGTGCAGGCGATCAACTACTTCGTCGCGCAGAAGTACGTGGAAGCGTTCAAGGAACTCGCGACGGCGCCGAACCAGAAGTTCGTGCTGATGCCGATGGAGACCAGCGGCCTGATCGGTTCGATCGCCGGCATCGGCGAACTCGCACGCGAAGCGCTGTCGGGCAAGCCGACGCCGCCCGCGCCGCCGCCGGTCCAGCGTCCGCGCACCGGAGCCTGAGCCATGGACTGGATGCGCTGGGATGTCGCGGGGTGGGGCGCGCTGGCCCTGCTGTTGATGGCGGCCGAGACGCTGGTGCCCGGCGCCTTCCTGTTGTGGATGGGCTTCGCCGCCGCGGCGGTGTTCCTGATCGCGCTGTTCGCCCCCGGGCTGACGCTGCTCGCCCAGGTCGCGCTGTTCGTCGTGCTGAGTTTCGTCTCGGTGCTGATCTACCAGACGTTCTTCCGCAAGCGCGCACGCCAGAGCGACCAGCCGCTGCTCAACCGGCGCGCGCAGCAGCACGTCGGCCGCGTGCTGCCGCTGGAGCAGGGCATCGTCGACGGCCGCGGCCGGATCAAGATCGGCGACGCGTTCTGGGTCGTCGAAGGCCCCGACCTCGCCAGCGGCACGCCCGTGCGCATCGTCGGCACCGACGGCGTGAACCTACACGTCGAAGCGGCCTGAGTTGCGTGACGCCCTCCCCCGCAAGCGGGGGAGGGTTGGGTGGGGGCGAACCATCGTGCGGGTGATCGCACCACCAGGCGAAGCGTCCTGGACTTCGGCACATATCTGCGACCGGTCCCCCGCGGCCGGCATGACCAACCTGCGATAATCCCGGCTTTCCGCTTGCGAGCCGGCCAGATGACGCAGAAGACGATCCTCAACGATGCCCACCGTGCGCTCGGCGCACGCATGGTCGATTTCGGCGGCTGGGACATGCCGCTCAACTACGGCTCGCAGATCGAGGAACACCACCACGTCCGCCGCGCCGCCGGCATGTTCGACGTCAGCCACATGACCGTCGTCGACCTGCGCGGCGCGGGCACGCGCGATTTCCTGCGCCGCCTCGTCGCCAACTCGATCGACAAGTTGAAGGTGCCGGGCAAGGCCCTCTACACCTGCATGCTCACCTTGGAGGGCGGCATCGTCGACGACCTGATCGTCTACTTCATGGCCGACGACTGGTTCCGTCTTGTCGTCAACGCGGCGACCCGCGAGAAGGACCTGGCGTGGATCGCCGCGCAGGCGGCCGACTTCGATGTCGCCGTCACCGAACGCCCCGAACTGGCGATGATCGCCGTGCAGGGCCCGCAGGCGCGCGACACGGTCGCCGCGCTGCTCGGCGACACGGATGGCAAGACCGTCGCCAAGCTCGGCCGGTTCGCCGCCGCCGCGCTCGAAGGCACCGCGTTCGGCGATCTGTTCGTCGCCCGCACCGGTTACACCGGCGAGGACGGTTTCGAGATCGTCGTCGGCGAAGCGCACGCGGCTGTCCTGTGGGGCGCGCTGCACGATGCAGGCGTCGCGCCGGCGGGCCTGGGCGCACGCGACACGCTGCGCCTCGAAGCCGGCCTCGCGCTCTACGGCCAGGACATGGACGAGACCGTGTCGCCGTTCGAGGCCGCGCTGGGCTGGACCGTCGCCCTCGATGGAGACCGCGCGTTCAACGGCCGCGCGCTGCTGGAGTCGCAGGCCGACGGCGCGCCGCGGCAGATGATCGGTCTGGTGATGGACGACAAGGGCGTGCTGCGCCACGGCCAGACGGTGGCGACTGCGAACGGCGCCGGCGAGATCCTGTCGGGCACGTTCTCGCCGACGATCGGCAAGGCGATCGCGTTCGCGCGCGTGCCGGCCGGTGAGCCGGGTGAGGTCACCGTCGACATCCGCGGCCGCCAGGTGCCGGTGCGCGTGGTCAAGTTCCCGTTCGTGAAAAACGGCCGGCCCGCCGACGGCGTCTGATGCGCGCCGCTCGGCATCGTCGTTACACTAGCGCCACCTTCCCGATCGAACGTTTCCCCGGAGCCGACCATGAGCGAAATCCCTGGTGACCTGAAATTCCTGAAGTCCCACGAGTGGGTCCGTATCGAAGGCGACGGCAAGGTCACCGTCGGCATTTCCGACCATGCCCAGGGCCTGCTCGGCGACTTGGTCTATGTCGAACTGCCCGCCGTCGGCGACGACGTCCAGGCCGGCACCGGCGTGGCCGTGGTCGAGTCGGTCAAGGCTGCGTCCGATGTCTACGCACCGGTCTCGGGTACGATCACCGCCGTCAACGAAGCGCTGGCCGACAAGCCGGAGACGATCAACGAAGACGCTTACGGCGAAGGCTGGCTGTTCGTCGTCGAGCTGAGCGAGCCCGACCAGCTCAACGAACTGCTCGCGCCCGACGACTACGCCGAACTGCTCGAGGGCGAAGAGGACTGACCTTCCCCGCTTCATCCGTCGCGCACATCGACCGGTGCGTTCCGCGAGGAACGCGCCGGTTTTCGTTTCCGCCGTAGCGATCCGACGACGTGACGGCGGCGTCGTGCGAGGCGGTCGCGGCATGACCGTCCACGTACCTCGATGCACGATCCGAACGTCGATCGACGCGTTCGAAGGCCGCGCATTTTTCGCGCAAACCGATCCCGCAACCGCGCAAACACGTCGCGCGCGGTACGGATGGATTTACGTTGCGGTCGGGTGGGTGATTGTTTTTTCACCACGCCGGAAATGCCGTCGTGCGCTTCGCGAAAATGCATGCCGTCAACGCACGTCGATGCATTGATGCCTTTTTTTATGATGTTTTCCGAAAGCGTTTCGCGAGCGATGCTCGCGGCTGCGTGTCGCATCGCGCTGCATGCATGGCATCGCGGCGATGCATCGTCCGGCATGTGCGCCGACAGGCCCGAAAGAAAAATGCGACGACCTGTTGACAGTGGAAAAGACCGTGATTAGGTTTCGCCGCAACACACGTCGCAACGAAACGAGTGAGTCGAATCACGACACCAGCGCGCAGCACAACGCGAACCTCTGCCAGGAACATCACATGGTGGATGCGGGCATCGTCTCCGCTGCGAAATCCCCGACCCTTTTTCCGACCTTCGCGACAGTTCTGGCGCGTGCGGGTCTTCGCTTCACAGGGGCGACGTCGTGCAGTCGACGACCCACCCTTCGAATCCGGTCCGATGCGCGGTGCGCGTCGGCGGTTGTGCGCGGGTCCGACTCCCGCGTGCCGTTTGAGAACTGGGCCGCTGTACATGCAAGTCCACTGACGAGGAGAGCCATTCCATGGCCACGAAGAAAGCCGTAAAGAAAGCGCCTGCCAAGAAGGCGGCCAAGAAGACCGCGAAGAAATCCACCGCCAAGAAGGTGGTGAGCAAGGTCAAGAAGGCTGTGAAGAAGATCGCGAAGAAGGTCGCCAAGGTCGCCAAGAAGAAGTCGGCGGCGAAGAAGGCCACCAAGAAGGTCGCGAAGAAGAAGGTCGCTGCCAAGAAGACCGCGAAGAAGGCCGCCAAGAAGGCCGCGAAGAAGTCCGTAGCCAAGACGGCGACCAAGAAGACCGCCAAGAAGTCGACTGCCAAGAAGACTGCGAAGAAGGCGACCAAGAAGGCCGCAACCAAGAAGACCGCGAAGAAGTCGACTGCCAAGAAGGCCACGAAGAAGGCCGTCACCAAGAAGGCAGCGACCAAGAAGCCTGCAGCCAAGAAGGCCACGACCAAGCGCACCAAGAAGTCCGCGCCGGTCGTGATCCCGACGATCCCGACGCCGCTGATCTGACGTCGCCACACGTCGTCATCGAAAGCGCTTCCTCCGCGTGCCCAGGCGGAGGAGGCGTTTTTTTTCGACTCGTCGGCAGGCATAGGCCATGCCGTTTCAGACGGACGAGGCCGGCAGAATGTCAGGCAGGCGCGCGCCACTTCGCCGGATCGCCGCTACGCAGGAGCGGTAGAGCGAAGCGGAACCCATCGCCCCGGTTCGATGGCGCACGTCGTAGGCAGTCCCTTGGTCCAGCCGACCGAGGCGAAAGAACCCATATAGCCTCGAAGACACCGCGCGTGCATAGACGGGCGCTGACGCAGAACGAACAAGGCCGCCCAGAGGCGGCCCGTCCTCCTCGAATCCCGAACGCGTTTACTCCGGCGTCGCCGCCGCGCGGTGGGTCGTGCTGCCCGACGACGACGGCGGCGAAGCCGGCGCATGCATGCGCTGGGCGTGCAGCGTTTCGAGGTTCGGATCGACATCCAGCCAGCGCTGCGGCGGCAGGCCGATCGCGCGGTCGAGGATCGTCGGCAGCAGGCCCGAGGGCAGGCTGCTCTCGCTGTTCCACAGCACGACCATGCCGAAGTCGCGGTCGGGAATCATCGCCATCAGCCCGCGATAGCCCTGCACGGCGCCGCCGTGGAAGACCACGCGCTGGCCGGCGTAGTCGTAGACGCGCCAGCCCAGGCCGTAACCCGCGGCGTCGAGACGGTCGCGACGCCACGACGAATTGCGCATTTCCGGCGGCGTGCCGACGATCGGCGCCTGCAGCGTCGCCAGCAGCGGCGCGGGCAGCACGTCGGGACGATGGCCGGTCTGCGCGACCAGCCACTGCGCCATGTCGCTGATGCTGGCGTTGACGCCGGCAGCCGGCGCCAGGCGGTAGTAGGTGGGCTTGGGCATCAGCGATGTCCAGCCGCCACCGGCGCGCACGTGCGGCTTGGCCCAGCGCGTGCTGGCCTGGATGCCGTCGAGCCCGTAGCTCGCATCGTTCATGCCGAGCGGTTTGAAGATCCGGCGCGACACCGCTTCGCTGAAGAACTGGCCGGAGGTCGCGAACACCACGTCGCCGACCAGGCTGAAGGCGACGTTCTGGTAGGCGTAGCAGTTGCCCGGCTGGCAGCTCATCGGCGCGGCGGCGAGACGCTGCACGAGATCGTGGTAATCGGCGTTGCGTTCGATGTCGCGGTCGTAGGTGTTGCGGCCGAGGCCGACACGATGGCTCAACACGTCGGCGACGGTGAGCTGCTGCGCGGCCAGTGGATCGGAGAACCGCAGCGACGGCAGGTAGTCGACGATGTGGCTGTCCCAGCGCAGCGCGCCTTCGGACACGAGCATGCCGGTCACGGTGCCGGCGAACGACTTCGACAGCGACGCGAGCCGGAACACGGTGTGCGCGTCGACCGGTTCGGCCGCCTTGACGTCGGTGATGCCGTAACCGCGTGCGCTGAGGACCTGGCCCTTGTGCACGATCGCCATCGCCAGGCCCGGCACGCGCTGGTTGGCGACGAGATCCTGCGCCATCGCTTCGAGCAGCGTCACGTCGAACGTGGACGCCAGCGGCTTGTCCTGGCCGGGCACGCGCGGCTGCGGTTTGACGGCGTCCTCGCGACTGACGATGGCCGACCGGTTGGCCTGCTCGTCGAGCGGCACGATCGCGGTGATCTCGTCTTCGCTTTCGTTCTCCACGATATCGGCGGATGTCGGGGCCTGCGCGGCGGAGCCCAATGCGGCAGGCAGCAGCAGGCCGATGAGGCCCAGCCGGACGAGCGGCCGGCGGGATGGATATCGGCTTTTCATCGGGCCTGCCCCCTGCGTATGCTCTGGTGCTGCGGCGATGATAGCGCCTGTGTCATGGATTGCATGAACAAGGGGAAGTTTGATGGCTAGCGCGTTGATCCTGCTCATATTGCTCGTGGTCGTTGCCGCGGGTCTGGCGCTGTGGGGCGTCGGTATCTACAACGGGCTGATCACTGCCCGCAACGCATACAGGAATGCGTTCGCCCAGATCGACGTGCAGTTGCAGCGCCGTTTCGACCTGATCCCGAATCTCGTCGAGACGGTCAAGGGCTACATGCGCCACGAGCGCGAGACGCTCGAAGCCGTGACCCATGCGCGCAATCTGGCGCAGGCCGGCCTGTCCGCGGCCAAGGCCGATCCCGGGGATCCGGCGGCGATGGCGCAGCTCGCGCAGTCGCAGGGCATGCTCAATGGCGCGCTCGGTCGTCTGCTCGCCGTGTCGGAGGCCTATCCCGACCTCAAGGCCAGCCAGAACATGATGCAGCTCACCGAGGAGCTGACCAGCACCGAGAACAAGGTCGCGTTCGCGCGTCAGGCCTACAACGACTCGGTGATGGCCTACAACAACAAGCGCGAGGTGTTTCCCTCCAGCGTCCTCGCCGGCATGTTCAACTTCAAGGAAGCGGCGCTGCTCGACATTCCCGCGGACCGCGCCGAAGTACGCGAGGTGCCGAAGGTGAGTTTCTGAGACGCCGTGATTGGTGATTCGGGATTGGTGATTCGAAACGGCAACGGCGAAAGCGGGGTGCCCACAGTGTGCCGCCATGCGCGGCGTCGACCCGGGTTCCCGCTTTTCCGAATCACCAATCCCGAATCACTAATCACGGCTCCGGCATGAACTTCTTCGAACGCCAGGCGCAGGCACGGCGCAACAGCACGCGGTTGATCGTGCTGTTCGCGCTCGCGGTGCTGGGCATCGTGCTGATGGTCGGCGTGCTGGTGCTGCTGATCGTCGGGCCGCGCCCCGGACCGCTGCTGGCGGCAGCGGTGGCGACGCTGGCGGTGATCGGCCTGGGTTCGCTGTTCCGCATCTCGTCCCTGCGCAGCGGCGGCGAGACGGTGGCCCGGCAGCTCGGCGGCGTGCCGGTGGCGGAGGACACGCGCGATCCGCAACTTCGGCGGCTGCGCAATGTGGTCGAGGAAATGTCGATCGCGTCCGGCGTGCCGGTGCCGAAGATCTACGTGCTCGAGCAGGAGGCCGGCATCAACGCGTTCGCGGCCGGCTATTCCACGTCCGATGCCGTGGTCGCGGTGACGCGGGGCGCGCTCGACCGGCTCAATCGCGACGAACTGCAGGGCGTGGTCGCGCACGAATACAGCCACATCCTCAACGGCGACATGCGGCTCAACATCCGCCTGATCGGCGTGCTGTTCGGCATCCTGATGATCGGCATCATCGGCCGCAAGATCCTGATCCACGGACGCGGCTTCCGGAACAGCGCGACGCTGGTGGTGATCGGCGGCGCGCTCGCGGCGATCGTCGTCGGCAGCCTCGGCATGTTCTTCGGCCGCATGATCAAGGCCGGCGTCAGCCGCTCGCGCGAAGTGCTGGCCGATGCGTCGGCGGTGCAGTTCACCCGGCAGACGGCCGGCATCGCCGGTGCATTGAAGAAGATCGGCGGGCTCGACAGCGGCTCGCGCCTCGCGCACCGCGAGGATGCCGAAGAAGTCAGCCACATGCTGTTCGGCGATGGCGTCGGCCTGAGCGGCCTGTTCGCCACGCACCCGCCGCTGATCAAGCGCATCCAGGCGCTGGAGCCGGGCTTTCGTCCCGAGCAGCTGACGCGTCTGCAGCAGCGGTGGATGACGAATCCGCCAGACGGTCTGCAGGAAGACGTGGCGCTCGGCCTGGTCGCGCCGGGCGATGCACTGCCGCACAAGGACCGCGCGCTGGCGGTGACGCCACCGATGGTCGCCGCGCAGGTCGCGCATCCGCACGACGACGACTATGCGCGTGCGCATGCGCTGGTCATGGCGATCAGCGATCCGCTGCACGATGTCGCCACGCATCGCGAGGCGGCGATGCCGCTGGTACTGGCCCTGCTGCTGGACGACAGCGAGGCGGTCCGCCGCAAGCAGCACGTCGAGATCGTCGCCCGCATGGGCGCGTCGGTGGCGACGGAAGCGGCGCATCTGCGCGAAACCCATCTGCTGGAGCTGCATCCGATGCTGCGCATGCCGCTGGCGGCGTTGGCGTTCCCGGTGCTGCGCCGGCGCCCGCGCCCGGAACTGGCGACCTTCCTCGACACCGTGCACGCGGTGGTGCATGCCGACCAGCAGGTGTCGCTGTTCGAGTACTGCCTCGGCCGGCTGCTCGAGGTGCAACTGCGCGAAACGCTCGACCCCGGTCGTCATATCCGCTTCGGCCGTCGCAAGCCCGGCAACGTGAAGCAGGAATTCGCGACGCTGCTCGCGATCGTCGCGCAGGCCGGCAATCCCGGCGACAAGGCCGCCGCGCAGCGTGCATATCTCGCCGGCATGCAGCGCGTGCTGCCACGCGACCACGTGCCTTACGCACCGCCCGCGGGCGGCGTGCAGGCGCTGGACGCTGTGTGGCAACCGCTCGACGCACTCGACCCGCTGGCCAAGCAGGTCATGGTCGAGGCGATCACCGCGGCCGTCAGTCACGACGGCCAGGTCAGCGTGGCCGAGTCCGAACTGCTGCGCACGATCTGCGGCGTGCTGCACTGCCCGTTGCCGCCGACGCTGGAGCAACTGCCGCACTGACCCAGCCGGTCAGCCGGCGCGGATCAGGTCCGCAGCACGCTCGGCGACCATGATCACCGGCGCATTGGTGTTGCCGCCCGGCAGGCTCGGCATCACCGACGCATCGACGACGCGCAGGCCGTCGATGCCACGCACGCGCAGCTGCGGATCGACCACCGCGCCGTCGTCGACGCCCATGCGGCAGGTGCCGACCGGGTGATAGACGGACTCCGCCTTCGCGCGGACGAACGCTGCCAGTTCTGAATCGCCCAGATCGTTGCGCGCGGGAAAGATCGGCGCGCCGCGGATACCTTCGAACGCGGCCTGCGACAGGATCGTCCGCGAGATGCGCGCGCACTCGACCATCATCTTCAGATCGAAGCCGTCCGCATCGCTGAGGTAGTTGGCCTCGATGCGCGCCTTGTCGCTGACGCGGTTGCTGACCAGCGTGACGCGGCCGCGGCTGCGTGGTCGCAGGAAGCACGCGTGCAGCGTGTAGCCGTCGCCGGCCAGACGATTGCGGCCGTGGTCGTCGAGCATCGCCGGCACGAAATGGAACTGGATGTCGGCGCGGTCGTCGGGTGCGAGCGGCGAGCGGTAGAAGCCGCCTGACTCGGCGATGTTGCTGGTGCCGGGGCCGCGACGGCCACGCACGAAGTAGTCCCACGCGATCGCGACATCGCTGGCGCGGTCGTAGGTGATGCGCTGCGTGGCATGGAACAGCGTGCAGATGTCGAGGTGATCCTGGAGGTTGCCGCCGACGCCGGGCGCATCGTGCACGACCTTCAGGCCCTGCCGGCGCAGATCGTTCGCCGGACCGATGCCCGACAGCATCAGCAACTGCGGCGTGTTGATCGCCCCGCCGCACAGCAGCACTTCGCGCGTCGCCGGCTGGTGGAACGCGCCGCGCGCGGTCGCATACACCACGCCGGTCGCGCGCCCGTGTTCGAAGGTCACGCGGCTGGCGAGCGCGCCGGTCTGGATCGTCAGGTTCGGTCGCGCGCGCGTCGCGCGATCGAGATACGCCGTCGCTGCCGAACACCGCGCGCCGTCGCGCTGGGTGACCTGGTACAGGCCGACGCCCTGTTGCCGCGGTCCGTTGAAGTCGTCGTTCGCCGGCAGCCCGGCCTGCTGCGCGGCGTCGATGAACATGCGCGAGAGCGGATTGACGTAGCGCAGGTCGGACACCGTCAGCGGGCCGTCGCCGCCATGCAGTGCATCGCCGCCGCGCGCGTTGCCTTCGCTGTGGCGGAACCACGGCAGTACATCATCCCAGGCCCAGCCGTCCGCACCCTGCGCAGCCCAGTCGTCGTAGTCCGCCGGCACGCCGCGGGTGTAGCACATGGCATTGATCGAACTCGACCCGCCGAGCACCTTGCCGCGCGGCCACCACAGGGCGCGGCCGTCGAGCTGCGGCTCGGGCGCGGTGTCGTAGTCCCAGTTCACGCCCTTGCGGTTGACCAGCTTCGCCAGGCCCGCGGGCATGTGGATGAAGGGATGCGTGTCGTTCGGGCCCGCTTCGAGCAGCAGCACGCGCACGTCGGGATCGGCGCTGAGCCGATGGGCGAGCACGCAGCCGGCGGAACCGGCGCCAACGATGATGTAGTCGTAGACAGGAGCAGGGCGGGGAGGCATCGCGGCACGGTAGGCAAGGGGGATAGAGCATATGCTGCGCGCACCGGACCGTGCTGGCGATGTGCTGGTCGCGGTCATGGTGTTGCGTTAACGTGCCGCGTCCGCCAGGAGCCCGCCATGCGCCCCCTCGTCATGACGCCGCCACGCCCGCGGCTGCGCGCCGCGCTGGCGGAGTCGCCGCCGCTGTGGTGGGCGCTGCTGTATTTCTTCTGTCTGCTGTGCGGCTATTACGTGCTGCGCCCGGTGCGCGATGCGATGGGCGCATCGTCGGATGCATCCGCGGTGTTCCCGGCGTTCCTGCTGGACTGGGCCGCGGCGCGCGGCGTCGCGCTGGGGGAGTTCACGTTGCAGGCGCTCTTCAGCGGCACCTTCGTGGTGATGCTGGTGCTGCAGCCACTCTACGGCGCGCTGGTGTCGCGCTTCCCGCGCCGGGTGTTCCTGCCGGTGGTGTATCTGGCCTTCATCGTCTGCCTGCTGGGCTTCCGCTGGGCCTTCGATACCGATCTGCAGGGCCGCGGTGCGCTGTTCTTCATCTGGATCGCGGTCTTCAACCTGTTCGCGGTCACGGTGTTCTGGAGCTTCATGGCCGACGTGTTCGACAACGAACACGCCAAGCGTTACTACGGCTACATCGGCGCGGGCGGCACGATCGGCGCGTTCGTCGGGCCGTTCATCACCACGATGCTGGTGGAGCGGATCGGCGTGGCGAACCTCACGCTGGTGTCGGCCGGCTTCCTGTGCGTGTGCCTGCTGTGCATCCTCAAGCTGCGCGGCTGGGCCCGGCGCAACGAAGGGCTGCGCGCCGATCAGGACGAGCAGGCGATCGGCGGTTCGATCTGGGCCGGCCTGAAACTCATCGCCGCCGATCCGCTGTTGCGCGGCCTGGCGCTGCTGATGTTCTTCGGCGTCGGCGTGGGCACGCTGCTCTACAACGAGCAGGCCGCGCTCGTGCGGCGCCTGTATCCCACCGCCGAGGCGGCGACGCGCTACTACTCGATCATCGACTGGGCGGTCGCCAGCCTGACGATCCTGGTGCAACTGCTGCTGACGCGCTGGCTGCTGCGTCGCTACGGCGTGGCGCCGTTGCTGCTGCTGCCGGCGGTGGCGATCCTGATCGGTTTCGCGCTGCTCTCGGCCTCGCCGCTGCCGCTGCTGATCGCGACGGTGCAGGTGATGACCCGCGCCAGCGAGTTCTCGCTGGCCAAGCCGGCGCGCGAGACGCTCTATACCCGGGTGAGCCGCGAATCGCGCTACAAGGCAAAGGCGGTCATCGACACCGCGGTGTATCGCGGTGGCGACGTGACCTTCGTCTGGGTGCACAAGGCGCTGTCGGCGCTGGGCTCGCAGCTGGTGTTCGTGGCCGGCATCGGCATCGCGCTGGGCATGACCTTCGGCGCATGGCGGGTGATCCGCGCCGAGCGCAGGCTTCCGGAAGAGGCGGTCCCCGGCCGGCCGCCGGAACACAGCCATGGCAAGCTGTCGTGAGTTCCTCGCCCACGGCCTGACCGCCGCGGCCCTCGCGGCCTTTCCTGCTGGCGTGTTCGCGTCGACCCGGCGCGCCGCGCGTCCGATGACGCTGCTGGTCCTCGGCGGCACCGGCTTCCTCGGCCCGGCCGAACGACGCGCCGCGGCGAAGTCAGGGCTGACGCCGCAGCGCGAGGCCGACGTGCTGGCCGCATGGCACGCACGCAGCGCCCGGCGCGCCGCTGCTCTTCTGTGGGAGCGCGCTTGCGCGCGATGAGCTTTGCCGGGAACGCCCCATCGCGCGCGAGCGCGCTCCCACAAACACCATGTCAGCGCAGGGCGCCGACGGTAAACAGCAACGCGCCGACGCCGAACGCCACGCTCAGCCCGTGCATCGTGCCGGTGGCTTTCTTCAGGTACTCGACGGTCATGCCCTTCCGAATCCAGCGCATCGACGCCGGGATGCTGACGTCGGTCGTCACTCCGCCTTCGGCCAGGTTGCACAATGCGATCGCATGCACGGTGCCGATGTGGTTCGTCACCGCGCGGCGATGGCGCATCGTCGCCTCGCCATGGCCGACGCGCAGCACGATGATCCGCGGCGCGATGCTGGCGAAGCAGGGCGCCTTGCGGCAGACGAGGACGCCGAACAGCCAGGCGCCGCCAGGCCGTTGCGCAGCGTCAGCAGTGGCACGGTCATCGCTTTAGGGTGCGAACCGGAATAGCGGATACGACAACGGCGGGACAGGCCCGCCGTTGTCGGAGTCACATGGCGCGCGTCGCTCAGGCCGCTTCGCGCGACTCGCTCGACGGCTGCGTCGGCGCGCGGTAACCCGCCGAACGCAGTTCCCCGGTGTCGAAGTCGTCGACGGTGATCGCGTCCAGCGTGAGCTCACGCAGCTCCACCAGCAACACGCGCTCCTCGGCGGTGATGTGGCCTTCGCGCACGGCTTCGTCCAGCTGCGCGTCGTAGTCCAGCGCCTCGATGCCCTTGCTCTTCATCGCCTTGAGGAACTTGCGCTCCACCGGCTCCGCGGCGATCGCCTTGGCCAGATAGCTGTCGATGCGGCCGCCCGGATTGTTCTCGCAGGGCGTCATGAACACACCCTCGGCCAAGCGCGAACGGGCTTCGTTGGGCGCCATCAGCAACGCTGCGACGCGACGCGACAGGCGATCGCCCGGCGCTTCGGCACGACGGCCCCACGGGAAGATCAGCAGCCACATCAACCAGCCGACCGGACGGATCGGGAAGTTGCGCAGCGCAGCCGACAGCGCGAGTTCGATCTTGTGCACGCTGTCGTGGAAGGCCCACGCGAGCAGCGGCTGGTCGGCCTGCGGCGCGCCTTCGTCGTGATAGCGCTTGAGCATCGCGCTGGTCATGTAGACATGGCTCAGCACGTCGCCGAGGCGACCCGACAGCGATTCCTTGAACTTCAGCTTGCCGCCGAGCGTCAGCATCGACACGTCGGCCATCAGTGCGAGATTCGCGGAGTAGCGATCCAGCTTGCGGAAGTAGCGACGCGTGTAAGCGTCGCCGGGCGCCGCACCGATCTTCGCGCCGGTCAGGCCGAACCAGAACGAACGCACGGCGTTGGAAATCGCGAAGCCGATGTGGCCGAACAGGTTGCGGTCGAATTCCTCGAGCCCGCGTTGCGTGTCCGGGTCCTGCGCCGCCTTCATCTCCTTCATGACCCACGGATGGCACAGGATTGCGCCCTGGCCGAAGATCAGCAGGCTGCGCGTCATGATGTTCGCGCCTTCGACGGTGATCGCGATCGGCGCCGCCTGCCAGCTGCGGCCGGCGAAGTTCTTCGGGCCGAGGATGATGCCCTTGCCGCCGACGACGTCCATGACGTCGCTGATGACCTCACGGCTCATCGAGGTGCAGTGGTACTTGGCGATCGCCGACGGTACCGACGGCACGTCGCCGCGATCGACAGCTGCAGCCGTCGCCTGCGACAGCGCGCTGATCGCGTAGGCCTTGCCGCCGATACGCGCGAGCGCTTCCTCGACGCCCTCGAAGCGGCCGACCGACAGACCGAACTGCTTGCGGATGCGCGCATATGCACCGGTCACGACCGCGCCGGCTTTCGCGCCGCCCGAGGCGGTGGAGGGCAGTGTGATGGAGCGGCCCACGGCCAGGCATTCGTTGAGCATGTTCCAGCCCTTGCCTGCCATCTCCGCGCCGCCGATCAGCTGGCTCAGTGGAATGAAAACGTCCTTGCCGTGGATCGGGCCGTTCTGGAACGGCGAGTTGAGCGGGAAATGACGACGGCCGATTTCCACGCCCGGCGTCTCGCGCGGCAGCAGCGCCAGCGTGATGCCGATGTCCTGGGTGTCGCCGATCAGGCCGTCCGGGTCGTACATGCGGAACGCGAGACCGACCAGCGTCGCCACCGGCGCCAACGTGATGTAGCGCTTGTCGAAGGTCAGGCGCACGCCGAGCACGTTCGCGCCGTTCCACTCACCCTTGCAGACGATGCCGTAATCGGGAATCGAGGTCGCATCGGAACCCGCGAACGGACCGGTCAGGCCGAAGCACGGCACTTCCTGGCCGATCGCGAGGCGCGGCAGGTAGTGATCCTTCTGTTCCTTGGTGCCGTAGTGGTTGAGCAGTTCGCCGGGGCCGAGCGAGTTCGGCACGCCGACGGTCGAGCTGACGACGCTCGACATCGAGGCCAGCTTCTGGATCACCTTGTGGTGCGCCAGCGCCGAGAACCCGAGGCCGCCGTATTCCTTCGGAATGATCATGCCGAAGAACCTGTTGGCCTTGATGTAGTCCCACAGTTCCGGGGGCAGATCGGCGTGGACGTGGGTGATCTCCCAGTCGTTGATCATGCTGCAGAGTTCCTCGACCGGCCCGTCGAGGAACGCCTGCTCTTCGCCGGTGAGCTGCGGCTTGGGATAGTCGAGCAGCTTCTGCCAGTCCGGGTCGCCGGTGAACAGTTCGCCTTCGAAACCGACCGAGCCGGTTTCCAGCGCGATGCGCTCGGTCTGCGACAGCGGTGGCAGCACCTTGCGGAAGAACTTCATCAGCGGCGTGGTCACCAGCGACTTGCGCACCGACGGGATCAGCAGCGGCACCGCAATCGCGGCCACCAGCAGCGCGGCGATGACTGTGGCGACGCCATTGGCGCCGAGCAGCCAGCACGCGAGCAGCACAGTGACCGTGATCGCCGCCCAGTAGACGAGACGAAGACGGTGGTAGGCGGCGAAGGCACCCACCAGCAGGAAGGCGAGAAAGGGGATCGCGACGCTCATCATCAACTCCGGCAAACGGCATTACAGAGAACGGGGCCGGCGCTGGGCCGGCTGCACGGGCGGATCCCGATGCTGACCGTACGGTCGAGTATGGTGACGGTTTCAGGTGGTGTCAATGCTGCCAGTCGGCCTGTGTCCGGCATGTCGATACTGTTGCGGATGGATGCGTATGGATAGACTGTCGCGATGAGCAGAGCCCCGAAATCCGCGGTGACCGCCCAGTCGGGCGACGCTTCGCCCGCCGAACGGCCAACCCGCCTGAGCGCCGATGACTGGGCCCAGGCCGCGCTGGACCTGATCGCCGAGACCGGCGTGCAGGCGGTGGCGGTCGAACCGTTGGCGCGCCGACTCGGCGTGACCAAGGGCAGCTTCTACTGGCACTTCCCGTCGCGCGATGCGCTGCTGCAGGCCGCGCTCGAGCGTTGGGAAAACGTCGAGCAGGAGGCGCTGTTCGGTGCGCTCGAAAAAGTGCCCGACGCCCGCGAGCGTCTGCGCGCGCTGTTCCACATGGTCGCGCGCGAGTACAAATCGCACGTGATCTACAGCGCGCTGCTCAAGGCACAGGATCACCCGACCGTGCACCCGGTGATCGAACGCGTGTCCAAGCGCCGTCTCGACTATCTGACCGCCTCGTTCCGCCAGGCCGGCCTCGGCCGCGAAGACGCGCAGCACCGTGCGCGCCTGACCTATGCCGCCTACGTCGGCTTCCTGCAGCTCAATCTGCAACTCCACCAGGCGCGCATGCAGCAGGACGAGTTCGACGCCTATGTCGAGCACCTGGCGCAGACGCTGGTGCCGGCCTGACGCCGAAGATCGATTCCGGTCGTCCATGTCGGTGGGTCGAAGCTTGTATTCGATGTCATCGGTCACTTGAAGCTGGCCCCGCCCGACAGGCGATCATCTGCCGGGGCTTCGGAATCGGACCGGCGGAGGCGAAGCCGCGGTCCAGCGCATGGGTTCATCTTGCGCCTATCGTGACACCGGGTCGTGGGTGTGCCCGGCGTGCTCGCGCTCCAGTGCAGGGCATTTTCATGACAGACCTTTGCGCCGCCGGAGATGCCAGCACCTGCCGATCTCGGTGATAGCCTTCGGCAAGCGCCGCGGGCTGGCGGTGCCCTCCACGGGACCCCGATAACCTGCCGGCACCGTAAATGTCGGCCGGTATTCGGTCATACCGCAGCGGACGTCGATCTGCCAGTCGCCTCGAAAGCCAGTTGGACAACAGGCCTCGGCAGGCAACACGCCACGTTCGCCGTGATCGTGCCGCGTGTGGACCTCGCGAGCCGGAAGTGGACCGCACGCTGGCCGGCATCGGTTAACCTCGCCCCGGTGGCATTGGCTGCGGCCGAGTATCCTGGCAGTGACGGTGATGGTCCGGTCGAATGCATCACCATGGCAAGCCATGCATCCGATGCGTGGCTTGGCATGACTAGAATGCTGGGATACGTCCTGGGGACACACTGGATCACGAACATGGCCGACTCTATCGCTGAACTGGTGAGGGCGGCGGGCGCCGCGGCAACCGCAGGCCGCTGGCAGGAGGCCGAGCGCACTTGGGGACAGGTCCGTACGCTCGATCCCGGCAACGTGCAGGCATTGTTTAGTCTTGGCGTGCATGCGTTTCAGCGCGGTGACGCGAAGGGCGCGCTGGAGCTGCTGCAGACGGCGCGTGCGCGAGCCCCCCGGGATCCGATGATTCCCATGACGGTGTCCCGGGTCTTTCGCGAACTTGCTCAGCCGGAGCAGGAGTGGGGGTCGATCGTCGACGCGCTTGAGATCGATGCGTACTTTCTTCCAGGCCTGCTCGGCAAGGCGGAGTTTCTCGAACGCCAGCGCCGGCCCCGGATAGCTGCCGCAGCATTTCGTGATGCGCTGAAGGTCGCGCCCGAGGAGCCACAATGGCCGTCCGCATTGCGGCGGCGACTCGAGCACGCCCGCGACGTGGTTTCCAACGACACGGAAGACTTGGTTGCGTATCTTGCACATCAGGTGGCGGCGACACGCGCCACGGTCCATGCGGCCGTGGCCGACCGCTGGGATGAGGCGGTCTCGATCCTCGCCGGCAGGAGCCGGCCCTACCATTCGGAGTGCCACCAACTGCACGTGCCGCGCCTGCCGGCGACCACGTTCTACGACGAGGCACTCTTCCCTTGGATAGGTGAGCTCGAATCGCGCACCGACGCGATCAAGTCGGAACTGCAGGACATGCTTGCCAGCTGCGGCGATGCGTTCGTCCCTTATATCCAGTACGGCCCCGGCGATCCGGTCAACCAGTGGGACAAGCTCAACCATTCGCGCAATTGGAGTGGCTTTCATCTCTACGCGCATGGCAAGCCGGTAGACGAGCATCTGTCGCAATGTCCGCGCACCGCCGAGGCGTTGGCATTGGTCGACAGTGCGGAGATTTCCGGCCTGTGTCCGAACGCGATGTTCTCCGCTCTGGCGCCCGGCGCGCATATCCCGCCGCATACCGGAGAGACCAACGCCCGGCTGGTCGCCCACCTGCCACTAGTGGTGCCGGACAGGTGCCGCTATCGGGTCGGCTACGACTGGCGGGAATGGCGCGAAGGCAAATGCTGGGTATTCGATGACACCATCGAGCACGAGGCGCGTAATGACAGCGACCATGTGCGGGTGATCCTGATGTTCGATGTATGGAATCCTCTGCTCAGTCTGGAGGAACGCGAAATGGCGACTGCGCTAGCGGGTGCCATGCGCGATTGGCGTACCGCTAGCGCCGAAGTGTGAGCTGCTGGGTTATCTTGGCTGTTCGGCCGACTGGATGATGCTGATGCGCTTTTTCCTGACCTTGCTTCTACTGCTGCTCGCGTCGCCGGTGGCTGCGCAGCAGAACCCCCATGGTTGTGCAAACGTCGGCGAAGCCGCAGCGCGACTGGCCTGCTACGACAGGGCGTTTCCACCCTCACCGGAAGTCCTCGAGGCTGCAGCCGAAAAGGGGCGTGCGGACTTCGGTCTGAACACGCCACGAGACCCGTTGCGCAACCCGGGACAGACGGGTGAACACGCCAACCCGGAGCGCATTGAAAGCCGGGTGATCAAGGTTGATTACGGCCACAGCGGGCGACGTGACTTCACGCTCGAGAATGGACAGGTCTGGATGCAGACCGAAGCGCGCAGCAGCGGTCATGTGCAGGTCGGCGATGTGGTGCAGGTGCGCACCGGAATCTTGGGTGGCTATCAGTTGATCACGTCGGCTGGCGTAGCCTTGCGCGTACGTCGCGCGCGTTGAGGGGCAGGTGGCTGCGCTTTCTCCTCAGCCGCTGAATCTGGCGCAGGCGGAGCGCTTCAAACAGGCTCTGAATCTGTTGCAATCCGGGCAACATGCGCAGGCATTGTCCATTGCCGAAACCTTGGCCAAGCAGTCGCCCCAGGCGGCAGATGCATGGCAGCTGCTGGGCATGTGTCTGGCGGACAGCGGACGTCCGGTGCAATCCGATGCGGCGTTCGAACATGCAATGGTCCTGCTGCCCGGCAATGCCATGGTGTCCCGCAACTACGGCATGTGCCTTGCACGGCGCGGCAAGACATTGCGGGAGCAGGGCCAGTTTGAAGCGGCGGAGCCTGTGTTGCGCAAGGCGCTTGAATTGTCTTCGGAACAGACATCCGCATGGGTGGATCTGGGCGCGGTGCTGCGTTTTCTGGGGCGCATCGACGAAGCGCTGGCTGCGTTTGAGCGAGCGGAGAAAATGCTGGTTCAACGCGGCGCCAGCACGATAGAAGTGCAGGATGCCATCAACGGTGTATTGGCTGATGCTGGTCGCCCAGCGGAAGCGCTGGCATGCGCACGCCGGCTCGTGGCTCGGCATCCGGATCATGTGCCCGCTCACGAAACGTTGAGCAATCTGCTGTGGGAACACGGGCCGGAGCATGCACCAAGCGAAGACCCGCTGGGTATGTTCCGTACCGCAGCGCGGGCGCAGCCAGGAAACCGCGCGTTGCAATTGGCGCTTGTGCGAATGTTACTCGCCGCCAAGCATGCGGAAGAGGCTCTTGCGTTGCTTCATCCGCTGCGCAAGCGTGAGCCCGGCAACGCGTTGCTGGACTGGTTCGCTGCAGACGCACTAGACGCGCTTCAGCAGCGTGAGCAGGCCGCACTACTTTATGAAGCAGCATCACGTGGAGGGCTGGCAGAGCTGCCGGAGTTTCTCAATGCGCGCGCGCGGCATGCGTTCCGTACGCAGAGATTTGACCTGGCCGCAAGTTGCGCGGCAAGTGTGGTCAAACTCGATCCAGGCAACCAGGAAGGTTGGTGCCATCAGGGGACGGCATGGCGGCTGACCGGTGATGAGCGGGAACACTGGTTGTGCGACTACGAAGCGCTGGTGGGCTATGTAGAAGTCGCGCCGCCACCAGGCTACCAAGATGTCTTCTCGTTCCTTCAGGCACTGGAAGCCACACTGGAAGTCATGCATAGCGCCAAGCGGGAACCTGTGAATCAAAGCGTGCGTGGCGGCACGCAGACTTCGGGTCAGCTGTTTGGACGTGAGGATGCAGTCATTCTTGCGACAGAGTGCGCATTGCGAACAGCTGTCGAGAACTGGTTGGCCACGTTATCCGTCAGCGCGACCCATCCATTCCTGTCGCGGAACCAGCGCAGCGTGCACTTCGTCGGATCATGGTCCGTGCGGCTCAAGGCAGCGGGCCGTCATTCCAATCATCTTCATCCGAAGGGTTGGGCAAGTTCCGCGTTCTACGTCGCGCTCCCCGGCAGTGTGCTTGAGCCGGAATCCGCATCTCACGCCGGATGGCTTCAGCTTGGACAGCCGTTGGAAGACCTGGGGCTCGACCTGCCACCGCATCGACTCATACGACCGAAGCCGGGTCATCTCGCGCTGTTTCCGTCTTACATGTGGCACGGCACCGTCCCATTCCATACGCATGATTCACGATTGACAGTCGCCTTTGACATGCAGCCGAAAATAAAGAGCGCCTGATCTGGGCTGCGCTTTTCTGCCGTCCTTGCCGCAATGGATAATGCCGTGTAATCCTCTGCGCAGGATGCGCCTGTCTGCTGCGCGCGCCTTCGATTTCACGAGTGCGCGAGATATGATGTCCTATGGGTCTTTATGCAGGTTCCCCAGCTCTTTCGAGGCATACGCTATGCACATCGATTCTGATGGTTCGATCCCTTTGTCCAAGTATTCCCTACCCAGTGCCTCATGGCAGCGCCGCATTCGCCACCTGTCGCTTGCTGCCCTGCTCACCGGGCTGCTGTCCGTCGGGCATACAACGGCCCAAGAGGCTGAACAGCCCGCCGCCGCGCAGGCCGTCGCGCCAAACAATCCTGGTAGAAATGGCAAGGTATGCCGTTCTGAGGACGTCACCGGCAGTCGGATGCGCAAGCGGGTTTGTTACACGCCAGAACAATGGGACGCCCGCCAGCGGGCAGCGCGTGAGGCGGTGCGCAACTTGGACAACAGGCCAGTAGGCAAGATCGGCGAAGGGTGATTTCCCGGCAGCTGGGGCAGGTCTCCAGCCGTCAACCATCGCTGTGTGCGACAAGGCGGTAGGCGGATATGCAGAAAGGCGGCGGGCCGAAACCCGCCGCCTTTCTGTTTGTTGCGTCCTGAGTCGATCAGAACTTCAGCGCAATGCTCCCGAAGATGTAACGACCGACTTGGTCGTAGCCACCGAGGGCGTTGGCATTGGCCGATAGACCACTGTCACCCGAGAACGGCGGTTCCTTGTCCAACACATTGTTAACGCCAAGGCTCAACGTGGCAGCGCCGAAGCTCACGCTGCCGTTCAGGTCGAGGTAGTTGTACGAGCCTACCCCATTGTCGAGCCAGATCACGCGATCATCATCGGTGAGTGGGCTTCCATCCACGTCCTTGTAATCCATGCCGTCGATATAGCGCCAGCGCAAGCCCAGCGCGTAACGGTCCCATGCATAGCGCACCGAGGCAATGCTGCGGATCTCCGGCGTCTGGCAGAGGTAGGTTTCGTTGACCAAGCCCGTGCAGTCGTACCCGGTGCTCGGCTGCGACGAAAGTGTCTGGGTGTAGTCATCGAGAACGTAGTTGGCTGCCAGGCTGGTGCTCAGGCGGCCCGGGCCGAGGTTGAAGGAATAGTTCGCCGCGAAGTCGAGACCGGAGCGCTTGTAGATGCCGATGTTGCCGGGCAGATTGTTGATGTGTCCGGTCAGGGGGTCGGAAGACAGGCCCACCCACAGGTCGTACTCGCCCGAGCGTGCATCACGGTTGATTCGGTCGCAGTACAGATTCTGCTCCATGCAGAGGATCTGGATCGTGTTGTACCCGATGCCGCCGATCGCGCCTTCAATCTCGACCCTGTACCAGTCGATCGACAGGTTCAGATTGTCGATCGGCTCAATCGCAAAGCCGAGGGTATAGGTATCAGCCTCTTCGGGCTCTAGGCTGGGGTTGCCGCCCGTCATGTTGTAATACTGGTTGGCTGGGTTGCTGGGCACGTTGCCATACGCAGCCAACGGAACGCCTGCGCGCGCGCACTGTTCCGCGCTGTAGCTGGGGTTTGCGCCGGCACAGAGGTCGGTACCACCACTGTTTAGGGCGATGCGCTGGGTGTAGTACAGATTATTCAGGCCGGGAGCGCGGACGGCGCGGTTGTAGCCGGCGCGCACCAGCAGCCTGTTGTCCCAGAACATGCTGCTCAGGCCGGCCTTGTAGGTATTGTAGTTGCCCGAGGTCTCGTCATCCGAGTATCGGAAGCCGAGCGAGGCATCCAAGCGGTTGAACGCACCACCACCCACATAGATCGGCAGCGCAGCTTCGAAGAAGAAGTCGTTCACCGTGTTGGAGGCGTTGACGGGGAGGCTGGCTGCACCGGCACCGGCAAAGTTGCCTGCCGCGGAATCGCTGTCGTATTCGGTTTCGAAGGAATAGTCGCGACGCTCCATGCCGATGGCCAAGCCGATTTCTTCGCCGTCTGCGCTGGGGAAGCCCCAGCCGAGGAAGCCGTTGGCTTCGGCGGAGAACGCACGATAGCTGGTCTTGTAGACGCTGAAGCTGGTGCCGGCCATCGCCGCTGCCGCGTCCGCGTCGATCTGGTCTGTCCAAATGTCGTACGGCAGGCAGCCTTGGAAGGTGCCATACGTGGGGTCATTACAGCCGAGGGACGCAGCCGCGATGCGGGAGATCAAGAAGTCGTTCTTGCCGACTTCGACGGTCTTGGTCTTGCCGGAGACCAGAGACGCATCGTAGGTCCACGACGAGTCGAAAAAGGCGCCCCGGACACCTGCGGTGATGCGGTGGGTGCTGTCGTCGGAGCTGCTGATGCGCGGTCCCCCCTCGACGTTGCGCTTCCACATCGTAATGCGGGCCATGTCGGTGGTGACGCCGGCGTCGGTACACAGGGTGCCGATGAGCGGGTTGGCGCAATTTACATTGATCGGCACGCCGAACGCGCCGGATTCTGCGATCTGGACATCGGAATTGCGCTCCAGAAACAGCGCCTCGATATACGGCTCGAAGTACTCGTTGATCTCGTAGCTGCCCATGAAGCCAGCAGTGATGCGCTTGTCAGGACGCTGGTAGAAGTTGATAGGCGCGTAGTTGTAGACGTAGGTGCCGTTCTCGTAGCCGCTGCCATTCCAGACGTAATTGGCATTCGTGCCTTGCGGCCACGGGATGACGCCACCAGCGCCGTCGTTGAGGGTGGGATCCCACCGGTTGACCGTGAAGCGGCCTGGGTTGGCCGTGCCAGAGCCACCGCATTGCGGTGCGTCATACCACACCGAACAGTAGGAGTAGTCGCGTTGTCCATGATAAAGAGCGTCGTTCTCACGCCAAGTCAGCCAGCCCACGGCGTGGCCCCTGTTGTCGGCGAAACTCCCACCGATCACGAGATCGGCGTTGCGGCTGATGCCGTCGAAGCCAGAGTTACCGCTCGGGGCCTGATAGCCCGCCTCTTCGTTGAGGCCTTGCCAGTACCCGTTGTCGTTGTCGTGCTGGTAAGCGGAATAACCGAAGTTGAGGTGGACGCCCTCGAACTTGTCATCGAGCACGAAATTGACCACGCCGGCCACGGCGTCCGCGCCGTAAACCGCTGAGGCGCCGCCGGAGAGAATGTCGACGCGCCTGATGAGCGCTGCTGGGACGATGGATGGATCGGTGATCTCGTTGCGACTGGCGGGCAGGCGGCGACCGTTGACGAGTGTCAACGTCCGCTGCGGCCCAAGGCCACGCATGGAGACCGTCGCATGACCGTACGAGCCGTTGTTCTCGAAATTGTCGAAGCTAAGATCGACCTGTGGGTACTGGTTGACGAGATCCTCGACCGTCGTGGCACCGTACTGTGTGAACTCCTCTGCGCTGATCTCCGTGACGGGGCTGGAGGCGGTGAACGTCTGGCTCTTGATGCGTGAGCCGGTGACCGTGATCGTGTCGAGTTCGGTGGCGCTGGTGGAGGCTTGCGTGTCTTGGGCAAGCGCAACGCCAGTGCCGGCGACGCTGGTCACGCCCGCAATGAGTGCGAACGTGATCGCATCTCGCAGCTTGTTAGTCTTCAAAATCATCTCTCTACTCTCCAGTGAGTCGTGGGATATCCCCGGCGAGACCCGCCGCAGTCGTCAAGAAAGACGCCAAAAGCGGCAAAGCCGAGCCCGATACTAGCGAGGCTCGAAAGAAAATTAAAGTGGTGTTAAAAAAAGATGTGGATCGCGTGAATTCAGTGCGGTCGGCGCGCGAATTTCAAACGCGGTCGGTACGCTTGAGACCGCGGATCTTGCGAGTCCAAGGCTGCGCGGGGTTGACCGGTTTTACGCGAGGCTGAGCAGAAACGGATCAGAGATCTTGCTGATACCGGATATACGGCACCGCACCCTCGTCGTCCGCGTTCTCGGTCATCTTCGAGAACGGGTTCTTGCCGCGGGTGATGACGTTGTCGGCGCCAACCGTGAGCTGGCCGCTCCACGGGGTGCGCCAGCTGACGCCGAGGCCGACGCCTTCCCATTTCGGGAGGCCGGGGGTGTCGACGACCTGGCCGACGATGTTGGCACTGAAACGGCCGATGCCACCGCCGATGCTGAGGCTGCGGCTGGTCCAGTGGTCGCTGAGCGTGGCGGGCGCGGCCGATGTCGGAATCAGCGTGGCCTTGGCCAGGGTGCCGGCGAGTGAGACGTAGGCGTCGTCGCCGATGTCCTTCTTGGCGAAGACGGTGAGGTCGTGGAGATCGACCTGGCCAGCGGAGCCGACCCGCGAGGGGCTGAGAAAGCCGGGCAGGGTGTCGCGGCCTTCCCCGAGGGTCAGGCCGACGCCGCCGCCGGGGCGGCTCATGCTCGCGGTGGCGCTGGCACGGCGGGCGCCAGGGGTGTTGTCGCCGACCGAGGCCAACTGGCAGTTGCGCGCCAGGCTGCTGACCGCGCCGTTGAAGCTGCTGCCGGGGCTGCACAGCAAAGCCAGGGAGCTGCCGGATTCGAGGCCGAATGCGGTATCGAACTGGCTTTCGCCGAAGCGCCAGCGGCGGCTCGACTGGTTGGCGGTCGCGGGCTCGAGGACCAGGAAGGCCTCGACATTGCCGGACGTGTCGAGCACGGGCAGCACGGTCTGGTTGCGTTTTTCCTGCGCGGCCGCGCCCGAGGCCGCCGCGAGGGCGAGACCGAGGGCAAGGACGAGGCGTGTGACAGGCAATCGCATGGCCGATGTGACCCGGGCTCAGCCCGGAAGTTCCCCTATCGTTCGTTCCGGAACTCTAGAACATTTATATTTCTTTAACAATCGGTGCCGGGCGACCGGATGCCGTTACTGCAACCGCTCCGACACTTCCACGTCGACTTCGGGCGTTTCGAGCAGTTGATCGATCTCTTCGGCACTGAATCCGTAGGACTGTCCACAGAACTCGCAGATCACCCTGGCCTCCCCATCGACGATCGCGGCGCGGGCCTCGTCGGCGCCAAGCGACACCAGCATCTCTTCGACGCGACCCCGGGAGCAGGAGCACCCGAATGCCAGCGGTCGTTCCCCGAGCAACTGCGGTGCGTCTTCCGGGAACAGGCGCGACAGCAGCGTCCCGGTGGACCATCGAAGCAATTCGGCTGTCGACAGGGTGTCAAACAGGACGCTGACGCGATTCCAGCCGTCGTCATCCCCTTCGTCGCCCGGCAGCTTCTGCAGCATGAGGCCGGCGGCCTCGTCCCCGTCGACCGCCAGCAGCACCCGCGTGGGCAGTTGCTCGGACTGGCGGAAGTAGTCCTCGAACGCGCCCGACAGCGATTCGGCCGTCAGCGCGACCAGGCCCTGATAGCGGTTGGGCTCGCGATGCGGCGAGGGGTTCTCGATCGTGATCGCGAGCAGCGCGTGGTCGCCGAGCGCGCGCAGGTCGCGCGAGACGTCCGCGCCGTCGCCGTCGAACCGGGCGATGCCGCGGATCGTGCCGGCAGCCGTGCATTCGGCGAACAGCGTGCGCAGTGGGCCCGGGGTGCGCAGTTGCACCGACAGGCGGCCGTCGACCTTGGCGTGACCGGTGAACAAGGCGGACGCCACGCAGGCTTCGCCCAGCATCTCTTCGATCGTCGGCGGGTAGGAGCCATTCGCGCGCACGGCCTGCCAGGCCTCGCGCAGATGGACGCGCACGCCGCGCACGCCGGCGGTCTGCAGGAGGAAGCGTGACAGGCGGTCGCTGTCGGGCTGGGCGATGTCGGTCATGTCGGCTCGCAAGGGATTTCGATTGGCGGCATTAGGAAGCGACCGATAGAGTGGCCGCCATGGAACAACCGGCTCTCCGACATGGGGACGGCGCTGCCGTCCCGCAAGCACGCACCTCGTTCACCCGCCGCTGGCTGCGCCGGCTGCTGTGGCTGGGCGTGCTCCTCGCTGTGCTGCCGGTGTTGCAGGTGCTGATCCTGCGCTTCATCGATCCGCCGTTTTCGACCTTCATGGCGATCCGGCAGGTCGAGGCTTGGACGGGCGGCGAGCGCGATTTCAACCTGTATTACCAGTGGCGCGATCTCGACCGCATCGCGTCGTCGCTGCCGGTCTCGGTGATCGCCGCCGAGGACCAGAATTTCGCCCAGCACCGCGGGTTCGATCTGGACGCGATCGAGAAGGCGCGCGCGCACAACGCGAGTGGCGGTCGCATGCGCGGCGCCAGCACGATCAGCCAGCAGACCGCGAAGAACCTGTACCTGTGGGGCGGGCGCAGCTGGGTGCGCAAAGGGCTGGAGGCCTACTACACGCTGCTGATCGAGACGCTGTGGCCGAAGACGCGGATCCTCGAGGTCTACGTCAACGTGGCCGAGTTCGGCGATGGCATCTACGGCGCGCAGGCCGCGGCGAAGCGGCACTTCGGCAAGGACGCAGCGCAACTGAGCGCTGGCGAAAGCGCGCGGCTGGCGGCGGTACTGCCGAGTCCGCGACGTTACAGCGCCTCGCGTCCCGGCCCCTACGTGCAGCGACGCGCGCAATGGATCCAGCGCAACGCGCGCCAGATCGGCGGCGAGTCGTATCTGGAGGCGCTCGAGTGAGTGCGCGCGATCGGCTGACCATCGTCATCGCCGCGTTCGACGAGGCCCATGCGCTGCCGGTCCTGCATCCGCGCATCGCCGCGGTCATGGAGACGCTCGCCGCGGACGGGATCGAGGCGCGTGTGCTGTACGTCGACGACGGCAGTGGCGATGCGACCTGGCAGGTGCTGCAGGGCATCGCGGCCGGCGACGCGCGCGTGGCGCTGCTGCGGCTGTCGCGCAATTTCGGCAAGGAAGTCGCGCTGACCGCGGGCCTCGACATGGTGACCGAAGGTGCGGCGATGATCCTCGATGCCGATGGGCAGGATCCGCCGGAACTGATTCCGCAGTTCGTCGCGCATTGGCGTAATGGCTACGACGACGTGCACGGCACGCGCATGAGTCGCGAGGGCGAAAGCTGGCTCAAGCGGTCGACCGCGCATCTGTTCTATCGCGTCATCCAGCGTCTGGCCAAGACGCCGGTGCCGGCCGACACGGGCGACTACCGCCTGCTGTCGCCCCGTGCGCTCGACGGCCTGCGCCAGTTGCGCGAGCGCCATCGCTTCATGAAAGGCCTGTTCGGCTGGATCGGCTTCAACCGCATCGCGGTGCCGTATGCACGCGAGCAGCGGATCGCCGGGCAGACCAAGTTCGGCTTCTGGCGGTTGTGGAATTTCGCGCTGGACGGCGTGACGAGTTTTTCGACCGCGCCCCTGCGATTGGCAACCTATGTCGGCGTGTTCACCGCGTGTGGCGCGTTCGCGTTCGCGCTCTACGTGATCGGCAAGGCCCTGATGTACGGGGACCGCGTCGCCGGCTGGCCGACGATGATGGCGGTGATCCTGTTCCTGGGCGGCGTGCAACTGGTCGCGCTGGGCGTGATCGGCGAGTATCTGGGCCGCCTGTACGAAGAATCCAAGCAGCGCCCGCTCTATCTGGTCAGTGTCTGGCAGCCGGCACCGGCGCCGGCTGTATTGAACACGCCGCCAGACATCTGATCGCCTACTTCGCGTAAGACCCGCCGCAGCCGCTGTCCTCGCCACCGCCCAGTTCCAGCGTCGCCAGCAGCGCCGCCGGTGGTGCGATCGAACCGAGTGCGAGCGCGATCGCACCGCGCAGCCCGAGGCGGGCGAGATCGGGTCGGAAGCTGGGCGATGCGAAGGTGCCGCCGATCGTCAGCGGCGTGCGCAGGGCGAGGATGCTGCGGTCCTTGGGGCGCGGCCGCAGCAGCAGGTCCAGCTGCTCCTCGCCCAGGTCGATCGTGCCTTCGCCGAGAATGATGGTGTCGGTGGTGTCGAACGCGAACGCGCGGCTTTCCATCACACCGCGCTGCACCCCAAAATCGGCGAACGCGCAGCGCACCGGGATCTGCTTGTCCTTGCCGATCAGGTACTTCAGTGCCTCGTAGATGTCGATGCCGGCCAGTTCGACCAGCAGATTGCTGACGCGCCCGGCGCCCATGCCGATCGCGACGTCCCCGTTGGCGCTGCCGAGCATCGCGGCAACCGAATTGCCGGTGCCGGTGAGATTGAAATCGCCGCCGATCCGGCCGACGGCTTCGCCGGCGAGTGTGTCGGGCGGAAACAGTCCCCCCAGGCTGATGCGGCGCACCGAGGCCTGCAGACGGGTCTGGATGGTGTCCTGGCGCGCATCGAGCCGGATGGTGGCGTGGATGTTGCCGCCGGCGACGCCGAAGTTCAGCGGCTGGAGGTGCAACAGGCCGGCATCGAGCTTGAGATGGGCGTCCATGTCGTCGATCGGCAGCTTCGGTGCGTTGATGCGCTGCGCGCGCAGGCGCACGTCGGCATCCATCGCCCGCAGTTTCGCGAGGTCGTAGGGCGTATCGGGCAGGACGCGACCCTTCGCGGCGAGCGCGCGTTCGCGTTCGACGAGCTCTGGATCCAGCGCCTCGCCCTCGGCATCGGGCGTGCCGCCGATGAAGCCGGCGAGATCGTCGAAGTCGAGGCGCCTGGAGACCAGGTCGGCCTTCAGGAATGGGCGCTCGCCGCCGAGCGTGATCGCGGCCGAACCGCCGAGATCGCTCTGGCCGACCTTGCCGGTGAAGCCGTCGTAGTGCCAGGTCGTGGCGTCACGCGTCAGGCGACCGTCGAGCGCGTAGGGCGGCGTGTCGGGCAGGGCGACGCCGACGAGCGGAAACAGGTCGGCGAGATTGCGGCCCGACAGTGCGAACTGCAGATCGAAGTCGCGCAACTGGAACGGCGCGACCAGCGAGCCGCGCACATGGGCGCGGGTTGCGCCGGCGCGGGCGCGCAGATCGATGCGGTAGGGCTTGTCGGTGTCCTGCAAAGCGAGCGGCGATTCGGCCACGCCTTCCAGCGTGAACCGGTTTTGGGTCCAGCTGCCGCCGCCTTCGATTCCGATCGCCGGCGCGGCATCCTCGCCGCCGCGCGATTCGCGGCTGGCCAGACGCACATCGATATCGGTCTGGCCCGGCACATCGAGATAGCGCAGACGGCCGTCCTCGACCCAGAGGCGACGGATCTGCGGCGGCGGACCGTCGCCACCGCCACCGAATGCGATGTCCCAGTTGCCGGTGCCGCCATCGGGATTGGTCTCCAGCCGCAGGATCGGTTTGACCAGCCGGATTTCGGGCAGCCGCACTTCGCGCTTGAACAGCAGGGGGAAGACCTCGACCTGGATTTCCAGCCGCTCGACCGAAGCCATCGTCTGCGACTCGGACCAGTCGGCATTCGCGAACCGCAATGCGTCTGCGCGGACGGTCGTCGTGCGTCCGAGATCGACGTCGAGATCGCCGCCGATCACCAGCGCGCGGCCGGTACGTGCTTCGACGATGCGTTCGACCGGACCCTTGAACCAGTTCCAGTCCCAGAGCGCTACCAGCACCACGATCGCGATCAGCAGCGCGAGTGCGACGACGCGCAGCGGTCGCGACGATGCGAATCGCCGGAAGCGCGGACGGGACGATGCGGGAGATGGGGGCGTGGTCGTCATGGGGGGCCTTGTGCAGCCCCACCATCGACGCGTCGCGGTCAATTGCGGGTGAATGTTCCGTTGCGATGCGGACTCACGACGCGGCTGCCGGCAGCGCGGTGTCGCTGCAGCGCACGGTGCGGCCGTTGTCCTGCGAGAGCTCGGCGCCGTCGTCGGTGGTGACGAACCGCAGGCCGACTTCCGACCACACCGGCGGCTGGCTGCCGCGGATCACGCCGAGATTGACGATGCGGCCATCGGTCATGCGCAGGCGGGCGAAACGACCCTGGCGGATGATTTCCACGACGCCGGCGCTCGGGCAGTCGTAAGTGGCGGTCACGGTTTCCGGCGTTGGCGCAGGCGTGGCAGGCGGCGGGATGGGGGCGGCCACCGGTGCGGGCGGGGCCGGCGGTTCGGCGGAACAGGCAGTCAGCGTGACGACGGCGAGTGCGGACAACATCTGGACGGATCGCATGCGGAGCTCCGGCGTGGACGACGACGGGTCGATTGTCGCGACGCGCGCACCGGCGATCAACGCGCCGGCACGACCTGGGCCAGTACGGCGACGTAGTGACAGACGCTGCCGCCGATGCAGAACAGGTGCCAGATCGCATGCGCGTACGGAATCGAATCGCGCATGTAGAAGAAGGTGCCGAGCGTATAGAACACGCCGCCGGCGATGAGCCAGCTCAGCGTCCAGGTATCGAGCGCCGCGGCGACCGGGCCGATCGCGATGACCACCAGCCAGCCCATCGCCACGTAGATCGCGGTCGACAGCCCGCGGAAACGGCCGGTGTAGAACAGCTTGAACACCACGCCGGCCAGCGCCAGCGTCCAGATGATGCCGAACAGCCACCAGCCCAGCGTGCCGCGCAGGCCGATCAGCGTGAAGGGCGTATAGGTGCCGGCGATCAGCAGGTAGATCGCGCAGTGGTCGAAGACTTTCAGGCGGCCCTTGGCCACCGGATGTTCGACCGCGTGGTACAGCGTCGACGCCAGATACAGCAGCAGCAGCGAGACGCCGAACACGATCGACGCGCCCAGCTGCCAGCCGTTGCCGTACAGCGCGGCCAGGGTGATCAGGACCGCGCCGCCGGCCAGCGCGGCAGTCGCGCCGAGGCCGTGGGTCAGGGCGCTGGCAAGCTCTTCACGTTTCGCGCGGAGCGAACGGGGCGGGGCGGTGGTCATCGACGTCCGGGCGGGGGAGTGGACTGCCGCGAAGTATGACCGCCTGCCCGTGTCCTGTCAGAGATCGCGGCGCGGATCAGTCCACCGAGACCGCATGCGCGTGCTCGCGCGTGGCGAGGAACTCGACGCCCTCCGCGCGCTCCTGGGCCAGTTGCAGGTTCACCCGGGTCGGCGCCAGATAGACCAGCTGATCGGCGGCGTCATAGGCCAGGTTCATCGCGTGCTTGTCGCGGAACGCCTCGAGCGTCTTCGCGTCCTTGCAGCGGATCCAGCGGGCGGTGTTGACCTGCACCGCTTCGAAACTCGCATCGACGCCGTATTCGTCCTTCAACCGGTAGGCGACGACGTCGAACTGCAGCACGCCGACCGCGCCGAGGATCAGGTCGTTGCTCATCAGCGGCTTGAAGAACTGGGTCGCACCTTCTTCCGACAGCTGCGCCAGCCCCTTCTGCAGCTGCTTGAGCTTCAGCGGGTCGCGCAGGCGCGCGCGGCGGAACAGTTCCGGGGCGAAGTTCGGGATGCCGGTGAAGGCGATGTTCTCGCCCTCGGTGAAGGTGTCGCCGATCGAGATCGTGCCGTGGTTGTGGATGCCGATGACGTCGCCCGGATAGGCCTCGGCGGCGATCTCGCGGTCGCTGGCCATGAAGGTCAGTGCGTTGGCCAGCTTGAGCGGCTTGCCGGTGCGCGGGTGGAAGGCCTTCATGCCGGCCTCGAACCGGCCCGAGCACACGCGCATGAACGCGACGCGGTCGCGGTGCATCGGGTCCATGTTCGCCTGGATCTTGAACACGAAGCCGGTGAGCCTGTCTTCCTGCGGCGCGACCTCGCGGGTGGTCGTCTCGCGCGCCTGCGGCGGCGGCGCGTGGTCGACGAAGAAGTCCAGCAGCGGCTGCACGCCGAAGTTGTTGACGCCCGAGCCGAAGAACACCGGGGTCTGCTTGCCGGCGCGGTAGGCCTCGAGATCGAAGGGATGGCTGGCGCCCTGCACCAGTTCCAGTTCGTCGCGCAGGTCGGCCAGCATCGTCTCGCCGATCTTCCCGGCCAGGCCCGGCGCATCGATCGACGGGAAGATGGTCGAATCCTGGCGGGTGAAGTTGCGGCCCGGCTCGTACAGATGCACTTCGCCGGTCACCAGATGCACCACGCCCTTGAGGCGCTGGCCCATGCCGATCGGCCAGGTCACCGGCGCGCACTGGATGCCGAGCACGGTCTCGACCTCGTCGAGCAGGTCGATCGGGTCCTTGCCCTCGCGGTCGAGCTTGTTGATGAAGGTCATGATCGGTGTGTCGCGCAGCCGGCAGACTTCCATCAGCTTGATCGTGCGTTCCTCGACGCCCTTGGCGACGTCGATGACCATCAGCGCCGAATCGACCGCGGTCAGCACGCGGTAGGTGTCCTCGCCGAAGTCGGCGTGGCCGGGCGTGTCGAGCAGGTTGACGATGCGGCCCTCGTAGGGGAACTGCATCACCGAGCTGGTCACCGAGATGCCGCGCTCCTTCTCCAGCGCCATCCAGTCGGACGTCGCATGGCGCGCGGCCTTGCGGCCCTTGACCGAACCGGCCATCTGGATCGCACCGCCGAACAGCAGCAGCTTTTCGGTCAGCGTGGTCTTGCCGGCGTCGGGATGCGAAATGATCGCGAACGTGCGGCGGCGGGAACTTTCGGAGGCGATATCGGACATGCGGGCGGCCGCGCGGGTGCGCGCAGGCGGGAATCGGGAAGCCGCCGATTATACGACGCCGTGCGGCGGGCTCAGGGCGGGGCCGGGTCCGCACCCGCCTGCACCTGTCCGAAGCGCAGCGCGCCGTCCGGCCCGGCCATCCGAAACGGCAGCGATTCCAGGCGCATGCCGCGGTTGGCCTGGACGACGAAATGCAGATGCGGCGCGGCGCTCAGGCCGGTGTTGCCGGAGAAGCCGATGATCGTGCCGCGCAGCACGCGCGCGCCGGGCGCGACGACGACGCCGGCGTGCTGCAGGTGGGCGTAGAGCGCCATCGTGCCGTCGTCGTGGAGGATGCGGATGAAGTTGCCGCGGACGCGGTCATCGGCGGGGTCGAACGCGACGCGTGGGTCGAGGCGCGCGGTCGCCGCGGATTCGACCTGCATCACCATGCCATCGCGCGCAGCCAGTACAGGCGTGCCGGAGGCCACCGCGAAGTCGACCGCGTGCCGGTTCTCGGCGTCGGCATGGCTGAAGCCGCCGCCGAAGCCCTGGGCGATCCGCAGCGCAGCCTCGCGCAGCGGATAGAGGTATTCGACATCGCGGGGACGTGCGGACGGCAGGCCGGGGATGGCCACGAGTCTCAGACGTGTGCCCGCGGCGCCATCCTGCAACTGCGTCACCAGGATGCGGCTGCCGGCGGACACGGTGGCGCGTACGGGCAGAGCCGGCTGGGCGAGCGGTGGCGGGCCGTCCGCCAGCAGCGTCACTTCCACCGGCCCGGCGAGATGGTTGATGGCGGTCGCCTCGGTGCCGCCGAAGCGCGGGTGCAGTTCGAGTTCGACGCTGCGGTTCTGGGCGGATGCGGTGACGGGTTCGTACGAAGCAGCGGGTGGAGCCGTCAACGTGCCCGGCCAACTGCCGCTCGAAGGCGTCTGCGCGAGCGCAGTGCCCGATGCGCACATCCCCAGCAGCGCGAGCGCGGCCTGCCATCGATCCCCGGGCATCTGCGGTCTCAGCGGCTGCAATCGGGATCGAGCTGCAGCGCGGTCGCGACCTCTCGCAGATCGAACGCGACCATCGCGGCGTCGTCATCGACCGCAAACAGCGCACCTGCCGGGAAGCGCGCGGTGGGCGCGGGATGCAGCGCGATGCCGTCGGTCGCGGCGACGTGCGCGCCGGTGAACCTGCCGGCGGGCGTCAGGCGCATGCGATCGAACACGCGGAACACGGTGTGCGGCCGCAACTGCTCGGCGACGATCCGAACACCTGCACGCGGTGGTTGTCGCGCTCGGCGACGAAGGCCAGGTCACCGTGCACCGCGATGCCGTTGGGCCGGTCGAACGTGCCGGGCATGGCCCCGCGGGCACCGACGGTGCGCAGCACCGCGCCGGTATCGGCATCGAACACGCGCAGCTGATGCGTGCGCTTGGCCGTGGCGATCAACCAGGTGCCGCCCTCCGGCGTCGGCCAGGTGGCGAGCCAATCCAGTTCGTCGTCGGCATGCGCGGACGAGCGCCAGGCTTCGACGATCACGGGTCGATCGGCCGCCGCCACGCCGGGCGTGGAATCCGCCTCGGCTTCGATGGGACGTGTGGGAACGGCGGTGCAACCGGCCAGCAGGGCGGCCGCGAACAGGAGGGCGATGCGCATCGCCGGATTATGCCGAGGGCCGGGCCGCATGCGTCACCGGTTGCATCGGAAATTGTCCATCGCTGCATCCGGATGAAGCGATTGACATCCCGGAATGGTGCTGGCAACCTGCACGCATCCATCGAGACCGGCGGAGGGGCAGGCCCTTTGATGCCGGGGCAACCTGATGGGATCCGCGCTTCGCGCGGCGTCCATCGCGGTGCCAAGTCCTGCGGGGACCTGTGTGTCCACCGGAAGATGGTGATGCCGTATCGGCGTTCGCGCCGATGCCGTGTTCCGCCGAGAGGCGACTTCCGGTGATTCCCGCCAGACGCGATGGCCCAGTCCATCCGGAATCCCGTGCCATGAGTCTCGTCGACACCGCCGCCTACCGCCCCGAACCCACGCCCGATGCGGCGTACGTGCATGCGCTTGCCGCCGATGCGCCGACCGCGCACGACGTCACGCGCGGCAGCATCGAAGTGCTGCTCGCCACCCGGCACGCCGGCATGCGCCGTGTCGTGCTGCGCTACCAGGTACAGGGGCCCGCGTCGGCGCCGGCGGTCTTCGTCGCCGGCGGCATCTCCGCGCACCGGCATCTGGCTCCGAATGCCGCGCATTCCGAAGCCGGCTGGCTGGAGGATCTGGTCGCACCGGGCCGCACCCTCGATCCGGCGCACCTGCGCCTGCTGGCCTTCGATTTCGTCGGCGCCGATGGCGCACTCGACGCGCCGATCGACACCACCGATCAGGCTGATGCGATTGCCGCGCTGCTCGACGCGCTCGGCATCGCGCGCCTGCATGCCTTCGTCGGCTATTCCTACGGCGCACTGGTCGGCCTGCAGTTCGCCGCGCGCCACGCGAGCCGGCTGCAGCGGCTGGTCGCGGTCAGCGGGGCGCATCGCGCGCATCCCTATGCGGCCGCATGGCGCGCGCTGCAGCGGCAGGCCGTCGCGCTGGGCCAGTTGCAGTGCGCCGAGCGCCAAGGCCTGTCGCTGGCGCGCCAGTTCGCGATGCTCAGCTACCGCACGCCGGAGGAATTCGCCGAGCGTTTCGACGCCGCGCCGGAAGTCGTCAACGGCCGCGTGCGCGTCGCCGCCGAGGACTATCTCGACGCCGCCGGCGCGCGCTACGTCTCGCGCACGCCGGTCACCGCGTGGCTGCGCCTGTCGGAATCCATCGATCTGCACCGCGTCGATCCGCGCGAGATCCGCGTACCGACGACCGTCGTCGCCGTCGAAGGCGACCGCCTCGTCCCGCTCGCCGATGCGGTGGCGCTGCTCGAAGGCCTGGGCCCGAACGGCCAGCTGCGCGTGCTGCGCTCGCCCTACGGCCACGACGCCTTCCTCAAAGAAACCGACCGCATCGATGCACTGCTCGCGACCGCGTTGCGTGCCCCCACTTCCGGAGACCAAGCATGAGCATCCACGCCCCGACCGACGACGCCTGCCAGCCCGCGACCCGCGCCGTGCGCGCCGGCATCGACCGCGATCCAGCCTATGGCGCGGTGACGCCGCCGATCGTGCTGTCGAGCAACTTCAGCTTCGCCGGCTTCGGCGAGAAGCGGCAGTACGACTACACCCGCAGCGGCAATCCCACGCGCGATCTGCTCGGCGAGGCGCTGGCCGAACTCGAAGGCGGCGCGGGCGGTGTGGTCACGCCGACCGGCATGGCCGCGATCACCCTGGTGCTCAATGCGCTGCTCGAGCCCGGCGATCGTCTGGTCGTGCCGCACGATGCCTACGGCGGCAGCTGGCGCCTGTTCGACGCGCTGGCCCGCAAGGGCCACTTCGAACTCGTGACCGCCGATCTCACCGATCCGCGCGCACTGGCCGAGGCACTGGCCACGCAGCCCAAGCTCGTACTGCTGGAAACACCGTCGAACCCGCTGCTGCGCATCACCGACCTGCGCTTCGTCATCGAGGCCGCGCACCGCGCCGGCGCGCTGGCGGTGGTCGACAACACCTTCCTGTCGCCGGCGCTGCAGCGCCCGATCGAATTCGGCGCCGACGTGGTGCTGCATTCGACGACCAAGTACATCAACGGCCACAGCGACGTGGTCGGTGGCGCGGTGATCGCGCGCGACGCCGGACTGCACGCGCAGCTCGCCTGGTGGGCGAACGCGCTGGGCATCACCGGCTCGCCGTTCGACAGCTTCCTGACCCTGCGTGGCCTGCGCACGCTGGACGCACGTCTGCGCGTGCACCAGGAGAATACCGCCGGCGTGGTCGCGCTGCTCGACGCGCATCCGGCGGTCGCGCGCGTCCACTACCCGGGCCTGGTCGATCATCCGGGCCATGCGATCGCCGCGCGTCAGCAGTCGGGCTTCGGCGCGATGCTCTCGTTCGAACTCGCCGGCGCGCCCGGCGTGGCGCAGGAAGACGTGGTGCGCGCATTCGTCGCCGGGCTCCAGCAGTTCACCCTGGCCGAATCGCTGGGCGGCGTGGAAAGCCTGATCGCGCATCCGGCGACGATGACCCATGCGGCGATGACGCCGGATGCGCGCGCCGCGGCCGGTATCTCCGATGGCCTGCTGCGGCTGTCGGTCGGCATCGAGGCCCTGGACGATCTGCTGGTCGACATCGAGGCCGGCCTCGCCCGCGCCGCAACCGTGCTGGACGCGGCCACGCGCCCGTCCCGTGCCGGCGTCGAAGCATGAGTACCGTCGTGCAGTTGCGGCAGGGCCGCCGCGCGCAACCGCGGCCCGCACGCCTGGCGTTGCTGGGTACCGGTACCGTCGGCTCCGCATTCGTCGAACGCTATGCCCGACTCGCCGCGCAGGGCGTCGCGCTGCCCGAGGTGGCGTGGCTGTGCAATTCGCGCACCCAGGTCGGCGGTGGCGACGATCTGCAGGCCGCGCTCGTGCAGGCGCGCGCTGCCGCGCGGCGTCGCGCCGGGTTTCCGCCGTGGGCCGAGGGCGAAAGCCCGAAGCCGGGCGACATCGTCGTCGACGCGACCGCGAGCGAAACCGTTGCCGACTGGCATCCCGAATGGCTGACCCGCGGCGTGCACGTGGTCACCGCGAACAAGCTCGGCACCGGCGGCGATCTCGGTCGCGCGTTGTCGATCGGCGACGCGCGCGCGATCGGCGGCCGCTATGGCGACAGCGCGACGGTCGGCGCAGGCCTGCCGCTGTTGCGCAGCCTGCGCGCGCTGATCGACGGCGGCGATCGCATCCACGCGATCGAGGGCGTGCTGTCGGGCTCGCTGGCGTGGCTGTTCTCCCACCATGACGGCAGCCGTCCGTTCTCGGACCTGGTGCGCCAGGCGAGTGCGGCGGGCTACACCGAGCCGGATCCGCGCGTCGACCTGTCCGGCGAGGACGTGCGGCGCAAGCTGCTGATCCTCGCGCGGGCCGCGGGCATCGCACTGCCGGCGCACGAAGTGACGGTGGAATCGCTGGTGCCGGACGTGCTCGCACGCGCCGCGGATACGGATGTCGACCAGGCGCTGGGCGCGCTCGACGATACGCTGGAAGCGCGTCGCGCGGAGGCTGCGGCGACTGGTGCGCGCCTGTGTTTCGTCGGGCGTTTCGATGCCGATGGCGCGCGCGTCGGTCTGCGTGCATTGCCGGTCGGGCATCCGCTGTGCGCGGGCCACGGCACCGACAACCGCGTCGCGATCCACAGCGATCGCTACAGCGCGCAGCCGCTGGTGATCCAGGGGCCGGGCGCAGGCGCGGAAGTCACGGCTGCAGCACTGCTCGACGACGTGCTGGCAATCACGCACGCGCAGGTCGACTGACGTCGGGACGGGGTCGGAGTTTTCCGACTGGGGCCAACCCTAGATCGGGTCCGCCCCGGTGTTGTGCGTCGCCCATGCGCGCTGGAATGACGGCATTCAGTTTTCATCCAGCCAGGGGCGATCCCATGACCGACAACCTCAGCATCTCCGTCTCCCTCAACATCAGCGGCCAGCTGCCGGCCGTGCAGAGCGCCGCCAGCACGCAGCGCACCGCCGACGGCCGCGTGCAGTTCGAGAATGAGAACTACCGCATCACCGCAGGCGACAACGACGAAGTCGTCGTCTTCAACAAGGGCACCGGCGAGAACTACCGGATCTGGGGCGACCCGCATGTCGAGATCGACGGCAAGCACGCCTTCGATTTCTGGGGCCAGACCACATTCCAGCTCGACGATGGCACCAAGGTGACGATCGAGACCACGCCGTGGGACAAGGGCGGCAACGGCGCAACGGTCGCCTCTGTGGTCACCATCACCGACGGCGACTACGGCGTGCAGATCAGTGGCGTGGACAGCAATACCTACGGCGATCTGTCGTTCCAGGAGTTCGCCGGTGGCGGCCGCGTGCTCGATGCCGCGGTGCGCGACGGCAACGTGCTGCTGGAGAACGAACACGGCAGCGGCTTTATCGCCGTCGACCGGAACGGCAACCTCCAGAACGTCGACCAGGCCTTCATTCTCGCCACCGACGAACTGAAGAACGGCGGCCCGGATTTCCTCGCCCACTTCGCCGAGATCTTCTCGTTCTTCACCGGCCTGATGGCGATCAGCTTCAACGGCGGCCTCGCGCTCGGCAGCGACAACGCCCACCGCGACCCGGAGCCCGTCGCCAAGCCGGCAGTGCCGTGGCAGTTCAGCCTGACGTTGTCGATGAACGCCTGATTCTGCGCACAGTGCCCAACGGCGTACCGCTGATGCGGTGCGCCGTTTTCGTTCGAAGGACAGGCGATGCCGTCGTTGCCGTCAGAGATCGCGCGACGCTGGCTGCAGCGCGCCGGCCTGAGGCGCCTTCAGCACTCGATGACGTTGACCGCCAGCCCGCCGCGCGAGGTTTCCTTGTACTTGTCGCGCATGTCGCGGCCGGTGTCGCGCATCGTGCGGATCACCTTGTCGAGGCTGACCTTGTGCTTGCCGTCGCCGCGGAAGGCCATGCGCGAGGCGTTGATCGCCTTGACCGCGCCCATCGCATTGCGCTCGATGCACGGGATCTGCACCAGGCCGCCGATCGGATCGCAGGTCAGGCCGAGGTTGTGTTCCATGCCGATCTCGGCCGCGTTCTCGATCTGGCTGGGCGTGCCGCCGAGTGCGGCGGTCAGGCCGGCGGCGGCCATCGAGCAGGCCACGCCCACTTCGCCCTGGCAGCCGACTTCCGCGCCCGAGATGCTGGCGTTCTCCTTGTAGAGGATGCCGACGGCGGACGCGGTCAGCAGGAAATCGAAGATGCCCTGCTCGGTGGAGTTCGGGCAGAAGCGGTCGTAGTAATGCAGCACCGCAGGCAGGATGCCGGCCGCGCCATTGGTCGGCGCGGTGACGACGCGGCCACCGGCGGCGTTTTCCTCGTTCACGGCGAGTGCGTAGAGATTCACCCAGTCGAGCACGGTCAGCGGATCGCGCATGCCGGCTTCGGGCTTCGACGACAGTTCGGCATGCAGCGCCGGCGCACGGCGGGTGACGTGCAGGCCGCCGGGCAGGGTGCCGGTCTGGCGGATGCCGCGCGCGACGCAGGACTGCATCGCCGCCCACAGTTCGCGCAGGCCTTCGCGGATCTCGTCCTCGCTGCGCCAGACCTTCTCGTTCTCCAGCATCAGTTTGGCGATGCTCAGGCGGTGCGTGTTGGCCTGCGCGATCAGCTCGTCGCCGCTCGAAAACGGATAGGGCACGTCGGTGGTGTCGGCGACGATGCGGTCTTCCGCGGCCTCGTCCTCGTTGACGACGAAGCCGCCGCCCACCGAGTAGTAGTCGCGCGTCGCGATGACCGCGCCTTGGGCGTCGTAGGCGGTGAAGCGCATGCCGTTGGTGTGGAAGGGCAGCTTCTGCCGCTTGTTCATCACCAGGTCCGATTTCTCGTCGAACGCGATCTCGTGCGTGCCGCCGAGGCGGATGCGCTTCCCGCCGCGGATGCGGACCAGGGCGTCGGGAATGATGTCGGGGTCGATCCGGTTCGGCATATGGCCTTCGAGGCCCATCATCAAGGCCTTGTCGGTGCCGTGGCCGCGACCGGTCAATGCCAGCGAACCGAAGACCTCGGCGCGTACGCGGAACACATCGTCCAGCCGTCCCGGCACTTCGAGCCAGCGGCGCACGAAACGCGCGCCCGCGCGCATCGGCCCGACGGTATGGGAGGAGCTCGGGCCGATGCCGATCTTGTAGAGGTCGAAGGTGCTGACTGCCATCGGGCTATTCTACGGACCGCGCCTGCATGCAGGCCCGCCGCGACGCGACATGACCGCTCCGACCCTGATCCTGTACCAGCGCGACGACTGCCACCTGTGCGACCTGGCGCTGGACGTCCTCGCCAAAGCCGGCGTGCCGGCGTTCGACAGCGTCTTCATCGACGGCGACGACGCCCTCGAGGACCGCTACGGCGTGCGCGTGCCGGTACTGCGCGACGCGCGCGACGGGCGCGAACTCGACTGGCCGTTCGATGCGGACGCGGCGCGGCGCTGGCTGCGCTGCTGACCGCGCCGCGCTGACTCACTTTGCCGGCTGCAGATAGACCCGGGTGCTGACTGCGATCTCATTGGGGATCGTGCCGGTGTCGGCCCACTCGCCGCCGCCGACGCCGAAATCGAGGCGGCGCACCGTCGCGCGGCCCGACAGCAGGGGGCGCGCGCCGTTCGTCCAGGTGAAGGTCAAGGTGACCGGCTTGCGCACGCCGCGCAGTTCCAGCGTGCCGTCGGCCGCGTACTGGCCGTTGCCGAGATCGCGGAAGCCGGTCGCGGTGTAGGTCGCCTGCGCGAACTTCGAAGCGTCGAAGAACGCGTTGCCGCGCATCTCGGTGTCGTAGTCGGCGTTCTGCGTGGTCGCAGTGGCAAGCGGAATGGTGACCGCCAGCGTGCCGGCCGCCAGATCGGCGGGATCGAAGCTGACCGTGGTGCGGAAGCCGGGAAACGTGCCGGAGAACGTTTCGCCCTGGTACTTGCCGGCGAACGCCAGCGAGGAGCCGGGCGCCTGCACGTAGTCGGCGGCGAAGGCGGGCAAGGCGAGCGCGGCGGTCAGAGCGCCGAGGGCGAGGAAGCGGATCGTGCGCATGGCATCAGTCCTGAAGAGAGGAAGTCGGAGTACGGGCGCGCAGCCAGCCACGCGGCAGCATGCGCGCCAGCGTGTCGTCGCGCTGGACGATGTGGTGGTAGAGCGCGGCGGCCGCGTGCAGCAGCGCCAGGCCGACCAGCGTCCAGAACAGCAGTTCGTGCACGTTGCCGGCGAGCTGGCGCAGATCCGCGTTGCGAGAGACCAGCGCCGGCAGATTGACCAGTTTGAACCACTGCAGCGGATAGCCCGCGGCGGAATTGAACGTCCAGCCGCTGAGTGGAATCGCGAACAGCAGGCCATAGAGCAGCCAGTGCGTGACCGAGGCGACCCTGTCCTGCCAGCGCGGCGTACCGGGCACCGGCCGCGGTGCGCCGGCGTACAGACGCCACAGCAGACGCAGCGTCGCCAGGGCGAGAATCGTCAGGCCCAGCGACTTGTGCAGCGCGTAGATCTCGATCTTGGTGGGGCTGTTGCGCATGTCGCCCATGACCAGCCCCAGGATCCCGGTCGTCAGGATCAGCGCCACGACCAGCCAGTGCAGCAGTTGGCTGACGCCGCCCCAGCGGTCGGGCGGATTGCGGAGCGTCATGGCGTCGGCTCCGTCTGCGGGGTCGCAGGGGTGTCTTCAACAGGCACGTCGGGCGCCGGGAGTCCGGCATCGGAGGCGTTGTCCGCGGCATCCGGTTCGTCGCCTGCATCGGCGTCGCCGCGGCTGCGCGTGGCTTCCACTTCGAGCCGCAGTTCGACGGCGTCGCCGATCACCGACTTCCACGCATCGATGCCGAATCCGGCGCGCGACAGCGCCGCGGTTGCGGAGAAACCCACGGTGCGACGGAACGGCGGCAGCGGATGGCGCTTGAGGCCGTTGCGCACGACCTGAAGCGCGACCTCGCGGGTTTCCCCGCGCAGGGTCAGGTTGCCGTGCACGATCGCACGTTGTGGATCGAGCGGCTCGATGCGCGTGGAGACGAACGTCGCGACCGGATGGCGTTCGACGTCGAGCAGGTTGCGCGCCAGCGTCGCCCGGTTCCATTCCGCATCGCCCAGATCGACGCGCGCGATCGGGATCGACACCTCCACGCGCGCGGTGCTCCAGTCGTCGGGATCGAACACGATCGTGCCGGTGCTGCCCGACACCGTGCCGATCGCCTTTGAAAAACCGGCATGGTCGATCGCGAACTGCACCCGGGTATGGACCGGATCGAGTGCGTATTGCGCCGGCGCGGCCCAGGCGGGCGCGCCCATGCCGAGCAGCAGGATGGACGACAGGAAGAGCTGGCGCGGCAGTCGCATCGGAGGGTCCGGATGGCCAGCGGAGCGGGCGGTCGTGCCGATTCTAGGCGCGGGCCGTCGGTGCGGCGCAACTTGCGGTGGCAACGCAGCGTTGCGAGGATGCCATCCGGGACGCGCGGCCAACGCGCGGCGGTGTTGTTCGGGGAACGGGATGCGCTTTTTTTCAAGGATGACCTTGGCGGGATGGCTGTGCTGCCTCTGCATCGGCGCTGCATGTGCGCAGAACGGGGCTGTGACCGCGAGCATCCCGCAGCCGCGCCAGATCGGCGTGCTCGACGGGCTGCCTTCGAACCGCGTGAACGCGATCGCCGAAGACCGGCAGGGCTATCTGTGGATTGCGACGCGCGATGGGCTGGCGCGCTTCGATGGTGTGGGGTTCCGGATCTGGCGTGTCGAGGACGGCCTGGGCGACAACTACGTCTGGACCGTGCACGTCGATGCACATGACCGCGTCTGGGCCGGCACGCGTCGCGGTGGACTGTCGATGCTGGATGCGAAGCGCATGACGTTCACCCGTTACAGCAACGACACCCATCCCGAGATCGGCGTCGACGATGTTTGGGCCGTGATGTCGACAGCGGATGGCGCGATCTGGTTCGGCACCGCGGAGTCGGGCCTTTACCGGCTCGCCCCGGATGGAGGCCTGCGGCGATTCGTATCGGACCCGGAAGATCCGCGCAGCCTGCCGGCGGATGGCGTCGGTTACATCGTGCCGGCGGCCGATGGCACGCTGTGGGTGGGGACGAAGAACGGTGCCGCGCTGTGGACCGGGCGCGATTTCGCACGCGTAGAGATGCCGGCGACGGCCTCCCGCATGGTCAACGGCCTGGTGTTCGACACGGCAGGCGATCTGTGGATCGGTGCGCCAGGCGGCGGCGTGGTGCGACGCGCCGATGGCCGCGTCGAGATGATGCCGCAGATCGATCCGGTCATGCGCGCGCCTGTGTTGCACATGCTCGTCCGGGATCGCCAGGGCGCGCGCTGGTTCGACACGCGCAGCGGCCTCGCGCGTGAGGTCGATGGCCGCATCGACGATGTGCCGCTCTACAGCTTCGCCAGCCGTGGTCCCGTGCGACCTTCGTGGTCGTCGGCCTTCCAGGACCGGGAGGGCGGACTCTGGTTCGCGAGCACGGATGCGGGGCTCTGGTACCTGCCGGCGAACTGGCGCAACTTCACCGTGCTGCAGCGGCGTGTGTCGGATCCGAGCACGGCTGCGAATGCGTTCGTGCACGGCGTCGCACGGGCTGCCGATGGAGGTTTCTGGCTGGTCGGCAACGGTGGCGTCCTCGATCATCTCGATCCCGTCACGGGCGTCATCGAACACCGCCTGTCGCAGGTCTGCGGCGATCAGGCCAACCGGAGCGTCCATGAGACCAGCGCCGGTATCGTCTGGATCGGCTGTTTCCGGCAACTGGTGCGCTTCGATCCGGCAACCGGCGATGTGCGTCGCTGGTTCCAGGACGATGCAGACGCCCCGGCGCCCGGTGGACAGCACATCGACAGCATCGTCGAGCAACGTGACGGCACGGTCTGGTTCGCGAGTGACCTGGAACTGCAGGCGCGCGCCCCGGACGGGCGCCTGATCGAATCGGTCAGGGCCGGCGATGGCCGCGGCATCCCGCCGCTGGTCCGACCGATGACCATCGTGCGTTCGCCTGAAGGCGGGCTCTGGTTCGGCACCACTCGCGGTATCTACGCATGGAAGAACGAAACCCGCACATTCGAACCGGTGCCTGGCGCGCCGCAGCAGGCGGTCAGCGCGATCGCGCAGCAAGGCCCGGATACCATCTGGATGGCAGGGATGGGCACCGTGGCGGTGTATCGCTGGGATGGCGCGTTGCTGACACCGGAACGCGTATTCGGACGCGCCGACGGACTGCCGCAAGTGATGCCCAGCGGAATGGCGATCGATGCCAGCGATACGGTCTGGGTCACGACCGTGCGGGGCCTGGTGCGCCTGGATCCATCGACATCGCGCCTTCGCGTCTATGGCGTTCGCGACGGATTGCCCAGCCAGGAGTTCAGTGAAAAGCAGATCGGTGTGTCGCGTGACGGCCATTTTGCTGTCGGAACCGCCGAGGGACTGATGCTGTTCCATCCCTCCCATGTGCACCGGCGCGACGAGACGCCGCCGCTGGTGATCGAGTCGGTCGATCTGCGGCGCGGCGACGATCTGATCGAGCTCGCGCCTCGAGGCCCGATCGAACTGCGCCATGGCGACCGCGACCTGCGCGCGGTCGCACGTCTGCTGTCGTTCACGGATGCGCATGCCCACCACTATCGATTCCGGCTGGAAGGCTACGAGTCGGAATGGGTGGACGCGGACGTGAAAGCGGAGCGCGTCTTCCCGCGGCTCGAGCCCGGGCGATACACCCTGCACGTGGAGGCGCGGACGGAGGACGGCGAATGGACCGCACTGGCACCGTTGACCATCCGTCAGGCACCGCCGTGGTGGCGTACGGTCTGGGCACTGCTGGCGGCGCTGCTGGCCGTGGGCTTCGTGCTGTGGCGTGCGGCCCAGGCCTATCGCCGACGCCTCAAGCGCCGCCACGTCTGGCAACTCGCCGAGGACAAGCGCACTCTCGCCGAACAGGCCTCGCTCGCGAAAACGCGTTTCCTCGCGACGCTGGGGCACGAGGTCCGCACGCCGATGACCGGCGTGCTGGGCATGAGCGAACTGCTGCTCGATACGCCCCTGGACGCGCGCCAGCGCGGGTATGCCGAATCCATCCGCCGCGCGGGCGACCACCTGATGCGGCTGGTCAACGACGCGCTGGACCTGGCGCGTATCGAAGCCGGCAAGCTGCAGCTCGATCCGCAGCCCTTCGAAGTCCCGCGCCTGATACAGGATGTCGTCGCGATGTGCGCGTCGATGGCGCGGCAGAAGTCGCTCGGCTTCGACGTGGTCATCGATGCCGATGTGCCGGCGTGGATGCACGGCGATCCGGGACGCGTGCGCCAGATCCTGCTCAATCTGCTCGGCAACGCGGTCAAGTTCACCGAGAGCGGCAGCGTCGGCCTGCACGTGCAGGGCAGTACCGACGGCGGCCTGCAGTTCGTGGTCAGCGATACCGGCCCCGGACTCAACGCCGAGCAGTGCGAGCGCCTGTTCCGCAGGTTCGAACAGGCCGAGGGCGCGCGCACCGCGTCGCGCTATGGCGGCAGCGGATTGGGACTCGCCATCAGCCAGGAACTGTCGATGGCGATGGGCGGATACATCGATGTCGAGAGTACGCCGGGCGAAGGCACGCGATTCCGCGTGGTGCTGCCCCTGCCGGTGGTGTCCGATCCGCCGCCGCGTGCCGACATCGGCCACGAGCGCATCACCGCCGCGGTGGGGCTGGACATCCTGCTGGTCGAGGACGACCTGACCGTGTCGGAGGTGATCGCCGGCCTGCTGAAGTCCCAGGGCCACGAGGTGGTGCACGTGATGCATGGCCTCGGCGCATTGTCGGAGATCGCCACGCGCCGCTTCGATCTGGCGCTGCTCGATCTCGACCTGCCCGGCGTCGATGGCCTGTCGCTGGCGGGCATGATGCGCGCGCACGGCTTCGTGCAACCGATGGTCGCGGTCACCGCACGCGCCGATGTCGACGCGGAAGCCGCCGCACGTGCAGCGGGTTTCGACGGTTTCCTGCGCAAGCCGCTGACCGGCGAGATGCTGTCCGACACACTGGCCTGGAGCTGGCGACCCACGCGCGGCGGCGACGGGCCGGAAACCGGGCTGTGACCGCGAGCGCTGGGATGCTTCGCGGCGGCTGAAAGGCGCGCACGCCGCTCCGGCCCGCAGGGCGGCCGCAACGCGGCCACGCGATGTGCGTCGGGATCGTGAGCAGGTTCTCACATGCCGCGACGGCGCGGTCGCAGGCTTGGCGCCTCCTGCACAAGCCGCTCTCCAGACTGCGCCCATGGCCCTCGCGTCCAACGATCTGATCCAGCTGCGCCCGGAAGGGTTGTACTGCCCTGCGGGCGATTTCCATATCGACCCGTGGCGCCCGGTGCCGCGCGCGGTGATCACGCATGGCCATGGCGACCACGCCCGCACGGGGATGGGCGCGTATCACACGACCCGGATCGGGCTGCCCATCCTCGAATGGCGACTCGGCGAGCAGATCTACGCGGCGCACGAATACGGCGCGCCGTTCGAGATGGGCAGGGCCACCGTGTCGCTGCATTCGGCCGGACACGTCCTGGGCTCGGCGCAGGTGCGGGTCGAGGTCGACGGCGAAGTCTGGGTGGCGTCGGGCGATTACAAACGCCAGCACGATCCGACCTGCGACCCGTTCGAGGTCGTGCGCTGCGACACCTTCATCACCGAGGCGACGTTCGGGCTGCCTGTCTATCGCTGGCCCGACACGTCCGAAGTCGCGCGCGACATCGTCGCCTGGCGCGACCGCTGCGCCGAACGCGGCGAGGCGGCGATTCTCTACTGCTACGCGCTCGGCAAGGCGCAGCGCGTACTGGCCGAACTCGCGGTGCACACCGACGAACCCGTGCTGTTGCATGGCGCCGTCGCGACCGGCGTCGAGGTGTATCGCCGCGCTGGCGTGTCACTGATCGACACATTGCCGGTGGCCGATACCGACAAGGCCGCCGACTTCGCCGGCAAGCTCGTCCTCGCGCCGCCGTCCGCCGCAGGCAGTTCCTGGATCCGCCGTTTCCGCCGTGCGCAGCAGGGGTTTGCCTCGGGCTGGATGCAGATCCGCGGCAACCGGCGCCGCCGCAACTACGACCGCGGTTTCGTCGTGTCCGATCACGCCGACTGGCCGGACCTGATGCGCACCGTGCGCGAGACCGGCGCGTCACGCGTGATCGCTACGCATGGCAACACCGACGCGATCATCCGCGCGCTGCGCGAGGACGGGATCGCGGCCGAGGCGTTCCGGACCGATTTCGGGGGTGAGGAATGATCGATGGCGGCCTTGCTTCCGCTTCGCTCGGACGTTGCTCTGGCGTTCGCTCTTCGCTTTTGATCTCGAATCGAGTGGTAGAGCGGGCCGGGCATCGCAGGGCGGCGGGGTCGACGAGCAGCCCAAACGCGCTGCGCTCGGACATGGGCAGATCTTCGGCCCCGCCGGATTCCGGTGCTCGATCCCTGGCCAGTCATTCCGGCCTTCGCGGGAATGACGGGTCGAGAGAACTGCATGGCAGCGCAACAGAGCGCGGCAGCCCGGCAGGACAGGCACGAGCATGAAGCGCTTCGCCCAACTCTACCGCGAACTCGACCAGAGCACCGCCACGCTCGACAAGCGCGCCGCGCTGATCCGCTATTTCCGCGAAGCGCCGCCGCGCGATGCGGCGTGGGCGCTGTACCTGCTGTCGGGCGGCAAGGTCGCCAGCGCGCGCAGGAAGATCGCCAACACACGCGAACTGCGTGAGTGGATCGCGGTCGAGTCGGGAACGCCCGACTGGCTGGTCGACGACAGTTACGACCAGGTCGGCGATCTGGGCGAGACGCTGGCGCTGTTGCTCGACGATCCGGTCGAGTCGTCGCCCGATGTCGCATTGGCGGACTGGATCGAAGCGCGTCTGCTGCCGGTCGCCAACAGGGATGCCGGGATCCGCCGCGCGGTCGTCGTCGAGGCCTGGCGCACGCTGCGCTTCGATGAGCGATTGCTGTTCAACAAGCTGCTGACCGGCGCGCTGCGCGTCGGTGTGTCGCAGCGGCTGGTGCAGCAGGCGCTGGCGGAACTCACCGGCATCGACATCGCGCGGCTGGCCCAACGCATGCTCGGCAGCTGGGCGCCGACGCCGGCGTTCCTGCGCGACCTGCTGTCGCCGGAAGCACTGCCCGGCGACCGCCAGCAGCCGTATCCCTTCTTCCTCGCCTCACCGCTGGAATCCGCCCTGCGCGCGGAAGCTGGCCTGCCGGGTGCAACGCCTCCAGAAGACGGCGAACTGGAACCCGCACCCGACATCGTCGCGCTCGCCAACGATCCCGAGGCCGTCGCCCGTGCGCTCGGGCCGATCGACGACTGGCTGCTCGAATGGAAGTGGGACGGCATCCGCCTGCAGCTGTTGCGTCGCGATGGCGAGGTCGCGCTGTGGTCGCGTGGCGAGGAGCGCCTCGACGGGCGTTTCCCGGAGATCGAAGCGGCTGCAATGGCCTTGTCCGATGGCACGGTGCTCGACGGCGAACTGTTGGCCTGGCGTGCAGAGGACAACGCGCCACTGCCGTTCACCGCGTTGCAGACGCGCATCCAGCGGCTCAAGCCCGGCCCGAAGACCCTGGCCGACACGCCGGTGCGGCTGCAGGTCTACGACCTGCTCGAGCGCGACGGCGAGGACTGGCGCGCCCGCCCGCAACACGAACGTCGTGCCGCATTGGAGGCATTGATCGCGGCGCATGGCGATCCGCGCATCGTGGTCTCGCCGCGTGTCGAGGTCGCGAACTGGCAGGCGGCGGCGCAGTTGCGTGCGCAAGCGCGCGAGCGCGGCGTCGAAGGCCTGATGCTCAAGCGCGCCAGCGCGCCGTACCAGGCCGGTCGGCGTCGCGGCGACTGGTGGAAGTGGAAGATCGATCCGCTGACCATCGATGCGGTGCTGCTCTATGCGCAGGCCGGGCACGGTCGCCGCAGCACGCTCTACACCGACTACACCTTCGGCCTGTGGGACGGCGACACGCTGGTGCCGGTGGCCAAGGCGTATTCCGGCCTCGACGACAGCGAGATCCTCGCGCTCGACAAGTGGATACGCGCGCACACGCTGGAACGCTTCGGGCCGGTGCGCTCGGTGCGCGCGCACCACGTGTTCGAACTCGGTTTCGAAGCGGTCAACGTCTCGAAGCGGCACAAGTCCGGCATTGCGGTGCGCTTCCCGCGGATCCTGCGCTGGCGCCACGACAAGCCGATGGCGCAGGCCGACCGGCTCGATACGTTGAAGGCGCTGGCGCGATGAGTTGTACCTGTGGGAGCGCGCTTGCGCGCGAAGAAGATTTACCGGGAACGCGCCATCGCGCGCAAGCGCGCTCCCACGGGGGCTGCCGGTGAAGCGATTGCGTGGCCCGGACGCGCCGATGCGCGCATGGTTCGAAACGCAGGGCTGGACCGCGGCGCCGTTCCAGCGCGAGGTCTGGCGGCGCTATCTCGCCGGCGAATCCGGCCTGCTGCAGACCCCGACCGGCAGCGGCAAGACCTTGGCCGCGATCGGCGGGCCGCTGCTTGAGGCCTGTGGGAGCGCGCTTGCGCGCGAAGAAGATTTACCGGGAACGCGCCATCGCGCGCAAGCGCGCTCCCACAGGCGCAGGCCGCGGCCGCCCGGCAGCCTCAAGGTGCTCTGGATCACGCCACTGCGCGCGCTCGCGGTCGACACCACGCGTGCGCTGCGCGCGCCGATCGAAGCGCTCGGGCTGGACTGGGTGGTGGCGATGCGCACCGGCGATGCGAGCGCGCGCGACCGGCGGCTCGCGCGCAGCGGGCAGGCCGATGTGCTGGTCACCACGCCCGAGTCGCTGTCGCTGCTGTTGTCCTATGCCGACACCGCGCCGCAACTGGCGCAGCTGCAATGCGTCGTCGTCGACGAGTGGCACGAACTGCTCGGCAACAAGCGTGGCGTGCTGCTGCAGCTCGCGCTCGCGCGCTTGCGCCGCCTGAATCCCGCGCTGCGGATCTGGGGTGTGTCGGCGACGCTCGGCAACCTCGACGAAGCACGCGACGCGCTGTTGCCGCATCTGCCGGATGCGCCGCTGGTCGCCGGCGTCGCACCGAAGCGGTTCACGCTCGACACCCTGCTGCCGGGGGAGGACGAACGCTTTCCATGGGGCGGCCATCTCGGCCTCGCGCAACTGCCGCGCGTGCTCGAACGATTGATGGCCGAGCGCACCAGTCTGCTGTTCGCCAACACCCGCTCGCAGGCCGAACTGTGGCATCGCGCATTGAATGCCGTGTGGCCGGAAGCGCCCGAAACCCTGGCGCTGCACCACGGTTCGCTGGATCCCAAGCTGCGCGCTGCCGCCGAAGACGGCCTGCGCGACGGCAGCATCCGCTGCGTGGTTGCGACGTCCAGTCTCGATCTGGGCGTGGATTTCCCCGCCGTCGACCAGGTGCTGCAGATCGGCAGCCCGAAAGGCGTGTCGCGCCTGCTGCAACGGGCCGGCCGCGCGCGGCATCGGCCCGGCGAAGCGGGGCACGTGGTCTGCGTGCCGACGCACGCGCTGGAGCTCGTCGAGTACGCGGCGGCGCGCGCCGCGGTCGCGGCCGGCACCATCGAATCGCGACCGCCGCCGGTGCTCAGCCTCGACGTGCTGGCCCAGCATTGCGTGACGCTGGCGCTCGGCGGCGGCTTCGAGGCCGACGCGCTGTTCGATGAAGTGCGCGACACGCATGCCTTCCGCGCGCTCGACAAGGCGGCCTGGCGCGCGGTGCTCGATTTCATCGTGCAGGGCGGCAACGCGCTCGCGCACTACCCGGATTTCCGCCGTGTCGTGCGTGGCGAGGACGGCGTCTATCGCGTCGACGACCGGCGCATCGCACTGCGCCATCGCCTGTCGATCGGCACCATCGCCAGCGACGGCGCGGTGCGGGTGAAGCTGATGCGTGGCGGTGGCCTGGGCTCGGTGGAGGAGAGTTTCATCGGCCGGCTGCGGCCGCGCGACAAATTCCAGTTCGCCGGACGCACGCTGGAACTCGTGCGGCTGGAAGACATGACCGCCTACGTGCGGCTGGCGAAATCCGGCAGCGGCACCGTGCCGAAATGGTCGGGCGGGCGCATGGCGTTGTCGGGCACGCTGGCCCACGAAGTCGAGCGCCTGTTCGAGGCGCCGCGCGACGTGCCGGAACTGCGCGCGATCGGACGCCTGCTCGATCTGCAGCAGCGCCTGTCGGCGCTGCCGGCGCCGGGCCGCCTGCTGGTGGAATGGATCCACGTGCGCGGTGGCCGGCATCTGTTCCTGTATCCCTTCGCCGGCCGCCAGGTCCACGAAGGTCTCGCCGCGCTGTGGTCGCTGCGCTGGGGGCGTCGGCATCCCAACAGTTTCACGTTCGCGGCCAATGATTACGGACTGGTGCTGTCGCCCGCGCAGGACGTCGAGCTCGATGTCGACGACATCGAAGCACTGCTGACGCCCGAATCGCTGCTCGAGGATCTGCGCGAAAGCCTCAACCTCGCCGAACTCGCGCGCCGCCAGTTCCGCGACATCGCCCGCGTCGCCGGGCTGCTGCCGCCGTCGCTGCCCGGCCGAGCGCCGCGCTCGATGCGCCAGTTGCAGGCCTCCAGCGGCCTGCTGTTCGACGTGCTGCGCCGGCACGATCCCGACCATATGCTGCTGGCGCTGGCCGAGCGCGAGGTGTTCGCGGCGCAGCTCGAAGTCGTGCGCCTGCGCGAGACGCTGGAAGACTGCAGCGGCCGCACGCTCGCGCTGCATCCGCTCAAGACGTTCACGCCGATGTCGTTCCCGCTGTGGGCCGAGTCGCTGCGCGGCCAGCTCAGCACCGAGGACTGGCGCACGCGCGTGCAGCGCGCCGCGGCGCAACTGGAGAAACGCAATCGTGGTTGAGGTGTCGGTGCCCGGCAGTCTTGGCATCGCGCTGGCCGGCGAGTCGATGGTGCTGCTGCCCGAGCGCGCGCTGTGGTGGCCGCGGATGTCGCTGCTCGCGATCGCCGACCTGCATCTGGGCAAGGGCGATCACTTCCGCCGCGCAGGCATTGCGCTGCCGAAGGGCGGCACCGCGCACGATCTCGACCGGCTCGATGCACTGCTGGCGCAGACCCGCGTGACGCGCCTGCTGGTGCTGGGCGATCTGTTGCACGCGGCCGTCAACGATGCGCACTGGCGCGACGCGTGGATGCGGTGGCGCGCGGGCCGGCAGGCGTTGTCGGTGGAACTGGTCGGCGGCAACCACGATCGCGCACTGACCGCGCGTCCCGCCGTCGCCGATGCGCTCGGCATCCATCTGCATGGCGCCGCGCTGCCGTTCGCGCCGTTCTTGTTCGTCCACGACCCGGCGCATGGCGCGGATACCGCGGGTTACCGGCTCGGCGGCCACCTGCATCCCGTCGTCCACCTGCCGGGCGTGCCGCGCCTGCCGGCGTTCCTGTTCGGCGAATCCGCCGGCGTGCTGCCGGCCTTTACCGCCTTCGCCGGCGGCTGGCGCGTCGACCGGGCACCCGGCACGCGCCTGTTCGCCTGCGCGCCGGATGTCGTGGTCGACGTGTCGGGCTGACCGCGGTTGCGAGAGCGAGGCTTTGTGTGGCGGATCCTTGGCGGCGAGTCCCGCCGCGGAACGAAGCCGTCAGCATCGCCACGGGACAATGGTGGTCTGCGTGGCGATCCAACTGGTGGAGAAGTTCAACACGGTCCGAAACATCACCATTGCGTCGTGGAAGCGGCAGTTCGCGATCCAGCTCTCGCTCGGCGAGCAGAAGAACGCGGTGGAACTGCTGCGCCATGTGCACGAGCAGCTGATCCAGACGGTGGAGGAAGTGCGCAGCATCCATCGCAACGGCATGCAGCAGCGCCGCGAGGCGGAAGGCGAGCTCGCGCGGCTGCGCGACGACGTGCAGAAGCGGCTGGCGGCGCCGACGCAGGCAGACCAGGGGCGTTGACAGCAGCGATGGGTCGGGCGCCGGGGCGTCCGGGGCTCATCGGAAGCATCGACGGTTGAGGGGGCGGGTCATGGATGGCACCGGCATCGGGTCGGCAGGGCGGCGACGCGCCACCGGAGGATGCGGCCGGGAACGGTCGATATCCGGTCGCCATCGTGGAATGTCGCCGCGGGGAGGCCACCCGGGAACCGTCACAATTCGTCTCAGGTCCAGAGTTGCGAATAGATACCATTCGCGCCCTTCCAGGTACTCCGGAGAGACTCGACGATGCACCCGCTTCCGCAGGCAAGGCCGTTGGCCCTCGCATTGGCCCTCGCGCTTCCCGTCGCGGCGTACGCCGACGACGCCCCGCCTTCCACGCTGGACAGGGTGGTGGTGACTGCCGCCGGCTTTGAGCAGAAGATCGAGGACGCACCGGCCTCCATCACGATCCTGCAGGGCGAAGACCTGCGCCGGAAGTCCTTCCGCGATCTCGGCGACGCGCTGCGCGATGTCGAGGGCGTCGCGGTCAACGGCTCCGCCAACGAGACCGACATCTCGCTGCGCGGTATGCCGCCGGACTACACGCTGATCCTGGTCGACGGCAAGCGCCAGAGCGCGCGCGAGTCGCGTGTCAACGGCAACCGCGGCTACGAGCAGAGTTTCATTCCGCCGGTGGAGGCGATCGAGCGCATCGAGATCGTGCGCGGCTCGATGTCGTCGCTGTACGGCTCCGATGCCATCGGCGGCGTCATCAACATCATCACCCGCAAGGTCGCGCGCGAATGGGGTGGCGCGCTGACCCTGGACTACACCGCCCAGCAGCACAGCGAGCAGGGCAATGCGCGGCAGGCGCAGTTCTTCCTCAACGGCCCGCTGGTCGACGACAGGCTCGGCTTCCAGCTCTGGGGCCGCGATCTGGACCGCCAGGCCGACGACGATGTCGCCAACGGCGGCTTCACCAGGGCGCGCCACCGCAACCTGACCGCACGCCTGGCGTACACGCCCACGACCTACCAGGAGATCCTGCTCGAAGCCGGCGCCACGCGATTGAAGAACGGCGAGGGCCTGGCCGGCAACTGGTCCGAACGGCAGCAGGACAACGATCGCGACCATGCCTCGCTGTCGTGGAAGGGACAGTGGGACTGGGGCACCAGCGAAGTGGTGCTCGCCAGCGAGACGTCCTCGCGCGAGGGCCTGGCCACGCCGGACCAGACCGATGTCTACGGCCGCCGGCCGGAAGTCGACAACAACGTCGTCGACGCCAAGTTCGTGGTGCCGCTCGGCGCGCACATGCTGACCACCGGGGCGCAGTGGAACCAGGGCAAGGTCCACGACTGGAACCAGGGCCTCAACGACCGCGTGCAGTACACCTTCGCGGTGGTGCAGAAGGCGCTGTTCGCCGAGGACGAGTGGTCGCTGACCGAGGATCTCGCGCTGACCGCCGGCCTGCGCCTGGACGACCACGAGCAGTACGGCCGCCACGTCAACCCGCGCCTGTACGCGGTGTGGCACGCCACGCCGTCGTGGACGTTCAAGGGCGGCGTCTCGCGCGGCTTCAAGGCGCCGGAGATCCGCGCCGTCGTGCCGGGCTATGCCTACCTGCGCCGCAACCGCTGGGTGATGCTCGGCAATCCCGACCTCAAGCCCGAGACCAGCACGACCTGGGAAGCGGCCGCGCTGTGGTCGAATCGCGCCGGCGCCTCGGCCGGCATCACCGTGTTCCAGAACGACTTCGAGGACAAGCTCTCGACCGTGACCACGACCGAGCTCTGGAACGGCTACATCATCATGGAGCGGGTCAACATCGACAGTGCGCGGATCCGCGGCGTGGAGCTCAACGGCCGGCTGGAACTGGGCGCGGTGGCGCTGAAGGGCAACTACGCGTTCACCGATGCCGAGCAGCGCAGCGGCGCCGCGAAGGGCGCGGCGCTGACCCTGACCCCGCGCCATACCGCGCACCTGGGCGCGGACTGGACGGTATCCGAGCGGCTGCGGCTGTGGGCCGCGGCGAACTACTACGGCGAGGAGTACGGCACCACCGCCAGCGCCGAGCCGGCGCCCGGCTACACCACCGCCGACCTGGGCGCGTCGTTCGAATTCAACGACGCCTGGACCTTCAACGCCGCATTCCACAACCTTGGCGACAAGCGTCTCGACGAGGCGACCTACGGCACGGTCAACTACGGGCGCAATCTCTGGGTCAGCGCGAACTGGCGGTTCTGAGCGGATCGGCGAGGCCTGCCGGTTCCGGCGTGGCCGGCAGGCGCACCCGCGCAAGCAGGCCGGGTGCGGCATCGTGCAGGGTCAGCTCGCCGCCCTGGGCGTGGATGCACGACCGGGCGATCGACAGGCCCAAGCCGAGCCCGCCGCGCGCCGCGTCGGGGCTACGCCCGGTGGCGAGCTGCACGAAGGGCTCGAACACCTGGTCGCGCCAATCCGCCGGGATGCCGGGACCGCGGTCGCGCACGTCCACCTGCCAGCCGGCATCGCCGTCGCGATGCAGGGAGACTTCGGCGCCGCCGCCGTGCAGAAGCGCGTTGTCGATCAGGTTGGTCAGCGCGCGCCGCAGCGCCATCGGGCGGCCGAGGCAGCTGGCGTCGCCGGCCTCCGCGCCGGCATGCCAGTCGACCGGCCGCCCGAGCCGACGATAGCGGCGCGCCAGGCCGTCGAGCAGGGGCGCCAGCGCGAAGCGCTCGGGCGCCTCCTGGTGCGCATCGTCGCGCACGTAGGCCAGGGTCTCGCGGACCATCGCGGTCAGCTCGGCGAGGCTTTCGAGCATGTCGTCGCGCTCGGGCGAGGGCGGGAGCAGCTCGACCTGCAGGCGCAGCTCGGTGATCGGCGTGCCGAAGTCGTGGCCGATCGCGGCGAGCATGCGCGTGCGGCTCTCCAACTGGCGGGCCAGGCGCGCCTGCATCGCGTTGAAGGCCGCGGTGGACTCGCGCGCTTCCCGCGGGCCTTCCAGCGGCAGCGGCGGCCCCCACTCGCCGCGTCCGGCGCGCTCGGCCGCATCGGCCAGCCGCTTGACCGGGCGCACCACCCGGCGCACGAACAGGTAGCCGATCAGCAGCACCGGCAGGATGCTCACCGGCAGCGAGTAGGCCAGCAGGCGGCGCCACTCGTAGCCGCCGGCCGGGTGCTGGATCGCGTTGAGCCAGCGGCCGTCGGGCAGGCGCACGCTGCTGTGCAGGCGCAGCGGCGCCCAGCCGCGTGGCAGCAGCACCTGTTCGCGCGCGGGGCCGCCGCCGATGCGTTCGAGCTGCATCCACACGGGCGCCCGTTCGGGCAGCCCGAGCGCGCGTCGCAGTTCGCCGGCCAGGCGACGCTCCTCCTCGCGCATCGGGAATGGCGCCAACGCCGCGGTCGCCTCGCTGCGGAGCGCGGTCCCGGCACCCGACATCGCCGCCAGCAGCGGTGTCGTCTCGTGTGCGGGCAGGCGCTCGGCGAGCCGGTAGGCCAGCACGAGGCGTTCGAGCGCCTGCGCGCGCGCCAGCGGGTGGACCAGCGGCCCCGCACGCTGCAGCGCGAGCATCGTCAGCGCGTGCGATGCGAGCAGGGCCGCCAGCAGCAGCAGGCCCAGTTGCGGCGCCATGCGCCTCGGCCGGCGTGCGTCCTGCGCCGGCGCGGCGCTCATGCGAAGCCGGTCTGCACGTCGGCGGCCAGCACGTAGCCGCGACCCCACAGCGTGCGCAGCGGGCCGTCGCCACGGGCGTCGAGCTTGCGCCGCAACCGCGAGACCTGGCGGTCGATCGCCCGTTCGCCCACGTCCTCGCCGGGGCGGGTCAACAGGCCCAACAGGACGTCGCGCGGCAGCGGTTGCCGCGGGCGGGCGAGGAAGGCTTCGAGCAGGCGCGCCTCGGCCGTGGTCAGGCGCAGCGGCGGGGCGCCTTCGCGCTCGAGCCGGGCCAGGTCCGGGGTGTAGGTCCAGCCCGCGAAACGATGCACGCGCGCGGCGACCGGCGCCTCGGGTGCCGGCTCGGGGATGGCCCGTTCCCCGGGCCGGCAGCGGCGCAGCACGGCCTGCAGCCGGGCCAGCAGCTCGCGCGGCTCGAACGGCTTGACTACGTAGTCGTCCGCGCCCAGTTCCAGCCCGTGCACGCGGTCGTCGATCTCGCCGCGCGCGGTCATCAGGATCACCGGCAGGTCGTGCCGCGCGCGCAGTTGCCGGCACAGCGCGAAGCCGTCGCCGTCCGGCAGCATGACGTCCAGCAGCACCGCATCGTAGGCGTGCCGGCGCAGCAGCGCGCGCATGCCGGCCGCATCCTCGGCGGTGTCCACGGCGTGGCCGTGGCGGCGCAGGTAGGCCGCCAGCGGCTGGCGGATCCTGCGGTGGTCATCGACGACCAGGATGCGCGTCGCGGCGGGGTCCGGCGGCATGGCGCTCGCTCCGCGCGGTCAACGCGCGCTGTACGCGTGCACCTCGTCGACCAGCACGCCGACATGATCGGGATGCATGTCCGGCGACATGCCGTGGCCCAGGTTGAAAACGTGCCCGTCGCGCGAACCGCCGTTGCCGTCGCGGTAGCTGTCGAGCGCGTGGCGGACCTGGGCGCGGATCGCATCGGGCGTGCCGTACAGCGTCGTCGGGTCCAGGTTGCCCTGCAGTGCGACGCGGCCTTCCGTGCGACGCGCGGCGTCGCCGAGTTCGATCAGCCAGTCGACGCCGACGCCTTCGGCGCCGGCGCGCGAGAGTTCGTCGAGATACGCGGCATTGCCCTTGCCGAACAGGATCAGCGGCGTGCGCTCGGCACCGTCGCCACGCCGCAGTTCCTGTGCGATGCGGGTGAGGTACGGCAGCGAGAACTCGCGATACATCGCGGGCGACAGCACGCCGCCCCAGGTGTCGAAGACCTGCAGCGCCTGCGCGCCCGCGGCGCGCTGCGCGGCGAGATAGGCGATCACCGCGTCGGTGTTGACCGACAGCAGCGCGTGCAGCGCCTTCGGATCGTTAAGCGCCATCGCCTTGATGCGGGCGAAATCCTTGCTGCCGCCGCCTTCGACCATGTAGCAGGCCAGCGTCCAGGGACTGCCGGAGAAGCCGATCAGCGGCACGCGGCCGTCGAGTTCGCGGCGGATCGTGCGCACCGCGTCCATGACGTAACGCAGTCCGGTCTCCATGTCCGGCACGCCGAGCTTCGCGATGCTGGCCGCGTCGCGCACCGGGTGGCGGAACTTCGGGCCTTCGCCTTCGACGAAGTACAGCTCCAGGCCCATCGCATCGGGAATGGTCAGGATGTCGGAGAACAGGATCGCCGCGTCGAGGTCGAAGCGCGCCAGCGGCTGCAGCGTGACCTCGCAGGCGAGATCGGGCGTCTTCGCCATCGCCAGGAAGCTGCCGGCCGCCTTGCGCGATGCGCGGTACTCCGGCAGGTAGCGGCCGGCCTGGCGCATCAGCCAGACGGGCGTGCGGTCGACGGGCTCGCGGCGGAGGGCGCGGAGGAAGCGGTCGTTCTTCAGGACGGCGGACATCGGGACTGGGATTTCCTGGTGGAGGCGGTGGTCGCGCGGTCAGGCCGGCGCGTCGCTGCCGCGGGCGAACATCAGTTGGAAGCCGCGCTTGAGCTGCGCATCGCGCGCGGCTTCGAGCGCCTTGATCGCACTGGACTGGTCGAGGAACTGGTCGCGCCGCAGCGTGCTGCGGCCGCCGACCTGGCCGGTCTCGCGCAACAGCACCCAGCCGCCGAGCAGATCGGGCTGCAAGGTCAGCTGCACGAATCGCGGGGATTCGTGGCCGACGGGGTGCTGCTGCAGGAACAGGCGCATGAGACGCGTCAGGCTGCGCCGCGCAGCGGCGTCGGCCTCAACGAGGCGTGGAGAGTGGCGCGGTGATTGTTGGAGCGATCGGATTGGTGCGTCGTGGCCATGGTCGTATCCGGAGACTGCCCCGAATTGTACGGCGTGGCGTGTTCAGGCCTCTTGCAGCACCGACAGTACCGCCGGTTCCGGCACGTCGCCCAGCACTTCCGCGCGCCCGGCGCCGCGCCAGACGATGAAGCGCAGGCCGCCAGCGACCGCCTTCTTGTCCAGGCGCATATGCGCGAGCAGGCGCTCTGGATCGAGCCCGGCCGGCACGGCGACCGGCAACTGCAGGCGCACCAGCAGATCGCGCAGACGCCGCGTGTCCGCCGCCGGCGCCAGGCCCAGCGCTTCCGACAGCCGGGCGGCCAGGACCATGCCGACCGCCACCGCCTCGCCGTGGTTGAGGCCGCCGTAGCCCTGTTCGGTCTCGATCGCGTGGCCGAAGGTGTGGCCGAGATTGAGCAGGGCGCGTTCGCCATGTTCGAAAGGATCGCGCGCGACGATCGCCGCCTTGTGCGCGCAGCTGCGGGCGATGGCCTCGGTCAGGGCCGCATCGTCCATCGCCAGCAGCGCGTCGGCGTGGTCGTCGAGCCAGTCGAGGAAATCCGCATCGCCGAGCGCGCCGTACTTCACCACTTCGGCCAGACCGGCGCGCAGCTCGCGGGCGGGCAGCGTGCGCAGCGCGGCGGTGTCGGCGATCACCGCGCGCGGCGGATGGAAGGCGCCGACGAGGTTCTTGCCCTGCGGCAGATCGACCGCGGTCTTGCCGCCGACCGACGAATCCACCATCGCCAGCAGCGTGGTCGGCAGTTGCACACAATCGATCCCGCGCATCCAGCACGCCGCGGCAAAGCCGGCGAGATCGCCGATCACGCCGCCGCCGAGGGCGAACAGCGCCGCGTCGCGTCGCATGCGCGCATCCGCGAGCGCGATGGTCACTTCGGCGAAATGCGCGAGCGTCTTGGCCGCTTCGCCCGGCGGCAACACGTGCCGATGGATGCGCAGGTTCGGGCGCGCGGCCTGCAGCGCGGCGGCGACGCGATCGGCATACAGCGGCGCGACGTGCGCATCGCTGACGAGCATCGCGTCGCGACCGCGCACGCTGCGCGCCAGCAGCGTGCCGTCGTCGAGCAGGGAGGGACCGATATGGATGGTGTAGGGCGTGTCGCCGGCGACGGCGACCTCTCGGGCATTGGTGGTCATGCGATCCGGATACAGGTGGGGGAAACGGCCGGCGCAAGGTGTGCGGCGCGGCTCATGATGCGTGCGTCGACGCCACGTCGGCAGCGTCGTCGGAATACGGTGTCTCGACACTGCCGGCCGGCGGCCGCCAGTGCGCCGCGACCAGATGGCCGAGCTGGGCGGCAGCTTCGATGCAGGCGTGCGGCCCGGTGTCGAAGCGAAGATGCGCGGCGTCGGCGTACAGCGGCGCACGTTCGATGGCGAGGCGCTGCAGCACGCCGGCGCGGTCTTCGCCGGCGAGCAGCGGCCGCGTGCGGTCGCGCGCCAGCCGCGCGAGCTGGGCGTCGACGTCGGCATGCATGTGCACGACGAAACCGCGTGACCGCAACACCGCGCGGTTGTCTGGATCGAGCACCGCGCCGCCGCCGGTCGCGATCACCTGGCCGCTGCCGGCGAGGATCTCGATCAGCGTCGCCCGCTCGCGCGCCCGGAAACCAGCCTCGCCTTCGCATTCGAAGATGGTCGCGATCCGCGCCCCCGTGCGCAGCTCGATCTCGTGGTCGAGGTCGACGAAGGCCACGCCGAACCGCGCCGCGAGGCGTCGGCCGATCGAGGATTTTCCGGCGCCCATCGGTCCGACGAGCACGAGGTTGGGAGCGGATTGCATGGCTGCATGCTAGCAGCGGCGGCGGGGCGCGCCGAACGTTGCAGCCGCAAGCTTTGCAGGCGCGTGGCGCCCGTCTCGTCTGGACATGACGTTGCCGGGCGGGCTGCGCGCCCGGGCGGCGGCCCGGTGTTGCATCCAGCCACGACCACGGTGATGGCAAGCGCATCCGCAAGTGCGGCTGCGGGTCCGGGGCATCCACGCGAAAGCCCCTGGCAAGCTTGAGTCCCCCGGTCCCCGCACTCATCATGGGCGGATGGCCAAGCACGACCACACCTGCACGGATCCGCACCACCACGTCGACGATGCCGCGGGCTTCGTCCGTGCGGTGGAGCACGCCTGCAGCGAACGCGGACTGCGGCTGACGCCGATCCGCGCGCATGTGCTCGGGCTGATCGCCAAGGCGGGCAGGCCGCTGAAGGCCTACGACCTGCTCGACCAGGTGCGCGAGGGCGACGGTCCGGGCGCGGCGGCGCCGCCGACGGTGTATCGCGCGCTGGATTTCCTGCTGGCCAACGGCTTCATCCACAAGCTGCAGTCGGTCAATGCCTTCGTGGCCTGCCACCACCCGAGCACCGCGCAGCATTCGGTGCCGTTCCTGATCTGCGACCGCTGCCACAGCGCGGTGGAACTGGAGGACGAGGCGGTCGTCGCCTCGCTCGACGAGCGCGCACGCGCACTGGGGTTCGTGCCGCAGGCGCAGACGCTTGAAGTGCACGGGCTTTGCGCGCAGTGCGCGGACGCCTGATCTGATAGGGGTGCGGCGTGGGCCAGCCGGCCCGGTCCGCCACTTCGTCAGCGCCAGCCCTGCCGGGGCAGGGACGCCGCACCCGCCAGCAGCAACAGCGGCAACGCCGCGAACGCGAGACTCTGTGCGCCGACGCGGTCGAGCAGCAGGCCGCCGAGCAGGCCGCCGCCCGCGATGGCGAGGTTCCAGCCGGTGACGAGCAGCGATTGCGCCAGGTCCGCCGACGCGCCCGCGCGGCGCGCCAATGCGGTCTGGAACAGCGTGGCGACGCCGCCGAAGGCCAGGCCCCAGATGCCGATCGCGGCTGCCGCGACAGCTGGCGTCCCCGGCCAGACCGCGAACAGGACTGCGGCGAGCACGAACAGGGCCACGCTGATCAACGCCAGCGGTCGCATCCAGCGGTCGATCAGGGCGCCGATCGCCCAGATTCCCAGCATCGACGTCACACCGAACAGCAGCAGCGCACGTGCGATCGGCAGCGCGCCGTCCGACAGCGCGACCAGCGGCGCGATGTAGGTGTAGAGCAGGTTGTGCGCCAGCACGTAGAGCAGCATCACCGTGAGGACCTGGCCGATGCCGGGCAGCGCGATCACCGCGCGCAGGCGCGGCGCGCCCTGGCTGCGCTCGCCCGGTAACTCGGGCAACGCCAGGCGTGCCCAGACCAGCAACCCCAGGCTGAGCAGCGTCATCAGGCCGAAGGTCCAGCGCCAGCCGAGGAGCTCGCCCAGTTGGGTGCCGGCCGGGATGCCGAGCGACAGGGCGAGCGGCGTGCCCACCATCGCCACCGCGATCGCCCGGCCCTGTTGCGCGGGCGGGACCAGGCGGCTGGCGAAGCCTGCGAGCAGGGCCCACAACAGGCCGGCACTGACGCCGGCGACGAGGCGCGCGCACAGCGTCAGCCAGTAGAGCGGTGAGAGGGCGGTGAGCGTATTGGCGACGAGGAAACCGGCGATCGCGAGCAGCAGCAGGCGGCGCCGCGGCCAGGCACGCGTGGCGACCACCAGCGGAATCGCGGCGAGCAGCGAACCCAGCGCGTAGACCGTCACCAGCTGGCCGACCCACGCGGGGCGTATGCCGAGGCCCGCCGCCATCTGCGGCAACAGGCCCGCCGGCAGGACTTCGGTGAGGATCGTGACGAAGCCGGCGCAGGCCAGCGCCAGCAGGCCGGCGAACGGAAATCTTGGCGACGTGTCCGTATCGGCGGGTGCGTCGACGACGGCGCACTGGGACGTGCTCATGACGCGGCGCGCCGAACGAACGCGATGGCGTGGCGTGTCCTGCCTGCGCGTGCAGGCAGGTGGACGGTGAACGCGAATCCGCACGGAGGCGGAAGCAGGGAACCGAAGAGGATGGGGCGGCGATGCGGCATGAGCTGGGCCAATGGTGGAAAGCTGCGTCATCGTGTTGTCTCGTCCATGGCCGATAAAGACGGCTAGAGTTCCACTCACCGTGGACGCCGATGTCCGCAATGCGAGTGGATCCGTGGACAGCCTCGGCAGCCTGAACGTGTTCGTCCATGCCGCGGAACAGCGGAGTTTCGTCGAGGCCGGTCGTGTGCTCGGCGTGTCCGCGGCCGCGGTCGGCAAGAGCATCGTGCGGCTGGAGCGCGGCCTGGGTGTCCGGCTGTTCCACCGCAGCACGCGCAGCGTAACCCTCACCGACGCGGGCCGGATGTTCCTGCTGCGTTGCCGCCGGATCCTCGCCGAAGCCGACGCCGCGCAGGCGGAACTGAGCGCGCAGCGCGCCAGCGTGCAGGGACGCCTGCGCATCAGCCTGCCGCTGGTCAGCGAGCCGCTGCTGCCGATGCTGGCCGACTTCATGGCCGCGTATCCTGACGTGGTGCTGGATCTCGATTTCACCGATCGCGTGGTCGACGTGATCGAGGAAGGATTCGATGCGGTGCTGCGTGTCGGCGAGCCGTCCGACTCGCGTCTGGCCGCGCGTTACATCGGCCGGTTCCAGCGGCGGCTGGTCGCATCGCCCGACTATCTCCGCGCGCGCGGCACGCCGCAGACGCCGGCCGATATCGCCGGCCATGTCTGCCTGCAGTACCGCTATCCCAGCACTGGTCGTCTCGAGACCTGGCCGTTGCGCGACGCACCCGAGCAGTTCCGCATTCCCGAATCGATGGTGTGCAACAACGTCGAGACGCGCGTGTGTTTCGCGATCCGCGGGCGGGGCATCGCCTACGTCCCCGACTATTCGGCGCGCGCGGCCCTGCAGGACGGGCGACTGGTGACGGTGCTGGACGCGCACCTCGATGCCGCCGGCAACTTCCACCTGCTGTGGCCATCCGGCCGGCACGTGCTGCCGAAACTGCGGGTGTTCATCGATTTCGTCAGCACACGGTTGATGGACATGGTCGCGGGCGGTACAGGTACGCCCGGACCAGCGTGATCCGATCCGGCCATCAGACGGCTTTCGTCGCGAACGTGGGCCGCGCCTCGCGGATCGGCAGATTGGACGCGGCCGCCAGCAGGGCCAGCGCCATGTCGGCGTACCAGACCCACAGGTACGAGCCGGTCTTCGCAACCGCGACGCCGCCCAGCCACGCGCCGAAGAACGCGCCGGTCTGATGAGAGAGCAGGGTCAGGCCGAACAGCGTCGCCAGATAGCGCGGCCCGAACAGCTTGCCGACGAGGCCCGCGGTCGGCGGCACGGTCGCCAGCCAGCTCATGCCCAGGCCGATCGCGAACAGCATGAAGGTGGTCGGGGTCGGCGGCGACAGCACGTAGACGAGGATCATCACCGCGCGGCTGGCGTAGATCGCGGTCAGCAGCCACTTCATGCGGTAGCGCTGGCCGAGCCAGCCGGCGCCGATGCTGCCGACGATGTTGAACAGCCCGATCAGCGACAGCGCCATCGCCGACACGCCGGCCGACAGGCCGCACATCGCGATCTCGGTCGGCAGGTGCGTGACCAGGAACGCGATGTGGAAGCCGCAGGTGAAGAAGCCCAGGTGCAGCAGCCAGTAGCTGTGGTCGCGCAGGGCGATGCGCAGTTGCGCGCGCAGGCCGATGTCGTCGTCCGGGATGGGAAGTGCTGCCGTTCCGGGTGCCGCTGGCGGCAGCTTGCGACGGCGCAGCGGCCAGGCCAGCGGCAGCGTCGCCAGTGCGGTCGCCGCCATTGCCCATGCGGCCGCGGCCCAGCCGAACGCGCCGATCACCGCGGTCGCGAACGGTGCGTAGAGGAACTGGCCGAACGAGCCGCCGGCATTGACCACGCCCGAGGCCATCGAGCGCTTCCCGGCCGGAATCACGCGCGCGGTGCTGCCGATCAGGATCGAAAAGCTGCCCGCGCCCGCGCCGGCCGCGCTGATCAGGCCGAGCGTCAGCAGCAGGCCCCATTCGGACGCGAAGAACGGCGCAGCGGCCATGCCGGTGACCAGCAGCACGCCGCCGACTACCAGCACGCGGCCACTGCCGCGCTGGTCGGCGATCGCGCCGAACACGGGTTGCACCGCGCCCCAGACGAACTGGCCGACGGCCAGCGCGAAACTGATCGCGGCGATGCCGAGGCCCGTGTCGGCGGCGATCGGCTGCACGAACAGGCCCAGCGACTGCCGGATGCCCATCGTGATCATCATCATCGCGGTCGCGGCCAGCACCAGCGGCCACCAGCGGGAGGTGACGGGCGCGCTCATGCCGCGAGCTTCCGGGTCACGCGATCGAGTACCGCGTGCAGGCGGCCGACCTCGTCGACGCCCATCAGCGCCTCGACCTGCACCTGGGTCGCGCGCCACAGCGGCTCGGCGTGTTCGATCACCGCGGAGCCCGCGGGCAGGACTTCGATCCGGCGCTGGCGCGCGTCGTCGGGATCGCGCTGCAGGCGTACCCAGCCGGCGGCGACCAGATGTTTGAGGTCGCGGCTAAGCGTGCTGCGTTCCATGCCGAGCGTCGTGGCGAGTTCGCCGACCGTGCGTGGCTGGATCTGCGCGCGCCGCAGGATCGCGTACTGGTTGACGTTGAGCCCGGCCGGCGCGAGTGCCTGGTCGTAGCGCTGGGTCATCATCCGGCTCAGCTTGCGCAGTCGATGGCAGCTGCAACCGAAGGCAGGGGAGTCGAGCGGATGGAGCGCGGAATCGACCATTGCGTGTATCTGCATCGGATTTTGGATGTATATACACCTAATTCGAGTGGCACGCCGGATCGTGTGGGGGCGCCTCCGAAAAGAAGGCCCCCGCACCGGCGACCGGTGCGGGGCGGTGACGATGCGCGTCGCTGGAGGGACGCATACCCGGGCCGGTGGCCCGGATCGATCAGAAGAACACCCGGATGCCGCCGGCGACGGTCCGCCCCGGCAGCGGCGCGTAGTCGCGCAGCAGCGAGGTGTGCGGGCGGGCCTCGCGGTCGGTCAGGTTGCGGCCGTCGAGGAACAGCTCCCACTGGGTGCCATCGGCTTCGCCGATGCGCCAGGCGACACCGGCATTGACCAGCGTGTAGCCGGGGCTCGGCTCTTCGAGCGCGGCCACGCGATCCTGCTTCTGGTAGCGCACCGCGCCGACGTTCGCGCGCCAGCCGCCGAGGGTCCAGTTGAGGTCGGCGCCGATGCGCGACGGTGCGATGCGCGGCAGGTTGCCGCCCAGCGCGATGTCGGTCTCGTAGTTGTGCGCGTGGTCGCCGTGCGGCACCGCGAACCGCACCGTGCGGCTGCCGCTGCCGTCGAGCTCGGCACGCACGACATCGCCAAACACGCGTAGGTCGAAATCCCCGGCATCGGATTCGAGCAGGTGGAACTTCGCCTCGGCCTCGGCGCCGCGGAAGCTCGCATCGCCCTGGGTCCACAGCCGTACCGGGAGGCCCTGTTCGGCGATGCCGGTATCGGTGAGGTAGGTGAAGCGCTTGAACTGCGTCTGGTAGACGGCGGCCTTGAACTCGACGCGGCCGGTGTGCGCGTGCAGGCCGACTTCGAGGCGCTGGCCACGCTCGGTGTCGAGGTCGGCATCGCCGATCTCGATCGAGCGCGTGGCGATGTGCGGGCCGGCGGCGAACAGTTCCTCGTTGGTCGGCGCGCGCTCGGAGACGTCGGCGCCGAAGCGCAGGTCGAACACGTCCGACAGGTGCCAGATCGCCGCGCCCGACAGGCTGCTGGCGCTGAACTTGCGCGATGCGTCGGCGATCGGATCGATCTCGACACGCTCGTGGCGGCCACCCAGCTCGAGCTTCGCCGGCCCGAATTCCTTCTCCTGCACGACGAACAGGCCGAGGGTGTCGGTCACGCTCGGCGGCACGAAGGCCTCTTCGCCGACCGCGCTGAAATCGACATGTCCGATCTGCAGGCCGAACGCGCCGTTCCAGCCGTTGTACGTGTTCTGCACGGCTTCGACGCGCGCCTCGGTGCCCTTGCTGGTGAAGCGCGTGGCAGCAAGGCCGCCTTCGAGTTCGACGTGCTCGTAGTCGTTGTGGGCCGCGCGCACGTTCAATGCACTGAGGAACGGCAGCGGATCGTAGAGGCCACCCTTCAGGTCGACGCGGTTCTGCACCATGTCGATGCGCACAGAACCCTGTTCGTCGTGGCCGTCCTCTTCGTGATCATGGTCGTGGTCATGGCCGCCTTCCTCCGCATGCACGTGCGCGCCGTCCGGCAGGCCGTAGTTGGTGCGATAGGTGCTGGCCGCGACGCCGAGATGGCCGCGCTCGCCGAAATACGTCGCGCCGACCGCGCCGGCGCGCGTGCGGATCGAACTGTTGGGCAGGGTGCCGAAGACGTTCTCTTCTTCCGCGTGCTGGTGGTCGTGGTCTTCAGGCACCTGGGCGAAGCCGGGGATGTCGACGTCGCCGGTGTTGCGGATCAGGCCGTCGACATGCAGCACGAGGGTGTCGCCGCTGACGCCGTCGAAGCGGAACATGCCGCTGCGCTCGTCGTTGCCGCTGGCGGCGCGCAGTTCGGCGCGGCCGCTGATCGGGCGCGCCGGCACTTCTCGCGCGATGCGCCCATCGACCACGTTGACCGCGCCGCCGATCGCGCCGCTGCCATACAACAGATTGGCCGGACCCTTGAGCACTTCGATCTGGTCGGCGAGGAAGGGCTCGATGCCGATCGCGTGGTCGGCGCTGACCGTCGAGGCGTCCATGCTGCCGATGCCGCCCGAGAGCACCTGCACGCGCGGGCCTTCCTGGCCGCGGATGATCGGCCTGCCGACGCCGGTGCCGAAGAAGCCGCTCTGCACGCCGGGCAGCGAGGACACGGTGTCGCCGAGGTTGCCGGCCTTTCGATCCTCGAGCGCGTCGCCATGCAGCACCTCCACCGGATGCGCGAGATCTTCGGCGTCGCCGCCGAGCGGGGCGGCGGTGACCTGCACGCGGTCGAGCGTGGTCGGATGCGCAGGGGCCCGACCGGTGGACTGGGCGAACGCGGTGGCCGGCAGCAGCAGGGCCACGGCGATGGCGAGGCGGGTCGGAACGGGGACGGAGCGGCGGCTCTGGGTCATTGCGGATGCAGTACACTGGTGGATGAAGAGGGAATGTTATAATGTTACGAAAATCCCCGCATCCCCCAAAAGACATGGCCGCACACGATTCCACCCTGCAACGCGCCGACCGGGTCGGCTTCGCCGCATCGCTCCTCTGTGCGATCCATTGCGCACTGCTGCCGGTGGCGTTGGCGCTGCTGCCGGCGTTCGGTCTGAGCGTGGGCGGCTGGGTCGACATCGACCAGGCCTTCGTCGTGTTCGCCACGCTGCTGGGCGCGACCACGCTGACCCTGGGCTGGCGCCGACATCGCGCCTTCCATGCCTGGGCGCTGTTGATTCCGGGCCTGGCGCTGGTCTGGGCCGGCGCATTCACGCACCTGCACGACCACACCGCGACCCACGCCGTGGTGATGACCATCGGTGGCCTGCTGCTGGCCGGCGCGCATCTGCTGAATCTGCGCCTGACCCACGCCCGCGCGGGGCGCTGAGCGGCTTCACAGTTCGGCCCGCGTGCTAGAATCCGCGGTCCTGTGCGCCCTAGGAGCATGGGCGGCAGAAATCGTCCGGGCTGCAAAGCCCGCTGCACGGTCCAGATTGACCAGCTTCGCTGTTGTGAAGCGCTTCCGCCGGTTTTTGGCCCGTAGCACCACTACGAGCCTGCAAACCGGCGAAATGCTCTGCAACAGCGAAGCTGGTCAAATCTGGCCTGGCGCAGCGAACTTTTCGCCTCGAACATTTCTGCCGCCCACGCTCCTGGCGGCGCACTTACGCGTCGAACGCATTCAACACGCAGCACTCCAGGAGCACAGTAATGGGCAAGGGCGACCGCAAGACTCTCAAGGGCAAGCGCTACAACTCGAGCTACGGCAACAGCCGCTCGAAGGGCCTCATCAAGGCCACCGGCACCGCGACCGCACCGGTCGCGAAGAAGGCCGCCGGCAGCAAGACCGTCGCCAAGGCGCCGGCGAAGAAGGCCGTCGCGAAGAAGGCCTGAGTTCCGGGCCCGCCGCGCGTCGAAAGCCCCGCATCCGCGGGGCTTTCGCGTTTCAGGGCATGGTTTTCGGCTTCAGGCCAGACGCTTGCCGCCGGCGAACGACATCGCCAGCAACGGACCGCCGAGCCAGTAGACGAGTTCGGCCGGCTGCGCGACCTGCCAGCAGGCGAAATCCGCGCGCTGACCGACCGCCAGCGTGCCGCGGTCGCACAGCCCGAGCGCGCGCGCCGCATGCACGGTCGCGCCGCGCAGGGCTTCCTCCGGCGTCAACCGGAAATGCGTGCACGACAGCTGCATGGCCTGGCGCAGCGACAGCAGCGGCGACGTGCCCGGATTGCAGTCGGTCGCGACCGCCATCGGCACGCCGGCCGCGCGGAACCCATCGAGCGGCGGCAGCGTGGTTTCGCGCAGCACGTGGAACGCGCCCGGCAGCAGCACCGCGACGGTGCCCGCCGCCGCCATCGCGGCAACGCCGGCGGGCGAGGTGTGTTCGACATGATCGGCCGACAGGCCACCGAATTCGGCCACCAGCGCGGCGCCCGCGCCATCGCTGAGCTGGTCGGCGTGCAGCTTCACCGGCAGGCCGAGCGAGCGTGCGACGTCGAATACGCGGCGCGTCTGTTCGACACTGAAGGCGATGCGCTCGGCGAATGCGTCGACCGCATCGACCAGGCCTTCGCCGTGCAGACGCGGCAACCAGTCGCAGACCGCGTCGATGTAGGCGTCGCCGCGACCGGCGAACTCCGGCGGCAGGGCATGCGCGCCGAGGAAGGTCGTGCGCACGGTGATGCCGAGCACGTCGCCGAGACGCCGCGCGACGCGCAGCATCTTGCGTTCGTTGTCGAAGTCGAGGCCGTAGCCGGACTTGATCTCCAGCGTCGTCGCGCCATCGGCGACCAGCGCACGCGCGCGCGGCAGCGACTGCGCGAGCAATGCGTCCTCGTCGGCCTCGCGCACCGCGCGCACGGTCGAAACGATGCCGCCGCCAGCGCGGGCGATCTCCTCGTAGCTCGCGCCCTGCAGGCGCTGTTCGAACTCGGCAGCGCGGTTGCCCGCGAACACCGCATGCGTATGGCAGTCGATCAGGCCGGGCGTGACCAGGCCGTCCGTCTCGATGACCAGATCGGCACCCGACTCGGCGTCAGCCGGCAGCCCGCTGCGCGGCCCTGCATGGACGATCACGCCGTCGCGCCAGCCGAGCGCACCGTTTTCGATCAGGCCGTAGCCGCTGTCGTCGGCCAATGCGGCGAGCGTCGCGCCCAGCAGCAGGCCATCCCAGGATTCAGTCGCCACCGCCGCCTCCATCGCCGCCGTCAGCACTGGAGTCGCTGCCGTCATGGCGTCCGTGTTGTGACCCGCCCTCGACCGCGCCGCCATTGCCGCCGGACTGCGTGTCGGACTGTCGTTTGCGGGTCGCGGATACGCCGGCGAGTACCGCCACCAGGCCACCGGCCACGGCGACCAGTGCACCCAGCAGCGCGATCGAAGTTGGAGACATCGGATGTTCCCGGGCGGAAGACCGGCTAGCCTACCGCACACCTTTTCGAGGAGCCGGCCCGATGCACGATGTTTCCGCGATCCACGTCCAGCGCACGCCTGCCGGCTGGCGCCTGCCCGGTATCGCGAACCTGCATTCGCATGCGTTCCAGCGGGCGATGGCCGGGCTGGCCGAAGTGCAGACCGATCCCGCCGACTCGTTCTGGACCTGGCGCGAGACCATGTACCGGATGGCCGGGCGTTTCGATCCCGACGGCCTGCGCGCCGTCGCCACGCAGCTCTACGTCGAAATGCTGGAGGCCGGTTACACGACCGTCTGTGAGTTCCACTACGTCCATCACGCGCCCGACGGCGTGCCGTACGCACCTGCCAGCGCGATGGCCGATGCATTGATCGACGCCGCGCGTGCCACCGGCATCCGCCTGGCACTGTTGCCGGTGCTGTACATGACCGGCGGATTCGACGGTCGAGCACTCGGCGAGCGGCAGCGGCGCTTCGGTCACGACATCGACGGCTATCTGCGGCTGTTCTCCGATCTCCATGCGCGCCAGGACGACACGCTGCGCGTCGGCTGCGCACTGCACAGCCTGCGCGCGGTGCCGGCCGATGCGATGCACGCAGTGCTGGCGGCGCTGCCGGGCGATGCGCGCATGCACATCCACATCGCCGAGCAGGTGCCCGAGGTCGAGGAATGCATCGCGCTGCGCGGTGCGCGCCCGGTCGCCTGGCTGCTCGACCATGCCCCGGTCGACGCGCGCTGGACGCTGGTACACGCGACCCATCTCGACGATGCCGAAGTCGCCGGCATCGCCCGCAGTGGCGCGACCGTCGCGCTGTGCCCGACCACGGAAGCCAATCTCGGCGACGGCCTGTTCCCGTTGCGCGAATTCCTCGATGCCGGCGGCGCCTGGGGCATCGGCTCGGACTCGCACATCTCGGTCTCCCCGGTCGAGGAACTGCGCTGGCTGGAATACGGCCAGCGCCTGGTCACGCGACGCCGCAACATCGCGGTCGCAGAGCACACGCCCAGCGTCGGGGCGACCCTGTTCGCGGGGGTGCAGGCGAGTGCCGCGGCATCCACCGGCTTCGCTGCGCACGACGACGCGGTCGTGCTCGATGCCGATGCACCGCTGCTCGCCGGCGCGACGGAACGCGATGTGCTCGACCGCTGGCTGTTCGCCGGCAACCGGCCGCTGGTGCGCGACGTGCATGTCGCCGGGCGACAGGTCGTCGCCGACGGCCGGCATGCGCTGCAGGAGAACGCAGCGCGCGGATATGCGGAAGCGATACGGCGTCTGCTGGCGTAGTCCAATGCCTGCGGTATGGGAGCGCGCTTGCGCGCGATGCTTTACGAGTGAAGCCCCTTCGCGCGCAAGCGCGCTCCTGCAGCCAGATCGCGTGTCTCGGCGTTTGCGTAGAACCCCAAAAAAGGCGGTCATCCCCGCGATCGGGCGTTCCGTCGCAAATCCCGGCACGGACGGCCTGCCGTGCGCAGCATGGCACCATGCCAATGGACAGGAGATCCGCATGTTGCCGAACGCATTGACCTTCGCCGCGATGCTCGCCGTCAGTGGCGGCGCGTCCGCGATGACCGACGCCGGACTCGCCGGCATCGTCGATCAGCGCCTGACGGGTGATCGCACCGGCGCGTGCTTCGCCGTCGCGGTGGTCGATGGCGACACGGTGGCGCGGACCTATCGCTGCGCCGACGGCACGGCGACACCGCGTGTCGGCGCCGACAGCGCGTTCGAGATCGGCTCGGTCAGCAAGACGATGACCGCGGCGCTGCTCGCGCAGCTGATCGCCGACGGCCAGGCCTCGCTCGACGATCCGCTGTCGGCATCTCTGCCCGCAGGCACGCCGGTGCCGGACTTCGAAGGCCAGCCGATCCTGCTGCGCCACGTCGTGACCCACACGTCGGGTCTGCCCGCCTTGCCGGCGCGGATGCAGGTCGCCGACGCCGCCGATCCCTACGCGGCGCTGACGCCCGAAGCGCTGCTCGCCTCGCTCGGCGACGTGACCCTGGCGCGCGCGCCGGGCGCGCAGTTCGAGTATTCCAACTTCGCCTCGATGCTGCTGTCGTATGCGGTCGCGCAGCGCGCCGGCCAGCCGTTCGAAGCCCTGATCGACGCGCGCCTGTTCTCGCCGCTCGGCATGCAGGGTGCCTACATCGCGCAGCGGCCCGATGGCGTGCGCGCGGCGGCCGGACATCTGCCCAACGGCAGCGAGACCCCACCCTGGACGATTCCCGGCGACATGGCCGGCGTCGGCGGCGTGCGCGCCACGCTCGACGACATGGTGCTTTACGTGCAGGCCCAGTTGGGCCACGCCGACGTTGCGGACGCCGCGCCGGTCCTCGCGGCCTTGCAGGCGAGCCAGCAGCCGGTCTCGCAACAGTCGCCAATGGCCATGCACTGGATGATCGTGCCGCTGGCCGGTCGCAGCGTGTTGATGCACGAAGGCGGCACGGGTGGATTCTCGTCGCTGGTCGGCTTCGATCCTGCGCAGAAGCGCGGTGTCGTGATCCTCTCGGACACCGCGCTGACCGCGCTCGGCGGCCTCGGCAGCCTGGGCGTGCATCTGCTCGATCCGTCGGTGCCGCTGGGCAAGCCGCGCAAGCTCGCGACGCCGCCAGCGGCACTCGTCGACGGACTCGTCGGCACCTGGCGTCTGGGCACCGGCCTTCAGATCGAACTGGCGCGCAAGGACGATACGTTGACGATCCATCCCGCCGGACAGCCGGTCTTCGAACTGGGCTACGACGATGCGGGGGATTTCTTTCCCGTGCAGTTTGACGCGCTGCTGTCGCCGAAGCGCGCAGCGGACGGCAGCTACAGCTTCGTCTGGCACCAGGGCGGCGGTGCGATCCCGGCGACGCGCGTGACCGACACCGCGCCGGCCGCAGTGCCGGTCGCCGACGTATCGGTCGACGACTACGCCGGCAGCTACACCCTGATGCCGGGCTTCGCATTGAAGGTCGACGCGGCCGATGGCCGGCTGCGTGCGCAGGCCACCGGGCAGGGCGCGTTCGCGCTCGATGCGACCGGCGCCGACACCTTCGCCGCGCCCGCCTTCGGGATCGAACTGCGCTTCCGGCGCGGGGCCGATGGCGACGTCGACGCACTCGAGCTGCACCAGGGCGGTCAGGTGCTGCGTGGCCCGCGCGGCTGAGGGCGAAGCGATGCGCCCGCCCGCCGTGCCGCTGCAACAGCCCCTGCCCGATGAGGTCGTTGTCGGCGGCGATTACCTGTGGACCCGCTATCGCCGCTATCCGGTCTTCAGCGGCCACTGGCTCGCCGGACGCATGCTGCTGTTCGGCAGCGTGATCCTCGCGTTCGCAGTGCTGACCCTGCTGGCCATGCTGCTCGCGCCGGTCAGTACGCGCGGCGCACTGACCGCGTCGGGCTACACGTTCGCCGCCTTCATGATGATGACCACCGCCGGTCCGCTGTTCGCGACTGTGTTGCGCCACCTCGGCCTGTCGCTGCGACGCGAACGGGTGCTGGTGGTGGTCGCGCTGTGCGCGGGCATCGCGGTGTCCTACGGCGTCGACACTTGGGCGAGTACGCGCCTGGATGCCTTCATGGTCGCGGAGCTCGGCAGGTCGCCGCTCGACATCGAGGCCGTACGCGCGCAGTACGAGACGACGGCGGCCCGGTCGATGGCGGCTGCGATCCAGGTCATGACCCTGGCCTTCATCTATGGCCTGCTCGGCGGCGGCGCGGCGCTGCGCGCATATTTCGGCGAACAGCGACGCTTGGCCGACAGCCGGCACCGCAGCGAACTCGCTGCGCTGCAGGCACAGAAACGCGAGTCCGAACTGCGGCTCGGCGCGCTGCAGGCGCAGGTCGAGCCGCATTTCCTGTTCAACACGCTGGCCTCGGTCCGCGCACTGGTGCGCCAGGACGCGGCGCGCGCCGAAGCCACGCTCGATGCGCTGGTCGATTACCTGCGCGCGACGATTCCACGCCTGCGCGATGGCGAGGCGGCGTTGCGCTCGACGCTCGGCGAACAGCTCGACCTGTGTGCGCGCTATCTGGAACTGATGCGCCTGCGCACCGCCGACCGCCTGCGCTACGACATCGAGGCCGACGCCACGCTGCGCGCGTTGCCGTATCCGCCGCTGCTGCTGATCACTCTGGTCGAGAACGCGATCAAGCACGGCATCGAGCCGAAGCCGGGCGCGGGACGCATCACTATTCGTGCATGGGCGGTGGACCGCGCATTGCATGTATCGGTCAGCGACGACGGGTCCGGCCTGCAGCCGGGTGTCGGCGGCGGCATGGGGCTGGCGAACGTGCGCGATCAACTGGCGACCCGGTTCGGTCCGCATGCGTCGCTACGCCTGACCGGCGCGGCAGGCGGCGGCGCGCAGGCCGAGATCCGCACGCCGATGGACATGCCCGCATGAACGAGGCCGCCGTCACCGCATTGATCGCCGAGGACGAGGCCCCGCAGCGTGCGGCGCTGCTGGACATGCTCGAATCCGCCTGGCCGGCACTGGAGGTCGTCGCCGCCTGCGAGGACGGCATCGCCGCGCTGCAGGCCGCGGCCGAACATCGGCCCCGGGTCGCGTTCCTCGACATCCGCATGCCCGGCGTCGGCGGACTCGACGTCGCACGCGCGGTCGCGGCCGGTGGCGGGCTGGTGGTGTTCACCACCGCCTACGACGAATACGCCATCCGCGCGTTCGAGGCCGGCGCGGTCGACTACCTGCTCAAGCCGGTCGCCGCGGCGCGGCTGCGCGTCGCGGTCGAACGCCTGCAGGCGCGTCTGCGACAGCCGGCCGCCGGGGATCTGCAGGCGCTGGTCGAGGATCTCGAAACGCGCCTGCGTCCGCAGGGCGAACGCCAGATCCGCTGGATCAGCGCGAGCATCGGTGACAGCGTGCGCATGATCGGCATCGACGAGGTGCTGTTCTTCCAGGCGCAGGACAAGTACGTGCGCGTGGTCACTGCCGACGGCGAGGCGCTGATCCGCACGCCGGTCAAGGACCTGCTCGCCGGGCTCGACCCGGACATGTTCTGGCAGGTGCATCGCGGCACCGTGGTCCGTGTGTCGACGATCGACCGCGTGCGCCGCGACGAGCTCGGCAAGGCGCGGATCGAACTGCGCGGGCATCGGGAGTCGTTGCCGGTGAGTGCGGCGTTCGTGCACCGGTTCCGGGGAATGTAGGGCGCGCGACGGGGCGATGGCCTTGATGCGCGAGATGACCTTTCGCTCGTCATTCCGGCGAAAGCCGGAATCCAGCGACTTGGCTCATCGCCATCTCTCCAGTGAAGACACTGGATTCCGGCTTTCGCCGGAATGACGGGGCTCAGAGAGATCGCCTTTGGGACAGTGGCGCCCCTGTGTCCAACGCGCCCCGACAGCCCGCCCGCTATCCTGTGCATCCACACAGGAGTCGCGCATGCAGGTCGATATCGCCATCGTCGGGGCCGGGCCGGTCGGGTTGTGCTTCGCGCGCGCGCTGGCGGGCAGCGGGTTGAAGGTCGCGCTGTTCGAACGTCAACCCCACGCCGCCATTGCGCAGCCGGCATTCGACGGACGCGAGATCGCGTTGACGCATGCCTCGCGCGACATCCTCGAGCGCCTCGGCCTGTGGGCGCGGTTCGAGCCGGCCGACATCTCCGAACTCCGCGACGCGCGCATTCTCGACGGCGAACGCACGGACGGACTCACGATCACCGCACGCGACGGACGCAGCGCGCAGCTCGGCTGGCTGGTGCCCAACCAGCGCATCCGGCAGGCCGCGTTCGACGCGGTCGCGGGCGCTGCCGGCATCACCGTGCATGGCGATGCCGCGGTGCGCGATGTCGTCCAGCACGCGAACGGCGTGACGCTGTCGCTCGACGACGGCCGGACGGTCGGGACGCGTCTGCTCATCGCCGCCGACAGCCGGTTCTCGGCGGTGCGGCGCATGCTCGGCATCGGCGCGCGCACGCGCGATTTCGGCATGCGCATGCTGGTGTGCCGGGTCGCGCACACGCGGCCGCACCATCACGCCGCGTGGGAGTGGTTCGACCAGGGCCAGACGCTCGCCCTGCTGCCGCTCAACGGCGACCGTGCCTCGGTGGTGCTGACGCTGCCGCCGCAGCAGATGGCCGAGGTGGAAGCGCTCGACGATGCCGCGTTCGCCGCCGACATGCAGCAGCGCTTCCGCGACCGGCTCGGCACGATGACGACGATCGGCACGCGGCATGTCTATCCGCTGGTCGGCGTGTACGCGGATCGTTTCGTCGCCGGGCGCGCTGCGCTGCTGGGCGATGCCGCCGTCGGCATGCATCCGGTCACCGCGCACGGCTTCAATCTCGGCCTGCAGGGCGCGGACCGGCTGGCGCAAGCGATCCGCGAGTCTCACGCGGCCGGCCGCGACATTGCTGGTACCGGACTGCTGGAGCGCTGGGCACGTGCGCACCGCGCAGCGAGCTGGCCGCTGTACGCGGCCACCGGCCTGGTCGCGAGCCTCTATACCGACGACCGCGCGCCAGCACGATTGCTGCGTGGCGCGACGCTGCGCATCGCCCAGCGCATCGCGCCGTTCCGGCGGATGATCGCCGGGCATCTCACGCAGGCGCGCTGAAGGGCCTGCAGGCGCGGCCCATGGCCGCGAAAGGGTTTTCCGGGAACTGCTCATCGCGGCCAAGGCCGCTCCTACAGGAGGCGGTCCACCCGCGGCCATGCGCCTTCGAGCGTCAGCAGGAACTGCTTGTTCGGCAGGCCGCCGCCGAAGCCGGTGAGCGCGCCGCTGGCGCCGATGACGCGGTGGCAGGGCACGACGATCGACAGTGGGTTGCGGCCGTTCGCGGCGCCGACCGCGCGGCTGGCGCCAGGCTTGCCGAGCATGCGGGCGAGTTCGACGTAGCTGGCGGTCTTGCCGTAGGGAATGCGGGTCAGCGCGTCCCAGACCTGTTTCTGGAACGGCGTGCCGCGCGCGGCGAACGGCAGGTCGAAGGTCCGGCGTGTGCCGGCGAAGTATTCGCCAAGCTGTCGCGCGGTCGCGTCGAGCACCGGATGCGCACCGTCGCGCCAACCGTCGCCGCGCGGCACTGGATGCCGGTGCCCGGCGAACTCCACCGCGTGCAGGCCTGCATCGGATGCAGCGAGGAACAGCGGGCCGACCGGACTGTCGATGGTGCGGGTGTGGACCGTGATCGTGACTGGACTCATGGCGATGGACTCCGGGTGGCACGGGCGCGCGGACGCGTCGACGGCGCGGTGCGCGCGGGCATGGACGCGGACGCCTCGCGCCACAGATGGAAGACCGCATAGCCGCGCCATGGGCGCCAGGCGTCGGCATGCGCGTGAAGCGCCTTCGCGGTCATGCGGGCGCCGTCGCCGGGCAGGGTCTTCTGCAGCACGAGATCCTCGGCAGGGAACGCATCGGGATGACCGAGCGCACGCAACGCAATGTACTGCGCGGTCCACGGGCCGATGCCGGGCAGGGCGACCCAGCGGGCGACGAAGTCGTCGAGCGTGCGTGCCCGATCGAAATCCACGCGGCCGTCGCCCAGCGCGGCGGCGATGCCGCGGATCGTCGCGATGCGGCTGCCGATCAGGCCGAGGCCGTCGAAGTCGGCATCGACGAGTTGTTCCGGCGTCGGAAACAGATGCGCGAAGCCCTGCGCGGCGAAGGTCTCCGGCAGCGGCGTGCCGAAGCGCTGCGACAGCCGCACCGTCAGTGTGCGCGCGGCGGCGACGCTGACCTGCTGGCCGATCACCGCGCGCACCGCGATCTCGAAGCCGTCCCAGCCGCTGGGCAGGCGCAGGCCGGGGCGCTTGCGCAGCAGCGGCGCCAGCCGCGCGTCGTGGCCGAGATGCGCGGCGATCGTGCCCGGATCCGCGTCGAGATCGAACATGCGGCGCACGCGCTGCACGGCGTCCTGCAGTCGCGACGGCGGGCAGCCGTGCAGTTGCAGGCGCAGCGCCGCCGGCGCCGCATCGCCGCGGGTGCCCGGCCAGGCATCGACGCGCAGCCAGCCGGGCGCGTCCGCATCGCCGATCACGCGGGTGTAGGCGGTCTCGTCGACGACCTCGATGCCCGGCAGCGCCCGGCCACGCAGGAAGTCGAGCATCGCCGGCAGGTCATAGGGCGGCCGGTAGCCGAGGCGCAGCGTCAGCGCATCGCCGGTCGATTCGCGCGGCGCCTTGCGCAGGTCGCGCGGCGGCATGCGGTAGGCGTCCTGGAACACCGCGTTGAAGCGCCGCACGCTGTTGAAGCCGGCCGCGAGCGCGACCCCGGTGATCGGCAGCGCCGTTTCGGTCAGCAACTGCTTGGCGAAGAGCAGGCGCCGCGTGCCGTGCACGCCGACCGGCGCGGCGCCGAGACGCTCGACGAACAGCCGCCGCAGTTGGCGTTCGCCGATGTGCAGGCGCTGCGCCAGGTCCGCCAGCGGCGCTTCGTTCAGGGCGCCCTGTTCGATCAGCGCGAGTGCACGCGCGACGATGTCGTCGCCGCGATGCCAGTGGCCGTCCGACGGCGCGAGTTCCGGCCGGCAGCGCAGGCAGGGGCGGAAACCCGCGGCTTCGGCCGCAGCTGCGTTCGGGTAGTAGACGACATTGGCGGCTTTCGGCGCGGGCGCCGGGCAGACCGGGCGGCAGTAGATGCCGGTCGTGCGCACCGCGGTGAAGAACAGCCCATCGAAGCGCGCATCCCGGCTCAGGCGCGCCTGTTCGCAGACGGCGGTGTCGGGGAGGGCGGGAGGGGGCGACATGCCAGCAGACTAGCACCGGCCGATGGGCAGGACTGGCCGTTTTCGGACATGGATGTCGCATCGAGTCTCAGCGCGCAGGCTCGCGCAACGCCGGCACCAGGGTCTCTGCATTCCCATCGTTCTGCGCCGGCGTCACCCCGATCAGCCGCGCGAGCATCGGATACAGGTCGACGTTGTCGAACCCGTCCAGCGTCACGCCGCGGCGGAACGCCGGTCCGTGCGCGATGAACACCGCGCGCATTTCCGGCAGCCCGGGGTCGTAGCCGTGCGAGCCGCGGGCGTGCGTCGGGCGCCGTGCCAGCGCATCGCGCGGCACCGCATCCCAGCCCATGTGCATCTGGCAGACGATCGGCGGCACGCGCGGGTGGGTGCCGAACTGCCAGCGCGCCGGCATCTCGCCCTTGCGCCAGCAGTCGTACTGCGCGTGCGCGCCGAGCAGCTTGCGTTCCACCTGCGCTTCGAAGCCTGCATTGGGCACGATGCCGATCACCTGGCCGGTCGAGGTCACGCGCGCCTCTTCCATCGTGACCATGTCCTCGACCGCGATCGCCTGGCCCGGCGGCACTTCGGCCATGCCGTGGTCGGACACCACCACCAGGTTCACGCGGTCCTGCAGGCCGCGCGTGCGCAGGCGGTCGACCAGTCGGCCCAGCGCCGCGTCGACCGCCTGCAGCGCAGCGTGCAGCTGCGGAGAATCCGGGCCGTAATCGTGGCCGGCCGAGTCGGTGTGTTCGAAATACAGCGTCGCGAACGCGGGACGCGTCGCCGCGGGTTCCGACAGCCAGTCGAGCACCGTGTCCACGCGCGTGCCGAGCGGACGCGTGTCGTCGAAGGGATACCAGCGTGTCGGGCGCACGCCGTGCACCGGGGCTTCGCTGCCCGGCCACGACAGCGTCGCGGTGCGCAGCCCGGCGTTCTCGGCCGTTACCCACAGCGGCTCGCCGTCGCCGTACCAGGCGCCGTTGCCGACCGCCTCGCGGTCCCACAGGCGGAAGTCGCCGAGCGTCGGATCCACCATCGCATTGTGGATCAGGCCGTGCCGGTCGGGGCGCAGTCCGGTGACCAGGGTGTAGTGGTTCGGGAAGGTCAGCGAGGGGTATGAGGGCCGCATCCAGGCCTGCACGCCGTCGCGCGCCAGCGCATCGAGATGCGGCGTTTCGCCGCGGCCGAGATAGTCGGGGCGCAGGCCGTCGAGCGAGACCAGCAGGAGCGTCGGGCGCGCATCCGCGACGCGCGCCGGGGGATTCGCAAGGGCGGATTCGGGCGACGGCCCGACCGTGGCACAGGCGGTCAGCAGCAACAGCGGGAGCAGCGCACGCGCGCGCAGACAGTTCGATCGGGGCATCCGTACAGGATACCGGCGCGACATGACGCATCGCAGTCAGCCGCATGAAGCGATGCACAACGCTGTCGACACGATGGCTGGACATTCATCGCCCGCAGACCACGCCGCGGCGCATCGCGCGTATCGTGTCGCCACCGATGGACTGCACCGGGAGGTGCGTGATGAAGCATGCATGGTGGACGGCGGCGATCTTCGCCGGCCTCGCGTTCGGTGCGGTTTCCCAGGTCGCACACGCGCAGCAGCAGGAAGAGGAAGAAGAAGCCGTGCGTGAGCGCGGCCAGCGCGCCAGCGCGTCGGATCGCTTCTGCATCCGCGAGACCGGCTCGCGTGTGACCGCAGCGCGCAACGCCCGCTCCAGGCGCGCCGAGCAGGAATGCGTCAACGCAGGCGGTCGGGTCTACACGCGCGAAGACATCGATCGCACCGGTTCGGCCGATATCAAGGACGCACTGCGCAGGCTCGATCCTTCGATCTTCTGAGCCGTTCGAACGCTGCACTTCGAACGCCCGGCTTGCGCCGGGCGTTCCAGTTTGTGGGAGCGGCCTTGGCCGCGAACGCCGCTGCTTCCCGGGAAAGCCTCTTCGCGCGCGAGCGCGCTCCCACCGATGGGCAGACCGCTCAGCAGGCGTCGCTGCGTCCGGCGGTCCACAGCAGGCCGCGCAGCAGATGCGCGCGGAACACGGGGTCGGCATACAGCGCCGCATCGTGGCCGAGGCCGGTGTACCAGGCGCGGCCACCGGCGTTCGCATGGCACCACGCGATGGGGTGGTCCTCGCCCATGCGCCCGTCGGGGTGCGAGGCAGGATCGATCGACGCGGTCACGCGCACGAACGCACGCGGATTGCGCCGGTAATCGTAGATTTCGTCGGTGACGCGCCACTCGCGCAGGCCGTCCGGCCCGGCGCCGTTCTCGAACACCACGCGCACCGGCTGCAGGCCGTCGGGATGCCGCGCGAACCACGCGCCGACCAGGTCGCCGTACCAGGGCCAGGCGTAGCCGCTGTCGGCGGCCGCGTGCACGCCCATGAAGCCGCCGCCCGCGGCCACGTAGCGTTCGAACGCGGCCTGCTGCACGGGGTCGAGTACCTCGCGCGTCGTGCTGGCGAACACCACGGCCGCGTAGCGCGACAGCTCGGCATCGTTGAACAGCGCCGCGTCCTCGGTCGCGTCGACCGCGAGCCCGGAGTGCGTACCCAACGCCTGCAGCGTGGCGATCGCGACCGGAATCGAATCGTGGCGGAAGCCGGCGGTGCGCGAGAACACCAGCACGCGCTGCGGCGCGTCGGCGGAGGCGGGCGCGGCGACCTGCGCCGATCCGGCCTGCGTGGCGCAGTTGGCGAGGGCCACCGCGCAGGCGGCAGCGAACAGGAGGCGAGGCGTCATGGTCGCGAGGATAGGTCGGCGGTGCGGCCTTGCTCACGCCGCAGCGCACCAGTCGGCGCCGCTACGCGATGCGATATTCGATGCATCGACTTCGACGGAATGCCGCAACCTGATGAGTATCGTGTCTCGACTGAAGACTTTCAGATCGTCATTCCCGCGGCTTTCAACAGACGAATGCCTGGTCAAGCGGGAATCCAGCGTCTTGCTTTTCAATGCCTTGAAGTCGCTGCGGCCGAGGTGCTGCCCGACCTCGTCGGGCGCGGCGTGCGCCCGGACTGCGTCACCGACCAGACCAGCGCCCACGATCCCGTGCACGGCTACCTGCTGATCGGCTGGAGCGTCGAGCGCTGGATCGCCGAGCAGTCCGCCAATCCCGAGGCCGTGCGCGACGCCGCCAAGGCCTCGATGCGCGTGCACGTCGAAGCGATGCTCGCCTTCCACGCGCAGGGCATTTCCACCGTCGACTACGGCAACAACATCCGCCAGATGGCCCAGGACGAAGGCTGCGCCAACGCCTTCGATTTCCCCGGCTTCGTGCCGGCCTATGTGCGCCCGCTGTTCTGCCGCGGCATCGGCCCGTTCCGCTGGGTCGCGCTGAGCGGCGACCCGGAGGACATCGCCAGGACCGATGCCAAGGTCAAGGCACTGATCCCCGACGATCCGCACCTGCACCGCTGGCTGGACATGGCGGCGACGCGCATCGCCTACCAGGGCCTGCCGGCGCGGATCTGCTGGGTGGGCCTGGGCGTGCGCGACAGGCTGGGCCTGGCGTTCAACGAGATGGTGCGCAATGGCGAACTGAAGGCACCGATGCGACGGCACGGCGGACGCCGACCGGCGCATCGCCCGCGCGCTGTGGAACGACCCGGCCACCGGCGTGATGCGGCATGCGGATGCGGGCTACGACATCGCGAAGGACTGCGCGAAGGCGCAGGGCCTGAACCTGCCGATGCTGCAGTAAGCGACGCGCTCGGATGCATCGTCGTCCCGGCGCACACCGGAGACGCGCTGCAACGGTCGAATGGCGCGTCATCCAGAGTCTGTTGCGGAGTACAACGGAAGTCGCTGGGCCCCGGCCTGCGCCGGGGCGACGAAGCTGCGGGCCGGGCATCACCGAATCGATTGATTTCCAGGGAGCGGTGCAATGAAGCGTATTGAACGTCTGGCCGCTGGCGCGGTATTGCTGATGTCCGCGGTGTCCTCCGCGCTGGCCGCGCCGCTGATGCGCGGCGCGTCCGTGCATGTCTGCAACGCGGCCAGCCGGTTCACCAACCTGCGGGACGGGCCGGGTGCCAGCAGGCATGCCGTGGTCGCGCAGATGCCGAACGGGCAGCGCCTCCGGGTCGAGAATCTCGAACACACACCGGACGGCCACGGCTACTACCGCGTGACCATGCTGGATGCGCACGGCGCGGCGCTGCGCACCGGCTTCGTCCATGACCAGGCCGTGCGCCCGCAATGCGATCTGCCGTCTTCGCGGAACGATCGGATCGCCCGCTTGGCGGCGGCCATCGCCGCGGACAATCCCGGCCTCGCCGCGTCCGACATCATTGCGGTCAACGCCGCATTCGATGGCACCTCCATCGATCTCAAACATCTGCCGCAGCTGCAGGACCTCTCCGCGCTGGCAGCATGGAAGTCGCTCGAGTTCGTCGACCTCACCCGGTCGGGCGTCACCGATCTGGCGCCGTTGTCGGGCCTGCAATCGCTGAAGACGCTGAGCCTGTACGAGACGGCGGTGCGCGACATCACGCCGCTGTCGACACTGCATGCGCTGGAGACGCTGAATCTCCACGGCACGCAGATCGTCGACGTGGACGCCCTGGCGGAACTGCAGAACCTGCAGACGCTGTACCTCTCGACGAGCCGCGTGCGCGACATCGCCGCGCTCGCGAAGCTGTCCGACCTGCGTGTGCTGACGCTGTCGGACACGCAGGTCCGCGACCTGACGCCGCTCGCATCGTTGTCCTCGCTGCGCAATCTCGACCTCTCCAGTGCCGGTGTGCGCGACACTGCGTTCCTGCGCGACAAGCCGTTGCTGAAGACGCTGGATCTCGAGGGCAACGCGATCGACGACCTGTCCGTGATCGCAGGCCTGCCCGCGCTGGAAAGCGCGATGCTCAGTACCAATCCGTTCACCGACATCGCCCCGTTGGCGAAGGCGGCGACCCTCCGCACCCTGTCGCTGGCCAACAGCCAGGTCGTGGACTACAGCCCCCTGGCGGCGCTGACGGGCCTGACCCGGCTCGAACTCGCCGGCAGCCGGATCGTCGATCTCGCGCCGCTGGCCGGCCTCGCCAGGCTCGAATCGCTTGCGCTGGGCGCGACAGGCGTCGCGCGCATCGACGCCGTGGCAGGGATGCGGTCCCTGCGCACCCTGCATCTGTTCGACACGCAGGTCGGCGATCTCGCGCCGCTTGCGGGCCTGCATCATCTGGAGCGACTGTCGATCTCCAGCGCGCCCGCAGACGACCTGTCGCCGCTTGCCGGCCATCGCAGTCTGCGTGCGCTGAGTCTGCGGCACTCGCGTGCCGCAGATTTCTCGATGATCGCGACGTTGACCGCACTCGAGGAACTGGACCTGGCCGGCACCTCGTTCACTGCGATGCCGACGCTGGCGTCCTTGCGCTCGCTGGAGACGCTGGATCTGTCGAAAACGCCCGTCGCCGATGTCTCCGTCCTGGAAACTCTGCCGAGGCTGCGCTGGCTGACCATGGAAGAGACGCAGGTACGGGATGTGGCGCCATTGCGATCCATGACCAGCCTGCGCACGTTGCGGCTCGCGAAGTCGCCGGTCGGGAACATGGCGGTGCTGTCGGACCTGGTGGAGGCAGGGCTCGACATCCGGACGGACTGAGAACTGAGGCGCTTGCAGGGTGCGGGCTCGACATCGCGAAGCTGCGAATCCGCAGACGCAGATCCGCCGCCGCGGTCGGACGCGCGCAACCGCCGTACCCGGGTCGCCGACCGGAAAGTCCTTCGCTGCTGGGCAACGTTTCCGCGCTCCGGCCATCCGACGGGTTGAGACGCGGCCCTGGCGTCGCCATCCTGTGGCGACCTGCACCACTGACACCACTGACTGACGGATATCGCCATGACCCGTTTCGATCTCACGCCACCCTCTGCCGGGCAGCGCGCCACGCTCGAGGCCGGCCTGTCCGCCGACGAGCGCCGCGTGCTGCTGCAGCACGGGACCGAGGCGCCGTTCTGCGGCGTGTTCCTCGACAACAAGCGCGAGGGCACCTACTGCTGCCGGCTGTGCGCGCTGCCGCTGTTCCGCTCGAGTGCGAAGTTCGATTCGGGCACGGGCTGGCCGAGCTTCTTCGCGCCGTTCGATCCGGCGCACATCACCCTGATCCGCGACACCAGCCACGGCATGATCCGGGTCGAGGAGGTCTGCGCGCGCTGCGGCAGCCACCTGGGCCACGTGTTCCCGGACGGGCCGCCGCCGACGCACGAGCGGCATTGCCTCAATTCCGTGGCGCTGGCCTTCGTCGACGAGGGCGAGGCCCTGCCGGACCCCTTGCAGCGCGGCGGCGCCGAAGCCGGTCCCGCCTGAGGCGCAGCGCCGCTCCGCATACGCAAACGGCGCCCTCGCGGCGCCGTTTGCGTCAGATCGAAATGCAGGCAGCGATCAGGGCGTCAGCACGACCTTGCGGCAGGCGTCTTCCTTGCCGTCGAAGAGCTCGTAGCCCTTGGCCGCATCGGCCAGCGCCATGCGATGCGAGATGATGACGTCGGGTTGCAGGCGGTCTTCGCCGATGTGCTCCAGCAGTTCCGGCATGTACTTCTGCACGTTGGTCTGGCCCATTTCGAAGCGCAGTCCCTTGTCGAAGGCGTCGCCGAACATGAAGGCGTGGATGAAGCCGGCATACACGCCCGGCACGCTGACGGTGCCGGCGCGACGCGTCGCGGCGATGCACTGGCGCAGCGCGGCGCCGCTGCTGCCTTCGAGCTTGAGCTGGGTGGCGATGGTGTCGGCCTTGCTGCCCTTGGCCTCGAAGCCGACGGCATCGATCGTCGCGTCCACGCCACGGCCATTGGTCTGCGAGATGATCTCTTCCGCAGGATCGTCGGTGTCCTCGAAATTGATCGGAATCACGCCGTAGGTCGCGACCGCGAAGTCGAGGCGGTACTGGTAGCGGTCGATCATGAAGATGCGCTCGGCGCCGAGCATGCGCGCGCAGGCGGCGGCCATCAGCCCGACCGGGCCGGCACCGAAGATCGCGACCGTCGAGCCCTTGGTGACGCGCGCATTGAGCACGGCCTGGTAGCCGGTCGGCAGGATGTCGGACAGGAACAGCACCTGTTCGTCGGGCAGCGCGTCGGGCACGACGATCGGACCGACATTGCCCTTGGGCACGCGCACGTATTCGGCCTGGCCGCCGGGTACGCCGCCGTAGAGATGGCTGAAGCCGAACAACGCGGCCGGTGGGCGGATGCCCTTGGCGTTGAGCGCCGCGCCTGCACCGGTATTGGTGGTCTCGCACGCGGAGAACTCCGCCAGGCGGCAGTGGAAACAGTCGCCGCAGGCGATGACGAACGGAATCACCACCCGGTCGCCCTTGCGTACGTTCTGGACGTCGGCGCCGATGTCTTCGACGATGCCCATGAACTCGTGGCCGAGGATGTCGCCCTTGTGGAGGTCGGGAATCTTGCCGCGGAACAGATGCAGGTCCGAGCCGCAGATCGCGGTCGCGGTGACGCGCAGCAGAATGTCGTCCGCATCCTGCAGCACGGGATCGGGCACGGTGTCGACGCGGACGTCCTTGGTGCCGTGGTAGGTGAGCGCTTTCATCGGGTCGTCCTGTGCATGTGGGGACGCCCATCAGGCGCAGGTGGGATGGCAGCAACGCGTGATGTGCAGGTCGACGTGGCGTGAATCGCCGCACTTGCAAGAGCGGCGCGTCGCGCCGGAAGCGGAGCCCGGTGCGGTTTGCGTCGCGTGTCGCGGTCGCCTACGCGAGTCCGATGAACAGGCCGGCAGCGCCCCTGCGGTGCGACTGTCCGCGCCGACTTTCGGACGGCCGGTGCACTGCGCACCCCTTCCCGCCTGATTGGTGTCGCGTTTCAGCCAGGGTCTGGTTTGGGGGCGTGAAGTTACGCCCATGTGTCTGGAAGGCCTGGACACGACCCTGTCGCTCCCGCGGCTCGCAACAGACGAATGTCTGGTCATGCGGGAGTCCATGGACGTGCGCGCGGACGTTGCGAAAGTCCTCGGACGACCGGCACACGTCCGATCGGGTGGAGGCCGAGCTGTCCCGGAAGCGCATCGCTGTTCCGGGCCGAGCCGAACAGCGCCCTCACCGCGGGACCGAGGCTCGGGCAGATCCACCTTCTAATACCTCTTCGCTATTGACGCCGATCGTCCGCGCTCCGGTGCCTATACTCGCCATCCCTTGCCCCACGCAGGCCCCCAGATGACTGCTTCGAGCTCCGCCGCTTCACCCGTCGCACCCAATGCGGCCCGACCGGCCAGCCTGCGCCGGTCCGTGTCGAACACCCTCAAAGGTTCGGCCGGCAACCTCGTCGAGTGGTTCGACGTCTATGTGTACTCGGTGTTCGCGGTCTATTTCGAGTCGCAGTTCTTCTCGCCCGACGACAAGAATTCCACCCTGTACGTGTGGGCGATCTTCGCCGCGACCTTCCTGATGCGCCCGATCGGTGCCTGGTACTTCGGCCGCTTCGCCGACCGCTACGGCCGGCGCCTGGCGCTGACGGTCTCGGTGTCGGTGATGGCGGGCTGTTCGTTCCTCATCGCGGTCAGCCCGACCGCCGAGCAGATCGGCATCTGGGCGGCGGTGCTGTTGCTGGTCGCGCGCCTGATCCAGGGTTTCGCGACCGGCGGCGAGTACGGCGCCAGTGCGACCTACATGTCCGAGGCGGCGATTCCGGGCCGCCGCGGCTTCCTGTCCTCGTTCCACTACGTGACCCTGGTCGGCGGCCATGTGCTGGCGCAGGCGACGCTGCTGGCGATGCTGCTGCTGCTCGACACCTCGCAGATCTCCGAATGGGGCTGGCGCGTGGCGTTCGGCATCGGTGGCCTCGCGGCGATCGTGGTGTTCTGGCTGCGCCGCACGATGGACGAATCGCTGGAATCGGATTCCATCCAGGAAGCCAAGACCGGTGGCGCGCAGGCCTCGGGCTCGATCCGCGAGCTGTTCGTGAACCAGTGGCGTCCGCTGTTGCTGTGCTTCCTGATCACCGCGGGCGGCACGGTCGCGTTCTACACCTACTCGGTCAACGGTCCGAAGATGATCCAGACCGCGTTCGCCGGCGACGACGTCATGGTGGGCACGCTGATCAATCTGGGCCTGCTGACCTTCCTGATGGTGCTGCAGCCGATCGGCGGCTGGCTGTCGGACAGCGTGGGCCGCAAGAGCCTGCTGGTGTTCTTCGGCATCGGCGGCGTGCTCTACACCTGGTACTTGGTGACGGCGCTGCCGCAGCAGACCAGCGCGCTGTCGGCCTTCATCATCTTGGGCATCGGTTTCATCATCCTGACCGGCTACACGTCGATCAACGCGGTGGTGAAGGCGGAACTGTTCCCCACGCACGTGCGTGCGCTGGGCGTGGGGCTGGGCTACGCGCTGGCGAACTCGGCGTTCGGCGGTACGGCGCCGTTTCTATACCAGGCGGCGCTGAAGGCGGATCAGGTCATCGCATTCGCGGTGTACGCCACCGCCATCATCGCGGTCTCGCTGGTGGTCTACGTGTTCTTCCTGAAGAACAAGGACCAGAACTGGCTCGACGACGAGGCGCATATGCACGAACGGGTCGCCAGGCGTCGCTGATCGCGGTGTGATCCCTGAAGCCACCCGCTCCCATGTCGGGAGCGGGTGGCTTTTTCTCAGGTTCTCATGCGGGCGCTTGCGTTTCCGGCTCCCCATCGAACCGGTAGATGTCCATCGCCAGAAAGCCCATGTCGATGCCGGCATCGATGCGTTGCGCGCGCATCGGCGTGCCGCCGGCGCCCATCGCGACGTAGAGCGGCAACAGGTGTTCATCGGTCGGATGCGCGCGTTCGGCGAATGGCGCCTGCCTCCGGTAGTCGAGCAATGCCTCCACGTCCTCGGCCGCCAGCCGCTGCTCCACCCAGTCGATGAAGGGCTGCACGTATGGCGCCTGACGCGCTTCATCAAAGCTGCGCCAGTCGTGCAGGTTGTGGGTGATGCTGCCCGAGCCGATCACCAGCACGCCCGCGTCGCGCAACGGCGCCAGGGCACGGCCGAGCTGGAACTGGTGCGCCGGGCCGAGGCCGGGCTGGATCGACACCGGCACCACCGGGATGTCGGCATCGGGATACAGCAGGCGCAGCGGCACCCAGGCGCCGTGATCGAGACCGCGTTGCGGGTCGAGCTGCGGCGGCAGTCCGGCCGCCTGCAGCAGGCCGGCCACGCGCGCGCTGAGCGCGGTGTCGCCGGGCGCGGGGTAGCGGATGTCGAACAGCGCCTGGGGGAAGCCGCCGAAATCGTGGATGGTCTCAGGCTTCGCCGCGCCGCCGACCAGCGGCGCATGCGCCAGCCAGTGCGCGGACGCGATGACGATCGCGTTCGGCCTGGGCAGCGTGCGCGCCAGTTCAGCCAGGCGCTCGCCGACCTGTCCTGGCGCCAGCGCGGTCATCGGCGAGCCATGCGAGATGTAGAGGGCGGGCAGGCGGGTCATCGGTGTGCTCCGGAAGCGGCCGGCGCCACAGGCGCGGCCATGGTGCGGACAGGCTATGCCTGCGGTCGGCGCCGATAAACCGGCCTGCAGGCGTAGATCTGTTCCGGACCAGGGCGCAATGGCCGCCTCGCGATGGTCTCGCCGATGCGTACGGTCCACAGGCATCCAATCGCGGCCCGGCGGCGTATCACTGCAGGTCACCGCCTGCACGTCCCACACACGGCGCCATGCCCAAGCTGCCTGCCACCGCCGTCTCGAAGGTCACGCCCCTGCACGGGGCGGTTCGCATGTCCAAACTGCTCGCCGATCCGGCTCCCGACGCGGCGTTCTGGTCCGACCAGATGACCCGCGTGGCTGCGAACGCCGACGTCGACTGCTTCATGCGCATCTACGACCACTTCGCGCCGCGGCTCAACCGCTATCTGCTGGGCCAGGGCATCGCATCCGCGCAGGCCGAGGATCTGGTGCAGGACGCGATGCTGCGGCTGTGGCGCCGCGCGCGCTTGTTCGATGCGCGTCGGGCCAGCCTCGCAACCTGGCTGTTCCGCATCGCGCGCAACCTGCATATCGATTCCCTGCGCCGCGGCGCGTCGGCGACCGCGTGGCCCGAGGATGTCGACCTGCTGCAGGACGACGACGGCGAGGCCGGCGCGAGCGGGCCGGAAGCCTTCGCCGACCACGTGGGCCTGGGCCGCGCGATCGATGCGCTGCCGGCCGGGCAGGCGCGCCTGATCCGCATGTCGTATCTCGAATCCAAGAGCCACTCGGAAATCTCCAGCGAACTCGGCATGCCGCTGGGCTCGGTGAAATCGACGCTGCGCCGCGCCTTCGCCAAGCTGCGTCGCGGCCTCGGCGGCGAGGCATGAACGTGCCCGCGCGCCATCTCGATCATGCGACGCTGGTCGGCTATTCGGCTGGCGCGTTGCCGGTCGCGTTCGCCGCCGTGGTCGCCAGTCATCTGGAACTGTGCGCGACCTGTCGCGCGCAACTGGGCGCGGCCGATGCGATCGGCGCGCGGCTGATCGAACAGCAGGACGGCGTGCCGTTGTCGGCATCGGCGCGCGATGCGTTCCGCGCCCGGCTCGCGGCCGAAACCGTTGCGCCGCCCGTCGTGGTCGCGGAGCCCACAGCCGTTGACCCAGATCTGCTGCCCACGCCGTTGCGACCGTGGTTCGGCGACCGCTATTCCACGCTGCGCTGGCGCACGGTCGGACCGGGCATCCATCTGCTGCGCGCGCAGCACGAGGCGCTCGGCGCGCAACTGCTGATGCTGCGCACGGCGTCGGGCAAGCGCATGCCGATGCACCGCCACGGCAACAACGAACTGACCCTGATCCTGCGCGGCGCCTACGACGACGTGCTGGGACATTTCGGCCCCGGCGATGTCGCCGATCTCGATCACGAGACCGAGCATCAGCCGGTCACGAGCCACGGCGTGCCCTGCATCTGCGTGGCCGCGTCCGATGCGCCGATGAAGTTCAGTGGCTGGATCGCGCGGGCGATGCAGTCCGTACTGCGGATCTGATCCGCGAGCGGATTCTTTGCATCGCTCGTGGCAGGCTGTGTGACCCGATCACACACGAGGCACGCCGATGCAGCCCTTTCGTCCCTTCTCCGGTCTGTTGTGCGCCGCCTTGCTCGGCGGTTGTGCGGGTGGTGCCGCGATGTCGGACAGTGAGCGTCCAGCGATCGGCGCACTGACCGCGTACGCGCCGGGCTTCGAGGCCGTCATCGCATCCGACGCGAAGATCGAACGTCTGGCAGAGGGCTTCACCTGGGCCGAAGGCCCGGCGTGGCTCGCGGACGGCGGGTATCTGCTGTTCACCGACGTGCCGGAGAACCGCATCCATCGCTGGTCGGACGCGGATGGCCTGTCGGTGTTCCTCGAGCCTTCGGGCTACGACGGTCCGCCGACCGATGTGCTGCGCGAGGCCGGTGCGAACGGCCTGCACGCGGAGCCGTCGGGCACGGTGCTGCTGGCCGATTCCGGCAGCCGCACGCTCGCGCGCTTCGATCCGCGCACGAAACAGAAGACCGTGCTCGCGCGCGCCTTCGACGGCCGTCGCTTCAACAGTCCCAATGACGTCGTGCGCCGCAGCGACGGCGCGATCTTCTTCACCGATCCGCCGTACGGGCTGAAGGATCTCGACGAATCTCCAGTCAAGGAATTGCCGTTCAACGGTGTCTACCGGCTCGACACCGACGGCCGCGTGCATCTGCTCGACGACGGCCTGACCCGTCCCAACGGCATCGCGCTGTCGCCGGACGAGCGCACGCTGTATGTCGCCAATTCCGATCCCGGGCGCGCGATCTGGATGGCCTATGCACTCGATGCCGAAGGCGCCGTCACCTCGCGACGCGTGTTCGCCGATGCCGGCGATCTGGTCGGCGACGACGCGCCCGGTCTGCCGGATGGCATGACTGTCGCGGATGATGGCACCGTGCTCGCGACCGGCCCCGGCGGCGTGCTGGTATTCGCGCCGGATGGCACGCGGCTCGGCCGGATCGAGACCGGCACTGCAGTCGCCAACGTCACCTTCGGCGACGACGGCCGCACGCTGTATCTGGCGTCGGACAGTTTCGTCGCGCGCGTGCGCATGAAGATCGCAGGGCCTGCGACATCGCGCTGATACACAACACGTCGCGCCCGGATCGCTCACCTGCATGCTCGCCACGCTCGCCATCGCCCACTACCGCTCGCTGCACACGCTGGTCGTGCCGATGGGGCGCTTGAATCTCGTCACCGGTGCCAACGGCAGCGGCAAGTCCAGCCTGTATCGCGCGCTGCGCCTGCTCGCGGAAACCGCGCAGGGCGGCGTGGTGTCGGCGCTGGCGCGCGAAGGCGGCCTGCAGTCGACGTTGTGGGCCGGTCCGGAAACGCTCACCGCGCGCATGCGCCGCGGCGAAGTGCCGATCGAAGGCGGGCCGCGACAGCAGCCGGTGTCGCTGAAGCTCGGCTTCGCCGGCGAGGAGTTCGGCTACGCGATCGATCTCGGTCTGCCGGTGCCCACGCAATCGCTGTTCGCGCAGGATCCCGAGATCAAGCGCGAGGTGATTTGGGGCGGGCCGTTCCTGCGTCAGGGCAACACCCTGGTCGATCGTCGCGGCGCCCTGGTGCGCGTGCGCGACGGTCGCGACTGGCGCGTGGCCGGCGAGCATCTGAATCCGTTCGAGAGCCTGTTCGGCCAGATCGCCGATCCGCGCAATGCACCCGAAGTGCTGCAACTGCGCGAGACCATCCGCGGCTGGCGCTTCTACGATCACTTCCGCGCCGATGCCGATGCGCCGGCGCGTCTGCCGCAACTGGGCACGCGCACGCCGGTGCTCAGCCACGATGGTCACGATCTCGCCGCTGCCTGGGCGACGATCCGCGAGATCGGCGACGTCGAAGCGCTGGATGCCGCAGTCGCCGATGCGTTTCCCGGTGCGCGCGTCGAGGTGCTGGTGGCAGGCGGGCGCTTCTCGCTGCAGTTCCGGCAGCACGGGTTGCTGCGGCCGCTGTCGGCCGCCGAACTGTCGGACGGCACGCTGCGTTATCTGCTGTGGATCGCCGCGCTGCACACGCCGCGTCCGCCGCCGTTGATGGTGCTCAACGAGCCCGAAACCAGTCTGCATCCCGATCTGCTGCCGGCACTGGCGCGGCTGATCGCCGGCGCATCCAAGCGCACCCAGGTCTGGGTGGTCTCGCATGCGACGCGACTGATCGCCGCACTGGAGCAGAGCCCGGACTGCAATCCGGTCCAGCTGGTCAAACGCGACAGCCAGACGACGATCGAAGGGCAGGGGATGCTGGACGCGCCGGCGTGGTACTGGCCGGAGCGCTGAGAACCTGTTCGCGATCTCGGCGTATGTCGCGCCGGCGTGTGTGGGCGCGCAGGCCAAGGAAGCGCGAGAGCGCGTACGTCCGTACGCGAGCGATGACGCGGGTCTGCACGTCCACAGGCCCGGCCCGCAGGGTGGCCGCAACGCGGCCACGCGACGTGCGTCGGGATCGTGAACAGGTCTGAGGAGTAGAGACGATACGCATCGAGCACGATGGTCACGGCGACCGGATCCGGCAGGTTCTCGCCGAGACTGCGGCGCCCGTCGAGATGCGCGCCGGGCAACTGCTCGGCGGACAGATGCGCCTCGCGGGCACGTCGGCGCCGCGACGTGGATCGTCGTCGATGCCGGCGCGCCAGCGTCTGCGCGATGTAGTCGACGTCGGCCGAGCAATGCGCGGCGCTGGTGGCGTCGGTCAGTGCGTACTGGCTCGCCCTCGGCAAGCCCACGATGCGGCCGTCGGCGATCTGCTGGTGGAGATGCAGCAGGCTGCGCCGGGTGTCGCCCGTATCGGGGGACCCGTAGGCGTCGACGATGGTGTGCGACATCGGATGCGCCCTTCGCGCGACGACAGCTTCGAGGCTGTCGATCGCCATGATCGCGTCCAGGTCCGCCTGGATCGGCTGCAGCCTGCGCGGTCGATTGCCGCGACGGATTCAATCCCGGTGGCGTGCTGGATGCGGATACCGGCTACTCCGGGGCGCTGTGTGGTCCTGCGCGACCGGCAGGCGGTCGCGCACGTGATCGCCACCGGCCTGTGTCGTCGGGCCGGTGGTGCAGGGTGTGTCGGGTCGCAGCGCAGCGATCGACTGCGATGCGAGGTGTCCTCTGGACTCAGAGGCGCTCGGTCAGACCGTTGCGGATCGCGGCATCCATCAGCGCACGGGCTTCGCGTTCGGCGCGCGCGCTGGCGGCCTGCTGTCGCGTCGCGAGTGCGGTCTGTTCGCGCGCCAATGCAACCTGCTGCGTGGCGAGGCGCTGCATCTCTTCCTCCATGCCGACCTGCTGGCGCTGCAAGGTGGCGCTCACATTCGCGTCCACCTGTGCCCGGACGTCGACGTTCGCGAGTGCGCGTTGCGCGGCCTGCAGGGCGATTTCCGCCTGGCGTGCGCCCAGCGTGCCCTGCTGTCCACCGAGACTGCCCTGCCGTGCGCCTAGTTCGCCCTGCGCGGCGCCGAGCGCGGTCACTTCAGCATAGGCGTCACGGATCGCCTCGATCGTGGCGCGGTCGCGGACCACGTAGCGCGCGTCGCCCCGGCGCATCCACAGCAGCGGTGCGTCGCCGCGGCGTGCGGCCTGGGCCTCGCGCAGTTCGGACGTCGCGCTGACCGCAATGCTGTGGTTGTCGTCGAGCAGCACGAAGGCGTTCTCGCCGGGCTGCCTGCCGAGGGTGAACGTGCCGCGCAGTTCGCCGGAAATGGGTTCGGACGGTGCGACGGGTGCAGGTGGTGCCGGCGGTGCGACAGGCGACGGCGGCACGACGGGTGCAGGCGGCCGGGGCATGTCGGCCGGGGTCGCGACGATCGCGCCGTTGTGCGTCGCGGTGGCCGTCGGCGCAGGCAGCGGCACGGGTGCCGGCGTCGGCGTGGGCTTCGGCACGGGCGCCGGACGCGCGGCGGGTGCGGGTGTTTCCGCCGCGACGGCCGGCGTCGCAGCGGTCAGGCGATAGGGCATGACACCGACGACGCCGATCGCGACGGTCATCAGCACCGCGACGATGCGCGGGAAGGACGAAGTGGTCTGCAGCATGGTGAGTCTCCGCTTGAGCAGGGTGAAGTCGGGCGAGGCACTGGCCAGCCCGGCACAGGGACGTGGCGCGACGCCGAGGCGCAGCAACAGCTGGCCGTATTCGCGTGCGCAGTGACGGCTGCCTTCGAGCACGGCGGCATCGCAGGCGGCTTCGCGGCTCAGGCCGTACTCGCGTGCGGCCAGATGGGCGAGGGGGTGGAAGAAGAACAGGTGTTGCGCGAGTGCCGGCACGAGGCCGAGCCACAGATCCCGGCGCTGCAGATGCACCAGTTCGTGGGTCAGCGCCATGTCGAGTTCGTCGGGCTGCATCGAATCCGCGTGGTGCGCGGGCAGCAGCAGGACCGGGCGCCACGGGCCGACGAGCTGCGGCGACTCGATCGCATCCGACAGACGCAGACGCGGCGGCGCACGCAGGCCGTGTGCGTCGGCGGCGAGGGCCAATGCGTGCAGCAGACTGCGGTCGCGGCAGGGCTCGGAGGTACGCAGCAGGCGACGCGTCGCGAGGCAGCCACCCAGGCTGCGCGTGACCATCCCGCCGATGCCCAGCAGCCACGCCACGGCCAGCGCCAGCGGCCACGACCATGTGGACGACGCGGCAGGCGCCTGCGTCGGCGCGAACACGATGGAAGCGTCGTCCGAGGCGATGGCGGGGGCGAACTGCGCGACCTGCAGCGCGGGCTGCACGGTTTCGGCCGGCAGCAGGGGCAGGGCCAGCGGGCTCGACCACACCAGTCCGACCAGCAACTGCAGCGCGACCAGCCACCACAGCCAGCAGCGGGTCGCGGCGGACAGGCGCGGCAGCAGGCGGCACAGCGCCCACACCACGGCGACGAGGATCGTGGACTGCACGCTGGCGGCCAGCAGGCGCGGCAGCAGGATGTCGCTGACCAGTTCGAGGGCCATCTCACCGCTCCTTGCGCTTGGACTGCAGATTGGCGACCAGCGCCTCGAGTTCGGCGAGTTCGTCGGCGCTGATGTCCTTGCGCTCCGACATCCACGCGACGAATGGCGACACCGAGCCCTGCAGCGTCTTCTCGACGAAACTGCCGACCGCGTTGCGCACCACGTCGTCCTGGCGCGCGGTGGCCGAGTAGCGGTACACGCCGCCGTCGCCCTGTTTGCGCTTGAGGTAGGACTTCGCGCGCAGGCGCTCCATCATCGTCAGTACCGTGGAGCGGGCCAGCCCGCGCGGCTCGCCGAAGGTGGCGGCGACCTCGCCGACGGACGCGGCCTCGTGTTCGGCGATGTGTTGCAGCAGGGCCAGCTCCTGGTCCCCGACGGTCTTGTTGCGCATGGCATGCTCTCTGGTGACTACAACTGTAGGCAGATTGCGCCTGACTACAGATGTAGTCAATAGGCGGGATGTCATTCCGACGCATGACGGCATCCGCTGGCGACCGGACGCTCTGTTTCCGCATGCGTTGAACGGGAAAGGGCGTTTCGTCATGCCGCATCGCATCGAGGCATCCCCTGTCCAGACCGTCTCCCGCACAACGACGACGATGCAAAGCGGGTACCCGTTCCAGTTCGTGCCCGACGCACTCGCGCAGCGCGAGGCGTTGTCGCTGTCCACGCTGGTCGCCGTGGTGTGGCGCTGTGCCGCACGGGGTCGCGCGCGTGCAGGCGTGCTGAGGGGTTCACATCGGCGTGGCTAGACTCGCCGCCACGCCATCCCCGGACTTCTCGCCATGATCAAGCGCCTCGCTTCCGTTCTCCTCGTCGGCCTGCTCGCCGCCTGCAGCGCGCCGGCCGAGCGCACCGGCACCGTCGTGCCGGTCGGCGGTCCCGACAAGGCTTCGGTCACCAACGAAGCCGAATGCATCGCGGTCGGTGGGCAATGGACCCGGCTCGGCCGTGCGCCGGTCGAGCAGTGCCTGCGCCAGACCACCGACGCCGGCAAGGCGTGTACCGATTCCGAGCAGTGCGAAGGCCAGTGCCTCGCGCCCGAGGGCAGCGTCGACGGCGCCCGGGTGGGCGGCAGTTGCAGCGTCGACACCAACCCCTTCGGCTGCCAGCAGCGCCTGCGCGGTGGTGTGGCCTCGACGATCTGCGTCGACTGAACGGCGCGCATTGCCCGGCGTAATGCCGGGCGATGACCGCGGCAACTTCATGGGGCCTGCATAGGCCGGGGCATAGGGTCGATGTTCACCCGCGCCCCGGAGGCGTCATGCCCCGTTCCTTCTTCAAACTTGGTGTGCCGATGCTGCTCGCGCTCGCATCGGCGCCCGTGTTCGCCCAGCAGCTCCAGCAGCCCACCACACCCGCGCGACCGGCGACGCAGCCTGCGACGCCCGCTGTGCCGGCGACACCCTCGCAGCGCGGCCAGCCACCCGGAACGATTCCCTCCACCGGTCCGGCACCGCAGATCCGACCGCAGCCGGCAACGCCTGCTAACCAGCCGATCGCGCCACGTGCGATGCCCGCGCAGGTGCGTGACGCGCAGGGTCGCATCGTGCCAGGCGCGCAGGAAGTCGCACCCGGCCGCGCGCGCGATCCGGTGACCGGTCAGGAATTCCGGACCACACCGACAGCGCGTCCGTACTGATTCCTGATCGACATGCGAATGCGCCGCCGGAGACCGGCGGCGCGCATGCCGACCTCAGTCGAGCGTCGGATAGTCCGTATAGCCGGCGTCTCCGCCGCCATAGAGCGTCGCCTGGTCGAGCGTGTTGAGCGGCGCATCCTCGCGCAGGCGTCGCACCAGATCCGGATTGGCGATGAAGGGACGGCCGAAGGCCACCGCATCGGCGTGGCCGGACCCGATTGCCGCTTCCGCATCGGACTTGTCGTAATCGTTGTTGACGATCCACGCACCGCGACCGCCGGCCTGCGCGTACGTCGCCTTCAGGGCGGCGTAGTCGAACGGCGCATCGCCCTGCGTGTAGTCGCGCTCGCCGCCGGTCGCACCTTCGATGATGTGCACGAAGGCGAGGTCGAGTGGCGCCAGCACTTCGGCGACATGCGCGAACAGCGGCTGCGGATCCGGATCGTACGCATCGTTGGCCGGCGTGACCGGGGAGATGCGGATGCCCGTGCGATCGCCACCGATCTCCTCGACCACGGCGCGCATGACGTCGCCCAGGAAGCGCGCACGGTTCTCGATGCTGCCACCGTAGGCGTCGGTGCGCGCATTGCTGCCGCTGCGCAGGAACTGGTCGATCAGATAGCCGTTCGCGGCATGCACTTCGACGCCGTCGAAGCCGGCATCGATCGCCGCGCGGGCGGCGCGCCGGTAGTCCTCGACGATGCCGGGCAGTTCGTCGAGCTCAAGCGCGCGCGGCGTGGACGTGTCGACGAAGGCGCCGTTGCCGTCGGCGTCATGGATGAAGGTCTTGCTCCGGGCCGCGATCGCCGAAGGCGCCACCGGCGCCTGGCCATCGGGCTGCAACGAGGTGTGCGAGATGCGGCCGACATGCCACAGCTGCACGACGATGCGGCCGCCTTCGGCATGCACCGCATCGGTGACGCGGCGCCAGCCCTCGAGTTGCTCGGGCGCGTACAGGCCCGGCACATCGGCATAGCCCTGACCCTGCTGGGTGATCGCGGTGGCCTCGGTGACCAGCAGGCCGGCGGTCGCGCGCTGCGCGTAATAGAGCGCGGTGCGCGGCGGCGGAATCGCATTCGGCGATCGGTTGCGGGTCAAGGGCGCCATGACGACGCGGTTGGCGAGCGACAGTGCGCCGGCGGTCAGGGGATCGAACAGGGTCGGCATCGGGGAGGTTCCTGGCGGTGAACGCCCGAACTGCTGGGCGCGACGCCGCTTTTCAAGCGCTGCGACGGCCCGCGTTGCGGGATGCTCCGTTGCGGATGCGCACGCGTCCGTCATCCGATCGTCATCACCACGGGCCAACCGGGCAGGCGCTAGCGTCCATTCTCCCGATGCCGAGCCTGTCCCGATGCCGCAAGCGACTGTCCGTGTCTCTGTCATCCACTGCGTGGCGATGCCGCGATGAGCGTGCTCGACCAGATCGGCGCCGCGGTCGCGCGCGAACTCGCGCTGCCCGACGTGGACACCTCGACGACGATCGTCGTGCGCGTGCTCGTCGCCGCGATCCTCGGCGGCATGGTGGGATGGGAGCGCGAACACAAGGGCCGCGCGGCCGGGCTGAAGACCCACATCCTGGTGTCGATCGGCTCGGCGCTGTTCGTCCTCGCGCCGCTGCTGAGCGGCATCGACGGTGGCGACGTGACGCGCGTGATGCAGGGCATCGTGTCGGGCATCGGTTTCCTCGGCGCCGGCGCGATCCTCAAGCTCGACAAGGGCGAACGCATCGAAGGCCTGACCACCGCAGCCGGCGTGTGGATGACCGCGGCGATCGGCATGGCCGCGGGCATGGGCCAGGAAATGGTGGCCTTCGCCACGACGTTCATGGCCTTGCTGGTCGTCGGCGCCCTGCCGAAGCTGCAGCGCCCGGATCCGCAGTCGCCGCGCGACATGCGTCCCGACGAATGACGCGCAGTGGAGCATGGGACTGAACGGTCCCCTGCGCATTCGGGATGTCGCGACGTCGGTTTCATCCGGCGCCCAGCACGGTGAGGGCTCGAATCAAACGCAAGCGGAGACTCCACGATGAGCAGGAAAGACGAAATCCAGGACGGCGGCCGCGACCTCAACCGCGATCCCATCAGCAAGGCGCCTGGCGCGCATCCGATCGGCGTGGGTGTCGGTGGTGTGGCGGGCGGCGCTGCCGCAGGTGCTGCCGCGGGCACGATCTTCGGACCGGTCGGCACCCTGATCGGCGCGGCGATCGGTGTCGTTGCCGGTGCGGCCGTCGGCAAGGGCGTCGCCGAACGCATCGATCCGACCGGCGAGACCGAGTACTGGCGCGACGCGCACCGCGAACGCGACTACGTGAAGTCCGATCACGATTACGACCGCGACTACGCACCGGCCTATGGCTTCGGCCTGCAGGCGCGCGAGGCCGAGCGCACCCGCGACTGGGGCGAGTCGGAAGCGGCGCTGCAGAAGGAGTGGGAATCGGCACGCGGCGAGTCGCGTCTGGGCTGGGAGGATGCGCGCCCCGCAGTCCGCGACGCATGGGACCGTACCGACCGCACCTACGATCTGTACGGGCGCAGCGATGCCTACTACGCCGACGCGTTCGAGCACGCGCCATATCGCGAGGCCGATGCGGACTACAGCCATTACCAGCCGGCCTACCGCTACGGTGCCTACGCACGCACCCGCCACGCGGACCGTGCATGGGACGACCGCCTGGCGGCCGAACTCGAAAGCGACTGGAGCAACCGTCGCGGCGATTCCCCGCTCGACTGGGACCGCGCGAAGGCCGCGGTGCAGGATGCGTACGTGTCGCATGACCGCTACACCGGGAGCAGCTACATCCGCGAGAACAGCGGTCGTGACGATACGGACCGGTTCCGCGTCGGCTGAGTTCGCGATCAGTTGAGAACGGGCAGGGCGCGCCCACCGGCGCGCCCCGCCGTGGTTAGGGCGGTCGGGGCGCGTGTCGAGCGGGCGGCCCGGTGCACCCGTCGACGCGCCGCGAACCTGGATCCCAGCGGCTTCCAACAGCCGAATGGCTGGTCACGCCGGGAGCCATCCTGGTCTTCGCTTGCGCGGTACAGCGACAGCACCGCCGTCAGCCCTTCCCGCCGAGCTCCATCACCGGCTTGAACCCGCCATGGATCATCCGCTTGCCATCGAACGGCATCGGATCTTTTCGGGCTCCGTGCGCGGATCGCTGCCGTCCATCATCCTGGCGAACGCGATATCGCGCGGGGCCTTGTCCGGCCATTTGGGCACGGCGAGGACGAAACCATCGATGCGGGACCTGGCGACATCCTTGGGCAGTGGTGTCGTCAACGGGTGTGTCCGACGCGGATGGAGCTGCGGCGTGCGCGCGCGCCCTTCACGCATTCATTCAGATTGGTGCGAGAGGATCGCCGCCTTCAAGAATTCTCCGGAGCACCTTCATGAGCGCACAGGGTTCGGCTGGCAACGTCATCGCCGCGATCTGCAGTTTCTTCATCCCCGGACTCGGCCAACTGGTGCAGGGCCGCATCCTGTCGGCCATCCTCTGGTTCGCCGCCGCGTGCATCGCGTTCGCGATCACATGGCTGCTCACGGTGTCGCTGCTGCCGTTCGGCTGGTTCGTGGTCAGCATTTTCGCCTGCATCAACGCCGCGGTGTATCGCCGCTGACACGACGGGCCGGCGATGCCGGCCCGCTTCTGCATGTGCGACCCGGCGCGGCCTTACTTCGGCTCGCCGTTCTCGACGCCGGTATCGCTGCGGACGTCGTCGGCGAACGAGCGGCCCGTCGCATCGCGATCGCCCAGCTGGTCGTCGAGTTCCGGATCCAGCAGATCGGCCTGGTCGTCGAGACCGATATTGTCCATCGCCGACACCGAGCGAGGATCGCGCAACGGCGGGCCGTCGGTGTCGGGCAGGTCATCGTGATCGCGCACTGTCTTTTCGTCCTCGGGTGCAGCCGGACGCGTGGGGTTGGACGTGCTCATGTGCGGTCTCCTCGAGTGAAGCTGCAGCCTGCGCGCGTGGATGTCACGCCGCCGGCAAGCGGATGTAAACCCGGTGCGATGACCGGTGCCGACGCGCGACGATGGCTCCGCGGACGGCCGCCGCAGGCGAAAGGACAGCGGAGTCTCCGCACGGCGACGATCGCGGGTTCGTGCCCGCCGGTGCACTGCTGACGGCCTTCGGGTCCTGGACGTGTCGTCGTCCCCATCTCCCTTCGGCACCGGCCATTCCAGCCTCGCGTATCTGGCCGAACTCGACATGCACGCGCTGAAGATCGACCGCGCGCTCACGCGCACCATCGGCACGACGCGGTGGAGGTCGGTCTGATCCCGCAGATCGTCGACCTCGCCCGCACGCCCGGCCTGCAGGTCGTCATCGAAGGTGTCGAAACCGAGGCCCGGCGCGACTGGCTGCGCGCCGTCGATTACCCGTGTACGGACAGGGCCGGCTGTTCGGCCGGCCGATGCCGGCTGCGGAACTGCGCGCGCTGCCGGACGCGCACGAGCGCTGGAAAATCAGGCGGCGCGGCTGCGCTCGAAGGCCCGGCGCTCGCGCGGCGGGACGAGATCGTCGCTGCCGCGCCAGGCGGCCCGGACTTCGGCGCGGACGTCGTGCCAGGCGCGCAGGCGGCCGTCGAATTCCCACATGCGGCGGAGCACGGGCTCGATGTCTTCCCATGGACGTTCGGGATAGGACGCACGCCCGTTGCGGCCGAGCGAGATCATCAGGGTGCGGTCCGAGTCGTGCTTCATGCGGGGTACTGCCGGTTGGGAGCGCGCAGGCTACGGATCGATTCGTCTCGTTTCCGTGAATCGTCGATTCGATTTCGATGACAACGCAAGGATTGGACGCGCGCATTCAGCGATGAACGCAGTGTATGGAGGCATACCGCAATATCCGGTTCCTGCGCACCTGCCACGCGCGCGCAGTCAGGCCAACGCGGTGCTGCGATGCAACTCAGAACAGCGGCTTGAGGGTCTGGATGATGCCCCACAGCGAGACCACCCAGATCGCGCTGCGCAGGTAGGGAATACCGATCGCGTAAACCGGCAGATAGGCGACGCGGGCCCAGACATAGACCTGCGCACCGAGCGCGGTGCCGGCATCTGCGCGACCCGCGAACACCACTGCGAGGACCGCGGCGGCGAACAGCGGAAATGTTTCCAGGAAGTTGCGGCTGGCGGCCGCGGTGCGCACCGCGGCGCCGGTCAGCGGCGGGATATCCGCGCCATCGCGGTTGCTGGCGTTCCAGCGCACGCCGCGCTGCCCGGTGGCGAACGCGGCGGCAACGCCGATGTGGACGAGGCCGAGGACGATCGCCCAGCCGAGCATCTGCAGTTCGATCGCCATCGTGCCTGCTCCTTGGGAGGTATCAGCCGGCGACCGCCTTGGCGATCGCGTCGTTGAACGCCGGGATGTCGTCGGGCTTGCGGCTGGTGATGAGGGTGCCGTCGACGACGACTTCCGAATCTTCCCAGTGTGCGCCCGCATTGACCAGATCGGTCTTCACCGACGGCCACGAGGTGACCTTGCGGCCCTTCGCCAGGCCGCTCTCGACCAGCAGCCACGGGCCATGGCAGATCGCCGCGACCGGCTTGCCGGCGTCGCCGAACGCGCGCAGGAAGGCCACCGCGTCCTTGTCGGCGCGCAGGATGTCCGGGTTCATCTGGCCGCCGGGCAGCACCAGCGCGTCGTAGCTGCCGGGGTCGGCTTCGGACAGCGCCACATCGACATCGACGCTGCGGCCCCAGTCCTTCTTGTCCCAGCCCTTGATCGCGCCGGCATCGCCGGGCGAGATGACGTCGACATGCGCGCCGGCGTCCCTGAGCGCCTTGAGCGGCTGCTCGAGCTCGGACTGTTCGAAGCCGTCGGTGGCGAGGATGGCGATCTTCTTGCCGTCGAGGTTCTGCATCTGGGTGTCTCCGGGGGAATCGAGCGGCCGATGCTGGGCGAGACTGAGTCCCCCGACCGTGAAGCGCCCGTTTGCCGCGTGTGAGCCTGCAGTCTCGCCTCGTGAGACGCGCCGCGGCCACGCTTGCGCCCCGTTATCGAAAGCGCCGGAGCAGGCAGTGAACGCGATCCTCAAACCTGTCCAGGTGCTGGCGACCACGGGCGATACCGTGTCCGGCAGCGCGCTGGCGACGAAGCTGGCGGCGAAATATCCCGGCCGCGTGACCGGCACCCTGCTGTTGCCCGGGCAGGCCGGCGACTACGCGCCCTTGCCCGACGACGTGCCCGAGGCCCTGGCACGCGCGCTGCGCAGTCGCGGCATCGATCGGCTGTACCGCCATCAAGCCGAAGCCTGGACGGCGACGCAGGCCGGCCTCCATCTCGTCGTCGCAACGCCCACCGCGTCGGGCAAGTCGCTGTGCTACACGCTGCCGGTGCTGTCGGCGGCAATTTCCTCGCGTAGTAAAGCCTTGTACCTGTTTCCGACCAAGGCGCTGGCGCAGGACCAGGTGGCCGAACTGCTGGAACTCAACGCGACCGGCGCGCTCGGCCTGCGCGCGGCGACCTTCGATGGCGACACGCCGGGCGATGCGCGCCAGGCGATCCGCATCAACGGCGACATCGTGGTCAGCAATCCGGACATGCTGCACCAGGCGATCCTGCCGCATCACACCAAGTGGGCGCAGTTCTTCGAGAACCTGCGCTATGTGGTGATCGACGAAATCCACACCTATCGCGGCGTGTTCGGCTCGCACGTCGCCAACGTGATCCGCCGGCTCAAGCGCGTCTGCGCGTTCTATGGCGTGACCCCGCAGTTCATCCTGTGCTCGGCGACGATCGGCAATGCGCGCGAGCACGGCCGCGCGCTGGTGGAGGTGGACGATGCCGCGCTGGAATCGATCCTCGAATCCGGCGCGCCGCGCGGCGACAAGCATGTGCTGCTGTGGAATCCGCCGGTGATCAATCCCGATCTCGGCCTGCGCGCATCCGCGCGTTCGCAATCCAACCGCATCGCGCGCATGGCGATCCGCGCCGGGCTCAAGACGCTGGTGTTCTGCCAGACGCGGCTGATGGTCGAAGTGCTGACCAAGTACCTCAAGGAAGTCTTCGACCACGACCCGCGCAAGCCCAGGCGCATCCGCGCCTACCGCGGCGGCTATCTGCCGACCGAACGCCGCGCCGCCGAGCGCGAGATGCGTGCCGGCAGCATCGACGGCATCGTCAGCACTTCGGCGCTGGAACTCGGCGTCGACATCGGCAGTCTCGATGTCGTGGTGCTCAACGGCTATCCGGGCAGCATTTCGGCGACGTGGCAGCGCTTCGGTCGCGCCGGACGCCGGCAGCAGCCGTCGGTCGGCGTGCTGGTGGCAAGTTCCGAGCCGATGGACCAGTACGTGGTGCGGCATCCGGAGTTCTTCGCGCAGGCCAATCCCGAGCACGCGCGCATCGAACCCGACCAGCCGCTGATCCTGCTCGACCACATCCGCTGCGCCGCCTTCGAGCTGCCCTTCGTCGATGGCGACATGTTCGGCCCGGTCGCGCCGCTGCCGTGGCTCGAAGTGCTGGCCGAATCCGGCGTGCTGCATCACGAAGGCGATCGCTGGGAATGGATCGCCGACAGCTATCCGGCGCAGGCGGTGAATCTGCGCTCGGTCGCCGACGGCAACTTCGTCGTCGTCGACCGCACCGATGGCCGGCAGACGATCATCGCCGAGGTCGATTACTCGGCCGCCGCGCTCACCCTGTACGAAGGCGCGATCCACATGGTCCAGTCGGAGCCGTTCCAGGTCGAACGCCTCGACTGGGAAGGCCGCAAGGCCTACGTGCAGCGCACGCACGTCGACTACTACACCGACGCGATCGACTACACCAAGCTGAAAGTGCTCGATGACGAAGAGCAGGCCGATGCCGGGCAGGGCAGTGCGCACCTGGGCGAGGTGCACGTGGTGCGACGCGTGTCGGGCTACAAGAAGATCCGCTTCCACACCCACGAGAACATCGGCTACGGGCCGGTGAACCTGCCCGACCAGGAGCTGCACACCAGCGCGGTCTGGTGGCAACTGCCGCAGCAGGCGCTGGACCGCGCATTCGATGCGCGCCACGAGGCGCTCGATGGCTTCCTCGGCGCGTCGTATGCATTGCATCTGGTGGCGCAGGTGGCGGTGATGGCCGAGAGCCGCGATCTTCAGAAGGCCGTCGGCAGCGGCGATGGCACCTGGTTCGCGACCGCCGACCAGCGCGGCCGCGGCCAGCTGCGCGACGGCGATGGTGCGGCGCTGGATTTCGAAGGCATCGGCCGGTTCACGCCGACGCTGTATCTCTACGACAACTACCCGGGCGGCGTGGGCCTGTCGTCGCCGCTGTACGAGCGCCGCGACGAATTGCTGGCACAGGCTGCGGCGCTGGTCGCGTCCTGCAGTTGCCGCGCCGGCTGCCCGGCCTGCGTCGGGCCGATCCTCGCGTCTGAAGAGGATGCCGAACGCACCCCGCGCCAGCTCGCCGCGCGGGTGATCGATCTGCTCGTCCAAGCGCCGCAGCTGCCCGCATGAGTGCATTGGCCAAACGTCTCGGCCTGCTGCGCAGCCAGGCCGGCACCGCATTGCCGTCGGTGACGCCGACGCCCCCGATGCCGGCGACGGCCCCGCGTGCGCAGTGGCCGCGTGCCGATGGCGAACGCTCGCCCGAACAGGTCGTCGCGCAACTGCGCAAGCTGATGAAGCTGCGCGTGCCGACGCCGGCGGCGCGCCCGTCCGGCCCGATCGATCGCGCGCTGCCCGGTGAGGAGATCGCCCCCGGCCTGCGCTATCTCGAACAGACCGCACCGTGGCCGCATGAGGACGCCGAACTCGCGCTCTACGACATCCGCCACGAGCCCGCGCGGCGCTCGGACCTGCTGGCCTTCGACACCGAGACCACGGGTCTTGCCGGCGGCACCGGCACCCGCGCCTTCATGATCGGCGCCGCCGATGTCGTCGATGGGCGCATGCGCATCCGCCAGTTGTGCATCACCACGCTGGGCGCCGAGCGCGAGATGCTGAAGACGTTCTCGAAGTGGCTGCGACCGGAGACAGTGCTGGTCAGCTACAACGGCCGCAGTTACGACCGGCCGCTGCTGACCACGCGCTATCGCCTCGCACGCCTGCGCGATCCGCTGATCGAGCTGCGCCATGTCGACCTGCTGCATCCGGTGCGGCGCCGCTATCGCGGCGTGTGGGCGAACTGCAAGCTGGCGACGGTCGAGCGAGAACTGCTCGGCGTGCTGCGCGAGGACGATCTGCCCGGCAGCGAGGCGCCCGCGGCCTGGCTGGACTATCTGCGCGGCGGCAGCGCCGACAAGCTTCGGCGCGTGGGCCTGCACAATGCGCAGGACCTGCGCAGCCTGTTCGGCGTGCTCGAGACGATGCGCGATGACGCGGAGGTCGACACAGTGGTCGTGCCGGATGAGTTGGAGAGCCCGCGCATGGATGGCGTCTTCGACTGAGTCGACCCGGATGCCACCGGGCCGGCGCATCTGGACGCGCCGACGAATCCCCTTGTGGGAGCAGGCAGCTCTCACAGGGAGCAGGCAGCTGTCGCGTCGCGTTCACACGTCCGGCATCGCCACGATGCTTGAATCGGACGGCCCAGCAGTTTCGAGTCGCCGGTCCATCGGCGCATACCGCCCGCGCCACTCTGGAGCCCCATGGATACACGCGAACGCCGGCCCGCGATGGCCGACCATACGCTTCCGCGCGCCACGCTCCGTGCGCGCGATGCGTTCGCGATCACCATCGGCATCGTCGTCGGTGCCGGCATCTTCCGGACCCCGTCGTTGATCGCCGGTGCATCCGGCAGCGAATTCGTGATGCTCGCGGCCTGGGTGGTCGGCGGCGTCCTGTCGATCATCGGTGCGCTGTGCTACGCCGAACTCGCCACCACGTATCCGCAGGCCGGCGGCGACTACACCTATCTGCGCCGCGCCTACGGGCCGCGCCCAGCGTTCCTGTTCGCCTGGGCGCGCGTGTCGGTGATCCAGACCGGCTCGATCGCCTTGCTGTGCTTCATCGTCGGCGATTACATGGGCCAACTGTTCGATCTCGGGCGGTGGTCGTCCGCGCTGTATGCCGCGGCCGCGGTGGTTCTGCTGACCATCGTGAACTGGATCGGCACGCGCCAGGGCGCCGCGGTGCAGACCTGGCTGACGATCGCCGAGATCGTCGGCGTGCTGGTCATCGTGGTCGCCGGCCTGTGGTTCGCGCCGTCCGGCATCGCGCCGATTCCCGGCTCCGGCGGCGACAGCGCCATCGGCCTGATCCTCGTGTTCGTCCTGTTGACCTACGGCGGCTGGAACGAGGCCGTCTACGTGACGTCCGAAGTGCGCGACGCGAAGACCTGGATGCCGCGCGTGCTGATCCTCAGCCTGATCGCGATCGCCGCGCTGTACGTGCTGGTGAATCTCGCCTACCTGAAGGTCCTGGGCCTGGGCGGCATGGCCGAGCACAACGCGGTCGCGGCCGAGGTCATGGGCCGGGTGTTCGGGCCGACCGGGGCGGTGCTGATGAGCGTGATCGTCGTGGCCGCCGCGCTGACGTCGGCGAACGCGACGCTGATCACCGGTGCGCGCAGCGTGTACGCGGTCGGTCGCGATTTCCCGGCGCTCGGCTTCATCGGCCGCTGGGATGCGCGCAGCGGTACGCCGCGCGCGGCGATCGTGACCCAGGGCGTGCTTGCGCTGGCGCTGGTCGGACTCGGCGCTTTCGCGCGCGATGGTTTCGAGGTGGCGGTGGAGTACACCGCACCGGTGTTCTGGCTGTTCTTCCTGTTGGTCGGCATCTCGCTGTTCGTGCTGCGGCGGCGCGATCCCGACCTGCCGCGCCCGTTCCGGGTGCCGCTGTATCCCGTGCTGCCGCTGCTGTTCTGCGCGACCAGCGCCTACCTGCTGTACTCCAGCCTGGCCTACACCGGACGCGGGGCGCTCGTCGGCGTCGCCGTGCTCGCGGTCGGCGGCCTGCTGCTGTTGCTGTTCAAACCGATCCCGCATCCCGAGGAGACGCCGCCATGAAGTCGAAGAAGCCCCTGATCGCACTCGCCATCTGCACGCCATTCCTGCTGGCCTGCGCCGACAAGGCGGTCAACGCCTACGAACCGGCCGACGGCAGCGCCACGAGCGCGGCGGCGAACAAAGACCCACTGAACACCACGCACACGGTGACCGCCGAGATCGGCCCCGATTCGCCGTATGCCGAAGGCGCGCCGCGGCCATCGCGCGAGCCCGACGTGATCTATGTGCCGACGCCGGAACCGGTGGTCGACGCGATGCTCAACCTCGCCGGCGTCAAGGAGGGCGATGTGCTCTACGACCTGGGCTCGGGCGACGGTCGCATCCCGATCGCCGCGGCGCAGCGCTTCGGTGTACGTGCCGTCGGTATCGACATCAATCCGGTGCGCGTGCGCGAGGCGAATGCGAACGCGGAGACGGCCGGCGTCACCAATCTGGTGACGTTCAAGGAAGCCGACCTGTTCGAGGAGGACATCAGCGAGGCCAGTGTGGTCACGCTGTACCTGCTGCAGAGTCTCAACGTGAAGCTGCGGCCCAAGCTGCTGGCCGAACTCAAGCCCGGCACGCGCATCGTCAGCCACGCCTTCGATATGGCCGACCAATGGACACCCGAGCAGACCCAGGAAGTCGACGGCACGCGCATCTATCTGTGGACCGTGCCCGAGCGCTGATCCCCGTCCAACCTCGTCGAACAGGTTTCGAGCGCGACGCGCCATCGGTCGTGAGCCGGCGACGCGATGGCATCATCGTCGCCTCCTGCAAGAGATCGCCCCGCCATGACCCGCATCGCTCCGCTCGTCCTGTCGTTCGCCGCGCTGTCGGCCACGTCCGTGTCCGCGTCGCCCTACGGCGGCGAACTGCAGGGCTTCGACTATCCGCATCCGCGTCGGGCGCATGCGCTCGACTCGCAGGGGCAGTCGCTGTCGATGGCCTACATGGACGTGCGGCCCGAGGGCGCGGGCAATGGACGCACGGCGGTGTTGCTGCACGGCAAGAACTTCTGCGGGCCGACCTGGGACGATACGATCGCCGTGCTGGTCGAGGCCGGCTGGCGGGTGATCGCGCCGGACCAGATCGGCTTCTGCGGGTCCACCAAGCCGCGCGGCTACCAGTTCTCGTTCGCGCAGCTGGCGGCGAACACGCACGGTCTGCTCGAAACGCTGGGCGTCGAGCGCGCGGTGCTGATCGGGCATTCGATGGGCGGCATGCTGGCCACGCGCTATGCGCTGCAGTATCCCGATGCGGTCGAGCAATTGGTGCTGGTCAATCCGATCGGGCTCGAGGACTGGCAGGCCGAAGGCGTGCCGTACGCGAGCATCGACGCAATGGCGGAAAGCGAGCGCAAGACCACGTTCGACAGCATCAAGGCCTACCAGCTGAAGTTCTACTACGACGGCCAGTGGGCACCGCGCTATGACCGCTGGGTCGACATGCTGGCCGGCATGTACGCCGGGCCCGATCGCGAGATCGTCGCCTGGAACCAGGCGCAGACCTCGGAGATGGTGTTCACCCAGCCGGTGGTCCACGAGTTTCCGAAGCTGCGCGTGCCGACGCTGCTGATGATCGGCGGCAAGGACCGCACCGCGCCCGGCGCGAACCGTGCGCCTGAAGCTGTCGCCGCGCGATTGGGCGATTACCCGGTGCTGGGCCGCAAGGCCGCCGACGCGATTCCCGACGCGCACCTGGTCGAGTTTCCAGCGCTCGGCCATTCGCCGCAGGTCGAGGCGCCGGACGAATTCCACGCCGCGCTGCTGCGTGGGCTGACGCCGCGCTGAGGGCGTTGCGCCTGCAAACGGCGCGCGATGCGATGCGCGCCGTCGTGCGGCCGACATTCATTCCGCATTCGTCCGGCGCGGGGCGCAACCCCTAGACTGTCGGGCATCGTCGCGCGCCGCGCGTGCCCGCCCACAGGATCTGTCTTCCGATGTCGATCCGGCGCCTGCCACTGCCGCTGTTGTTGACCGCCTGCATCGCGCTGGCGGCCTGCCAGCGCGCCGCGGACGACACCACGCCGCCGGTCGAAACGGTCGAAGTCGCGAGTCCGGAAGAGGGCGGCGCGGTCAGCAGCGCGCCGGTCGATGTCGACGCCGTGCCTGCGGTGCCGGTCGCCGAGCCCGACACGGGCGGCGTGGACTGGTCGCCGATGACGCTGTCCGCCGGCACGGCGTCGATCAGCTGCGAACTCGATTACGCCAATGCCGGCGACGGACCCCCGCTGGGCACGTTCGACCACGACGCCTTGCGCGAGGCGATGGCGGACTGTGCCGAGCGCGGCGTGTTCCGGCTGCGCTTCAAGGGGCGGGTCACGGAAGACTTCACCCGCCTGATGAAGCGGTTGGCGGTGGTCGCCGACGAGCTGTCGATCAACAAGCGCGTGCTCGACATCGATTCCAGCGGCGGCATGGTCGAAGAGGCCATCCGCGCGGGCGACGTGATCGCCGAGACGCGCTGGACGATCTGGGTGCGCGAAGGCGCGGTCTGCCACAGCGCCTGCGTGTTCCTGCTGGCGGGCGGCGACACCCGCCTGATCGGCGGACGCGTCGGCATCCACCGCATCATCCGCATGAGTTCGAGTGCTTCGACCCGCGCCGAACTCAACCGCGAACTGCGCGCGGTGTACGGCCGCGTCCGCGACTACCTCGAGCGCAACGGCGCCGCGGTTGCGGTGGCCGACCTGATGATGGCCGTGCCCAACCGCAGCCTGCGCATCCTCACCCCGGACGAACTCAAGTTCTACGGCCTCGACGGCGTGAATCCGGCCCAGGACGATCTCGACCGCCTGCGCCTGATGCGCAAGTGCGGCCAGGACTTCGTCGCCCGACGCGATGCCTATGCCCGTGCGTTCGACACGACCTGCAACGCGCCCGACCGCGACGTCGAACAGATGGCGAGCTGCGGCCTCGAACTGCGCGGCAGGTTCGGCTTCCCGGACGAACAATGCCCGACCGAGAGCCCGCTGTCGGAGTTCGATCTGGTCGGCGCGCTGACCGCAGCGGCCGGCAATGCCAGCCGCCTGCGCATCCTCGGCGTGCCGGTCGGCGAGCCGCGCGCTGCTGCACGCCCCGCCACGCCGACGCGCGCCGCGCCGGCGCCTGCACCTGCGGCGGTCTCCGCCGAGTCGCGGGCTGCGAGCGAGCCCGCGGATGAGGGCGATGCGGCGGCGGACGAAGAGGCGGAGGCGCCGGCTGGGGAGTAAGTGCGGGATGGACGTCCGGTCGAGCGGTCGCCTTGAGCGATCGTCGGAAGATCCGCTTGTCGAGGTTCACCTTCAGGTCGAGTGGCGCCAGCACCGCTCCTTCTGCGAGTGGTCGGTGCGCTTGACGCGCAGGTGAGGGCCGGGCCGTCTCGCCCATCTGCACGGAGGCTGCGTGCGCCTTCGGACATTCACGCGACCTGTCGCCCTCACGCCACCTCCTTTTCCGCGCCCCGGCCTCGCGTCGCCTGCGAGAGTGTTCGTCGATACATCCAGTCCGTGGAGATCCATAGGCGCGCGTTGCCAACACCTCACCCCTCCGCCAGAAACCCACCCGACTGCCGCTTCCACAACTGCGCATACACCCCATCGCCGGCGACCAGCGCGTCGTGCGTGCCCTGTTCGACGATGCGGCCGTGGTCCATGACGATCAGGCGGTCCATCGCCGCGATCGTCGACAGGCGGTGCGCGATCGCGATGACCGTCTTGCCCTGCATCAGGCGGTAGAGGTTTTCCTGGATCGCGGCTTCGGCCTCCGAGTCCAGCGCCGACGTGGCTTCGTCGAGCACCAGGATCGGTGCGTTCTTCAGCAGCACGCGGGCGATGGCGATGCGTTGGCGCTGGCCGCCGGAGAGTTTGACGCCGCGCTCGCCCACATGCGCGTCGTAGCCGGTGCGGCCCTGCGCATCGCTCAGGGTCTGGATGAAGTCGTGCGCCTCAGCAAGCGTCGCCGCTTCGATCATCTCGGCTTCGCTCGCATCCGGGCGGCCGTAGAGGATGTTCTCGCGCACCGAACGGTGCAGCAGCGAGGTGTCCTGGGTGACCATGCCGATCTGCGCGCGCAGCGAATCCTGTTCGATCGTCGCGATGTCGGTACCGTCGATGCGGATCGTGCCGGCCTCGCGGTCGTAGAAGCGCAGCAGCAGGTTCACCAGCGTCGACTTGCCGGCGCCCGAGCGCCCCACCAGGCCGATCTTCTCGCCGGGCCGCACGTGCAGGTCGAGACCTTCGATGACGCTGCGGTCGTTCTGGCCGTAGTGGAAATCCACGTGCTCGAATCGGATGTCGCCGGCGATCTTCGCCAGCGGCTTGGCATCCGCCTCGTCCTCGACGGTCGGTGCGAGCGAGATCGAATTGATGCCGTCGCGCACGGTGCCGATGTTCTCGAACAGCGCCGACAGTTCCCACATGATCCACTGCGACATGCCCAGCATGCGCAGCGCCAGTGCGATGGCAACCGCGATCGCGCCAGTGCTGATCGCGCCCTGCTGCCACAGCCACAGGCCCAGCCCGGTGACCGAGCCCACCAGCAGCATGTTGAGCATGTAGTTCGCGACGTTGACGATCGTCACCAGGCGCATCTGCCGGTGCACGGTGTGCAGGAAGCCGTCCATCGCCTCGCGCGCGTAGGCCTGCTCGCGCTGCGAATGCGAGAACAGCTTGACGGTCGCGATGTTGGTGTAGCTGTCGACGATGCGGCCGGTCATCACCGAGCGCGCGTCGGCCTGGCGTTCGGAAATCCGGCTCAGCCGCGGCACGAAGCGCCACATCAGCGCGCCGTAGAGCAGTATCCAGCCGATGAAGGGCAGCATCATCCGCCAGTCGGCCGCGGCGGCGACGATGATCGCGCCGGTGAAGTAGACGATGACGTAATTGCCGACGTCGAGCAGCTTGATCACCGTCTCGCGCACGGCGAGCGAGGTCTGCATCAGCTTGGTCGCGATGCGACCGGCAAACTCTTCCTGGAAGTAGCCCATCGACTGCCGCAGCAGGTAGCGGTGCACGTTCCAGCGGATCCGCATCGGGAAGTTCCCGAGCAGGGTCTGGTGGATGACCATCGCGTTGAACCAGGTCAGCAGCGGCAGGGCGATCAGCACCAGCACCGCCATCAGCGCCAGTCGACCGCCCTCGGCCGCCATGAACGTATCGGGCGTGTGCGCGGTCAGGCGGTCGACCAGCGAACCGACATAGGCATAGAGCACGACCTCCGCCACCGCGATCAGCGCGGTGAACGCCGCCATCAGCAGCAGCCAGCGGCCGCTTCCGCGCACGTAGTGCATGCAGAACGCGAACAGCGTGGTCGGCGGCTGCGTCGGAATCGACGGCGGAAAGGGATCGATGCGGTTTTCGAACCAGCGGAGCATGGGCAATCCAGGGGCGGCGCGGCAGGCGCGCGGGACAGGCGGTCTATTGTCGGCGATGGCGGTCGCCGATGGCGCGACGCGAGGCGAACGCTGCGTGCGGTCAGGGCACGTCGAGCACGATGCGGCCCAGATGATGACGCTCGATCGCGCGTGCGGCCGCGGCGGCATCGGCCAGCGGGAAGCGCGTGTCGATGTGCAGGTGGAAGGGCCCGCGCGCCGCGGCGCGGCAGGCCGCATGCACCTGGCGCGCACCGGCGCCCGCACCGAACGCCGATGCGGCGATGTCGTCCCGCGCCGGTGGCGCATTGACCCCGCGCGGCCAGGCGATACGCCCGCCGGGGCGGAGCGCATCGACGATCACGCCCGCATCCGGCGTCTGCGCGGTCAGCAGCGCGGCGTCGAGCCCGTCCGGCGCGAAGATCCGCAGGGCCGGCGCCAGTGCGTGGCGTCGACCGTCGATGGCCATGTCCGCGCCGAGCCGTTCGGCCAGCGCGACGCCGTCTGCGCCGGACGCGACGGCCAGCACGCGCGCGCCACGCTGGCGCGCGAACTGCAGCGCCATGTGGCCGATGCCGCCGCTGGCGCCGAACACCAGCGCGGTATCGCCGGGGCCGAGCGCCAGGGCGACCGCGACCGCATGCATCGCCAGGCCGCCGTCGACCGGCAGCGCGGCAGCCTGCGGTAGGGTCAGCCGCGGCGGCACCGGCCACAGATGGTCCACATCGACGACGACGAACTGTGCGTGGAAGCCGTGTTTTGGACTGCGCAGCGGGAGCAGGCCGCAGACGCGGTCGCCTTCGCGCAACCGCTGCACGCCCGCACCGACTTCCACCACCGTGCCTGCGCCCTCGGCACCGGGCACGTACGGAAATACCGGCGCGCCGCTGGCGAACGGCGCCAGCGCGCCTTCGCGTTCCAGCACGTCCCAAGGGCCGAAGCCCGCAGACAGCACGCGCACCAGCGCCTGGCCGGGGCCGGGCAGGGGAATCGGACGCTCGACCAGCGACAGCACCTCGGGCCCGCCGAAGCGCTCGAAGGCGAGGGCGAGCATGCTCTCGTGGGCGGTCGCGCCCGTGGTGCCGGCGTCGTCGGAACCGGAGGCGGGGTGCGGCGTGCAGTCGTCGAAGGTCATGGAGTGGGCATGGACAGCGGAGGGATTGGCGCGCAGGCTATGACCTCAACCAATGTTGAGGTCAAGCGATGGCGACGCGTGCACGGCGTGCGGACGAAGTCCTGTCGGTCGGCGAATTGGCCGCGCGCAGCGGCGTGGCGGTGTCGGCGCTGCATTTCTACGAGCGCCAGGGCCTGATCCACGGCGGCCGCAACGCGGGCAACCAGCGGCGTTATGGCCGTGAGGTGCTGCGACGCGTGGCGATCATCAAGGTCGCGCAACGCGCCGGCATTCCGCTTGCCTCGATCCGCGAGGCACTGGACACCTTGCCCGACGGTCGCACGCCGACCACGGCCGACTGGACGCGGCTGTCGCGCCGCTGGCGCGCGGAACTCGACGCGCGCATCGACCAGCTCACGCGCCTGCGCGACCAGCTCGATGGCTGCATCGGCTGTGGCTGCCTGTCGTTGAAGGCCTGCCCGCTGCGCAATCCCGACGATGTCGCCGCCGCGCGCGGCCCAGGCGCGCGCTATCTCGAAGGCTGATGCCCGTGGGAGCGCGCGTGCGCGCGAAGGCGCTTTGCCGGGAACGCCACATCGCGCGCAAGCGCGCTCCCACGAGACGACTCACAGGACCCGGCGCGCCTCGCGGTCCGATGCTGTTTCTTCGGATGCGCCGTCGCGGCGATGCGCATCCGCGCAGTTCGACGTTGTCTCCGGAGCGCGCGGTCCGGACGCGGCATCTCGAAGGCCGATGCCTGATTCCTGTGGGAGCGCGCTCGCGCGCGATGCGCTTTGCCGGGAACGCCATATCGCGCGCAAGCGCGCTCCCACGAGACGACTCACAGGATCCGGCGCGCCTTGCGGTCCGATGCTGTTTCTTCGGATGCGCCGTCGCGGCGATGCGCATCCGCCCAGTTTGACGTTGTCGCCGGAGCGCGCGGTCCGAACGCGCGGCATCTCGAAGGCCGATGCCTGATTCCTGTAGGAGCGCGCTCGCGCGCGATGCGCTTTGCCGGGAACGCCATATCGCGCGCAAGCGCGCTCCCACAGGCCACCACTCAGGACCGGGCGGGCTTTGCGGTCCTTCGCTGCTTCTTCGGATGCGCCGTCGCGGCGATGCGCGCGGTGAGGCTGTCGCCCATCGATCGGCTGAAACGCGCGAGATCGGTGACGGCCAGTCCGCGATACCAGGGGATCGCCGCCACCGCATCGATCGCGTTCTGCGTGCCGATCCGCGCAGCGAACCCCTTCGTCCAGGCGTCCTCGACGTCGAGCGCCACCGCATATGGCAGTAGCCGCGTGTAGCGCGCCGCGTCGAACGGTGGGACGGCATGCGCATCGTCGTGGCGACGTCCTGCCTTTGCGGCGCCAGCGAGATATCTGCGCAGACCTTCCGCATGCGCCAGCAACTGACGGCCCTCCGCGGTCGGCGCCCGCACCAGAACCGCGAACACCACCAGCATCGGCACCATCAATGCGACCACCAGCACCGTCGCCGGCAGCGCGGGCGAATGCCAGGCGAGCCGCAGGGCCGGCACCGCAGCGGCGATCGCGATCGCCAGCGCGCCGAGGATGCTGCCGCCATGGGCGCGGAACAGCGCCGGCACGAAGCGTTTGCGCAGCGCAAGCTCGTGGGCCTTGCAGGCCTGCGCGATCCGCGCCTGCTCGCGCCTGCGCAGCTCCACTGCGTCATTCGGTTCGGGCAGCAGCGCGGTCAACTGTGCGCGCTGCTCCATCGTCGGCAGCGTGTGTGCGCCTTCGCGCGTGCGTTCGATCCGCCAGCCGGTACGGGCGCCTTGCGGCTGGCGATGGATGCACAGGTGATCGTCGACCGCACTGGCCAGCAGATCCGCTGCGAAGCAGCGCGCGTCGTAGCGCATGCGGCGCAGATAGCGCAGGCCCGCGGGCGAAAAGCCGGCCGGCGGTTCGTGGTGGTCGGGCATGGCGCCCGGCGTCTGCGGATGTCGGACGCGCCGCCAGCGCAGCACGCAGTACGCCGCCAGTCCCAGCAGTCCAGCCAGCGCGACCAGCAGTCCGGCGTGATCGTGCAGCCACCACAGTGCGCGCTGCCGCGGGGTCGGCGCTGCGATCACGTCCTTGGGGAATGCCAGCCGCACGTGCAGGCCTTCGTGGGGCTGCAGCGCCCGTGCCAGCGTCCAGCGCGCAGTGCCTGCGGCCGACAGGGCGAGATGGAAATCGCGACCCGCCGCGCCGGTGGTGCCCTCGGCCTGCAGGGTGTCGACCGGGACGGCCCGCGGCAAGGACACCGTGACCGATCCCTGCTCGACCGGCACTGACTGATCGCTGCCGATCGCGTCCAGCGACAGCGCATCCTGCGTCCCGCCGAAGATCGGTTGCCGCGTCGTGCGGTAATGCAGCGTGTAGACCGGCTGCGAAGGCACCTGCAGATGTCCGGCGTCGCCGGTATGCAGACGCAGCACGCGGCCGACCCGTTCGATGCGCCACGGCTCGGCACGACCATCGCGCAGCACGTCCTGCACCTGGATGTCGGTGAGGACGACATCGCCATGCGGGTCGCGATACCGGATCGGAAACTCACGGACGAGGCCATGCCGGAACGTGCGGCCTTCGGCACGCAGTTCGATGCGCTCGGTGACATCGAGGCGGCCGTCCGCAAGCACGCGCACGTCGACGTCGTGGCGGAGGATCCGCTCCTGCGCCCACGCCGGCAGCGCGAGGCACAGGAGCAGCAGGAGTGCGAGCCGCATCAGCGGGTCGACGCCACGGGCGCCGCCTGCCGGCTGCCGTCGTCGGCCTGGAAGAAACCGGCCTGGCCGATGCCCGCCAGCCGCGCGACGAGCGCGTCGGGCACCCGCTGGACCGCGTCGTTGAGATCGCGCACGGCGCCGTTGTAGAAGCGGCGCGCGTACTGCAGCTGCGCTTCGACATCGACGAGATCGGTCTGCAACTGCGCGAAACTGTCGCTGGCTGCGAGCGCCGGATAGGCTTCCTGCAGCGCGATCAACCGGTGGATGCCGTCGCCGAGCGACTGCTCGAGATCCGACAGCGCCGCGGCATCCGAGGTGTCCATCGCCCGCGCGCGCAACGCGGTCACCGCGTCGAGCGTGGCGCGTTCGTGTCCGGCGTAGGCCTGCACTGCGCCGACGAGCTGCGGCACCAGGTCGTGGCGGCGCATCAGCTGCACGTCGATGTCGGCCCAGGCGGTCCGCACCTGGTTGCGCAGGCGCACCAGCCGGTTGAATACGACGACCGTCCACGCCAGCAGCACCGCGAGCAGCAGCGCGCCGATGATGGTGGCCGTCATCGACGACCGCCTGCGATGTCCGGAGCTCGATCCATGGACCATGCGGAAGCAGGGAAGCGGCTGAGCATACCCGCTGGAGGCGACCGGGCGACCCCGGGCGTGCCCTGCTTCCGGGGCGCTTGCCGGCCGTGATGCAATGCGTACACTCGGTCCACTTCACTGCAGTCCGCGAGGAAGATCACGAATATGAACACCCGACGCCTGTCGCTGTCGGCCGCGCTGCTGGTCGCCTTCGCCTCCGCTGCAAACGCACAACAGCCTGCCACCCAGCCTGCGGCACAGCCCGCTGCAGCCGCCCCGCAGCAGCTCACGCCCGAGCAGCAGGCGCAGGTCGCGCGCCAGGACGCCGAGATGGGCGCTGCCGCGTTGCAGGTCATGCAGATGATCGACGGCAACCGGGCCGGCGAAGTCTGGGACGGCGCCTCGGCGACGATGAAGCGCGCGGTGACCCGCGACGAGTTCGTGCGCCAGCTCAACATCGACCGCAACCGTCTCGGCGCGCCGAGCAAGCGCGACCAGCCGGTCGTCAGCCGCTCGCAGTTCGGCGCCGGCGAAGCGGTGCCCGAAGGCATCTACATCAACGTCGCGTCGCCAACCACGTTCGCCAGCCAGCCGGAGCCGGTGCGCGAGCTGGTCTCGTTCCGCCTGGACGAGGACCGCACCTGGCGCGTGTCGGGCTACAGCGTCCGCTGATCCCGCCGCCGGTTCCGGTGTGCCGGACGGCGCCTGCGGGCGCCGTTCGTGTGTCTGCGGCTCAATGCCCCGCGACGACGCGGATCACCTGTCCATCGAGTTCGACGGTCTGGTCCGCGCGGATCTTGCAGGTCTTGCGCAGCTCGACCGCGCCGTCGACGAACACCGCGCCGCTGGCGACGATCGCCTTGCCGGCGCCGCCGCTGTCGCACAGCCCGGCGAGCTTGAGCAACTGGTTGAGTTCGACGTGGTCGCGTTCCAGCGGAAATTCGATTGGCGCAGGCATCGGCCGGTCTCGTGGTGCGGGCCGGCATTATCGATGATTGCGTCGCGGGGTTCAGTCCGCGATCTGCCTGGTTTCGCCGACGGCGAGATTTTCGGGATGCACGATGCGTCGCGGCCGCGACAGCAGCGGATACACCAGCACGGCCGCGAGGATGATCGCGACGCCCGCGTAGAAGCGCGGGGTCAGTTCGTGCTGTTCGCCGAGCAGCACGATGGCGAGCGCGATCGCGTAGACCGGTTCCAGATTGACCGCGAGTTGTGCAGCGAACGCGCTCATGTGCCGCAGCGCCACCAGCGACAGTGCGAACGGCAGCAGTGTGCAGGCGAAGGCGAGCAGCAACAGGTAAGCGCCGTCGTGCAGGCCGGGCAGGGTCAGCAGGCTGCCGGCAAAGGCCGGGAACAGCAGCGGCATCAGCGGTGCGAGCAGGGTCAGCGTCAGTGTGCCGGCGCCGAGTTCGAGCGCGGTCACCGTCAGAGGATCCGTGCGCTCGACCAGGCGCTTGTTCAGGGCGCCGAAGCAGGCGACGAACAGCGCCGACAGCGCACCGACCACGACCCCCACGCGCATCCCGTCCGGAATGCCGCCGACCACCAGCGCCACGCCCGGCAGCACCGCGATGCCGAGCGCGAGTTCACGCCATGAGAACCGGCTGCGCGCGACCAGCGGTTCGATCAGCGCGATGAACACCGTCGCCAGCGCCATGCACGTCGCGGCGACCGATGCGTTGGCGAGCTTCACCGCGCCATAGAAGGTCAGCCAGTGCAGCGCGACCAGCGCGCCGACGCCGGCATAGGCCAGCAGCAGGCGCGGCGGCAAAGCGCGTACGCCGCGCCAGACCCGCGGCAGCAGCATCAGCGTGCCCGCGACCAGCAACATCCGCCACCACACCAGCGGCAATGCGGGCAGGGTGATCAGCTTGCCGAGGATGGCGGTGAAGCCCCACAGCAGGACGCAGACGTGGATCTGCCAGTGGGCTTTGCTCGTGGGTTGCATCGGGAGGGCGCCGGCAAGGGCGCGCATTATCCACCGCCGATGCCCGTCGCGGGTGGCGCCGGTCAGCGCGGTCCGGCGCTCCCTTCGGCAGCCGGCGGCGACGCGCTCGCATCCGCCTGCCGTTGCTGCGCGCGGCCCAGCCAGATGCCCAGCGCCGCCCAGACCAGCGCCAGTGGCACCACCACGCTGACCAGCCCGCCGAGCGCCAGGCCCAGTCGCCCGAGCACGCCCTCGGTCTGCGCGCCGACCACGTCGCCGACGCGGTAGACGAAGGTGTCGATGAAGGCCTTGGCCTTGTACTTGTCCTCGCGGCCGATGACGGTGAACAGCGTTTCGCGCGCCGGCCGGGTCAGGCCGCGCTGGATCGCGCGGTTGGTCGCTTCGAGCAGGATCAGCACCAGGAACGAGCCGTAGATCGCCAGGCCGATGAAGCCGACCGCCATCGCGATCGGCAGCAGCGCCAGCGCGAACGCCAGCCCGAGCCTGCGGATGATGTGGCCGGTCAGCGTGACCTGCAGCACCAGCACCGCGACCTGGGTCCACATGTCGATGTTGCCGAGCAGGCCGGTGCGCGCATCGAGGTCGGTTTCCGCCGCAGCCACCATCTGCAGGCGGGTGAAATAGATGAAGGTCGCCACGATCGTCATGATCACCACGTAGCCGGCGATGCCCATCAGATAGCGCGAGGCGAACACCGCGCGGATGCCGGCGAGCGCGCTGCCGCCGATGCGGACGGCCTCGTGGTCCTGCATCTGCACCTGTACATCGGGCGGCCCGTCGGTGCGCAGCCGCACCAGCCACCAGGCAAGCCCGATGGACATGCCGAGGAACGCCGCGGCCACCAGCAACAGCGCGGGCGTGCCCAATGGCTCGGCCAGTCGCGCGGCGAGCCACGGGCCGAAGATCGCACCGAGTGTGCCGCCGACCGCGATCAGCGCGAACAGGCGCTTGCCCTGGTCGCTGCTGAAGCGGTCGGCGAGCAGCGCCCAGAACACCATCGTCACGAACAGGTTGAAGACGCTGAACCAGACGTAGAACACCTGCCCGCTGCGCGCGCCGACCGCACCCGGTGCGAACACCAGCAGCGCCCAGAACCCGACCAGGCTCAGCGCGAAGAACGCATAGGTCGCGGAGATGAAGTGCAGCCGCCGCAGTCGTGCGACCAGCCAGCCGAACACCGGATTGACCAGCAGCGTGACCACGGCGGTGCCGATGAACAGCCAGCGCACGCTGTCGAGGCCGCGTTCCATGCCCAGCGCATCGCGCGCCGGCCGAAGCATCATCAGCGCGCTCAGGATGCAGAAGAAGAACAGGCCCGCGACCAGCACCGGCGCGCCCTCGCCCCGGCGCAGGTTGAACAGGTCGGCGATCTTCGTGGACATCGCCCGCCGCCCTCAGGCGAACTGCGCGACGAGTTCGGCCTGCTGCGCCTCGCTCAGCAGCGGGCCGCTGCCCGCGCGCAGCTGGTCGGCCTGGCGGTCGGGGCGGCCGGTCGCCGGGATCACTGCGGTCACCGCCGGGTGGCTGATCGCGAACTTGAGGAACAGCTGCGACCACGACGTCACGCCGACATCGGCTGCCCAGGCCGGCAGCGTCATGTCCTTGACCCGCGCGAACAGCTTGCCGTCGTCGAACGCGCGGTTGATCAGCACCGCGATGCCGAGTTCCTGCGCAACCGGCAGCACCGTCTGCGCGGCCTGCGGCGCGTTGACCGAGTAATTCACCTGCACGAAATCCGGGCGATGCGCGCGCATCGCCTCGACCAGTGCCGCGTGCCCGCTTTCGAGGTAATGGGTGAGGCCGATGTACCGCGTCGCGCCTGCCTGCTTGAGCTGCCGGGCATACGGCCAGGCGATGTCGAGCGCGCGCAGGTTGTGGACCTGCAGCAGTTCGACGCGATCGGTGCGCAGCCTGCGCTGCGTCTCGGCCCATTGCGCCTCCATCGCGGCGCGGTCGTCGGCGGCGATCTTGGTCGCCAGGAAGCAGCGCTCGCGCCAGCCGCCTGCGGCCAGCAGCGCGCCCAGCACCTCGTCGGCGTTCGTGTAGTTGGGAGCGGTGTCGAACAGCGTCGCGCCACCGTCGAAGAAGACTTTGATGGTCTCCTGCAGGCGGGCGAAGTCCGGGGAATCGAGCGCGATCTCGTAACTGCCGGACGTGCCTGCGCCGATCACCGGCACGGTTTCACCGGTGGACGGGATGGCGCGAGCGATCAGCGTGCCCGCGTTCGCGTTCGCGGGCGGAGGCGAGGGTGGGGCGGTGGCAGGCGCGGACACGGGCGCGGCGGCATCGCGGCTGCAGGCGGCGAGCGGGGCCAGTGCGAGGCCGGTGGCGGCGAGCGAGGCGGCGCTGAGGAAACGGCGACGGGACGGCATGGCGGACACTCCTGCTGCGGGTCGGCTTCCGATCATAGGCGGTTCCCCCGAAAGGGTCCGGCGCCACCGTTCGATCGCCGATTCTTTGGAGATGCCGGCGCACCGGCCGGGGAGATCCCGCAGGGACACGCGGACATCGGCGTGGGGGGGGGGGGGGGGGGGGGGGGGGGGGGGGGGGGGGGGACGGCCGCCCCACCCCCGCCACGCACCCCACCACCCCACCCCGCGCCGCCCCGCCGCGCGGCCCGGGGGGGGGGGGGGCGCGCCCCCCCCCCCCCCCCCCCCCCCCCCCCCCCCCCCCCCCCCCCCCCCCCCCCCCCACGAAACCAGGGATGCCAGGGGAATCCTTCGGCCCGGTCTCGGTGCGAACGGAGCAGGCCTCAACGCAGGCGTGCCGCCACCGCCTCCCAGTTCACCAGTTGCCAGAACGCCTCCAGGTACTTCTGCCGGTTGTCGCGATAGTCGAGATACCAGGCGTGCTCCCACAGCGAGAGCGCCAGCAGCGGCGTGTCCTGCCCGGTGATCGGCGTGGCCGCGTTGGCGGTCGCGGCCAGCGCCAGGCGGCCATCGGGGCGTTGCAGCAGCCAGACCCAGCCTGCGCCGAAGGTCGACAATGCCAGTGCATCGAAGCGTGAGCGGAATCGGGTGAAGTCGCCGAACTGGCGCGTGATCGCCTCGGCCAGACGGCCCTTCGGCTCGCCGCCACCACCGGCGGCGGCGGGCTTGAGCGAGTGCCAGTAGAAGCTGTTGTTCCAGGCCTGCGCGGCATGGTCGAACGCCGCGCCCTGGGCCTTGCGGACGATGGTCTCCAGAGGCGCCCCGGCGAGGTCGCTGCCCGCCAGCAACGCGTTGAGCCGCTCGATATGACCGCGTTGCAGATGCCCGTGGTGCTGGTCGAGCGTATCGCCCGACAGGTGCGGCTCCAGCGCGGTGCGGTCGTAGGGCAGGGCGGCGAGTTCGAGGGGCATGGACGGCGGTCCGGTGGTCGATGGCGGCGACGCGATAGAATGCACCAATTCCGAAACCCGATCCCCGCCGGCCCCGTGCCTGCGGCGTGGTCCACAGGGAGCGTCGCCGTGTCGATCCTCGAACACATCCAGGCCGAAATCGACGGCCATGCCATCGTGTTGTTCATGAAGGGCACGCCGCAGTTTCCGATGTGCGGGTTTTCCAGCCGTACGGTGGCCGCGCTGCACGCAGCCGGCGCGAAGGACTTCCGCACGATCAACGTGCTCGAGACGCCGGAGATCCGCGCCAACCTGCCGCGGTTCTCGAACTGGCCGACGTTCCCGCAGCTGTTCATCCATGGCGAACTGATCGGCGGCTGCGACATCACCCTCGAACTGCACGAATCCGGCGAACTGTCGCGCATGGTGGCCGAGGTGCTGGCGGCGTGAGCGCGGCGGCTTCCGAGGTCGCGCCGGGCGCATTGGCCGGGCGCGTCGTGCTGGTCGTGGGCGCTGCGGGCGGACTCGGCGAGGCGGCATCGCTGGCCTGCGCTGAAGCGGGCGCATCGCTGGTGCTGCTCGGCCGGCGCGTGTCCAGGCTCGAAAGTCTGCACGATCGCTTGCACAAGACCGGCGCCGCGCCTGCGCTGTATCCGCTCGATCTCGAAGGCGCCAGCCCGGACGACCATGCCGAGCTCGCCGCCCGCATCGATGCGGCGTTCGGCCGGCTCGACGGCATCCTGCACGTCGCCGCGTCCTTCGATGGACTCACGCCGCTCGAACTGACCGATCCCGCCGCGTTCGCACGCGCGCTGCACGTCAACCTCACCGCGCGCTGGTGGCTGACTCAGGCCTGCCTGCCGCTGCTGCGCCGCGCCGGCGATGCTTCGGTCGTGTTCGCGATCGACGATCCCGCGCGCACGGCCGGCGCCTACTGGGGCGGCTACGGACTGGCCCAGGCCGGGCTGTCCGCACTGGTCGGCATGCTGCAGGCGGAGCTCGGCGATACGCCGGTGCGCGTCAGCGGCCTGCTGCCGCCGCCGATGCGCACGCCACTGCGGGCCAGGGCGCATGTCGAGGCCGAGGACCGTATCGCCCGCTCGCCGGTCGAAGTCGCGGCGCATTGCGTGGCGTTGCTGTCGCCGGCCGGTGCACCGCATCGCGGACAACTCTGGTCGCCTGGCGTGGCGCTGCGCGCATGACCATCGCCTCGGCCGCGCTGCTGTTGTTCCTGATCCTCGACCCGCTGGGCAACATCCCGGTGTTCCTGAGCATGCTGCGGCGGCTCACGCCGCAGCGCCAGCGCATCGTGCTGGCCCGGGAACTGCTGATCGCGCTGGTCGTACTGATGCTGTTCCTGTGGGCCGGCAAGTACGCGCTCGAGGTCATGCATCTGCGCCAGGAGTCGGTGGCGATCGCCGGCGGCATCGTGCTGTTCCTGATCGGCATCCGCATGATCTTCCCGCCGCCGGAGGGCCTGATGGGCGAGATTCCCGACGGCGAGCCCTTCATCGTGCCGATGGCGATTCCGCTGGTCGCCGGTCCGTCCGGCATGGCCGCGGTGATGCTGATGGGCAGCAACGAACCCGACCGCCTCGGCGAATGGAGCCTGGCACTGCTGATCGCCTGGGGCGCCACGGCCGCGATCCTGTTCTCGGCCACCTATCTCTACAAGCTGCTCGGTGCGCGTGCACTGACCGCCATCGAGCGTCTGATGGGCATGCTGCTCGTCGCGATCTCCGTCCAGATGCTGCTCGACGGCCTGGTCAGCTACCTCAGGGCCGGCCTCGCGCCCATGTGAGCACGGCGTGACCACAGTGCGACAAGGACTTACGCGTCTTTGTTCCAGTTGGTCATAAAAGTCAACGCGGTCAGTGGTTTGCGGACCCTTCCGATTGTCATGGCACTGTCACTTCCCTTGGTTACCGTGTTAACCTGTTGTTAACCACGGCGCTTCGCCCGCGCGCCGTGGCGGGGCCCCCACTCTTGTTTCAAGACCTGACCGTCGCTCGCCATCCGGCTTGCGCCGCACTCCACGTATCGAGGCTATACAACCCATGAACCACTCGCATCGCGCCCGACTCTCCAAGCTGTCGCTCGGCCTGATCGTCGCCCTTGCCGCGGCTCCCGCGTTCGCGCAGAGCACCTCCGCCGGTGTCGGCGGCCAGGTGACCGGCGCCGGCGGCGCCCCGGTGACTGGCGCAGAGGTGACCATCGTGCACACCGAGTCCGGCACCGTCAGCCGCGCCACGACCGATGCGAGCGGCCGCTACAACGCCCGCGGCCTGCGCGTGGGTGGCCCGTACACGATCACCGTGACCAAGCCGGGCGAGGGGACGCGCACCGAGGACAACGTCTACCTGGCGCTGAATCAGGTCAACACGGTCAACACCGAGCTGACCGGCGACATGATGACCCTGGCGACCGTGACCGCGACCGCCGTCGGCGGCTCGGCGGTGTTCAGTACAGACAACAAGGGAATCGGTACCTCGGTCGACGGTCGCAAGCTTGAGATCACCCCGCAGGGCAACCGTTCGATCGACGACATCGCGCGCCTCGATCCGCGCATCTCGGTGATCGACCAGGCCTCCGGTGCGATCTCGGTGGCGGGCATCAACAATCGCTACAACAGCATTTCGGTGGATGGCCTGTCCCAAGGCGATCCCTTCGGCCTGAGCAGCAACGGCCTGCCGTACACCAACTCGCCGATCTCGGTCGACACCATCGCCGCCTACGACATCAAGGTCAGCGATTACGACGTGTCGCAGGATACCGTCGGCGCCGCGATCAATGCGGTCACCAAGTCGGGCACCAACGAGTTCAGCGGATCGGTCTACTACGCGTACAAAGATGCGGGCAGCATGGTGGCCTCGCGCAACGGTCAGGATTACGACCTGTTCGACAAGGATGAGACCAAGGGCGTGACGTTCGGCGGTCCGATCATCAAGGACCGACTGTTCTTCTTCGGTTCGTACGAAGAGCAGGAGATCAGCAACTTCGGTGGTGCGGGTCTGGCCGACGGCTTCGCCAACGGCGTGGTGTCGCGTAGTGAGATCGACGAAGTCATCGACATCGCCCGCAATGTCTGGGGTTTCGACCCGGGCACCTACGGCGAGGCGCTGGGCGTCAACCTCGAGAACAAGCGTTATCTGGGTAAGATCGACTGGAACATCAACGATTCGCATCGTGCCAGCCTGACCTACCAGCAGACCGAGGAAAGCCAGCCGAATCCGTATGACCACGGCGGCTCGACCGTCATCCTGAGCACGCGCTGGTTCCAGCGCGACAGCGAAACCAAGAACACCTCGTTCCAGTTGTTCAGTGACTGGTCGGACAACTTCAGCACCGAGCTGAAGGTCGGTTACATGGACTACACCGTCGAGTCCGGCAATGCCATCGACTTGCCGACGATCAACATCACCACCCAGAACAACACCGATGGCAGTGGCCAGGGTGTGCGCCTGGGTGAGGATCGCAACCGCCACGAGAACCGCATCGAGTCCGAGCGCCTCACGGCAAGCCTGTTCGGCACCTACTACGCGGGCGACCACACGTTCAAGTTCGGTCTCGACTACCTGAAGAACGAGGCGCTGAACCTCTACGGTCGCGACCTGCACGGCGTCTACACCTTCGACAGCATCGAAGACTTCCGCAACGGCGAGTACTACTCCTACACGGTGCGTCGTCCGGCGGACGGCTTCACCGAAGCTGATACCGCGGCGACCATCGGTTTCACCCAGTACAGCCCCTTCATCCAGGACACGTGGCAGGTCAATAACAACCTGTCGCTGATGTATGGCGTGCGCGTCAACATCCCGAAGGCCGACAGTGCGCCGCCGGTCAAGGCGGGCTTCGAGGACGTGTTCGGTTATTCGAACGCCTACCAGTTGGGCAGCAGCAACAAGGTCGTGCTGCCGCGCGTCTCGTTCAACTACATGTTCGACACCGAGTTGTATTCGCAGCTGCGCGGTGGTCTGGGCCTGTTCCAGAGCGTGCCGCCGTACGTGTGGCTGGCCAACCCGTACCAGAACAATGGCGTGACCTCGGCGACCTTCACGCGCAATACCTTCGATCCGGCCTATCCCTTCAGCCCCGATCCGTACAACCAGAACGTGCCGGCCAGCATGACTGCCTCCGGTCAGGCGCAGATCGATACCGTCAATCCGGACTTCAAGCTGCCGACTGTCTGGAAGGCCACGCTGGGCTACGACCACGAGTTGCCGTGGGCGGGCCTGGTCGCGTCGGCCGAGATCCAGCACCTGCGAAACAAGGATGCGGTGTTCTACGAGGCGATCAATATCGGCGCTCGTGATTCCGCGACCGGCCTGTACGACGCCCCGACCGGACAGCTGTTCGATGGTCGTGACAGCTACTGGTGCGACATCGGTGCTTCGATGGGCAACACGAACAAGAACTGCGGCGCCAACTCGGCTTACAACTACCAGTCCACACGGCTGAGCAATACGGACCAGGGCCGTTCGACGGCGCTGACCCTGTCGCTCGACAAGCCGCTCTCGAACAACTGGTACGGCAACCTCAGCTACACCTACACCAAGGCCACCGAAGCAGGCTCGGAGAACAGCTCGCAGGCTTGGTCCAGCTACCAGTTCGTATCGCGCCTGAATCCGAACGAAGAGATCGCCAATACCGCGAGCCGCGAGATCCGCGACCAGATCAAGCTCTCGCTCGGCTGGGAGTACGCGTTCTTCGGTGACTACAAGACCAGCATCACCGGCTTCTACAGCGGTCGCAGCGGTCTGCCGTACACCTGGACCGTCAATGGCGACGTGAACGGTGACCGCATCTTCCAGGATCCGGCCTACGTGCCGCTGGTCAACGATCCGAACGTGCTCTACGTCTCGGGTACTTCGTCGAGTGCTCCGGCAGCGACTGCGGCGCAGATCGCGGCGTTCCACGAGTTCATCAGCAATGACCCCTACCTGCAGTCGCGTCGCGGCGGCATCGCTGAGCGTAACGGCGCACGGATGCCCTGGTCGAACCAGTTCGATGTCAGCTTCCAGCAGGAACTGCCGGGTTTCTTCCGCGGTCACAAGTCTGTGCTTCGCCTGGATGTCTACAACTTCCTCAACCTGCTCAACAGCGACTGGGGCGTCCAGGACAAGTTGCAGTACGACACGCGTTACCTGGCAAACCTGAACCGCATCACCGCGGACGGCAAGTACGTTTACGATCTCTCCGCCAATGCGCCGGAGAACATTCCGGTGTATGACGCGAACGCGCTGTTCCCGTCTCGCTTGGTCTCGCGTTGGTCGGCAATGGTGACCCTGCGTTACCAGTTCTGATCCGACGCATCTGTAACAGGCAACAGGAAAGCGGCCGGGGAAACCCGGCCGTTTTCTTTGGCGAGGACTCCTGCGCTACAGTGCCGCACCCATACGAAAAGCGAAGAAGAATGAGCAATGAGAACAGGGCGGCGACCGCGCTGCCCACGGTCAATGCCTATGTGTATCCGCGCGGTGGCCTGGACATCCTCTCGCGCGAGGAAGTGGCCCGGCTGAAAGACGCCTCTCTCGGCGGCATGCACGACCTGCTGCGCCGTTGCGCGCTGGCGGTGCTGACCAGCGGCAGCGCATCCGACGATCCGCGCGCGGCGCAGGAGCTGTATCCCGATTTCGACATCCAGGTGCTGCAGCAGGACCGCGGCATCCGCATCGAGCTGGTCAATGCACCGGCGATGGCCTTCGTCGACGGCCAGATCATCCGCGGCGTCGCCGAACTGCTGTTCGCGGTCGTACGCGACCTCGCCTATACCGCGATCGAACTCGGTCCCGAATACGCGACCGATCTCGAGTCGTCAGCCGGCATCACCAATGCCGTCTTCGGCTTGCTGCGCAACGCACGCCTGCTTCAGCCCGGCGACCCGAACATGGTGGTCTGCTGGGGCGGCCACTCGATCAACCGCGTCGAGTACGACTACACCAAGCTGGTCGGCTACGAGCTCGGCCTGCGCGGCATGGACATCTGCACCGGCTGTGGCCCGGGTGCGATGAAGGGGCCGATGAAGGGCGCCAACGTCGCCCACGCCAAGCAGCGCCAGTATCCGGCGCGCTACATCGGCATCACCGAGCCGGGCATCATCGCGGCCGAATCGCCGAATCCGATCGTCAACCAGCTGGTGATCATGCCGGACATCGAGAAGCGTCTCGAATCGTTCGTGCGGCTCGGCCACGGCATCATCGTGTTCCCCGGTGGCGTGGGTACGGCGGAAGAAATCCTTTATCTGCTGGGCCTGCTGCTGCAGGAGGAGAACCGCGACATCCCGTTCCCCTTCATCCTGACCGGCCCGACCGCGTCGGCGCCGTACTTCGAGCAGATCGACCAGTTCATCCGCCTGACCCTCGGCGACGAGGCCGCGTCGCGCTACGAGATCATCGTCGCCGACCCCGAGCAGGTCGCGCGCCGTATGTCGGCCGGCATCCGCAAGGTCAAGGAGTACCGGGTGGGCCACAAGGATTCCTTCTATTTCAACTGGTCGCTGTCGATCCCGCTCGATCTCCAGCAGCCGTTCGTGCCCACACACGAGGCCATGGCCGCACTCGACCTGCACCACGGCCGCAAGCCGCACGCCCTCGCCGCCGACCTGCGCCGTGCGTTCTCGGGCATCGTCGCCGGCAACGTCAAGGAGGATGGTCTGCGCCGCGTGGAAGAGTTCGGCCCGTTCCGCATCAACGGCGACCGCGACATCATGCAGTCGCTCGACGCCCTGTTGCGTGGGTTCGTCGTGCAGCGGCGGATGAAGATCGCGGGCGAGTACAAGCCGTGTTACGAGGTGGTGGCCTGAGCATCGGAGTTGCGCCGGGTATCGTCTGATGCCCGGCGGACCTCAGCGGGGGAGCAAGAGGGTCGCCAGGAAGTCGCCTGTGGTCGTGATGCCGGTGGTAAGCGTGCCGCTGCGGTCGCCGAATGCCTCGATCCGTGCGTGCACGGCGCCGATGCCGATGCCGTGCCCTGTCGATGCCTGCGCCCGGGTGACGGGTAGTGTGTTGCGCACGCGCACCCGGACCTGTGCGCCTGCGGTGTCCACCGTCAGTTCGATACGGCCGCCAGTCGTGCTGGGCTCGATGCCATGCTTGATCGCGTTCTCCACGAGCGGCTGCAGGGAGAGCGCAGGCATGCGGGTCTCGAGCAGCGGATCGCTGTCGTCGGGAAGGTTCCAGTGCACCTCCAGCCGCTCGGCGAAACGCAATGACTCGATCGCCAGATACTGGCGCGCAAGCGCGATCTCGGCATGCAATGGGCCGCTGGCGGGACCGCCAAGCGCGGCCCGGAACAGGTCGGACAGATCCAGCAGCAGGCGTTCCGCCCGCTCGGGGCGATCGTGCAGCAGCGCGATGCCCGTGTTCAACGCGTTGAACAGAAAGTGCGGTTGCACCCTTGCGCGAAGGACGGCGAGCTCGGCCTCCTTCTGGCGGATTGCCGCCTGCCTGCCCTGCAGGTAGTTCTGGTAGATCAGCAGCGCGAGCATGCCCACAATGGCCGCGGTCGCGACGGCGCGCGTCATGAAAAGCGAGTAGTGCTCGTCCGGGGACGTGTTCCCACCTGTCAAGCGCCACCCGCCGTGGACTACGAGTGCGGTGGCGATGACCAGGAATGCAAGCGCCATCCACGGAAACGCAGCGTCAGGCAGCCGGTAAAGCAGCGGGCGGCACAACGCCAGTCCGCAGAGCAGCGTCATGGTGATCCACAACAGCGCAAGCGCAAGAAGGCCGAAACGCACCGGCCATTGCACGTCCAGTGGATCGGTGAGGCTGAGGATCAGGGCGAGCGCACCACTCGACAGCACTGTCACCACCATCGCTCTGGGGCGTAGCAATGCATCCACGGGATGTTCGGGTCTTGGCGGGGCGGGCATGCAGATGCGACTCGGTGTGCTGAGATCGTTATCGTGCACCAGTCCGGACCGCTGGTCCCGTCTGCCGCACCGCCGGTCGGCATGGGCTTGGCCAGCTAGAGGCTTGTCACTAAGGTGCGCTCCTGGGATCGAGGGGGCGTGATATGGGGAGACTGGGGATGCATGGCCGGCACGGCGGCGGATTCACGCTGGTCGAACTGATGGTGACCGTGGCCGTCATCGCCATCCTTTCTGCCGTGGCCGTCCCGGCGATGACCGGGCTCATCAATCGCTCGCGGATTTCCGGATTGACGGGTGAAGTCGTATCGGCGCTCCAGTTGGCCCGCAGTGAGGCGGTGCGCAGGAATGCCAGGGTCACGCTGTGCCCCAGCGCCGATGGTTTGACCTGCACCAATTCGGTCGACTGGGCGGGCTGGATCATCGAGGCGCGCGACAACGCGACAGGCACGGACCAGGTCATCCTCGCTGGAACCGCACCTTCGAACACGCAGGTCAGCGGGCCGGCAGGCGGTGTCGTGTTCCGCCCGTCCGGGCTGCTGGTCAGCCAATCCCAGTTGACGGTATGCATGCCGACAAACAATCCGGCTGCGAACCAGCGGGTCGTGACGGTCGCGCTGAGCGGCAGCCCGATCACGACTCCCCAGGAAGGTGGTGGGCAATGTCCATGAGGAAGCAGTCGATGCATAGTGTCATGCCAGGCCGCAGGCGAAACGCGGGTGTTGAATCTTCCAGGCTGCAACGCGGCCTGAGTCTGATCGAGGTATTGGTTGCCGTGGTGGTGCTCGGCATCGGGCTTCTGGGCACCGCAGCGCTCCAGGCCACGGCCCTGCGCAGTGGGCAGAGTTCGTACGAGAGCAGCATGGCGGTGACGCAGGCCAATTCCATCCTGGAAGCCATGCGTGCCAACGCGACTGCGGCCAGGGCCGGGGACTACAACATCGCACAGCAATGCGCGGTGCCTGCGGCCGGCGGCACCCGTGCGCAGCGCGACATCCAACGCTGGATCACGGATCTGAAGACATCGGTGGGTGGCGCGAGCACGGCCGCCGCGCTGGCTGCAGATACCACCACCTGCGGCACGATCGCCGATTGCCCGCTCGATTGCACGATCACCGTGCAGTGGGACGACCAGCGCGCCGGCGGGGAGGCGACGCGTCAGATCGTCACGAGCACGCGCATATGAGCGAATCGACACGTAACGTAGCCTGTGTCACTGCACGCCGACGCCCCCGTCAGCGCGGCATGGCGCTGGTCGAACTGATGATCGCGATGGTGCTGGGGCTGATCGTAGTCGGCGCAGCCTTCGCGGTGTTCCTGTCCAATCAGCGCAGCTACAGCGCGAACGAAGGGCTCAACAGGATCCAGGAGGGCGCACGCGTCGGGTTGGAACTGATGTCCCGCGACATCCGTGCCGCAGGCGGCAGTGCATGCTCGAGCGCATCCGAGGTGTCCGGCAGCGGCGCTGACGTGGCCGCGTTCCGGGACACGCCGGTTGCCGGCAGCGCCAGCAGCCTGACGGTGACTTCCGCCGAGGACAGCGCCTACCGGCTCGCCAGTGCCAATGCCACCTCCATCACCCTGGAAGCCGGACAGCTCGACAGTGCCGAGGATGCATTCGCGGTAGGCGATGCGCTGCTGCTCTGCAATGCCCGCAAGACGTTCCTCGTGAGCGCGACGCAGGTCAGTGGCCAGACCATCACGCATGGCGGCCTGCCTGCAGGCTATGACCTCGCGTCGGACCCCTATGCATCCCTGGCGACGGTTGCAGTCGCGCGTTTCCGGAGCATGAACTGGTATGTGGCCGGCAACCCGCGCGGAGGTAGTTCGCTTTATGTGTCCCGTCAGGGCGCGGCGGGCGAAGAAGTGGTCGAGGGCGTCCAGGCACTCACGCTCCAGTACCGGCCCGCGGGCGGCGTTTATGCCAACACGCCGGCGGCAGGCAACATCGATGCGGTGCATGTCCAGTTGACGCTGTCCGGCCCTGCTGTCGACGGTGCCGCGATGACCCGCACGGCCTCCAGCGTGGTCAACGTACGTGCGAGGACGCTATGAGCCGTGATGTCCTGCCCCCTTCATCTTCTGCATTCGTGCGCAGGCAGTCGGGCATTTCGCTCGTGGTGGTCATGGTCCTGCTGGTCATCACCGCACTGCTCGGGATCGCGATCCTGCGCAGTTCCATGATGCAGGAGCGCATGAGCGCGAACGTGCGTGACCGCAGCGTTGCGTTCCAGGGGGCTGAGGCCGCCCTGCGTTACGCGCACGAAGATGTGCTGGGAGCCGGCACCTGGGATATCGACACGCCTGCGCCGGGTGACGCCTGTACGGAGCTGGGCGTTTGCCCCGCGGGTGCGGCCCCCAGTTGGGTCAAGGTGCCGGACTCCGCATATGACTTTGCCGAAGCAGGTCTGGTCGTCGAGCCCGAGTACTGGATCGAGTACATCGGCACGGGTCCCGCGCGGATCGGCAGTTGCGAGACCACGAGCGCCAGTCTCGACTGCCAGAGCCCGATCTACCGCATCACTGCGCGCAGCCGCTCGGACGGGCGCGCCGATGTCGTCATCCAGGCCAGCGTCATGAGTCGTATACCGGACATGGGGATCTAGTTCATGCGCAAGCAGCCATCAACAAGGCGTCAACCCCGGCATGCCGGGCGGGCTGCGCTCGTTTCGTGCGCGACGCTCCTGTTCGCCTTCTCCGCAAGTGCGGAGATTCCCATCCCGGACCAGCCGTTGATCATCGGGTCCCGCATCCCCCCCAATATCCTGTTCCTGCTCGACAACTCCGGGTCGATGACTTGGAACTATCTGCCGGACGATGCGCCGACAGGCTGGCGGCGGGAGACGTCTGTCCACAACAAGATCTACTACGACCCAAGCATCGACTACCAGCCGTGGGTCGATTCCACTGGCTCGACGATGAGCGGTGGGCAGAACTATCGCAGTGCGTACGCGGGGACCCAGCGAATTCCGCCCTTCGATACTTCCACCATCGATCTCCGTAACGAGACACGGACGTTCTACGTGCCCAAGGACCCGGCGGGCGACCTGAATGATCAGGCCAATTACTGGCGTTACCAGATCCATACCGACGAGACGATTATCCGCAGCGAGCGATTGGTGCGCACGGGAAGCGTTCGAGGCGAGGCCAGCAGAGGGTGCACCGACAATAACAACAACAATCTGCAGTGGCGCAATTGCACCGCCGCCACACCCGCTGTTCCGGGCCGCAGCCAGGCCCAGGAACGCACCAACTTCGCCACGTGGTACTCCTACCACCGCACACGCTACAAGGTGGCGAAGTCCTCCGTGGGCCGGGCTTTTGCGGAGATCGGTGGCGAGTACCGTGTCGGCTACCGTAATATCTTCAACGACATGCCGATCAGTGGCTCGGTGGCCGGAATCAACTGGGGAACGCATCCCATCACCCGGGCAAAACCAATTCCGGTGGCGAGCAACAAAGGCCTGTTCGACGATCCGAATGGCGTCGCGGGCGCCAACAACAACAAGACCGCCTGGTATCAACGGCTCTACGCGGAAACCGGTAGCGGGAGCACCCCGTTGCGTGAGGCGCTGTACCAGGCCGGCGAGTATTTCGAGACGGACACCTCTGCCACCGGGCCCTGGGGCGAGGGCAGGGGGAACGATCAGGAAGGCCAGTTCGCCTGCCGTCTGAACTACACCATCCTCACCACCGATGGCTACCGCAATGACGGCAGCTGGAACAGGGCCGGGACAATAGGCGAGCAGGACGACAGGGACGGCCCGCTTATCGAGAGTCCGACCGGCGCGACCTACCAGTACAAGCCAAGCCGCCCGTTCTCGAGCTCGCATTCGGGCAATCTCGCCGACATCGCGATGCGCTACTGGAAGCGGGACCTGAGGCCTGACCTGGACAACGTGGTGCCGACCTCGCCGGCCAACCCTGCGTTCTGGCAGCATATGGTGACCTTCGGAATCTCCCTGGGCGCAGCGGGCACGCTCGATCCGGGCAAGGATCTGCCGGCGCTGACGTCCGGCGCGAAATCCTGGCCCTACCATTACGGTTATCAGCAGGGCTCGAACGGGGGCGCCGAGAGTATCGACGACCTCTGGCACGCGGCGGTCAACAGCCGGGGCAGCTTCGTGATGGCCAACAACGCCGACGAGTTCTCAAGGGCCTTGAGGGATGCGTTGAACGAAATCGCCAACCGCGACAGTTCGTTCTCCAACGTCGCCAGTAACTCGGTATCGCTCGAGACCGGTTCCCGGGCATTCAATGCGAGTTATGTCACCGGGACATGGACCGGCGCACTGACCGCGCGCGCGATCACTGCCGAGGGGGTGTCGGCGACCCCGAGCTGGGTATCGAGTCTTCCTGCGTGGAACACGCGCAAGATATTCACCTCGCACGACGGTGCGGGCATCAGCTTCCCCAGCGGCGACCAGCTCGCGCGTCTGGGGCGCTCTGGCGGAGCCACCAATTATCCGGTGACTGCCGAGAACAATGCGAGGTACATCCGGGGCGATGCGAGCAATGAGGCGAGCGAGGGTGGGCTGCTGCGCAACCGGGGCACGAAGCTGGGCGACATCATCGGCTCCTCACCGGCCTATGTGAAAGAAACCAATACGCTCTATGTGGGCGCCAACGACGGCATGCTGCATGCTTTCGATGCCACCAACGGGCTGGAATTGTTCGGCTATGTCCCGGGCATCATCGACTTCGGCCATCTTTCGACGCTGAGCAGGGGAGACTACGACCACAAGTTCTTCGTGGATGGCCCGGTGGTCGTCAGCGATCGCGCGCAGACGGGCGGGCGCAACATTCTGATCGGCTCGTTGGGGCGGGGTGGGCGTGGCCTGTATGCCCTCGACGTGACAACCCCGGCGACCGCCGCAGCCGACAGCACGTTCAAGTGGGAACGTTCCGATACGCCGGAGGGACATCTTGGCATGGTCCTGGGGCGCCCGTTCTTTGCCAATGTTGCCAGCCGTGCATCGACCGTCGCCGTGGTGGGGAATGGCATCAACAGCACGCACCACAGGGCGGTGCTTCTTGTCCTGGATGCCGCTTCGGGTGAGGTGATCGCCGAGATCGACACCGGCGCCGGATCGGCCGACGCGCCGAACGGACTGTCCGCGCCGACCGGTGTGTACGGCGCCGATGGGCGAACCCTTTCGTATGTGTATGCAGGGGACATGCGGGGGAACGTGTGGAAGTTCGACCTGACCGCGGAGACTTCCGCGGACTGGGAGGCGACCCTCCTGTTCACCGCCACCAATGAAGCGGAAGACGTGCAGCCGATCTCGGGCGCGCTGACGCTCGCCACCCACCCGGTCACCCGCAAGCGCTGGATCTTCTTCGGAACCGGCCGCTACCTGACCGCCGATGACGTGAGTTCCAGTGGTGCCGGCGTCCAGAGCATGTATGGATTCATGGACGAAGACGAACTGCTTACCCATGACGACCTCACGCAGCGTTCCATCGATCTGACGGGGGAGTTCGTGGACGGGTACCCCGTGCGGGCGTTCCAGTCCAGTGCGGCCCTGCCGAGCGGATCAAAGGGTTGGTACATCAACCTGCCCGAAAGCGGTGAGCGGATCATCCAGGATGCACAGCTGGTGTCTTCGTTCCTGGTGACCGCTAGCATGATTCCATCGGGAAATGCGTGTAATCCGGACGGTATCGGTTATCTCAACGCGTTCAATGCTTTCACAGGGACGAGCGCAAGCGGGAGTTACTTCGACCTGGACGGGGATGGGCGTACGGACGACTCGACCATCGGTGATAGCGGACGACCGGTCGGGTCGGTCAACGTCGGCGGCGGCATGCCGACGCTTCCCAACCTGCTACGCGGTGTGTTGGTGGTGGGCGGCACGGGGAGCGGCAACCTGCGTTCGATTCAAACCAGCTTGCCCCGCTGGGACCGCGTTTCGTGGCGTGAAATCAGGAGTGATTGAATGAGGTGGCCATTGAACACCCATCGAGCGGGGCAGCGCGGCTTTTCATTGATCGAGGTGATGATCGTCGTGGCGATCATCGGCATCATCGCGGCGATCGCATTTCCCAGTTACCAGGAGCACGTGCGCAAGGGGCGACGGGCAGGCGGCATGGCCTGCCTGATGCAGGCCGCACAGCAGATGGAGCGCTGGTACACGACACGCCTGACATACGAGGGATCGCCGGCCGCATTTGCATGCGACAGTTCGACCACACCGCATTACACCGTGACACGGACAGCAGTAGCCGCCAGAACCTACACCTTGCGAGCAGCACCTCAAGGTGCACAAGAGAGTGATACGTGCGGCACGTTGACGATCAATCAGCGGGGCGCTAGAACTCCAACGACCCCTGGGTGCTGGTGAGCGCTCCATTAGACGCTTTCCGAGCGACGATCGTTCAAACGGAAAAGGCCGCGACAGAGTCGCGGCCTTTTTGTTCAATCTGGCGCCCGAAGTTGGACTCGAACCAACGACCCCCTGATTAACAGTCAAGTGCTCTAACCGGCTGAGCTATTCGGGCGAGGGCGCCATTCTAATGCCTGCCGGCCGCACGTCAAGCGCCCGACGATCCGCATCGACCGGCGCCTCCCGGTCTCGGAGCGCATGCCCGCTCAGCACGGGATAGGCGGTATCGTGCGTTCGCTGCGGGGACGCCCGCCGTTGCTGATGATCAGCGTGCCACGCTGCTGTCCGCGGACGCAGACGCGCATGGTCTGGTTGCTGCCGGCGCTGGTGCCGTCGGTCCTGTAACGCAGGGCCTTTCGGTTGGATACGAGGCTGACATCGCCATCTGCGGGCAACGCACCGATTCTGAGGATATCTGCGGGGGCCTTCAGGTCTCCGGTCACGACGAGCCAGCCACGGCTCCAATCGAGTTGCGTGGTGCAGTGGCCGATCTGCGCGCGTGGGCAGATGGTGACGGGATGTCCCGACATGATCGCGGCGGTCCTGGCCAATGTCACGTCGGCCCGTAGAGCACTGATCGTGGCATCGGCGCGTCGTTGCTGCAGCAATTCGATCATGGGCGGAAGCGCGACTGCCGACAGGATCGAGATGATTGCCAGCATGACGATCACCTCGACCAGGCTGATGCCGATCTGCTTCTTTGCATACACGCGGGCATTCCCTTGCCTCGGTTATGGTCATCGTCAACGCGGTGCTGCGGCTTCCCAAGCGGTGATTTCCCACGATCCGGCTACGAATTTTCCTTGCCAGCGTGTCCGGCAGGGCTTGTCTGTACGTCTCCCGCCCCCACCATCGATTGCACGCCCATGAACGACGCCATCCACCCCGCCGCGTTCCAGCTCGTCTCGCCCTACCAGCCGGCGGGCGACCAACCGCAGGCGATCGAAAAGCTGGTCGAGGGCTTCGAAGCAGGGCTGGCGCACCAGACGCTGCTCGGCGTCACCGGTTCGGGCAAGACCTACACGATCGCCAACGTGATCCAGCAGGTGCAGAAGCCGACGCTGGTGATGGCGCCGAACAAGACGCTGGCGGCGCAGCTCTATGGCGAGTTCAAGTCGTTCTTTCCGCACAACGCGGTCGAGTACTTCGTCAGCTATTACGACTACTACCAGCCCGAGGCCTATGTGCCGTCGTCGGACACCTACATCGAGAAGGACAGCTCGGTGAACGAGCACATCGAGCAGATGCGGCTGTCGGCGACGAAAGCGTTGCTGGAACGGCGCGATGCGATCGTGGTGTGTTCGGTCTCGGCGATCTACGGCCTTGGCGATCCGAACGAGTACTTCCGGATGGTGCTGCACATGGTGCGCGGCGAGCGCATCGACCAGCGCGAGCTGATCCGGCGCCTGACCGAGATGCAGTACAGCCGCAACGACACCGAGCTGCGCCGCGGTACCTATCGCGTGCGCGGCGAGATCATCGACATCCATCCGGCGGAGTCCGAAATGGACGCGCTGCGCATTGAGCTATTCGACGGCGAGATCGAGCGGATCACCCAGTTCGATCCGCTGACCGGCGAGACAAAGCGCACGCTGCCCCGCTACACGATCTATCCCAAGTCGCACTACGTCACCACGCGCCGCACGACGCTCGAGGCGGTCGAAGCGATCAAGGCCGAGCTGCCGCCGCGTCTGGAGCAGTTCTACGCCGAGAACAAGCTGATCGAGGCGCAGCGGCTGCAGCAGCGCACCCAGTTCGATCTCGAGATGATGGCCGAGGTCGGCTACTGCAACGGTGTGGAGAACTATTCGCGGCACCTGACCGGGCGCATGCCGGGCGAGGCGCCGCCGTGCCTGTTCGACTACCTGCCGCCGGACGCGCTGCTGGTCGTCGACGAGTCGCACGTGACCGTTCCGCAGATCGGCGCGATGTACAAGGGCGACCGCTCGCGCAAGGAAACGCTGGTGAACTTCGGCTTCAGGCTGCCGTCGGCGATGGACAACCGGCCGCTGAAGTTCGAGGAGTGGGAAGGCCGCGCGCCGCGCGCGATCTTCGTGTCGGCCACGCCCGGCAAGTACGAACTGGAGAAATCGGAAGGGCAGATCACCGAACTGGTCGTGCGGCCGACCGGCCTGATCGATCCGCAGGTCGAGATCCGCCCGGTCGCCAGCCAGGTCGACGATGTGCTCGGCGAGATCCGCGAGCGGGTCGAGATGGGCGACCGCGTGCTGATCACGGTGCTGACCAAGCGCATGGCCGAGAACCTCACCGAATACCTCGGCGAGCACGATGTCAAAGTGCGCTACCTGCACTCGGACATCGACACCGTCGAGCGCGTGGAGATCATCCGCGACCTGCGGCTGGGCAAGTTCGATGTGCTGGTGGGCATCAACCTGCTGCGCGAGGGTCTCGACATGCCCGAGGTGTCGCTGGTGGCGATCCTCGATGCCGACAAGGAAGGCTTCCTGCGCTCGGGCGGCTCGCTGATCCAGACCATCGGCCGCGCGGCGCGCAACCTGCGCGGCAAGGCGATCCTCTACGCGGATCGCATCACCAATTCGATGCAGATGGCGCTCGACGAGACCGACCGTCGCCGGGCCAAGCAGGTCGAGTACAACACCGAGCACGGCATCACCCCGACATCGGTGGCGCGCGCGATCGTCGACATCATGGAAGGCGCCCGCGCCGAGCCCGAGCTCGAGAAGAAGGGGCGCGGCAAAAGCCGCAAGGTCGCCGAGCCGGCCGAGGATTACGCGGCCTTGCCGCCGGACAAGCTGGCCTCGCGCCTCAAGGCACTGGAGCAGCAGATGTACCAGCATGCGCGCGATCTGGAGTTCGAGGAAGCGGGCCGCATCCGCGACCGGATCCGGCAGATCAAGGACGCGAGCTTGGTCCGCTAGAAATTTGCGCGCGGGGTATTCGACAACACGCGAATCCGGTGTATGATTCGCACCCTTCGGGCGGTTAGCTCAGCGGTAGAGCACTACCTTGACATGGTAGGGGTCACAGGTTCGAACCCTGTACCGCCCACCACCTCGGGCCCTTGATGCAGCAGGGCGGGGTGGTCACGAAGATCCGGCGCGGGTGGTGTATCCCCGCGCCGATGTGACGCGGGGTTGGCCTGGCGCCCCGGCATTTCGAGTCCGCTTCGAATTCCTGAAGACCGATAGCCTGTTCGCGTGTCTGGCGATCGTGCCGGCACGTCGCAGACGGTCCCGCCTGTGGGGCTGCCGACCCCGGATTGTCGGCTCGCGAGTGCGCAGGTCGTCACACCGGTTCGCGTGGTCAGGGCGCAAGCTAGCGGCAAGCAGGCCGTCGGCTTGACCAGGATCCTCCATGCACGCTGCTTCGAGGATGACCCGCCGCTGGCTGCGTCTGCGCCGCCGCTTCGGTCGTTTGCCCCACACCGTCATGTCCGCCGACCCCGAATCCGAGGCCCCCCTCCGCGCGCAGCTCTTCAGCGCCGAGCAGATGGAACTGCACGGCAAGGCGCTCGCGCTGAGCCATCGCATCCATGCCGGGCGCGTGCCCGACCGTCTGCTCGCGCGGCTCAGCGACAACGCGGCGCTGCTCGAGGACGCGCGCACGTTCCTGTCGCTGATGGTCCGCGACGATATCCGCATCACCCCGGCCGGCGAGTGGCTGCTCGACAACTACCACCTGATCGAAGAGCAGGTGCGGCTGGCGCGGCGGCATCTGCCCAAGGGCTACAGCCGCGAGCTGCCGGCGCTGTCGCAGGGCGCGTCGGCCGGACTGCCGCGCGTCTACGACCTGGCGATGGAAGCGGTCGCGCACGGCGACGGGCAGGTGGATGCGGTCACGCTGAGCCGCTTCGTCGCGGCCTACCAGTCGGTCACGCCGCTGACGCTGGGCGAACTGTGGGCGATCCCGATCATGCTGCGACTCGCGGTGCTCGAGAACCTGCGGCGCATGGCGGCGCGGGTGATCCGCGATGGCCGCGACCATCGCCGCGCGCGGCAGTGGGCCGAATGCCTGAATGCCACGGCCGCGGATGCGCCGAAGGACGTGGTGCTGGTCGTCGCCGACATGGCGCGCAGCCAGCCGCCGGCGACCGGTGCGTTCGTCGCCGAACTCACGCGCGGCCTGCACGGCCGCGGCGCGGTGCTGTCGATGCCGCTGACGTGGATCGAGCAGTGGCTGACCGACAGCGGCCTGCGCATCGAGGCGCTGGTGCATGCCGAAAGCCAGCAGCAGGCGGCAGACCAGGTGTCGATCGGCAACAGCATCGGCAGCCTGCGTTTCCTCGGCAACATGGACTGGCGCGAATACGTGGAGACCATGAGCCTGGTCGATGCGGTACTGCGCGACGATCCCGCTGCGACCTACGGGCTGATGGATTTCGGCACGCGCGACCATTACCGGCACGCGGTCGAGAAGATCGCCAGGCGCACCGGCGTCAGCGAAGTGCATGTGGCGCACACCACCGTGCGGCTGGCGCAGGCGCATCCGGCCGAGGCCATCGAGGCGCACGTCGGTTATTTCCTCGTCGACGACGGCCTGGACCGCACCCTCGCGGCGCTGGGGATCGAGCGCGGACGCAAACCGGTCCGCATGGTGCCGCGCACCGTTCCGTTGCCGGTCTATCTCGCCCTCATTGCCGTCGTCGTCGCGCTCGCGACGACCGGCCTGCTCGGACAATCGGGCGTGCAGCATGTGCCCATGGCGCCGCTGTGGCTTCTCGCCCTGTTGGGGCTGCTGGTGTTCAGCGAACTCGGCATCGCGCTGACCAACTGGCTGGCGACGGTCGTCGTCGCGCCCAAACCGCTGCCGCGGCTGGATTTCTCGCATGGCATTCCGGCCACCGCCCGCACGCTGGTGGTGGTGCCCTGCATGTTCGGCGACATCGCCACGGTCGACGCGCTGGTCGAAGGGCTCGAGGTCCGTTTCCTCGCCAACCGCGATCCGCACCTGCATTTCGCGCTGCTCAGCGACGATCTCGATGCCGACCGGCAGACGTTGCCCGGCGACGCGGCCGTGCGCGCGCATGCCGCCGCACTGATCGCCGGTCTCAACCAGCGCTATCTCGCCGACAGTCCTGCGCCCGGCGGCGACCGGTTCTTCCTGTTCCATCGCCCGCGCACCTGGAATGCGGGCGAGGGCCGCTGGATCGGCGAGGAACGCAAGCGCGGCAAGCTCGCCGCCTTGAACGGCGTCCTGCGCGGCGCCGGCACGGGGGCGTTCCAGCAGATCGTCGGCCGCACCGAGGTGCTGGCCAACGTGCGTTACGTGATCACGCTCGACACCGACACGCGCCTGCCGCGCGATGCCGCGCGCGCCTTCGTCGGCACGCTGGCGCATCCGCTCAACCGCGCGGTCTTCGATCCGAAGCGCAAGCGCGTGACCCGCGGCTACGGCATCCTGCAGCCCAGCGTCGGCAGCAGTTTCAGTGGCCGTCGCATCAGCCGCTACGCGCGCATGTACGGCAGCGAGCCGGGCATCGATCCCTATACGCGCACGGTCTCGGACGTGTACCAGGACCTGTTCGGAGAAGGCTCCTTCGTCGGCAAGGGCATCTACGACATCGACGCGTTCGAGCAGGCACTGCACGGCCGCTTCCCCGACAACCGCATCCTCAGCCACGACCTGCTCGAGGGTTGCCACGCGCGTGCCGGACTGGTCAGCGACGTACGCCTGTACGAGGACTATCCCGCGCGCTATGCCGCCGACGTCAAGCGCCGCCATCGCTGGATCCGCGGCGACTGGCAGCTGCTGCCGTGGTTGATGCCGTGGGTGCCGACCGCGCACGAGGGACGCGTGCGCAATCCGCTGTCGTGGCTGTCGCGCGGCAAGCTGATCGACAATCTGCGCCGCAGCCTGGTGCCCGCGGCCGCGCTCGTGCTGCTGGTCTTCGGCTGGGCCACACTCGCCGCGCCGCTGGCGTGGACGTTCTGGCTGCTGACGGTGTTCTTCGCGCCCGTGCTGATCCCGGCGCTGCGCGATCTGCTGTCGAAGCCGGCGGACATGCGCCTGGACACGCATCTGCTGCAGGTCGGCGATGCGACCGGTCGCGGCCTCTTGCGCGCCGCGGTCAACTTCGCCTGCCTGCCGTACGAGGCGATGTTCAGCCTGTCGGCGATCGCGCTGACGTTGTGGCGCACCCTGGTCAGTCGCCGGCATCTGCTGCAGTGGAATCCGTCGAGCGAGGTCGAGCGCTCGCTCGGCAGCGGCATGGCGGCGGAACTGCGCGCGATGTGGGGCGCGCCGGTGCTGGCGCTGCTGGTCGGGCTTCTGGTGATGCGGACCAATCCCGCAGCGCTGTGGGTCGCGGGTCCACTCTTGGCGTTGTGGGCGGTCTCGCCGCTGCTGATGGCATGGCTCGGCCGCGCGCCGCCGCAGCGCAGCGCGCAGCTGTCGAACGTCCAGCTGGATTTCCTCGGTCGTCTGGCGCGGCGCACCTGGGCGTTCTTCGAGGTCAACATCCGCGAAGAAGACCACTGGCTGCCGCCGGACAACATCCAGGAGCATCCATCGCTGGTCGTCGCGCGGCGCACCTCGCCGACCAACATCGGCCTGTCGCTGCTGGCGAATCTGGCGGCGTGGGACTTCGGCTACCTGCAGACCGCCGCGGTGATGCAGCGCACGCAGCGCGTGTTCGCCACGCTCGATCGCATGGAGCGGCATCGCGGCCACTTCTACAACTGGTACGACACCGAAACGCTGGCGCCGCTGCCGCCGCGCTACATCTCCACCGTCGACAGCGGCAACCTCGCCGGTCATCTGCTGACCCTGCGACAGGGCCTGCTCGGCCTGATCGACGCGCCGGTGCTGGCGCCGCAGACGTTCGCGGGCCTGGCGCACACGCTGGGCGTGCTCCGCGAGGTGCATGCGCCGCAGGGCGGGGCGGACCCGGCGTGGAATGTCGCGATCGATGCATTCGACTCGCGTCTCGCGATCGCGCTGGCCACGCCGCCGGACACGCTGCGCGACGCGCTGGCCACGGTCGAGGCACTGGCGGCGCTGGCCTTGCCACTCGCTGCGCTGTCGCCACCGGTCGAGACCTGCGATCCGCAGGAAGACGCGCCAGCGCACTGGTCGGCGCGCCTGATCGACGCCTGCGAGCACGCCCGCCGGGCCCTGGGTGCATGCCTGCCCGCATCGACCGTCACGACCGGCAGCCTGACACCCGAAGACGGCGTGCCCTCGCTGCGCGCGCTGTGCGCGCCGGGTATCGCACCGGACGTGCGCGCCCGGGCCTGCGCGCAGGTCCACGAACTGGAGCGTCTCGCCCACGTCGCCGGCCAGTTCTCGCTGATGGAGTACGGCTTTCTCTACGATCCGTTGCGGCACCTGCTGTCGATCGGCTACGACGTCGACAATCGGCGTCTCGACCAGGGTCATTACGATCTGTTGGCCTCGGAAGCGCGGTTGTGCAGCTTCGTCGCGATCGCGCAGGGCCAGTTGCCGCAGGACACGTGGTTCGCGTTGGGCCGGCTGCTGACCGAGGTCGATGGCGACGCGACGCTGCTGTCGTGGAGCGGCTCGATGTTCGAGTACCTGATGCCGCAGCTCGTGATGCCGAGCTATCCGGACACCTTGCTCGACCAGACCGCGCGACACGCGGTGCAGGCGCAGATCGCCTATGGCCGCCAGCACGACGTGCCCTGGGGCATTTCGGAGTCCGGCTACAACACCGTCGATACGCGGATGAACTACCAGTACCGCGCGTTCGGCGTGCCGGGGCTCGGGCTCAAGCGCGGACTCGGCGAGGATCTGGTGATCGCGCCTTACGCCACGATGATGGCGCTGATGGTCGCGCCCGAAGCGGCGACGCAGAACCTGCAGCGGCTCGATGCGGCGGGCTTCTCCGGGCGCTTCGGCCTGTTCGAGGCGATCGACTTCACGCCCTCGCGCCTGCCGCGTGGCCAGACGCATGCAGTGGTCCGCTCTTTCATGGCGCATCACCAGGGCATGGGGTTTCTCGCGCTCGATCACCTGCTGCGCGAGCAGCCGATGCAGAAGCGCTTCGTCGCCGATGCCGAGTTCCAGGCCACGCTGCTGCTGCTGCAGGAACGCGTGCCGCGTACCGGCGTGTTCCGGCCGCACGAGGTCGAGTCGGTCGGCGGGCGCAGCACCAGTGGCGGCGACGAAACCCGGCTGCGCGTGTTCCGCACGCCCGCCACCACGCGGCCCGCCGTGCAGATGCTGTCGAACGGCCGCATGCATGCGCTGCTCACCAGCGCCGGCGGCGGCTATCTGCGCCAGCACGACATGGCCGTGGTCCGCTGGCGCGAGGACGGCACGCGCGACCACTGGGGCAGCTTCTGCTATCTGCGCGACGTCGACAACGACGACGTGTGGTCGGCCGCGCACCAGCCGACCTGCGTGCCGGTGGAGCATTACGAGGCGATCTTCTCCGACGCCAAGGCCGAGTTCCGCGGCCGCCGGCGCGGCATCGAGACGCATCTGGAAATCGCGATTTCGGCCGAGGACGACATCGAACTGCGTCGTTTGCGCCTGGCCAACCGTTCACGCCGGCCGCGCACGATCGAGATCACGACCTATGCCGAAGTGGTGCTGGCGCCGGCGATCGCCGACGAACTGCATCCTGCCTTCAGCAACCTGTTCGTGCAGACCGAGATCGTGCGCGACAAGCAGGCGTTGCTGTGCACGCGTCGTCCGCGCGCGCACGACGAGATTCCGCCGTGGATGTTCCATCTCGTCGCCGCGCACGATGCCGACATCGACGCGATCTCCTACGAGACCGACCGCGCGCGCTTCGTCGGCCGCGGCCGCACGCCGCGCGATCCGCTGGCGATGCGCCGGAACGGCCCGCTCTCCGATACCGCGGGGTCAGTGCTCGATCCGGTGGTCGCGATCCGCGTCCGCATCACCCTGGCGCCGGAGCAGACCGCGGTGCTCGATCTGGTCACCGGCGTCGGTGGCGATCGCGACGCATGCGCAGCCCTGCTCGACAAGTACCGCGACCGGCGGCTGGCCGATCGCGTATTCGATCTCGCCTGGACCCACAGCCAGGTCGTGCGCCGGCAGATCAACGCCACCCAGAGCGATGCGCAGCTCTACGAGCGCATCGCGGGTCTGCTGACGTTCGCGCATCCGTTCCTGCGCGCCGACAGCGCCGTGCTGCTGCAGAACCGGCGCGGACAGTCGGGGCTGTGGGGGCATTCGATCTCCGGCGACCTGCCGATCGTGCTGGTGCAGATCGCGGCCGCGGAGAACATCGAACTCGTGCGGCAGATGGTGCAGGCGCACGCGTACTGGCGCCTCAAGGGCCTGCAGGTCGACCTGGTGATCTGGAACGAGGACCAGGTCGGCTACCGGCAGGAACTGCAGGAACAGATCCTCGGGCTCGTCTCGGCGGGGCCTGAAGGCAATGTGCTCGATCGCCCGGGCGGCATCTTCGTGCGGCCGGCGCAGCAGATCCCGCAGGAAGACCGCATCCTGATCCAGTCGGTGGCGCGGGTGATCGTCGGCGACCAGTGCGGCACGCTGGCCGCGCAGGTCGCGCGTCACGTGGCGCCGGCGCGCGACGTACCGATGCTGGTCGCGGACGAGGACTCCGCGCGCGGATCCGCGGACGGCATCGACGGCGCAGTCGAAAGCGCCGTTGCCGGCCTCTACGGACTGCCGCCTGCGCGCGGCGATGCCGCGTACGACGCGGATCCATGGCCGTTCGAGGCCGTCGCCGATGCGCTGCAGTTCGACAACGGCCTCGGTGCGTTCGCCGCCGACGGGCGCGAATACGTGATCGTCCTCGACGACGGCGAAGTCACGCCGGCGCCGTGGTCGAACGTCATGGCCAATCCGAAGCTCGGCAGCGTAGTCAGCGAAAGCGGGCCGGGCTACACCTGGTTCGAAAACGCGCACGAGTTCCGCCTGACGCCGTGGCACAACGATCCGGTTTCCGACACCGGCGGCGAAGCGTTCTACCTGCGCGACGAGGACAACGGCCATGTGTGGTCGCCGATGCCGCTGCCGATGCGTGGCCGTGGCGCCTACCGCACGCGGCATGGCTTCGGCTACAGCGTCTACGAGCATGTCGAGGACGGCATTGCCAGCGAACTGTGGATCTACGTCGGCCTGCGCGACGCGGTGAAGTTCTCGGTGCTGAAGCTGCGCAACCTGTCGGGGCGCGCGCGCCGGCTGTCGGCGACCGGCTATGTCGAATGGGTGCTCGGCGACATCCGGGTGAAGTCGCAGATGCACGTCGTCACCGAGCAGGATCCGGCGACCGGGGTGCTGACCGCGCGCAATCCCTACAACACCGAGTTCGGCGGGCGGGTGGCGTTCTTCGATGTCGATGGCGACCGCCGCACGTTCACCGCGGATCGCGGCGAGTTCCTCGGCCGCAACGGCAGCCTGCGCGATCCCGATGCATTGCGTCGCGCGCGCCTGTCGGGTCGGCTCGGTGCGGGTCTCGATCCCTGTACCGCGATCCAGGTGCAGGTGCACCTCGCGCCGGAGCAGGCGACCGAAACCGTGTTCCGGCTCGGTATCGGCGACGACATGCACGCTGCGCTGCAGCTGGCGAAGTCGATGCGCGGCTCGATGCCCGCCCACGACGCGCTCGACGCCGTGCGCCTGCACTGGCTGCAAACGCTCGGCGCCGTGCGTGTGGAGACGCCGGAGCCGGCGACCGATCTGCTGGTCAACGGCTGGCTGCTGTACCAGACGCTGGCCTGCCGTTACGTGGCGCGCAGTGGCTACTACCAGTCCGGCGGTGCGTTCGGCTTCCGCGACCAGCTGCAGGACACGATGGCGACCGTGCACGCGATGCCGGCGCTGACCCGCGCGCATCTGCTGCGCAGCGCCGGGCACCAGTTCCCGCAGGGCGACGTGCTGCACTGGTGGCATCCGCCTGCCGATCGCGGCGTGCGCACGCGCTGCTCCGACGACTATCTGTGGTTGCCGCTCGCGGCCTGCCGCTATCTCGAAGTCACCGGCGACGACAGCGTGCTCGACGAGCGCGTCGGTTTCATCGAAGGCCGCCTGGTCAATGCCGACGAGGAGTCGTACTACGACCTGCCGGTGACCTCGGGACGCGTGCAGTCGTTCTACGACCATTGCGTGCTCGCGCTGGAGCGCGGCATGTCGCTGGTCGGCGAACGCGGCCTGCCGCTGATCGGCACCGGCGACTGGAACGACGGCATGAACCGGGTGGGCGAGGGCGGTCGCGGCGAGAGCGTGTGGCTGGGCTTCTTCCTCTACGACGTGCTGCAGCGCTTCATTCCGGTTGCGACGGCGCGCGGCGATGCCACGTTCGCGGCCACCTGCGTGGCGGCGGCGGAACGACTGCAGGCCAATCTCGAAGCCGAGGCCTGGGACGGCGGCTGGTACCGGCGCGCCTGGTTCGACGACGGCACGCCGATCGGTTCGCAGTCCAGCGACGAATGCCGGATCGACTCGATCTCGCAGAGCTGGTCGGTGCTCTCGGGCGCGGCGGAACCGGCGCGGGCGCGGCAGGCGATGTCCGCGCTCGACACGCATCTGGTCAAGCGCGAGGCGGGGCTGATCCAACTGCTCGATCCGCCGTTCGACACCACCACGCATGACCCGGGCTACATCCGTGGCTATGTGCCCGGTGTGCGCGAGAACGGCGGCCAGTACACGCATGCGGCGGTGTGGACGGCGATGGCCTTCGCCGCGCTCGACGACCGCGAGCGTGCATGGGAGCTCGCGCGCATGATCAATCCGGTGCACCACGCCGAGGACCCGGCCGGCACGGCGGTCTACAAGGTCGAGCCCTATGTGATGGCGGCCGATGTCTACGGCGTCGCGCCGCATGTCGGCCGCGGCGGCTGGACCTGGTACACCGGTTCGGCGGGCTGGATGTACCGCCTGCTCAGCGAGTCGCTGCTCGGCCTGCAGCGCCGCGGTGACACGCTGCGCATCGCGCCCTGCATTCCCGATGCCTGGCCGGGCTACCGGATGCAGCTGCGCCACGGCGCGGCGGTCTACCGCATCGAAGTCACGCGGAGCGACACGAACGCGCCGCGACTCACGCTCGACGGCGAGGTGCAGGCCGACCTGCAGATCACGCTGCACAGCGCCGACGCCGTGCACGAGGTCGTGCTGGCATGGCCGCGCGCGGGCGGGGTGACCGGCTGATGGCGCTGCGAATCGAACTGGAAAGCGCGCTCGATGCGCTGGCCGGAATGTTGCCGGTGTGGCAGGAGAAGCTTCGCGAGCCGGCGGCGTTCTGGCCGCAGTTCGATGCGTTGTCGCGCAAGATCCTCGTCCGTGCACGCGACGACATCGAGCGCGCCGCGGTGCGGCAGCGGCTCGAAGCGATGCTGGCCGCCCACGGCCTGGTGCGGCCGCAAAAGACGACGGGGCGGCCTTTGGGGCCGCCCCGCGTGGGCATCGATCCGCGCGGACCTCAGAAGCGGTAGTTCAGGCCCACCAGGTAGGTGCGGCCCCACTCCAGATTCTCGAGCGGCCGGTCGCGCGTGCCGGCGTAGGTGCGGTAGGCCTCGTTGGTCAGGTTGTTGGCCTGCAGCAGCAGGGTCAGGCCGTCGAACGAAGAGCCTTCGCCGAAGCTGTAGCTGATCTGCGCGTCGGTGACGTTCTCGCCGACCACGTAGCGCAGCGTGCGCGCACCGTCGAAGTTGCCGATCTCGCCGATGAAGTCCGAACGCCGGCGCTGGCTCACGCGGGCCTCGAAACCGTCGCGCTCGAAATACGCCGTCAGGTTGTAGACGCGCCTGGACAGGCCCGGCAGATCGATCGGACCGCTGCCCACGCTGTTGGCGCTCTCCGGATCGAAGATCTGGATGCTGCTGTCGTTGAAGCTGGCGCTGGCGACGATGCCGAAGCCGCGCAGCGACTCGCTCCACAGATCGAACGGCAGCGAGGCCGTCAGTTCCAGGCCGCGCAGGGTACCGCCTTCGCCGTTCTGCGGGGCGGTGAAGTTGCCGATGTTCTGCACCGGCGGCGTGCCCGGACGCGGCACGTAGCTGGCGACGAAGTCGGAGAAATCGTAGTCGTCGACCGTCTGCGTGTAGATGTAGGTGCGCAGGTCCTTGTAGAAGAACGCGGCGGCCACGTAGGCGCGGTTGCCGAAGTACTTCTCCCACGACACGTCGAACGCATACGCGCGCCACGGATCGAGCAGCGGATTGCCGCCGGCGCCGCCGGGACGGCCGGTGGTCTCGTCGACGCCGAATTCCAGCGACGCGCGCAGCTGGTCCACGCGCGGACGCGCGACCTGCTCGGCCAGGCCCACGCGCAGCGTGTGCTCGTTCGGCAGCTGGAATGCGAGATTCATGCTCGGCAGCACGTCGGTATAGGTCTTGCCCGATTCGAACGGGCGCAAATTGCTGCCGGCCGGCTGCGTCGCATCCCAGTAGCGCGACGCGGACGACTGGTCGACGTACTGGATCTGCACGCCGACATTGCTGGTGACCCGGGTGTTGCCCCAGTCGGTGCCGAGATTGGCGCGGGCGAAAGCGGTGGTGATCTTCTCGGTGACCGTCCAGGCCTTGGGAATCAGGTAATCCAGGTCCTCGGTCGGCTCGAAGGTCATGTAGCGCGCGACCGCCGCCGGCACGTTCCACGCCGGGATGTAGCCGACGCCGGCGAAGCCCAGGTCGACCAGGCCGTACTGCAGGTCGCCGGCGATGGCGGTGTCGCCCTGCGCGCCGAGGTTGATGTTGCCCTCGGGCTGGCGCTTCGACTTCTCGCGGTCGGTGTAGTTGAGGCCGAAGTCGAAATCCGACAGCCATGCGATCGAGCCCGGCGCCGGCAGCGTCAGGCCGATGCGCGCGGCCTTGAGTTCGTCCTCGACCTCGGGCGTCTTGCCGTAGCCCGAACCGTAGATGGTGTTGGTCAGGAACAGCTGCGCGGGATCGGAATAGTCGAGGCCGGGCGCCAACTGGGTGAACCCGTCGCGGCGGATGTCGAGTTCGATCGTGTCGAGCGACGGATTCGGCAGCCGCTGGGTGTTGTTCTCCAGGCTGATCTCCGAGCGTTTGGCCTTCGACCAGCTGAGGTCGGTGACGAGCCGCGCGCTTTCGAAGTTGAACTCGTTGCCCCAGCCGACGGCCGAGATCCGGTCTTCGCGGTGGTTGTACATGCCGCGCACCAGCGGATACACGCCGCTCAGCGTGCCGCCTGCGAAGCTGCCGTTCTCGCTGGTGCGCTCGTCGCTGTACACGCACTCGGGGTCGCAGGGGAATGCGCCGTTGTACTGGGTGTTGACCTCGAACTGGTTCGCGGTGTCTTCCTGTTCGGCGCGCGAGTGGAACACGTCCAGCGTGCTGGTCCACGCGTTCGACGGGCGGAACTGCAAGGTCACCATCACGCCGTCGCGCTTGGTGTAGCCGGTGCGGCGCAGGGCCTTCATGCCGTCGGTCGCCCAGGTGCCTTCGGCCAGGCCCGGGCGCGCATCGGTCTTCCACGGCTCGTACAGACCGACCTGCTGTTCGTGGATCGGGGTGTCGCTGTGCGCGTAGCCGATCGAGAAGCCGAAGCGGCGATCGGCGGACTGGCCGATCCAACTGGCGCTGATGCGGTTGCCGTAGGGGTCGGTCTTCGCCGCTTCGCCCAGCGAGTTGCGCTGGTAGCGGCCATTGAGCGTGATGACCGGCTCGTTGAAGTTCAGCGGCCGCACCGTCTGCATGTCCAGCGTGCCGGACAGGCCCTGGCCGAACAGGCCGGCATCGGGCGTCTTGTACACGGTGACGCCGCTGACGAGTTCCGACGGGTACTGGTCGAACTCCACGCTGCGGTTGTCGCCGGTGCTGACCATCTCGCGGCCGTTGAGCAGCGTGGTCGCGAAGTCGGGCGACAGGCCGCGCACGCTGATCACCTGCGCGCGGCCGGCGACGCGCTGCGCCGACAGGCCGGGCAGGCGCGCGATCGATTCGGCGATGCTGACGTCGGGCAGTTTGCCGATGTCCTCGGCCGAGACCGCTTCGACGATCGAGGTGGCATCGCGCTTGATCGAGATCGCGCTTTCGATGCCGCGACGGATGCCGATGACCTTGACCGCGTCGAGTTCGGTGGCCTCGTCCGCGGTGGCGGCATTCGAGGGACTGGTGGTCTGTGCGTGCGCGCCAGCGGCGAGCATCAGCAGTGCCGACGACAGCGCGGCACTGAGCAGGTTGCGATCGAGCTTCGACATCTCCCCTCCCAAGGGTGTCCAGCGGACAGCAGTCATTCTTCTTTTGTGCCGTCTACGACCGCCGTCAGGCGGGGCGTGGATCGGTTCGCGGCCATGGTAGTCGCGAGTCCGGAGGCCGGACGCGCGCTGCATACGTATTCATTGCGTCGCGATCGCAGCGATGTCGTCGCAGGTCGTGCTGCCGCGCGCCGGTCAGCCTGTCGGTGTCCGTGGAACCGGTTTCGTCGCTTCGCGCCCGTGTCCACGCACGCATTCGTTCTTCGGCAGACCGGTGCCGTGCGCAGAGATCTCACATGGTCGACGACCGGCCCGTCGCATCGCCTCGGCTAGCATCGATGCATGTCCTCGCCCTTGACCGCGCCACTCGCCGCCGCGCTGCGCCACTGGGTGCTGGGCGTGTTTCCGCGCGGCCAGAGCGGCATCGACTACGACGCGCCGCCGGGCGATCCCGGCCTGTTCGGGCCCGAGAGCGCGACGTGGCGCGTGCATGCCGATTTCCCCGGCATGCTCGCCGGCGGCCTGTGCGCGCTGATGCTGCAGGCGCTGCATCCGCAGGTGCTCGCCGGCGTCTGGGACCATTCGGATTTCCGCAGCGACCTCGTCGGTCGCCTGCGCCGCACGACCGGTTTTGTCGCCGGCACTTCCTTCGCCGGCACCGCGGAAGCCGAACGGCTGATCGCGCGGGTGCGCGCGATCCACCTGCACGTGCACGGCACCACCGCCGACGGCGTGCCGTACGCGGCGAGCGATCCCGCGTTGCTGTCCTGGGTGCACGCCAGCGAGGCCTACGCGTTCCTGCAGGGCTTCCGCATGTACGCCGGCGTCGAGATGCCGGTGTGGGCCCAAGACCGCTATTACGCCGAAGGCGAACGCGTGGCCGGCGCACTTGGCGCGATCGAAATCCCGGCGAACCGCGCGGAGATGACGATGTACCTCGACGCCGTGCGGCCGCATCTGCGGTACGACGATCGCGCGCGCGAAGTGCTGCAGGTGCTGTCGCGGATCCGCCTGCCGGTGCCCGGCGCGGCGATCTCGCGCGGGTTGTTTCTCGGCGCGGGCGCGGCGCTGCTGCCGCCGTGGGCGGAGCGGATGCTGGGTTTCACCACCCTGCAGCGTGCGCGGCATCGCGCCTGCGCACGCGTCTTGCGTGGCCTGGCGCCGCTGTTCCACATCGCATTGCCGGATGGCGCAGGGGCGCGTGCCTGCAGGCGGGTCGGCGTATCACCGGCGATCCTGCGCGCGTGGCCGCAAGCGGAATCGACATCCGGCTGAGGTCACGGATAAGGGAGCTCCGTGCAATCCCGTCATTCCCGCGAAAGCGGGAATCCATGGACTTCTGCATCAACGTCCATGGATTCCCGCTTTCGCGGGAATGACGGGCAGAGCTTCCCTGACCGAGCGCTCAGTCCGCCGCATCCAGCGCTGCGAAATAGAGACCGTGCGCAGGCAACTGCAGCGTGCCGTCACGGATCCCGCCCATCGGCAGGCCGTGGCCGTCCAGAGGATGCGCATCCTGCATCAGATGCCATTCGACAGGCGACGCCGACAGGTTGAAGACGACGAGCACGCGCGCGCCATCCTGCTCGCGCACGAAGGCCAGCACCGGTTCCGGTGATTCGAGAAACACGATGCTGCCGGTACGCAGCGCGGGCTGCGTGCGCCGCCACTGCAGGAAGCGACGCGCGTGCGCGAGCACCGAGCCGGCATCGGCGTCCTGCGCGGCCACGTTCTGCGCGCGATGCGCGTCGGGAATCGGCAGCCAGGGCGTACCGTCCGAAAAGCCCGCATCCGCGTCGCCGGTCCACGGCATCGGCGTGCGGCAACCGTCGCGGCCCTTGAAGTTCGGCCAGAAGGTGATGCCGTAGGGATCGCGCAGGGCCTCATAGGGCACATCCGCTTCCGCCAGACCCAGTTCCTCGCCCTGGTACAGGCATACCGAACCGCGCAGCGTGCACACCAGCGCGATCATCTGGATCGCGAACGCCGCGCCGGCCGTCCCGCCGCCCCAGCGCGTGACCGCGCGCACGACATCGTGGTTGGAGATCGCCCAGCACGGCCAGCCGTCCATCGCGGCTTCGAGGCGCTGCACGGTCTGACGGATGTAGCCGGCGCTGAAATCGTCGACCAGCAGCTCGAAGCTGTAGCCCATGTGCAGGCGGCCGGGACTGGTGTATTCGGCCGTCGTCGCCAGCGAATCCTCCGACGAGATCTCGCCGAGCGCGGCGACATCGGCATAGCCGTCCATCAGCGCGCGCAGGCGCTCGATGAAGCCGATGGTCTCCGGCTGCGTGTTGTTGTACCAGTGGTACTGGAACGCGTAGGGATTGTCGGGCGAGAAGCCGCGGCCGATGCGCAGCGCTTCGGGCTTGGGCGGGTTGTCGCGCAGCTGCGCGTCGTGGAAACAGAAATTGATCGAATCCAGACGGAAGCCGTCGACGCCGCGGTCCAGCCAGAAGCGCACGTAGTCCAGCGTCGCCTGCTGCACGTCGGGATTGTGGAAGTTGAGGTCCGGCTGGCTCGACAGGAAGTTGTGCAGGTAGTACTGCCGGCGCCGCGGCTCCCACTTCCACGCCGGACCACCGAAGATCGACAGCCAGTTGTTCGGCGGCGTGCCGTCGGGGTTCGCGTCGGCCCAGACGTACCAGTCGGCCTTGGGGTTGTCGCGCGATTCGCGGCTCTCGCGGAACCAGTCGTGCGCGTTCGAGGTGTGGCTGAAGACCTGGTCGATCATGACCTTCAGGCCCAGCGCATGCGCCCTGGCGAGCAGCGCGTCGAAATCGGCCAGCGTGCCGAACATCGGATCGACGTCGCACTGGTCGGCGATGTCGTAGCCGAAATCGTCCATCGGCGAGCGGAAGAACGGCGACACCCAGATCGCATCGACGCCGAGCGAGGCAACGTGGTCCAGACGCGCGATGATGCCGGGCAGGTCGCCCACGCCGTCGCCGTCGCTGTCCATGAAGCTGCGCGGGTAGATCTGGTAGATCACCGCGCCGCGCCACCAGGGACTCTCGCTCATCGCCGCTCTCGTCTCGCGCCGGACAGGGCGCGCAGCGAAAGTAGTGCATCGCAATGCGCCGGCGAAAGCGCGCGATGGGCCTGCATGCGATGAATACGTATGCAGATCGCGGCGCGTCGCGACACGCTCGCTACCATGCAGCCATGCACGCACCGGCGTTGGTGCGGCGCAGCGGTCCTTGGGAGGGGAGTCGCAGCACATGCGCAACGCGAAACCGCAGCTGTCGTTCTGGCAGATCTGGAACATGTGTTTCGGCTTTCTGGGCATCCAGTTCGGATTCGCCCTGCAGAACGCCAATGTCAGCCGCATCTTCCAGACGCTCGGTGCGGACATTGAGCAGGTGCCCGGCCTGTGGATCGCGGCGCCCTTGACCGGCCTGCTGGTGCAGCCGGTGATCGGCTACTTCTCCGACCGCACCTGGACGCGCCTCGGCCGTCGCCGCCCGTACTTTTTGTGGGGCGCGGTGTTCTCGACCGCGGCGCTGCTGGTGATGCCGAACTCGCCCGAACTGTGGATCGCGGCCGGCACGCTGTGGGTGCTCGACGCCTCGCTCAACGTGTCGATGGAACCGTTCCGCGCCTTCGTCGGCGACCAGCTCGCGCCGAAGCAGCGCCCGACCGGCTATGCGATGCAGGGCTTCTTCATCGGCGTCGGCTCCGTTGTCGCCAGTGCCTTGCCGTATCTGCTGGCGAAGTTCGGCGTCGCCAATACCGCAGGCCCCGGCGAAGTGCCCGACACCGTGCGCTACGCGTTCTACTTCGGTGGCGTCGTGCTGATCGGCGCGGTGCTGTGGACGGTGCTGCGCACGCGCGAGTACCCGCCCGATGCGCTGGCCGCGTTCGACGATGCGCATCCGCCGGGCACCGTGGCGGGTCGCGATGTGCCAGTGCCGTCAGGGACAGGCGGACTGCCGTGGCTGCTGGTCGGCATCGCCGGCGTCGCGCTGGTCTGGGCCCTGGGCTGGGACCGCATGCTCTATGTTCTGGCCGCACTGCCGCTCGCCTACGGCCTGCTGCGGCTGCTGGCCGTAGCGCTGGGCGGCGGCATGATCGCCGCGATCGCCGGCGACCTGCATGCGATGCCGACGACGATGCGCCAGCTCGCGGTCGTGCAGTTCTTCTCCTGGTTCGGCCTGTTCGCGATGTGGATCTACACCACCGCCGCGGTCGCGCAGACGCACTACGGCACCACCGATCCGCAGTCGGCCGCCTACAACGAAGGCGCGAACTGGGTCGGCGTGCTGTTCGCCGCCTACAACGGATTCGCCGCGCTCGCGGCGGTCGCGATTCCGTGGATGGCGCGCCGGCTCGGCCTGCGCATGACCCATCTGGTGAACCTGTGGCTGGGCGGCGCGGGACTGGTGTCGATCGCCTTCATCCGCGATCCGCAGTGGCTGCTGCTGTCGATGGCCGGCGTCGGGTTCGCCTGGGCCTCGATCCTGTCGCTGCCCTATGCGCTGCTGTCCGACAGCCTGCCCGCGCACAAGATGGGCGTGTACATGGGCATCTTCAATTTCTTCATCGTCATCCCGCAGCTGGTCGCGGTGAGCACGCTGGGCTTCCTGCTCGGCCATGTGTTCGGCGGCGCGCCGATGGGGGTGCTGATGCTCGGCGGCGCGAGCCTGGCGGTCGCCGGGCTGTGCGCGTTGCGTGTGTCGCGGCCGTTGTCGGAACAGGCCGTGCGATGACATCGACCCAGGAGCTTTCCGCATGACCCGACCGCTGACCGTCGCCATCGCCGCACTGCTGTGCGCGGCCTGCAGCCATGGAGGCATCCGCGCGGGCGATACGCCCACCGGCGATGCGCTCTACGGCACGCGCGAACCGTTCGCCGCGCACGCGGTCTACTTCGTCGTCACCGACCGCTTCGTCAACGGCGATCCGATGAACGACCAGCGCGACCAGGGCGGTGCGCATCGCACATTCGACATCCCGGTGCGCTGCCCCGACGGCATCGACGGCAACATCGGCTATCTCGGCGGTGACTTCCGCGGCGTGCTCGACAACGCCGGCTACATCCGCGACATGGGTTTCGGCGCGGTGTGGATCACGCCGATCGTCGACAACCCCGGCGAGGCCTTCACCGGCGGCGATCCGGTCGCCTGCGGCAGTTCGCTGACCGATCGCGGCAAGACCGGCTATCACGGCTACTGGGGCACGAATTTCTATCGTGTCGACGAGCACCTGCCGAGCGCCGATCTCGATTTCCGCGGGTTCACCGACGGCATGCGCGCCGCCGGCCTGAGGACCGTGCTCGACATCGTCGGCAACCACGGCTCGCCCGCGTGGACGATGCCGGAAGCGCAGCCCGGCTTCGGACAGATCTTCGATGCCGACGGGCGCCTGGTCGCCGACCACCAGAACCTGCCGCCCCAGCAGCTCGATCCCATGGCCAATCCGCTGCACGCGTTCTACGCCGCGACCGGCGTGGTCGATACGGAGGACGGTTCGATCTTCGACGGCAACCTCGCCCAGCTGTCGGATTTCGATGCCGCCAATCCGGCGGTGTTCGACTACCTCGCCGGCGCCTACGAACAGTGGATCGGGCAGGGTGCCGACGCGTTCCGCATCGACACCATCGCCTGGATGCCGCATGCGTTCTGGAAGCGCTTCGCCGACCGCATCCGCGGCCGGCATCCGGGCTTTTTCATGTTCGGCGAAGCCTTCGACTACAACGCGGAGAAGATCGCCGAACACACCTGGGCTTCGAACGGTGGCATCAGCGTGCTCGACTTCCCGATGATGCAGGCGATGGACGAGGTCTTCGCCGGCGGCAAGGGCTTCGAGCGGCTCGCGCCGGCGCTGCATCTCGAACGCGGTCCGTACGCCAATCCCTATGATCTGGCGACGTTCTACGACAACCACGACATGCCGCGCATGGCGGCCAGCGACACCGGCTTCATCGGCGCGCACAACTGGCTGTTCACCGCGCGCGGCATTCCGGTCGTCTACTACGGCTCGGAAACCGGCTTCATGCGCGGCCGCGCCGAGCATGCCGGCAACCGTGCGTACTACGGACAGGCCCGTGTCGACGCCGGCGCGCAGAGCCCGATCCACGCCGCGCTGACCCGCATCGCGAACCTGCGCCGCGACACGCCTGCGCTGCAGCGCGGGCTGCAGCTTGTACTCGACCTCGACGGCGACCACGCGGCGTTCTATCGCGTGCTCGCTGATGGCGACACGCGCCAGACCGCACTGGTGCTGCTCAACAAGGGCGACGCGCCGTGGCAGGCGAGGCTGGACGCGACGCAGATTGTGGATGGCGACTGGCGCGAAGGACTCGGCGATGGGGCGGTAGCGATCGATGACGGTCTGTCGCTGGGCGTGCCTGCGCACGGGGTGCGCGTGCTGTTGCGTGACGGGGTCGCCTTGCCCGCAGAACTGCGCACCCGAATGCAGGCGTTGATGGCTGGACGGTTGGGCGGGCCTGAGGCATTGGCCAACTAACCGGCCGCTCCAACTCCGCCCGTCATCCCGGCGAAAGCCGGGATCCAGCGTTTTTCTTACAAGTCCTCGGAACGCGATCCGTGTCCTCTGCAGAGAGTCACTGGATGTGCCGATCGGCTATCGTGAGAAGCGCATCGGCTTTCGCCGGAACGAGTGACTCGAAGGTTCTTGCGAAACCTTCGCGCGCAAGCGCGCTCCCACACAACCGCTATCGCCGCGCCGTCGACTCCCGCACCACCAGCGACGTCGGCAACCGCAGGCTTTCCGCCGGTTCCCCGAGCACCAGCCGCATCAGCGTATCGACCAGAAGTTCGCCGGCCGTCAGCGTGTCCTGCACCACCGTCGTCAGCGCCGGCGTCGTCATGCGCGCAGCGGGGATATCGTCGAAGCCGGCGATGGCGATGTCGTCGGGCATTCGCAGGCCGTGCTCGGCGAAGGCGCGCATCGCGCCGATCGCGATCAGGTCACTGGCCGCGAACACCGCATCGAACGGCAGCCCGCGCTTCAGCAGTTCGGTCGCCGCCGCATGGCCGGAATCCTCCGCGCTCTCGGCATCGACCTGCAGCGCACGCTCCATCGGCAGGCCGCGCGCCTGCAGCGCCGACTCGCAGCCCAACCAGCGATCCAGGAACTCCGGATAGCGGCTGGACGCATCGCCGAGGAACGCGATGCGGCGATGTCCCAGGTCGGCCAGGTGCGCGCCGACCAGCGCGCCGCCGCCGGCGTTGTCGCAGCCGATCGAGATGCCCGGCTGCTCGGGCAGCACCGCGCCCCAGCGCACGAACTGCGTGCCCTGTTCGACCAGCGTGCGCAGCTTGCCCTGGTAGGCCAGGTAGTCGCCGTAGCCGAGCAGGATCAGCCCGTCGGCCTTGTGGCTGTCGCCGTAGTCGGCGTGCCAGTCGTCCGACAGCTGCTGGAACGAGATCAGCAGGTCCTGCCCGTGACGCGCGCAGGCGCGGGTGATCGAACCGAGCATCGGCAGGAAGAAGGGGTTGATGTGCGACTGGTCGCTGGTCGGATCCTCGAACAGCAGCAGCGCCAGCGTGCCCGACTGCTGGCGGCGCAGGTTGGACGCGTTCTTGTCGACCTTGTAGTTGAGCTCGCGCGCGATCCCGAGGATGCGCTCGCGGGTCTCGGGATTCACCGACGGATGGCCGCGCAACGCCCGCGAGACGGTCGGCTGCGACACGCCGGCCAGGTGCGCGATGTCCAGCGAAGTCGGTTTGCCCTTGATCGTCATCGGATGCGCATGGAGGAGGCGGGGCCGATCATGCCATGCGCCCGCCCGGATCCGGCACGCCGGCCCGGCGGCAGGCGGCCGCCGTCTGCGCTACCATCCCCACCCTGTCTTTCCTGCCTCCAGGTGGCCCGCGTTTCCGCCGGCCGAGCGTGCGACATGAGCACTACCACCGCCCATCGCTGAACGCGTCCAGGTTCCTTCGAGAAGGCGCCTGCAGGGCGCTTTTTTATTGCGCGGTCCGCGCGTCCAACCCACGTACCCGGTTCTTCCCATGATCACGATCACGCTCCCCGACGGCAGCCGCCGCACATTCGAACAGCCCGTTTCCATCCTCGAGGTCGCCCGGTCGATCGGCCCGGGCCTGGCCAAGGCCACCGTCGCCGGCAAGGTCGATGGCCGCCAGGTCGATGCGTCCGACGTCATCGACCACGACGCGACGCTGCAGATCCTGACCCCGAAGGACGCCGAGGGCGTGGAGATCATCCGCCATTCCTGCGCGCATCTCGTCGGCCATGCGGTCAAGCAGTTGTACCCGGACGCGAAGATGGTCATCGGCCCGGTGATCGACGACGGCTTCTATTACGACATCTACAGCGAGCGCCCGTTCACGCCCGAGGACATGGCCGCGATCGAAGCGCGCATGACCCAGCTGATCGACACCGAATACGACGTCATCAAGAAGATGACGCCGCGCGCCGAGGTCATCGAAACGTTCAAGGCCCGTGGCGAGGACTACAAGCTGCGCCTGATCGACGACATGTCCGCCGATATCACCGAAATGGGTCTCTACCACCACCAGGAATACGTCGACATGTGCCGCGGCCCGCATGTGCCGAACACCCGTTTCCTCAAGGCGTTCAAGCTCACGCGCATCTCCGGCGCCTACTGGCGCGGCGATTCCAAGAACGAACAGCTGCAGCGCATCTACGGCACCGCGTGGGCGGATGCCAAGCAGCTCAAGGCCTACATCCAGCGCATCGAGGAAGCCGAGAAGCGCGACCATCGCCGCATCGGCAAGCAGCAGGAACTCTTCCACCTGCAGGAAGAGGCGCCGGGCCTGGTGTTCTGGCACCCGAAGGGCTGGGCGCTGTGGCAGGTCGTCGAGCAGCACATGCGCGGCGTCTACCGCGACAGCGGCTACGGCGAAGTGCGCTGCCCGCAGATCCTCGACGTGTCGCTGTGGCAGAAGTCCGGCCACTGGGACAACTACAAGGACAACATGTTCTTCACCGAGTCGGAGAAGCGCACGTACGCGGTGAAGCCGATGAACTGCCCGGGCCACGTGCAGATCTTCAACCAGGGCCTGCACAGCTACCGCGACCTGCCGATCCGCTACGGCGAGTTCGGCAGCTGCCATCGCAACGAGCCCTCGGGCGCGCTGCACGGCATCCTGCGCGTGCGCGGTTTCACCCAGGACGACGGCCACGTGTTCTGCACCGAATCGCAGATCGAATCGGAAGTCACCGCGTTCCACCAGCAGGCGCTGGCGGTCTACACGCACTTCGGTTTCGACAGCGGAACCCATGACAGCATCCAGATCAAGATCGCGCTGCGTCCCGAATCCCGCCTCGGCGATGACGCCACCTGGGACAAGGCCGAAGCCGCGCTGCGCAATGCGCTGTCGGCCTGCGGCGTCGCGTGGGAAGAACTCCCGGGCGAGGGCGCGTTCTACGGCCCGAAGATCGAGTACCACCTCAAGGACGCGATCGGCCGCACCTGGCAGTTGGGCACGATGCAGGTCGATTTCATGATGCCCGGGCGCCTCGGCGCCGAGTACGTGGACGAGCACAGCCAGAAGCAGATTCCGGTGATGCTGCACCGCGCGATCGTCGGTTCGATGGAGCGTTTCATCGGCATCCTGATCGAGCACCACGCCGGCGCGTTCCCGGCCTGGCTGGCGCCGGTGCAGGCCGTGGTGATGAACATCACAGACGCCCAGGCGGACTTCGTGGAGTCGGTTCGGAAATCCCTTGCAAATCAAGGAGTCCGCATCGAGGCCGATTTGCGGAACGAAAAGATCGGCTATAAGATTCGCGAGCACACGCTGCAACGGGTACCGTATCTGCTCGTGGTCGGGGATCGCGAGAAGGAAACCGGTACCATCGCCGTTCGGACGCGCTCCGGGGAAGATCTGGGCTCGATGCCGATCGACGACTTCGTTGCCCGCCTTCGCGCGGCGCCCGTTCCAGCATGAGTCCTTCACCGGCGCCGGTCCACCATGGACGCGCCGGTCGCCCCGTTGGCTGACGAGCCGGCGGTATGTTCCATTTCGGAGATCGCAGTATTAGCACCCCTGACAACAAGCAGAATCGGCGCAACCAGGACATCCGCGTACCGCGGGTGCGCGTGATTGGTTCCGACGGAGAGATGATCGGCGTCCTCACGCGCGAAGAAGCGCTGAAGGCTGCCGAGGAGGAAGGTCTTGACCTCGTCGAGATCCAGCCCAACGCGGATCCGCCGGTCTGCAAGATCATGGACTTCGGCAAGTTCAAGTTCGACCTGCAGAAGAAGGCGAACGAAGCCAAGAAGAAGACCAGGCAGCAGGAAATCAAGGAACTCAAGTTCCGGCCGGTCACCGACGAAGGCGACTACCAGATCAAGCTGCGCAAGATGCGCGGGTTCCTCGAAGACGGCGACAAGATCAAGGTCAACATCCGCTTCCGTGGCCGCGAGATGAGCCACCAGGAACTGGGTCGCGAGATGGCGTCGCGCATCGAGGCCGACCTGGGCGAGGATATCGTCATCGAATCGCGTCCGCGCCTCGAAGGCCGGCAGATGGTGATGATGATCGCCCCCAAGAAGAAATGATCTTTCGCGCCTCCGGCGCGAAAGACATCCCGTTTCCCTCTCCCGCGTGCGGGAGAGGGTTCAGGGTGAGGGAAGGCGCCGCAAGGCGCCTCTTTTCGTTTCCGCTCACCGTGGCATCTCGATCGCAAGCCCTGCGCTCGTTCCTGTCCGCCTGTAGAAGCGCGCAAACGCTTTCCGGCGGGGAGGCAAACCCATGATTTGCAAGCCCAACCCCCGCACGGCATAATGCGCGGCTCCCCGGTCCGCCGGGGTGGCAGATTCATCCAGGACCCGCCTGGATTCCTTCATGGGATCAAAGGCTCAACACCGGCATGGGCAGGACGGAAAGCGTGGCACTAGCCACCGCCCAGTCAGTACTCGTATCCCACAAGGACTCTCGCAATGCCCAAGATCAAGACGCACCGGGGTGCCGCCAAGCGGTTCCGGAAGACGGCGTCCGGCAAGTTCAAGGCCGGCCATGCAAACCGTAGCCACATCCTCACGAAGAAGACGACCAAGCGGAAGCGCGGTCTTCGTCAGACGAACATCATTCCGGCATGCGACAGCGCTCGCGTCGCCCGCATGCTGCCGTATCTCTGAGGAGGACTGAACCATGGCTCGAGTCAAGCGGGGCGTCCAGGCACGCCGTCGTCACAAGAAGGTTCTCGGCCGCGCGAAGGGCTATTACAACGCCCGTCGCAAGGTCTTCCGCGTCGCCAAGCAGGCCGTCATCAAGGCCGGCCAGTACGCATACATCGGTCGCAAGCTCAAGAAGCGCGATTTCCGCTCGCTGTGGATCACGCGTATCAACGCGGCCGCACGTCTGAACGGCATCAGCTACAGCCGCTTCATGAACGGTCTGCTCAAGGCCGGCATCACGCTGGATCGCAAGATCCTGGCCGACCTCGCGGTCAACGATGCAACCGGCTTCGCCGCGCTCGCCGAGAAGGCGAAGGGCGCGCTGGCGGCCTGAGGCCGTCGTCTCCACCGTAAAGCGGTACTGCCGCCGGATCCGTCCGGCGGTCACGTGGGGAAGGGCGCAAGTCCTTCCCCATATTTTTTTGGGGCTTTGTGTTCGTGGGAGCGGCCGGGGGGGGGGCCCCCGGCGCCCCCCCCCCCCAGCCGCCCACGGCGCGGCCATGGGCGCGACGCCGTTCCCACCCAGGCCATCGCGCCCAAGGGCGCTCCCACTGAGTGACGGAACTGCTGATGAGCGACATCGAATCACTGTCGACGCAGGCGCTGGCCGACATCGACGCCGCATCCACGCCGGAGGCGCTCGAAGCGCTGCGCGTCGGGCTGCTCGGCAAGAGCGGCAGCATCACCGCGCAGCTCAAGGCGCTCGGCGCGCTGCCGGGCGACCAGCGCAAGGCCGCAGGCGAGGCGATCAACCGCGCACGCGACGTGATCGGCACCGCGCTGTCGACGCGCAAGATCGCGCTCGACGACATCGCCCTCGACGCGAAGCTCGCCTCGCAGACCATCGACGTGACCCTGCCGGGCCGCGATGGCGCGCGCGGCGGCGTGCACCCGATCAGCCGCACGCTCGAGCGCATCGCCGACATCTTCGGGCGCCTGGGCTACGAGCTCGCCGATGGTCCCGAGATCGAGGACGACTGGCACAACTTCGAGGCGCTGAACTTCCCGCCGCACCATCCCGCGCGCGCGATGCACGACACGTTCTACTTCGGCGACGGCCGCCTGCTGCGCACGCACACCTCGGGCGTGCAGGTGCGCTACATGGGCGATCACCAGCCGCCGCTGCGGATGATCGCGGCCGGCAAGGTCTACCGTTCCGACAGCGACCAGACGCATTCGCCGATGTTCCACCAAGTCGAAGGCCTGCTGGTCGACGAGCACGCGACGTTCGCCGATCTCAAGGGCACGCTGAGCGAGTTCGTCCGCGCGTTCTTCGAGCGCGACTTCGAAATGCGCTTCCGCCCCAGCTACTTCCCGTTCGTCGAACCCGGCGCCGAAGTCGACATCGCCTGGCAGCAGGCCGACGGCAGCACGCGCTGGCTCGAGGTGCTGGGCTGCGGCATGGTCCACCCGAATGTGCTGAAGGCCGTCGGCATCGATCCCGAGCGCTATACCGGTTTCGCCTTCGGCCTCGGCGTCGAGCGCTTCGCGATGCTGCGCTATGGCGTCGACGATCTGCGCGCGTTCTTCGACAACGATGTGCGGTTCCTCAGGCAGTTTGCCTGAGGAACGGGATTCGGAAGTGGGGATTGGGGATTCGGAAACGCGGATCCCGACCGACGACCGAACTCCTGCTGTTTCGAATCCCCAATCCCGAATTTCGAATCCCAAAATTTCAGAATGAAATTTTCAGAAAACTGGCTGCGCCAGCACGTCAAGACCGATGCCACCCGTGACCAGCTGGCGGCGACACTGACTGCGATCGGCCTCGAGGTCGAAGAGATCACGCCGCTGGGCGACGCGCTCGATGGTGTCGTGGTCGCGCGGATCGTCTCGGCCGGGAAGCACCCCGAAGCCGACCGTCTGCAGGTCTGCCAGGTCGATGCGGGCGGCCAGACACTGCAGATCGTCTGCGGCGCGCCGAACGCGCGCCCGGGCCTCGTCGCGCCACTGGCAACCATCGGGACGACCGTCGGCACGCTGACGATCAAGGCCGCGCAGCTGCGCGGCGTCGACTCCAACGGCATGTTGTGCTCGGCCAAGGAACTGGGCATCGACGCCGACGCGTCCGGTCTGCTCGAACTGCCCGACGATGCGCCGATCGGCGCGCCGCTGGCGGAGTACCTCGGACTGCCCGACGCGAGCATCGAACTCAAGCTCACGCCGAACCGTGCCGACTGCTTCGGTATCCGCGGCATCGCGTTCGATGTGGCCGCTGCCTGCGGCAGCGAAGTCGCGTCGCTCGATGCGCCGCCCGTGCCGGCCAGCACGGATGCGTCGCTGCAGGTCGTGCTGGATGCGGGCGCCGATGCGCCGCGTTATCTCGGCCGCGTGATCGAAGGCATCGACGCGACGCGCCCGACGCCGTCGTGGATGGCCGAGCGCCTGCGCCGCAGTGGCGTCCGTCCGGTCAGCTTCCTCGTCGACGTCACCCAGTACGTGATGCTCGAACTCGGCCAGCCGATGCATGCCTTCGACCGCGACCTGCTCACCGGTCCGGTCGGCGTGCGCCGCGCGCGCAAGGGCGAGACGCTCAAGCTGCTCGACGGCCGCGACGTGACGCTGGACGAACAGTTTCTCGCGATCACCGACGCCAGCGGTACTGACCAAAGCCGCGTCATCGCGCTGGCCGGTGTCATGGGCGGTTTCGATACGCGCGTGACCGACGGCACCCGCAACGTCTTCCTCGAATCCGCGCACTTCGCACCGGACGCGATCATCGGCCGCAGCCGTCGTCTCGGCCTGCACACCGATGCCGCGCACCGCTTCGAGCGCGGGGTGGATCCCGAACTGCCGCGGACCGCGATCGAATACGCGACGCGCCTGATTCTCAATGTCGCTGGCGGCAGCGCCGGTCCGGTGACCGCTGCCGAACTCGATGCACACCTCGCGCAGCCGCGCACGATCGTGCTGCGTCGCGCACGCCTGACGCGGGTGCTCGGCCTGACCGTCGACGACGCGGAGATCGAGCGCATCCTGCGCGCGCTGGGGCTCACCGTCGTCGCGAACAGCGAAGGCTGGCAGGTCACCGCGCCGACGCGTCGCTTCGATCTGGCGATCGAGGAAGACCTGATCGAAGAGGTCGTGCGCATCCACGGCTACGACCGCGTGCCGACCACGCTGCCCGGCGGCGCGACGCGCATCGCTGCGCCCAGCGAGACCCATGTCGCCGAATCCGAGCTGCGCAGGCAGATGGTCGCGCGCGATTGCCTGGAGACGGTCAACTTCGCCTTCGTCGATGCGTCGCTGCTCGCGACCTGGCAGGCGGATGCCGGCAGCGTGCCGCTGGCCAATCCGCTGAGCGCCGAACTCGGCGTCATGCGCACCGCCTTGCTGCCGGGCCTGGTCTCCACGCTCGCCCGCAATCTCGCGCGCCAGCAGGCGCGCGTACGCCTGTTCGAACTCGGCAAGGTGTTCGTGCAGGCGGACGCCGCCGGCGCCGCGCCGGTCGAGACCTTGCGCGTGGCTGCCGCGGTGGCCGGCGATGCCGGCGCCGAGCAGTGGGGCGATGCGACGCGTCCGGTCGATTACTTCGATCTCAAGGGCGATCTCGAAGCGCTGGCCGCTGTCGCCGGCGCGACGCTCACGTTCGCGCGTTCGACCGCGCCGCATGGTCATCCTGGTCGCTCGGCCGACGTGCTGCGCGACGGCGCACGCGTAGGCTGGATCGGCGAACTGCACCCCCGCCTGCTGCGCGCGCTCGACATCGACGTGCCGGTGGTGGCGTTCGAACTCGACGCGGCGGCGCTGCAGGCGCGTCCGCTGCCGCGCGTGACCGGGCTGTCGAAGTTCCCGTCGGTGCGCCGCGACCTGGCGATCGTCGCGCCGGAATCGGTCGACTGGTCTGCGCTGGAGAACACGGTGCGCGCATCCGCCGGTCCGCTGCTGGCCGAGGTGCGGCTGTTCGACCGTTATGCCGGGCAAGGGGTCGAAACGGGGTTCAGGAGTCTCGCCATGGGCTTGATTCTGCAGGAAAGTTCACGCACTCTGACCGATCGCGATGTCGATGCCGTCGTTGCGGATGTCGTGGCCGCGCTCGCGCACGGACACGACGCGAAGATCCGGGGCTGAGGCCTCACAGGGGGACTGCTGCGTGGCACTGACGAAGGCGGACATGGCCGAGAAACTCTACGAGGAAGTCGGCTTGAACAAGCGCGAGGCGAAGGAATTCGTCGACGCCTTCTTCGACGTGTTGCGCGATGCGCTGCAGCAGGGCCGTCAGGTCAAGCTGTCGGGCTTCGGCAATTTCGACCTGCGCCGCAAGAACGAGCGCCCTGGCCGCAACCCCAAGACCGGTGAGGAGATTCCGATCTCCGCACGGACCGTGGTGACCTTCCGTCCGGGCCAGAAGCTCAAGGAACGCGTCGAGGCCTATACCGGCTCGGTGGGCGCCGCGCATGCTTGACCCGGGCAGCAATCGCGAACTGCCGCCGATCCCGGCGAAGCGCTACTTCACCATCGGTGAGGTCAGCGAGCTGTGCGACGTCAAGCCGCACGTGCTGCGTTACTGGGAGACGGAGTTTCCGAGCCTGAGCCCGGTCAAGCGTCGCGGCAACCGCCGGTACTACCAGCGCCACGACGTGCTGATGGTGCGCCAGATCCGCGGTTTGCTGTACGAGCAGGGCTACACGATCGGCGGCGCGCGCCTGCGCCTGGAAGGCGAGGGCGCGAAGCAGGAGTCCGCGCTGAGCAGCCAGATCGTGCGCCAGGTGCGCATGGAGCTCGAGGACGTGCTGCAGTTGCTGAAGCGCTGAGCGCGCCACGTCACATGGATGGGCGAAACGACCGCCAGACGGTATAATTTCCAGATTCCGGGGTATAGCGCAGCCTGGTAGCGCACTTGTCTGGGGGACAAGTGGTCGTCGGTTCAAATCCGGCTACCCCGACCAATTTAAGTTTTGAAATCAGCGGCTTGCAGTGATCCTGCAGGCCGCTTTTTCGTTCTGCACCCTATCTCACCCTGAGCACACCCTATCGGGACAACGAAAGTCCCGTCTCAACGTCGCTCCAAGGCACCTCGTGGCCCTCCAGGTAGACGGTCGTCATCGACTCGCTGGCGTGTCCCATCAGCGCTTGGACCTGCTGCAGCGTCCATCCCTGCTCGCGGAGTAGAGCGCCGCCGAGGCTGCGGATCTCATGGAAGGTCGGCGGATTGTCGCCGGCGATCTCGGCGGCGTCGCGCGCGTCGGAGAACGCCCGGGTGATCTGCTCGGGCAGCAGTTGGGTGTGGTGCACGCGCGCCGCGGCCTTCATCCCCTGCGGCCGCTGCTTCTCCGGGAGCCGGTGGACCAGGTACGGCGACACGACATCGTCGCGACACCGAGCGATCAGTGCGGCCAGATCGGCGCCGACCTTGATCTTGAGCCGCACGGCCGAGCTGCCTTCGGTCTTCTGCGGAACGACCCAGAGCGCCCCGTCGTGCACGTCCGCGAAGCGTAGCCCGGCGACATCCTCACGGCGCAGCAGCGTCAGCAGCGAAAGCTCCATCGCGTTCTGCAGCCAGAACGGCGCCTTCGCGTGCACCTTGCGATAGACGTCGAGCGTCAGGCGCTCGCGCTTCCGCTGGTTGGCGAACTTGCGGGTCGCCTCGGCTGGGTTGCTGTCGATCCAGCCCTCCTGCACCGCGCACGCGAGGATCCAGCCCAGGACCAAACGGTAGGTCTGGCGGCTGCGCGCCGACTCGGTCACTCCGCGGATGTACTCGGCGCAGTCCTTCACCGACAGCTGGTCGAGATCGCGATCTCCCAGATCGGCCTCGACGCGCTTCAGGAAGATTTCGTACCAGGTCGCGGTCTTCGGCGCCCAGCCGCGGTGCGGCAAGTCGTCGGCCCGGAAGACAGCGATTGCGTCACGCAGCGTATGACCGCCAGCGATGACCTTGTCCAGAAGCGAAGCCTTCCCGACAAGCTGTTCGTTCGCCTGGCGGGCAGTCTCGAATGCCGCCGCGCGGTTCTTACCCAGCCAGATCTCCTTGCCCGTGAGCGGGTGCCGGTACTTGAATCCGTCACGGTTGGGGTAGAGATTGGCCGGCCAGCCGGCTCGGCTCTTGGATCGGACGCGTCCCATCATCGGACCTTACCCCGCTTCCAGAATGCGCTGCAGCAGCGGGTTGCCGTTGGCGAGCCACGCGGCTTCGTCGATGTACCAAGTACCGCCGACCTTGCGGCCGGGCAGCTTCCCGTTGCGCAGCCACCGCCGCACGGTCACTTCGTCCGGCGCGCTGCCCTCGGCAAAGTGCTTCGCCTGCCACTGGGGGATGCCCATCAGCTTCATGCTGCCTTCCTCAGAATCAGGCGGCGCCACCACGACTGGCGGCACTGCTGCTGCAGGCGCTCGATCTCCGCACGCTGCAATTCGATGGTCGTCGCCGCGCGCGCCAACTCGTCGCGCAGCGTGTCCTTGCGCGGCTGACGCATCCGGCGCGGCGCGCGCGGGAATAGCTGCTCGGTCATGCCGCCTGGTCCCGGAACAACTCGTGGTTTTCTGCATTGACCTTTCGACCGGCGACCGCTGCTTCCACATTCCGGATCGCTTGGCGGAAGTAGCTGGCCTTCAGCTCCGCGCCGATGCCCTTGCGCCCAAGTGCGACGGCCGAATAGACCTCGGACCCGACGCCCATGAAGGGCGTGAACACGACCTCGCCCGGGTTGCTACGCAGGGTAACGATGCGGTCGATCACGTCCAGTTGCAGCGGATGCACGTGCTTCTCGTCGTCGGAGTCGCGCGCCTCGCGATACGGGAGAACGTGGTCGACCCGAATGTCGTCCCAGAAGCAGCTGGCGTACTGGCGCCAGATCCAGTGCGAGAAACGGTTCTCCGTCTGCTTCCCCTGCCAGCCGCGGAACGGGAACAGTTCGGGCGGGATGGCGCGATCGCCGGCGTACTCTGTCAGGCCGGTCGGATGGGCCACTGGCACCGGGTTCTCGCCGCTGCGACGAAACACCAGCAGGTAGTCGGCGCCGGCAACGCCGCACTTCGTGGAATCCGCCACAAGCGTGGCGTGCGCGAGGTTCTTTTGCATGGTCCGCAGGCGGACGGCGAGCGGCTCCTTCCAGATTGCGTGCCGGGCGCAGTACTCCCACCCCTCGGCCTCGTGAAGCCGGATGATGTCTCCTGGGAAGTCGCGCAGGCCGTCGCAGCCGCTGTTGCTGGTCGGCACGTCCATGCAGTGCACCGCAGTCATGCGGCCAGGCATGGTGATGCGGTGCAGCTCCCGGACCACGAAGCGGTAGTGCTCCATGAAGGTGGCGTAGTCCGGGCAGTTGGACAGGTCGCGCTCGCTGCTGCTGTAGTGATACAGGCCGCCGAAGGGTGGGGAATAGACCGACAGGTGCACGCGCTCGTCGGGCAGAGACTGCATGACCTCGATGCAGTCGCCGTGATAGAGCGCGTACTGGTCGGCAACGCGCTGGTCGATTACAGCCATGCAGGGATCACCTCGGGATTAGGGAAGGAGGTCCGCGAATCGATCGACAGCTCGCGCTGCATCTCGCGGACAAGGTTGGCGAACATGGCGTCAGCTTGGGACGCCTTCCGCTGCAGATTGGCCAGCACGCCGCGCTCGCCCTCGCTGGCGACGATGTCCACCGTGACGGGGCGCTGCTGACCGAACCGCCAGCAGCGGCGGATAGACTGGTAGTACTGCTCGAAGGAGTGCGATGGGAAGAACGTGACGTGGTTGCAGTGCTGGAAGTTGAGACCCCACGCACCGATCTTCGGCTTCGTCACCAGCACGCGGGCCTGGCCATTGGCGAAGGCCAGCAGACGCTCTTCCTTTTTCTCGTCGGAGTCGGAACCGCTCACCTGCACCGCGCCCGGGATCATTTGCTCGAGCAGGTCGCCTTCGTCGTTCAGGTGGCACCACACCAGCGCCGGCTCGCCGGTATCGGCCACCAGGGCAGCGACTCGATCGCAGCGCTCACGCAGGGTCCCGCGGCGCTCCGCCCGCTGTTCCTTCAGGTCTGCAGCAGGGAGGGCAAACAGCTCGCCTACCGCGCGCGTGCGGGCCTCCACGATGTGCTCGCGCTCAAGCAGCTCCGGCAGGATGAATCGGCTGTCGTCAAAGCCGAGATCTGATGGCCTGCGGATCGCCCTCCCCCACGAGCACACCCACTGCCAGAACGGCTGCTCCGCATGGCCCTTGAACCGCCACTTCTGGGTCTTGCCGTGCATGCGCCCGGTGGCACTGTTGTTCAGGTCGTTCTTGAAGAACCGATTCAGCATGTCCATGTGCCCGAGGTAGCCGAGCGCCTCGCTGGATGTGCCCAGTTCGATGTAGTCGTTCGGTGCGGCGGTGGCCGTTGCCAGCAGGCGATACGGCACCTTCCGCATGAAACTGGTGATCTCCGATCGCCGCGTGCCGTCGAACGACTTCAGGATGCTGGACTCGTCGCACACCACGCCGTCGAAGTCAGCCGGGTCGAAGTGGTGGAGCCGCTCGTAGTTGGTGAGCGTGATGCGCGCGCGACCGCTCCGGTTCGCGTCCACCTGGAACTTCTCTGCCTCGCGCTCCATCTGGCCGGCCACCGCCAGCGGGGTCAGAACAAGGACGCGTCCGTTCGTGTGCCGGACCACCTGGTCTGCCCACACGAGCTCCATGGGCGTCTTGCCGAGGCCGCAGTCCGCGAAGATGGCAGACCGGCCGCGGGCGAGCGCGTTCTTGACCAGCGCCGCCTGGAAGTCGAATAGGAAGCCTGGCAGACGCGAAACCGCGAAACCGCGATCGGCTCCGGTGTGGATCTTCGCCCGCAGAAACTCGTCATAGGCGGCCAAGTTCACGCAGCCTCCTGCATCAGCGCGGCCAGATCGATCTCGTCGACTGCCTCACGCAGCTGCTGGCGCGCGGCCAGCAGCACGCCGGCGATGTGGCCCGCGGTGTTTCGACCGGGAACGCGCGCTGAGGGGAAGCGGCCCCAGCTGAAGCCCCAGTTCTTGCGCGGCGCGCGGCGCCGCTGGTGACGCGTTGCGTCGGTCATCGGGAATCCCTCATCAGGGTGCGCACCAGCGCCTTGGATGTGCGGTTCGGGACGGCGTTGCCGATCTGCTTCGTGATCTCGGTGGCCGTGCCGGCGAAGTCGTAAACCTCGCCCTCGTCGTCGAACGACGTGGCTCGCGCCAGCTCGCGCCAGTGCAGCATTCGGTAGTTCACGTCGATGCGGACCTCGTAGGCGCAGTTGTCGACGCGGATGTCGGCCAGGCCGAACCGATTCGCGGTGGTGATCGTGGGAACCGGCTCGTCGACCGTGTGCACTCGCGGCGACTGTCCCTCGCGCTCGCCGTAGTTCGGCACCAAGCACGGCGCGGCCAGGCCCAGCTCGCCACGGTTCGCGCCCGTGATCGTCGGCAGCGGCTCGTCCATGCCATGCGTGCGCGTGTCGCCGTGGTGCGTGACCGGCAGCGCGAACGCCAGCGACTCCGACGTGGTGATCGTGGCCAGCGGCTCGTCGACGGTGCGCATGTCGCCAATGCGGCCGGTACCGACATTGCCGCGCATGACGATCGGGTCGGCCAGTGCGAAGCGTGCCTTCGTCGTCATCGCCGGTACCGGCTCGGCGATCGAGGTCGTGGTCAGGCCCGAGCCGCCGCCGTAATAGGGCGCGACCAGCGGCACAGCCACGGCCTGATCGCCGCCCTTCGCGGTGGTCACCGTGCGCAGCGGATCTTCGGCGCTGCGCGGTGGGGCCTTGTTGCTGCTGTTCGACACGGGGACGATCAGTGGATCGGCGAGGAAGCCGCCGCCGGCGGTGCAGATCGTGGGTAGCGGCTCGTCGATCTGGCGCGAGGTGCGCCCGCCCGCGCTGTTCGTGCGGGTGACGATCAGCGGCTCGACCAGTTGCGGTCGTGCGCAGCCCGGTCGCGCGCCGCCGGCGCCGCCGGTGGTAATCGTCGGAAGCGGCTGGTCGAGATCGCGCGCGGCGCCACCGCCACCGGTCGCGAGCACCACGCCAAGGTCGGCGGCGCATTCGTCGACAAGGCCCAGCGCGATCGCCTCGGCGCGACTGAAGACCAAACGCGGCGGCATTCCGTCCATCAGAGCCTGGAGAGCGTCGATGTAGGGCTGCGGCCAGCGGTACTTCACCGCGCCGGCGAGGATGCGCCGGATGGTGTTCGGCTTCAGCGGGCGAGGGCGGTTGAAGATGCTCTTGCCGCTCAGCTGCCAGTCAATGATCTCGCGCGCGCCGCGCCACTTCGGGCGCGTGCCGAGCAGGTCGGTCGAACCCTTGCGGGCGTGGGACGGCTCCGGCCATTCCAGCGGACCGCGATCGCTGCGGCCGATCAGAAAGAACCGGCGGCGCGTGGTCGGGTCGCCATGGTCTGCGCAGCAGATCACTCGCCAGTCGACGCGGAAGCCGACGGCCTGCAGCGCGGCGACCCATGCGCGGAAGTACTCGCCGCGGCGCGACTTGATCGGGCGGCCTGTGACCAGGCTGCAGGGACCCCAGTCCACGAACTCGGGCACGTTCTCGATCAGGATCCGCGCGACGCGCAGCTCCGTGCACCAGCGCACGACGTGCCACGGGTCCATGCGCTGCTGGTCGTGCACGGGCCGCCCGCCGCGGGCGCGCGAGTGGAACACGCACGACGGGGCCGCCATCAGCAGGTCGAGCCGACCTTCCGGCACATGGTCGAGCGGCAGCGCGGATTCCAGGTCAGCACACTTGATGCGCGCTGCGTGGTCCGGATGGTTTCGCTGGTTCGTCTCGATCGCGACATCCCAGTGGTTCACGCCGACCAGCGACATCGGAATCCCGAGTTCGCGGAATGCGCGCTGCGCGCCGTTGGACATGCCGCCGGCGCCGCAGAACAGGTCCGCGACGATCCGGGTGCGCACCTTCGGCGCCGCGCGCTGGATGATGATCTCGCCGCCGTCAGCCATTGCCGCTCCCTCCGTCGGTGCGCGCATTGCACTTCGGGCACGGCTCGCCGCGCTCCATCTCGGTCCAGTTCGCGCAGATCAGCCAGTCGGATTTGTGACCGCACTTCGAGCACTCGAATAACGCGATGACATCCGTGGGGCCGCGGCTTCCGCTGTCGATTGCGTGCATCATCACGCGCGGCTTGGCGCGTGGCGGCTTAAGTTCGGCGAACATGTCGGGGTAGGCCATCGCTCAGCCCTCCCCATCAGCGCGCATGGCGGCGGTCAGAATGCGCCGGGCCGTTGCGCGCTTGACGTCGGCCTGACGCCCGGTCCATGTGCCCCAGTCGCTGCCCCACAGCTCGGCACACGCCCGCTCGACCATCTCGCCCGTGACATCCACTCCGCCGCCCGCGCGCTCTGCGGCTAGCCACTTCGATTCGCTCTGTTCCAACGCGAATTGGATTTGGGCGTTATCCCGCTGCAATTCATCTAGTTGTCGAAGCACATCCTTGTAGGCGTCAAACTCGCTGTGTGGCTGTAGGCGATATCCGTACGGCACGCTGCTCAGCGCAGCCTTGTACCCCTCGATAAATCCCTCAATTCCGTGCCATTCCTGGCCCAGGCCGAAGCGATCCGAAAATTCGCCCCTGATTAATTCTTCTACGGGACTCTGGTCAATGCGCAGTCGCTGATGGCACGTCGGGCACGTACCGTCCGGGTCGTCTACCGCGTCCGTGATGTCGCGCTCTGCGGTCGGCGTAGGCGCGGCGGCGAGCATTGCGGCCCACACCTTGCGGCAGTCGTCGGGTGTCGCCGACCACTTCGAGCACGAGTAGCAATGCCCGCCGACTTTTTCGTCCACGCCGTAGAGCATTTCGTAGGTCGGCTCCACCGGCACCAGCCGCCACCCCTCCGGCACACCCGCACCCTGCTCTGCGGCCGGCTGCGGCGCGGCACGACGCACGATCACTTCCCAGTCGCCAATCAGATTCCCCTCACTAGATACGCCGGCCATCGTCGTGCGAATCTCACCTGCGTTACAGCCGTTGGCCCGAGCTGCCAGATACATGGCGGCAGCTCCCGTCGTCTTGGCTTCCGCACTCCCTACGATTTCGATCATGCGATTCAGCCACTCCGGCACACCCGCAGCCTGCGATGCGCGGTCTTGCGAAAGGACGGCGAACACACGGCCTGCGATCCACTCACGCTCGCGGATTCCCAGCTTGTGCGCCATCTGGTTGTCGTGCGCCTCGCCCCAGCGCGGCGATGCTTCGTTCACGGCCTCGAGGATCACGTCGTAGTCCGGCACAAGCCCAGCCATACCAGCCTGCGATGCGAGGGCTTGGTCCACCTCGAGGGCGCAATCGACGCGAGCCTGCCAGTACGGTGAAAGCTCCGACTCCGGCACGCCTTCGCCGGCCTCCTCGCGCCACTTCGCCGGCAGCTCCGCCACAGCATCACCGGCCACCAGGGCGCGCGCGGCCACCTCCGCCGCTGCGATGACAGAATCAGGATCGTCGCGATCGGCGCGCAGGATGTCTGCGACGGTGTTCCACTGCCGCTTTGCGTCGATGGTCTGCGGGTGCGCCATCCACTCGGCATCGGACATGGGCGCGGCAGGGGAGGCGGACAGTGCGGAGATGCTGCGCAGTTCGTTCGCCACGTGCAGCATCTCGCCAGTTGCCGGTTTGCGCTGCGGGTCAATCTCGGCGATCAGACCATTGATCCGTGCCCACACCGCATCCCCGACGACGGCGACGGGCGCGGCTCGCTCGGCAGGCTGTGCCGGTACAGATTTGCGAGCGGCGTTGTACCCCTCGGTGAACCAACTGCCGCGACGGTCCGCCCATCCCATGTCCGATCCGAAATTCGCGACGTATGCCGCGTGGGCGCCCGGAAGCTGCTCGCTATGAGGGGGGATAGCGGGCGTATCAGGGGGGATAGCAGGGGTCGATTGCCGCTCACCCTGCGCCGCCTGCGTCCGATTCCAATGCTCCAAAAGCATCTGGAACGACCCGACAACCGACCCTGGCAACCCGCCATGCGTATCGGTCACATACGGAGCCAGCAGATCGGCCATGAAGTTGTAGCTGTCCTCCGCTACGTTCTCCTGCGCCGCCTCACCACGCAGGCGGGCGGCGATGTACTTATGGGCGTCTCTAACGAGAACGGGCCAATACCCGCTCCTGTTGATGTGATCTTCGATCAACTCCAGCGCCCGCGCATCCGTCATCGTGTCGTTGCTCATCCCTGCGAACCTCCGCGTGCGGCGCGCTGCGCCTGGTCCCGCATCAGCTGCGCGACATGCATGCGGTTCCGGTCGAGCTGGCTGTAGCCGTCATCGGGCTCGTTCTCGCGCGCGATGCCGATCAGCCATGCCAGCGCGTCGATCTTGTCTTGGGGGTCGATGTAGTCGCTCATGCTGCTTGCTCCTGAGATTCGTAGACCCAGCGGCGCACGGTCCCGAAGGGCACGCCAAGGGTGCTGCTGATGGTTGCGACCGTCCGGCCGGCGCGGCGCAGGGCGCGCACGCGTGTGCGGGTATCTGCCGGCCAGTACTGCGGGTGCGTGGATTTGGAAGCCGCCTTCACCGGCGCGCGCATCGCGGCGACGTGGTGCCGGATATCGGCCTCGAGGTCGGCCGTCCGATGCTTCGGCGCGTAGACACCGACCAGGTTCTCGTCGCCGGGATCCTTGTAGCTGTGCCCGACACGCCGCACGACGATCCCGCCGTCGGGCAGGATCCAGACGCAGCAGTGCTCCGCAGCGCGGTAGATGCGCTCCGATGCCTGCATCGCTGCTTCGCGCACGCCGATCGCGTGCACGTTGGCGAAGGGCGGCCTGCCGGGCGCGGCCATCACGCGGCCGCCTTTTGCTCTGCTGCGTTCGACAGCAGCAGTGCCAGCGCAGCGCAGATCAGCGGGAAGTCCGACTCGCGATAGAGCTTCGCCGCGCGCTCCGTGCCGACCGACGGGAACCCGAGCTGCGCCAAGCCGTCGGCGGTGATCGCCAGCGGGGCGATGCGGGCGTTGATGTCGCCCAGCTTGATCCGCGCGTCTGACTTCACCGCGGCGGCGATGCGCTCACCCAAGCTCGGCACGCCGGCATCGCCAGTCGGCGCAGCGGGAGCAGTGCCACGCTCCGCAGTGTCGGCAGCGATCGGGGCAGGTGCAGCCGCGGGTTCGGCGTTTCCCACGCTCTCCGATTGCGCGGCGCGCTCGCGTTCGACGCGTTCGGCCTCGGCCTGCTGCTCGCGCTGCAGCCGCGCCGCTTCCTCCTGCCGGATCTGCTCTCGCTGCTGCTCCAGGCGCTCGGCCTCGACGCGCTGGGCCTCGGCGACGCGCGCGGCGACCAGGTTGCGCAGATCGTCCGGCGCCTTGCTGGCGCACAGCGCGACGCGATCGGCGAACAGGTGGGCGTGCTCCGCGTGCTCGGCCAGGATCGCCACGTTCGCGCGCACGCGGTCCGCCTGCTGGCTGGCGGCGATCTTCGCGTTCGCGACTGCCGCACCGACCGCATCCTGCATTCTGCTGAGCGACTTCTTGCCCTTGATGGCTGCGGCGAGGTCGAGGTGCAGGGACTGCGGCGGCTGGATCAGGTGCTCATCCAGCGAGGCATTGATGCCGTCGAAGTGCTCGCGCACCGCCTTGGCGCCGTTGGCGACGATCGCTTCCTTGCGGGCCTGCTCCTCGACCTTCACGACCTTGTCCAACGCCAGGCGCGCGGCACAGATGGTCTGCGCCACGGAGTCGACCATGCGGAACGCTGCGTCGATATCGGTCATCTCGGCCTGAGCCGCTTCCTTGCCGGCCTTCAGGCGTGCTTCCGCCTCCTCGCAGGCCTTGACCGCGCTCTTGGCAACGGCGAAGTCATGGTCGGTCCGGAGGTCTTCCGGTTTCGGAAGTCGGGCGATGAACTCGTCAGCGCCAGCCTTGAACACGTCCAGGTTGGACGCAATGATCCGACCCTCTACACGAAGCGAGAGGGCGCCGAATCCCGCGATCGGTGCGGCCACCGGCACGGCTTTGGAGGCCTCAGGTTCGTACGCGGCGACGTCTGCCTCGAACTGCGTCCAGCCAGCGACGATGCGCTCGCGCAGATCGAGATCGGCGTAGTACCAGCAGTGCCGCTGCTCGACCAGCGTGTCGCCGTCCCACTTCGACGCCATGAACAGCACCGACTCAGCGCCGGACACCATGCACTGGTGCTCCATCTGGACGCGGTAGTGCTCGGGCAGGTCGGCACCCTTGCACCCATCGACCATGGCCGCGCGCAGCACGTCGTTGAGCGACTTGTGCTCGAACGCGGCATCGGCCATCAGGGTCAGGCCGTCGAAGCTGGCCGAGTATTTGCCCTCGGTGCCGACGCACGGGAACAGATCCTCGCCGACGATCCCCTCCGCCAGCGGCCTGGCCAGCGCCTCATAGCGGTGACCGTCATCAAAGCGGCGCTTGGTTGCTTCGTCGATCTCGGCGCTGACGCCGGTGGCGGTCTCGCGCAACAGCTCGCTGCGCGCCTTGTACGGCGAGATTCCCAGCATCGCCGGCGCATCGCTCGCATTGAGGTGCGCGGCGCGGTGCAAGTGCCATTCGGGGCTGCCCTGTTGCAGGTCTACCAGCTTCATCAGTAGTTCTCCTTCGGAGCGACGATGTCGACCTTCACGTTCCAGCTGGTCGCAAGGCTCTTGATCAGACCGTCGACCAGCGCCTGCGCGATCGCGGAATGCTTCTTCTTGAGCTGGGCTTCGATCGCAGTTTTGATCTGGGGGCGCATGCCCTCGGCCATCTCATTGATGACATCGCGTGTGATCTGCTGGATGCGGTTCTGAGCGACTGCCTCGACGAGCTGGAACTTGTTCTCGTAGTCGGAGTTGCTGCGGACGCCATCGGCTCGAACCTTCGCCTGCATGGCCTGGTGCACCGCCATCTCGACCAGCTTCGTACCGTCTCCCAGGGCCGCGGTGATCGCGGTGCTGACGGCCTGCTTGATGTACGGCTCAAGCACGCTGTTTGGAATCGGGAATGCCATGTTCTCGCTCATGCCGAGGCCTCCGGCTGCGCGTCCTGCTCGTCATCCGCGAAGCTCACCGGCTTGCCGAGGTTGCGGATGGATTCGACCTGAGCATCGGTCAGCGTGCCCTTCGTGCGCGCGAGCGTGATGATCTCGTCAGGCGTCTTCTTGCCCTCGCTGATCGCCTTCTCCCACGCCACGATGGCCTTGCCGAACGCCTCTTCCGTGTAGGGCTTCAGCTCCGGCTTGGCTGCGGCTGCAGCATCGGCGGGGGCGGCAAACGCATCTTCCGGCGTGGTGTCGCCGTCCTTGATCGCGGTCAGCATTCCGCGCAGCAGGACCAGGTGCTCGAGGCCGATGTCTTCGACGCCAGCGACTTCCAGCTTTGCGCATACCTGCTCAGACGAAATCCCGAATCGACGGAATCCTTCGAGGGCGTTGGCGCGGCGGTTGGCGAGCGTCTGAATGTCGCCCATGATCACCTTCCGAGCCGCACTGTAGATGTCCTCCCAGAACGCCTTCGGAACGCCCTTCAGCACGGCGTTGCGCAGCGCGATCGAACAGGCCGCGTTCGCGGTGACGCCGATCATGTCGGCCTTGAAGCGATTGCCGCGCTTGTCGACGATGCGCCGCTGCACCTCGTAGGTGATCGCGACGTTGCGCTCCAGGTCGTGGAAGACGCCCTGCGCGATGATGAAGTCGCCGCGGTCGTCGATGACGCGCGCGCCGGCGCGGTTGTTGCCCCATGCGGAGGCGACCACCTCGGCGAAGCGAGCGGACGGGCCTTCGATCGTCTTGCCGTCGCGGGGCAGGGCATAGACGCACTGCTCGGCGATGCTCTCGCTGAGCGTGACCATCTGCATGGATTCGTCGCGGAAGCGCTTCAGCGAACGGGGGAAGCGGCGTGCGGTGCTGATCTGCTGTTCGATTTCGGAACGGCTGATCATCGCGGCCATGCCTTCCTCGGGAACCAGCTGACCCTCGCGGGTGGTGTCGTTCATTCGTGCTCTCCTGCCGGCGGCGCCGGGTTGTGTGGCTTCGCGCGGGCGCAAGTCGGTCAAAGAGGGCGCCAGCCCGGTGGTTTGAATGGATCCCGGCATTGCCCGGCCGGGGCGGGTGTGGCGGCGACAGGGGGGACGCCGCCGGGGGAGGGTGGAGAGGGCCGGTGCTGATCTCCGGCATTCCGATCTCAGACGATCCCGGGTGCTCGCGGTGCAAGCGGGGAGCGCATCAGCCTGCGCATTCCTCTCCGTAGATCAGGCTGCCTGGTCGACCGGCGCCGGCTCTTCGATCCGCGTGTACGGGTACTTCTCCGGGAACGGCTTGATGTGCGCGCCGAAGTGCTTGCCGATCGAGTCGGCATCGCGCAGCGCGGCGAAGGTCGCGGTGTCGACGTTCTTGTAGTGGTAGACCGAGCCCGGGCCGCGGTTCTCGCGGTAGCCCTTCGTGAAGCAGATGGCGAGCGTGTTGGTCTCGGGGTCGTGGCCGATGCTGTGGATCTGCGACGAGTCAACGTCGGTCAGGGCGATGCGCTGGGTCATGGGATGTGCTCCGTGCGGTAAGTGGATCAGGCGGCGTCCGCCAGGTCCGTCTGTTCGGGGTCGGTCTGCGTGGCGCGCTTGCCGGAGCCGACCGTCAGGACAACGTCCTCGCAGATCCATGCTTCCGAGATATCGGCCAGCTCATCAGCGTCGACGCCTGCGGAAGCGGTGAACGTCAGATCGACGCTGCCGCCTTCCTTCGGCTCGGCGACGAATTTCTTCAGCTTCACGTCGACGAGTACGATCGGGCTCGCATCATCCAGCTGGCCCGCAATCTCGATCTCGCAACCCGAGAACTCGTGCGCCAGGCGCTGCGGCTCGAGGCTCGGGAACTTGACCTCGGTCAGCACGTCGCCGATGGTCGGCAGCGATTGCTGCTCGCCCTTCGCCGGCTTGCGGAACAAGAACTTCCGCAGGTCCTTGTCGAACTGATCGAGGATGGTGTTGCTCGCGCTCAGGGTGAACTTGATGTCCACCGCGCGCTCGCGCTCGTCGCCGTGGCGCTCGACCCTCTGATTCACATTGGCGATCGTGGCCTGGGCCTTGTCCGGCTGGAATTGCATGGGATACCTCGTCGGTGATGCCGGCACCGCCGGCGGGGTGATCAGGCGGAAATGCTTTCGGCAGACCGGCGCAGCGATTCGCGCACCTCGGACACCACGCGAGCCGCGGACTTGCCGCCGGCGTTGTAGGCGTCGCGCGCACGCTGGGCGGCACGCAGTGCGAGCTGGTCGCTGTAGCCGAGCCGGCGGGCGGCGATGTTGGTCTGCGCGAACACGCCGACAGCCTTGGCGGCGCGCGCGGTGTGCATCGGGATGACGTTCGAAGACATGACGACTCCTATGCGGCCTTCGGCCACGCGTGGGTTTCAGGGGACAGATCGGTGGGGAGGGGAACGTCGCTGGTGACGCGCGCGCGGATCTCGCCGTAGCGCATTGCGTGGAAGCCGGGGAGGCGCGCCCAGCGGCGGGCAAATGCCAGTTCTTCGATCGGATCCACCGGCACACAGCGGATCCAGCCATCGACGCATCCATCTGCGCCGCACTCGACGGGATAGTCGGTCTGCGGATCGCCAGACGCGCTGTCGTTGCGCATGACCTCGCCGGCGCCGTTGCAATCGCGGCAGATTCGGTGGGTCGGGGTGTTGCGCGCGGTCATGCCGCACCGCCGGTGACGCGGGCGATGGCGGCATCGATTCGAGCAAGCGTGTTCGCGCTGGGGATTCCCTTGCGATCGCGTACTTCCACGACCCACTCGCGGGCGTACTGCAACGCCTCCAACAGTTCCGGCGCGGCGGCGATCAGGCGGGCATTGGCTGCGCGCTCAGCAGCTCCTACCGTCGCACCAGTCGTCGTGGGATAGGTAACCTCGCCCAGCCGGTACGTCGTCTTGCCCGCGCCCTCTACGTACTCGACATCTCTCATAATTGAGATGCTCGGCCGCATCTGGCTGGCGCCGCTCTCGTGTCCGACATGCCACGGCCCCGGCGTATGCGCGCTCAAAGCAACACCGCCTGGATGACCACCGCGCCGCCGATGCCCACGCTCACGAACAGCAGACGCGTCGCGATGACACCGCGGCGGCGCGAGCCGGTCCACGTGCGGACGGCATCCCCGAGGGACACAGACGCCCAGCCGCTCAGAATCAGCCACGTCGCGATGTAGAGCGCGCCTACGGCCGCGAACAGCAGGTCGAGCTTGTCGTGCGCGCTCATGCGGCACGCTCCAGCTCGGCGCCGAGCGCCCGCGCCAGGTCTTCCCGGTTCCGCGCTTCGATCTGCAGGCGGAGCCGCTGCATCGCCATCGACGCGATCTCGCGCTCCGCCGGTGTCAGATCGAAGTCGATGCCGTCGAAGACCGGCTCGCGTGCCGACGGGTCGACACGATCGGTGACGGGCTGCCAGCGGGTCATGCCGCACCGCCCTTCGCGAGCGCAGCGCGCAGGCCAGCACGTTCCAGCAGCTCCACAACGCGGGCCTCGAAATCGGACGGACGCTCTTCCAGCAGCGCCAGCGCCTCAGTGCCGAGCGCCAGCTTCCGCGCGTTCGCCACATTGCCCGCCGGGCACAACTGCCGGCTCACGCAACGGGCCACCTCGATCGTGCAATCGCCGTTCCAGACCGTCATCCCGTGCGCCACAAACTGGCCGCGGGTCGGCTCGGAGCTGGGGGTGTGCGGATCGAGCGAGACGGCGGCGATCATGCCGCAACCTCCGTCGGCTCGAGCAACTCGGCGCGCTGGGCGTCGTAGAAGTCAGCCGCGTGGTTCAGAGCCTCGGCGACCCGGCGAGCTTCGGCCGTGGTCATGTAGACGTTCGAGCTGAAGCATGACGCATCGACGGAGATCACGACCTGCATGCCATCCGTGTTCGGCAGGTGCACTGATCGCAGATTGAGACTGACCGGGCTGTGCTCCAGGAAGACGGAGCGGTCGGTCGTCTTCAGTTCCTTGCGGCTTGCCATCTCCGTATCCATGGCCCCGGCTCGTCGTGAGCTGTGTCGTGGGGCGATGGACGTAACTTACCCATGGGTAAGCATGCAGTCAATACCCAAAGGTAAATTATTTTTCCGGCCGTGGGACAGCAAAAACCCCGCCGGAGCGGGGTTCATGTGTACGGTGCTCGTGGCTCAGTTAGGGGCTGGGGCTGCCAGATGCCGCAGCGAACGCTCTCCATGCGCCGAGTGCGACGCCGCCGACGGCCAAGATCGTGCCAAGCGTCCACGCGATGACCTTGTAGCCAACGCCGTACATCGAGACCTTATGCTCAGAATTCGCGAGTCGAATCTCGGCGAGCACTTTGCCCGCTTCAGCGTAGAACTCGGATGCCCGCGCCTGCGAAATCTTGGCGTCCGATTCGGACTGCGCCCGCATCGCGACAAAGTCTGTACGCATGGCTGAAAGCTCGCCCCGGATGCTCTCTGCAACTGTGGCAACACGCGCCTCGGAAGCTTCGAGTCGTGCGTTCATCTCATGGCGGGTGACGTCTGTCATGGGCTCATCTTGGGGGCGGTCATCTTCCCGCGCAACTCTAGCCTCCCTGTACGCGAGCATGTTGATGGGGTCGTAGGGTCGTGCTCCCTGGTTACTCATTCCGTCTTCCTTCCGTCCTCAACCCAATCCCGCAGAATCGCCATCGCAAACATTCTCGCGTAGCCGCAGGAAGCGCATACGACTGCAAACAACGGGAGAGGAGGGTGCTCTGGAAGCACGACGAGTTTGCCGTCGTCGCCGACCTTCCCGCTAGGGATCATGGAGAAGCTTCCATCCCCATATCCAAAAGCAGTCAGCCAACGGTCTTCCGCGCAGACCTGGCATGCTTGTGGTCCCGCTGCTTTCCAGTTCAGAAACTCGGCTGCGTCGGCGCTAGATATCGTGGTGCCTTTGTAGGCAATCTCAGATATCCAGCCAGGGTGATCCGCCCGCATCGGCTCATGGCTATCGGTCATCCGTTCAAACCTCCCAGCTCCCTATCCAGCGAATGCGGCACGTCAATTGCAAACCTGCGCCCACGTCTTGTCCATTTCGCCCGCGCCCATTTGCTCCTCGAGCGCTTGTATGTCGCCGGCAGATACGAACCTCTGATACCCGCCCATCCCGCCGAACGAGTTCTTCGAGTTCACCTCTCCGCACACAACAGGTGCGCCGCTCTTCTTCGACAGATGGACGTTTCGGAATTCGGCGCTCGCGGGGTCTTTCAAATTCCGCTGAACTCGGCGCTGCATCTCGTAGGTGTAGTTCTGATCCTTACGGTCAGCTTCGCGTGCAGCTTTCATCTCTGGGTCTGAGCAACCCGAGAGGGCAATGACGGACGTCACAACCGCAGCTAGCAACTTCCTTCCCATGCTCATGCCCCTGTGCCATTCCTGGCGTTGTTGAATCCCTAGTTGAACCTGTCCACGCGGGCGCGCAGGTAGACCTTGCCGCCGACGATAGCCCCCCTGGGCAGGGGTAGCTCTGGATAAGCCTTGTTGTCGCTGTGAGCGTAGATACCAGCATCCTCGCCATGGTCCACGAGGCGCTTGATCTGCTGACCGTTGCCAAGGTTGATCAGGTACAGCCCATCGCCGTCGTATTTGGACACGCCCGTGTCGACAATCACGGAGTCGCCGGGCTGGATAACAGGAATCATCGAGTCTCCGCGCCCTGTGACCAGCACCAGGCGGCCAGGTGGCGGCAGGAACCCTACAACGGCCCGGATGTAATCGGGCGGGAACTCGACCGCCCGGATCACTTCCGGGAAGTCCTCATTGATTCGTCCATCCCCCATATCCGCCTCCGCTGCGATCAAGTCGATGCGGAAAGAGTCTGACGAATCTGTCTCAGTCGCTGCGATGCGTGAGACGGATTCAGCAGGTTCACCCGAGACCTGGGGGAAGGCAGAAACGATCTTGTCCCAAGAACCCTCAGCTAGACGCTTACCGCCTTTCTTGCCGGCCGGATAGGCAAGGCGAGAGACATAGCTCGCGTCGATCCCCGTCTTCGCCGAGATCTCCGACACACCGCCATGACCGATCTCGGCAATCAGCTTCAATAGCGCCATCCGTCGCCGTTCGTACTTATCCATCGGCGAAGGATGGCAGCTTCTTACCCGCAAGTAATTGACCCTCGGGTATTGACTTGACCTTACCCAAGGGTAAGATCGCGTCATGATCACACTCCGCGCATACCTCACGAAACTGAGTCCCGATGAGCAGGCGGCATACGCTTTGCGCGCCGGGACGACCATCGGCTATCTCCGCAAGGCCATGTCCAAAGGCCAGCGGTTCGACGGCGCTCTGGCGCGCCGACTGGACGAAGAGTCCAACGGTGAGGTGTCCCGCCACGACCTCCGCCCCGACGTCTTCGGAGATGCGCCTACGGCCGTACCTCGCAAGGAGGCCGCATAAATGGCCGCTCGCGACTTCACCCGCTTCGAGCCGAATCCCGACGAGTCCGTCGAGTCCGTGGCCGGGATCATCACGATCTGGGCCAACGAACGAAATCTCACCGGCGCCCAAGTCCGCATGATCTTCGAGGGCGGAATGCTCGCGTCGCGCGCATTCCTGCCCGATCTGCTGTTCGCGGAGTTCAGCGGGGAGGGCGGCTAGATGAGCCTGAATTTCCGCCCGGTCTCGATCCCGACCCATCCGTCCTCTGACGGGTTGAGGTGCTCGCCGTCCAGCGTCCGATACGTCGGCAGGGACGTGAAGCTCCCCGCGCCCTGGAAGGTGCTGGCGTCCCTCTGCGAAGTGGTGCGGACGATCTTCGTCGCGTTGCCGTTCTCGTCCTCGGCGTCCAGCCTTTCGACCTTGCTCATGTCGGCCTCCTGCGGCCTCTCGGTAGTGGTATCGGGAGCCTACCGCAGGAGTGCCGGCGCCTACCGCGGCGCGCCCGCTGCCGACCAGGCGAAGGCGGCCGCATGACCTCCGGATCAGAATCCGAGCTTGGAGTCGCAGGCGGTACACCACAGCGCATGTCCGTAATAGAGGGCGGTGCGCTGCAGAACGACCTTCTTCCCGCTGTCGAAGCACTTCTGACAGAGGTAGTGGGGGGGCTGGACGGCATCGCTGTTCCCTTCGCTGATTTCGGGAAGCGGCTTGCTCTTGTAGACCCAGACGCCCTCGGAGATTTGGACAAGCGCGTAGTTGTCGCGCTCGGACTGCATTCGCTTCAGCTCTCGAAGCTGGTCCTGTGTCTCGCGCAGGTTGTTCTGGATATCCGCCATCTGGGTTCCGTAGAGGAACAGACCCTGCTGCGCCTTGAGCAGTTGATCGTTGACCGCAGCGATCTGCGCGGCGACCAGGTTGTGGTCGCGGATCCCGACGGCAGCCGACGCGGCTTCCTTCGCGATGGTGAGTGAAGCCATGACCGCGCTTAACGAATCCATGTCCGCCTCCGGTAGTGATCGGGTGTCTCAGCACCACCAATCCTACCGGCGGGCGGGCGCCTATCCCTCGCCGGTCATCAGCTTGGAGAGGCCGATGACGCGTGCAGCTCGATCGGGTGGCATCTCCGCGGTCAGTTCCAAAAGCGCCTCGCTGACCTCCATCGAGAAGCGGGGATCTGCCATGGCTCGCCGTGCGAGGGCAGACAAGACCCCCTCCATTGCAGTCATGAGCAGCAGCATTTCGAGCTTCAACTCTTTGTCGTCCATGTCGCCCTCCCTGCGGGCTGTGTCTGTGGCCAGCGCAGCGTACCGCAGGGCGGGCGGCGCCTTTCTTCCCTGATTCGATCGTCTCCATGCCTCGCATCGTCGGGCATGGAGGTTCCACCGTCTCCAATCGAGATCACCTCCGATGAATGTCACCGATGCTGCCTACGACACGGTCCACCAGTACCCCGGTGGATCAGTCGCATTGGCGCCGCGCCTGGGCATGTCCGATGCCACGTTGCGCGGCAAGGTCAACCCGAACACCGATCGCAACCGGCTCGCGCTGGAAGAAGCCGACGAGATGATGGGCAAGACCGGGGACTTCCGGATCCTGCACGCGATGGCCGCCATGCATGGGCACGTCGCGATCCGTGTCGATGCTCCTGAGGCCGGCTGCCTGATCAGTTCGCTGCTCGCTGCTGGCAAAGCGAAGGGCGGGGTGTCCGGCCTGGTCAGCGACGCGATCTCCGACGGCCAGATGACGCCGAACGAGGCCGCTGAGATTGTCCGGGCGTGCATGGATGCCATCCAGGCGCTGTCAGCAGTCGCCCAGCACGCGCGCGCCAAGTCGGCGAGGGCGCCGGCATGAAGATCGTGACGCGCGCCCTGCCGTGCACTCCGGTGATCAATGGCGTTCCGAGTTTCTTCCCCTTCTCTGGCATTGACGTCGGGCCGCTGTTCGTCCACCGCATAGCCCACGACGAGCTCGAGAACGTGTTTCTTCCTGGCTGGGGCGTCACGCATACGTTGACCGGGCTGTCGATCGCCAAGGGCTACACCTCGAAGACCCGCGCACTGCGGGTTGCGAGACAGCTCAAGGCCCTGGATTGCTGGGGCTTCTCGACCCAGGCGGAGGCGAAACTTCTGCCTGAGGCGACCAAGGCCCTGATCTTCTCGATCAGGGAGGGCGGTGCATGAACGTCACGCTCCGCGCCATGCGGCTCGGGATCTTCCAGTGGCACTGCCGCGGCGCACGCATCGAGTGCGGCTGCGCATGACCGTCTACCGCACCCCCTCACTCGCCGGTAGCTCCGGCAAGGACAGCCCGGACCCGGCGGGTTGGGGGATCGCGGCTCATCGGGCAATCCGGAGTGCGCAATGAAGACTGAAGTGTTCCCCACGATCCAGGCGCTGACCGTCGAGAGCGGCAAAGGGTTCGTGATCCTGAGCCAATACGACGATGTCAGAGGTGGCGACGCCACGATCTACATCCCTGTCGCCCAGGTCACCGCCACATGCGCCGCCATCAAGGCTGTGGCGAAGGAGTCGCACGGTGGCGAGTGATGCGCGTCTATCGACGGCGCTGCCGTCGCATCCCAAGACGAAGAAGCTGGCGCGCAGGCTCGGCCCTGCAGGTCCGCTGGGCTGCATCTACCTGTTCCTATGGGCTGCTGCGAATCGCAGCGATGGCGACCTCTCGGGCATGACGGACGAGGACATCGAGTTGGCCGTGGATTGGGACGGCGACGCCGGTGCATTCGTCCGCGAGATGGCTGATGTCGGCTTCCTGGACGGCGAGCCGGGCAGCTACTCGATACACGACTGGTCGGAGCACAACCCGTGGGCGGCCAGTGCCAGCTCCCGTGCCGAGAAATCGCGCTGGGCCGCGCTTTGCAAGCAGCATGGGCGGAAGGAAGCGGCGCGATTGATGCCTGCCTATGCACTGCGTCTGGCCGAATCTGGCAGTGCCAAAGATGCTGATTCGAGTGCCACGGGCACCGGTTTGGCAGTGCCAAAAAGTGCCAGTGGCACTCGAAATACCGATTCTGGCAGTGCCCCGTCTCCGTCTCCGTCTCCGTCTCCGTCTCCGTCTCCGTCTCCAGATCAAGATCAATCTTTGTCGACGGCTACGCCGACGACGGACCTGCTGGGAGGTAAGACCAGCACCGATGACCTGACGGCCAAGCGCGCAGAGCGAATCGCGGCAGTCACCGAGGACGCCATCGCTGCGTACAACCGCATCCTCGGAAAGCCGCATGGCCTGCTGCGATCCGTTCGCCTAGGCGTGGGCGTCGATACCCGTCGGGAGCAGGTCAAGCGCTGCCTGAAAACCGCTTCCGAGATCTGCCAAGCCCTGTACGGAGACACGAGGGTTACGCCGCAGTTCTGGCAGGAGTACTTCGAGACCGCGGCTGACGACGACTTCCATAGCGGCAAGGGGCCGTATGCCGGCGACCACGAGAACTGGCGGCCTGACTTCGAGTTCCTGACGAAGAAGAAAACCATGCTCAAGCTGTTCGAGCGTTCGGCCGACGGAGATTTGGAGGCCGCGGCATGACGCACGACGACTACAGCCACGACGGGCTGCGCGTGCCCCCGCAGGCGCTGGAGGCCGAGCAGGCGGTGCTGGGTGGCCTGATGTTCGGCACGCAGGCCAGCGAGCGCGCGTGGCACGAGATCAGCGACATGCTGGCCGAAGAGAGCTTCTACCGCCGCGACCACCAGCTGATCTGGCGGGCGATCAAGGCCCAGGTCGACGCCGGCAAGCCGACGGACTCACTGACAGTCGGCGACTGGTTTGAATCGCAGGGCCTGGCCGAGCGCGTGGCAAACGGCGCCTACCTGACGGAGCTGGTCAGCGGCACGCCGTCGGTCGCGAACATCCGGGCTTACGCCGAGATCGTGGCGGACAAGGCGCGGATGCGCGCCGTGATCGAGTTCGGAACCGAGCTCGTCGCCGCGGGTTACGACCCAGAGGGCCGCAGCAGCATCGATCTGATCGGTGAGGCGATGACCCGAGCCTCCGGCCTGCTGACCGCGCAGCCATCGGAGTCGCAGCCGATTTCCACTGCGATCGACGCAGCGTTTGCCGAACTGGTCGAGCGGAACGAGAAGGGCGAAGGCATGGACGGCCTGGCGTCGGGCTTCGACGCCTTCGACGACATCCTCGGCGGACTGACGCCGGGTGTGCATTTCCTCGGCGGCCGGCCCAAGCACGGTAAGTCGACGTTCGCGCAGAACATCGCCGAGCACGTCGCACTGAAGCTGGGCAAGGCCGTGCACATCGTCATCCTCGAGATGACGGAGAAGCAGTACGCGAAGCGCGTTATTGCGTCGGTGGGGCGGGTCAACTCGCAGCGCATGCGCCGCGGCACGCTCGACGATATCGACTGGCAGTCGGTGTCGCGCACGGTTGCCCGCATGCGTGGCGCGCCGATCTACATCACGAAGCCAGGCTCGTGCCGCATCGAGCACATCTGCGCTCAGATCCGGCGCCGTCACGCGATGACGCCGCTGGGCCTGGTCGTGCTCGACTACCTGCAGCTGGTCGAGATCGTGACGGCAAAGGGCGAGAACTACTCCGTCGCCGTCGGCCGTGTCACCCGTGCACTGGTGAACCTGTCGCAGGAGCTGGGCATCCCGGTCATCTGCCTGTCGCAGCTGAGCCGCGAGACCGAGAAGGAAGGACGGCCGAAGCCGTCGCATTTGCGCGATTCCGGCTCGATCGAGGCCGACGCTGAGTCCGTGATCTTCGTGTACCGGGAAGAGGTCAACAAGCCGGATTCAGAATACCGCGGGACCATCGAAGTCATCGTGGCGTTGAACCGCAACGGCGCAGGCGGCTCCTGCCGGCTGCTGTTCGACGGCGCCCAGTACCGGTGCGAGCCGCTGCCGGAGTACTGGCGGCCCGAGCGCAGCGAAGAGCAGGACGACAAGCCGAAGCGATCGCGCGGCTTTGGTAGCGCCGGGCGCGACAGGGCGGCCGCCTGATGGACGATCGCGCATTCCGCATCCACGTCGCACGCGTGCACCTCAACGAGTGCCGGGCGCGCCGGCATAGCCGCGCGAACCGGGATTTCTACTGGATCCTGTTCGCGTCCGCGCAGAACGCGCGTCGCCAGGCTGCGACCATGCGCGCGGCCCCGGCGCAAGCGGGGCTGTTCGGATGAAGACCGATGCCGCCAAGAAGATCGCGCGCAAACGCGCGACGCGTCCGATCTACCTCAGGCCGATGCGTTTGGCCGACCCGACCGACGGTGTGGAGTACGCGGCATTCGTTCCGGCCAATGCCATCGATCAGCGGCTGTGCCGCGAGCGGAAGTACAGCGTCAATCAGGAGTACCGGGCCGAGATCAAGGCTTCGCGGAACGTCGCCTTCCACCGGCTGGCGCACGCGCTGGGTCATCTGCTGGTCGACTCGGTGGACGACTTCGCCGGCCTGGACGCGCACGCGGCGTTGAAGCGAGTGCAGTTGGAGTCGGGCATCGCCTGCACGGTCGAAGAGCGGGACGCGCGCCCGGTGATCGACGCGGTGCTGGCGGCTGCTGAAGCGACGCTGGGGCAGGGCGCCGCGAAGGTGCTGGCCGGTGTGCTCCCGGTAATCGAGACGATCCCGATCAAGACGGCGCAGTCGCTAGCGTTCGACGCCATGGATGAAGACGAGTTCGCCGGATTCTTCACTGGCATCTGCGACCACATCGACGCGAACTACAGCAGCGTGATGACGGACAGCGTGCGGGCGGAATACCTGCTGATGACCGGTGGGCAGCGGAGGGCTGCCTGATGCGCCGGGGCCGCTCCACGTCCAAGCCGACCCGGGAAGAGTCCGCGTGGATCGACACCGTGAAGCGACTCGGGTGCCTTTGCTGCAGAGCGCGCGGCTATCCCCATGACCCGGACGGTCCCGTGGTCGAAGCGCATCACCTGCTGTACGGCGGCATCCGGCGCGGCCACCTGCACACCGTGGGCCTCTGCGCCTGGCACCACCGCGGCCGCCTGATCGTTTACGGCTGGTCGCACGCCCAACACCGCCAATTTCTCGGTCCGTCTCTGGCCGAGGGAAGTGGCCCATTCCGCGTGGAGTTCGGCGACGACGAATCGCTGATGGCCGCGCAACACCGACTGATCGAAAAGAGCTCGAGGAAAGCAGTATGACGAAGCAACAGCATGAGCAGGCCCGGCTGGCCGGCGAGATGGCGCGGCGCGCGGGACGCGGTCGAGACAAGTGCCCGCTTTACGGCATGGGCGAGGAAAGCCAGAAGCTGCGCGAGGCTTGGTACGCCGGCTGGGACGCGGCCAACGAAGAGAGGGCTGCGGCATGAGCGCGCATACGCCGGGGCCGTGGCAGTATGTTGCAACCGAATATCCGCGGGGATGGCTGATTGAAGCGCGCGACGGCACGTACACGATCGCAGTTGTCCGCGACGGTTCGGGATCGGTAGCGAATGAGGCCAACGCCCGCCTGATCGCCGCCGCGCCCGAGTTGCTCGAGGCGCTGATTCTCCTTGAGCGCGAGATGGTCGCCTCAGGAAACGCCAAGGCGGCTGACTACGGCTGGAAGCCAGCGATCGAGAAAACGCGCGCCGCCATCGCCAAGGCTACCGGAGATGCCGCATGAAGGCCCGCCCCGTGAGTTCCGCCATCGTCGAGTGGCTGGAAGCAAACCCTGGCCAGCACACGGCGAGCGACATCGCGCATGCACTCGGCCACGCGCGCGGCACCGCCGGATACAAGGCGATCGGTCGCACGGTGTGCCGCCTCGATGACAACGGCGCGGTGAACAGCGGTTGGGTCAACGGCAGCACGAAGCATTTCAGCTTCAGGAAGCCGCTGCAGTCGGCCGCGCCCCGTGTTGAGCCGATGGTGCTGCACCGTCACCGGTCATCCTCGCTGGCCGGCCTGATTCCGGCGCCGGTCGGCCGCGTGCGCAGCGCAGAAATGGCGTCGCGGCCTGCTGATCGTGCAGAGACGGTCGCTGAGTTCCGCGCGCGCGGCGGCAAGGTCGAGCACGTGCAGGGCTTCGAGGCGGTGCGTCCGCACGTGACTCGGCCGGCGTGGAGAAACGCGGCATGACGGCCCTGCGCGTGACGTTCGGAATCGACCCGGGGCTGAGCGGCGCTGTCGCCACGCTGATCGATGGGGAGCCCGGCCCGATCCTCGACATGCCGGTGGTCCAGGTCGGCGATTGGCGCGAGGTCGATGCCGCATCGCTGGCCGAATGGATTCGCCTGATCCGCGCGCAGCACCCAGGCGCTGACTTCTCGGCATGCGTGGAGAAGGTGAGCGCACGCCCCGGCGACGGCGGCACCAGCGCGTTCCGGTTCGGCGAGGGGTACGGGCAGATCAAGGCGGTGCTCGGGGTCCTCGGCTTCTTGGACTACAGCCGCTCGATTCCCGCTGTCTGGAAGCGGCACATGGGCCTGATCGGCACGGACAAGGATGCCGCCCGGCTGCTGGCAATCCGCCGGTTCCCGAGCGCCGCGCACCTGCTGCAGCGGAAGAAGGATTCCGGCCGCGCCGACGCGCTGCTGCTGGCGCTCTGGCACGAGAACACCCAGATGCACGGGAAGAACGCCGCATGAGCATGGAGTCTGTGGCAGCGCTGGCGCTGCATATGGCGCATCGCGCCCACGCCGGGCAAGTCGACAAGGCCGGCCAGCCCTACATCGAGCATCTGGCGCGTGTAGCCGCAGCGGTCAATGACGACCCCGAGGCAGAAGCGGTGGCGTGGCTGCACGACGTGCTCGAGGACCAGATTGCGTGGTGCGACGCGCATGCCTTCGAGTTCGTGGCCCTACCGCTGAATATCCTCGAAGCGGTGGCTGATCTCACTCGTGCGGCCGACAAGTCCGAGGCCTTCTACTACTGGAGGATCCGGCATAACCCGCTGGCGCTGCGCGTGAAGCTGGCCGACATCGCCGACAACAGCGACGAGGCGAGGCTGGCGATGCTCGATCCGGCGGTGGCTGATCGTCTGCGGAATAAGTACGCCGCCGCTCGCGTGGCGCTGGGGGTTTCGTGAGGGAAAGCCTCAACCCAAGCAACCTGACCCGGCCCGAGTCGGCCACCGAGCAGCGCCTGAAGAAGCGCTACCGCGCAGCGATCAGAAAGCGCGGCCTGTGCGCCTTCTGCACCTGTCGGGAGACGACCTTCGGCGTCGCGCACTGCCGTGACCAGCCCGGCCGACAGATGGGCATGTGCCAGGACGACGGACGGCTGCCGGCGTTCCGGCTGGACGACACCACGATTGACGAGTTTCGGGAGGCCGCATGAACGCGGAAGAGTTGGAGGACGCGCTGCGTGCCTGGGGCCGATGCTACGGCGAGGGCGGCGGATCGGAATGGCAGGAGGATCGCAGCCTCACCGGCGACAGCCCGCTCGCTGCCATGGCCGGGAAGAAGGCGCAGGACAGTGCGCACGACTTCCGCAGCAGCGCGAGCCGGCTTGCTGCGATGGGATCGAACGGTCGACGCGCGCCGGATTGGTCCTGCGATCCTGTGCGCGCTACGGAAACGCGCAGCCATCGGCCGAGCTACGACCGGCGCGAAACGCCGACGGTCGTGCGCGTGCAGGCCGCGTGGCTTGCGCTGCGACGCTTCGATATGGCCGCGGCCGAAGTGCTGCGAGTGCACTACCAGTTGCGCGTGCTGTCCCGTGATGAGCGTGCGGAGAAGGTCGGGCTAAAGCTTTCGGCGTACAAAGACAGCCTGCGCGGTGCGAGGGTCTACATCGCGGGCAATATGGCCGGGCCGATAGCAGCATAGATTTGGTACGGATGTCGCTAATTGCCAGTTGACACTCTGGTGTTACCTTTGTAATCTACACACATCGGGTCGCAACGACCCACCGCACCGGACGGCATCCGGTCCTAGCCACGGACCCACCCGATGGGGCCGGGCAAGAAGGAGAAAGACCATGAACAACGCCATCTATTTCATCCGCGAAGCTCAGGGCAACTGGACGGCCTGCAGTGCGCAGACCATCGGCGCCGCGAAGCGCGCTGCGGTGCGCGGCAAGATTTTCCAGGGCACCGACGCATGGGTCGGTCGCGCGATCGGTAGCCGAATCGAGCCGATCGCGGTCAAGCGCGCTGATGCGCTGAACATGTCGGCGAAGGGTCGATGGGTCGAGCTGGACCCCGACAACGCGAGCGTCAGCGACTACGGCGTCATCTGACCATCTGCGCCCCGGCCAACCGTCGGGGCGTCTCTACAAGGAGCCGTCATGGCTGAGCGATTCACAATTTACGCGGGCGAGCCGATCGCAACGGTCCTCGCCGGCTACGAAGACAACCGCAGCGGCAGGCTGAATCAGGTCGCGGCGGATTACACGCAGATGATCGTCTCGCTGGTGCCGCAGTTCACGGCGCAGCAGTGGCAGGCCCTGGCCGACGTCCTGGGCGACGGCGCGTTGCGAGACGAGCGTGGCTTGCGCTTTGCTTGGGCGAGCGTGGCCGATAGCAAGGCAGACGGAATCGGAGAAAAGTGGGGCATCGACGTGAATGCTCTGGCGGCAGTTGTCAGGCAACTCAAGCTGCCGCAGCTGATCGCACTGCGCGAGGTCCTCGCGCGCTACCGCAACAGCGAAGACGGTAGCCACGAGAATCCGGGGGATTTGCTGCGCGCGTGCGGCGCTGATGTCACGGCCTCTGGGGCTTCTATCGTCGAATCCATCCGCGAACTCGAGCTGTCGGACGACGAGGCGCAGGCCATCCGTGCAGGGGCGGATGAGGCGCGGCGGGGGTAATGGCGGCGTCGATCGACGAGGGTTGCCCGATCTGCGGCGGCCCGATCCCTGAGCGGGCGCGCGGAAGCCGACACGGGCATCCGCCGAAGACTTGCAGCGAAGCATGCCGCAAAGTGCGGGCGTCGCGTCGCGAGCAAGAGCGCTATGCGCGCGTGAGGCAATCGAGCGCGTGGAAGGAGACGCGCGCGGCCTACATCGTCAAGCTCAAGCAGAGGATGGACTCCGACCCGGAGTTTGCTTTGATATTTCGTGCCGAGGCGGCTGCGCGGACGCGGGAGTGGAATGCACGAATCCGCTCGATTGATCCGGCGCGGCACGAGCAGATGAAGGCGGAGAAGCGGGCGGAACGCGCTGCATGGCGGCAGCGCTTGGAAAGCGATCCCGGCGCGTGGGAAGCGCACAAAGCCGCGTGCCGAGCATGGTATGCGGGGCTGACTGACGCGGAGCGGGATCGTATTTTCTACGCGCCGAGGCGCATCCGCTTGACGCGCGGTTAGCCAAGGCGCATGATTCGCGTCATCGTGGCAAAGCTGCGACCAGGACCTCGGCCAAGTGCCGGGGTTTTTCGTTTCCGGCCCTACCAGGCCGCTCCCGGGAGCCGGGATAGCCTGCAGCGGGCAGGCGAGAAGCCGCAGCCGCAGCCCCGTTCGACTCGGGGCGCCATCCACGCCCGTCAATCCCCAACCGGACCAAGTCGCTGAGCCTAGCCGGGCGCGGTGCGGGCACCTATTGCGAGACCATCATGATTTCAGCAGCCGCCATCGTGAAGATCGCGCCGGCTGCAGCGCCGTACGCCGTCGAACTGGTCAGGCAGATGGCGGAAGCGGGGATCATGGCGAACGTGAAGCGCGCGGCGATGTTTCTGGGCCAGGTCCACGTCGAGTCGGGTGGCTTCGGGACAGTGGGCGAGTCCCTGAACTACTCGGCCGACGCGCTGAAGACCATGTTCGGCCGCCACCGGATCAGCCTGGCCGACGCGGACAAGTTCGGCCGCCGGACTGGCCAGTCGGCGAATCAGAGCGCCCTGGCAAACATCCTGTACGGCGGCGAGTGGGGCCGGAAGAACTTGGGCAACACGCACGCCGGCGATGGGTGGAAGTTCCGCGGCCGCGGCTTGAAGCAGCTGACCGGGCGCGACAACTACCGGCGCTTCAGCAGGGCGTGGCAGGGCGACGAGTCGCTGCTCGACAACCCCGCACGAGTGGCGCTGCCGGACGGCGCGGTCGCTTCGGCGGTGTGGTTCTGGGTCGCGAACGGGCTCAACGATCTGGCGGACCGCGGCACCGTCGGGGACGTGACGCGCAGGGTCAACGGCGGCACGAACGGACTGGCCGAGCGCAAGGCGTGGACGGAGCGGTACGCGGCTGCGTGGCGGGACCTGTCTCGGTTCGTCGGCACCGCGATCTGACGGTGGCCGAGATCGTGACCGGGACCAAGATCGTGGCGCTGACTGCGGCCGCTGCCGCTGCTGTGCCGGCGCGTGAGATGGCGCCGCATGTCGCATGGATGCACCTGGACGTCGGCGCGCCGTTCAACGTGCTGGTTGCGATCGCGTTCGGCGCGTTCGTGGGCGTGTGGAACCGGCGGATCGAGCACAAGGGCAACCTGATCGGCGCCTTCATGGCATCGCTGGTCCTGACGATCGGCGCGGTGGTCGGAATCCCGGAGTGGACCGGGTACGCATGGAGAGACGCTGGCTATCAGGCAGCGATGGGGATGCTGCTCGCGTTTACGTCACAGAACTGGGGGCCAGTGCTGATCGAAAAGATCAGCGAGAAATTCTTCAACTCGAGGAAGTCCCATGTCGAGTAACGCGTGGTCGATTCTGGCGCTGCCAGCCCTTTCCGTTGTGTGGTTGACGGCGATGTTCGGGCTCAACGATGTACGGCCGTACTCGCTACGGCGCGTGGTGAGCTGGGCCGGGGCCGTCGACTTCGGGCTCGGCCTGTCATTCCTCGCCATGGCACTCGGGAGTTTCATGATGCTGGCGGCCGTCATCTTCGGGGCGCACATCTACACCTGGCGCGGCTGCCTGCTGATGTGGGGCGTCGCCGGGGTGTTCGGGCTCGTCGGCAAGTTCGCGCCGTGGCGCCGATGGATCCGCAGGCTGTCGCAGATGGAATCAGCGCGATGACGCTGGCTGGCAAGCTGCTGGCGGCGCTGATCGTCGTGTCTCTGTGCGGCGCGTTCGCGACCTGGCGCTGGTCGAGCGCATCGGCGCGCTGCGACACCCGCATCGCTGAGCAGCGCCTGGATGACGCCCGAACGGCGGCGAAGGATCAGGCAGACGCCCTGAAGACCGCGGCCGGCATCTGGGCGGGCGAGCGCGACAGGCTGCGCGGCGAGCAGACATCCGCCGCTGGCAACACCCACACCCGGGAGACGCTGATCCGCGAGGTGCGCGTGACCGGTGAGTGCGTCATGCCGGCCGGTCTGCCGAGCCTGGCGCCAGCCGTGCAGGAGGCTCGCGATGCGGCCCGTGAATAAAACGCTGAATATTCTGGCGGCGATCTGCATTTCTGCGGCACTGGCCGCGTGCGGGAGCGGGGCTCCGCGCGCCGAGGCGCCACTGATCACCCCGTGCCTGGACGAGCCGACCGCCTACGTGCCGGACGAGCCGCAGGCGCCGCCGGACGGAGCGCCGATCCCGGACAGCTACGTCGTGGCCCTGAAGGGCTGGGCGAACAGCCTGCTCGGTGTGGTGACGCAGGACCGGATCGCATGGCGCGGTGAGCGCAGGTGCATCCGGCGCTTCGCGGATGAGGGACAGATCCGATGATCAGCGAAGCGCGGGCATCCCTCAACTTCGGGCCGGGCCAAGGCGTGGCCGGGTTCACCGCTTCCTCATTCAAGAAGCGAGTCGGAAGCCTGCAGATCACCGATGGCTTCGAGGTCGCGTCCTACACCAAGCCCTGCGCGCTTCATCGCTGGGCAATGCGTCTGGTGTTCGGTTGGAAGTGGCAGGACGCGTAATGCCCCAGCTGTCCCCCCAAGCAAGCGAGATAGATAGCGGGCCGTCGGGGCCGCGCTGCCGATAACCTTATTCGTGAACGATTATCTCCTTCGGAGGGACGTACCACGAATCTGCGACCCAGCAATTGCCTTGGACACAGACGATCGCTTGACAGAACGCACCTCCGGTCACGGGGTCCGGGGTGCAGTTAACTGAGGTGTTCGCCATCGCGGGAGAAGCAACTGGCAGGGAGCCTGCGTATGCGATCACGCCTGTCGCGAATGTTGCAGCGAGAAACTTCATCTTCATTTGAATTCCTTCCGGATGCGCCGTGTTGGCGACTTGAGTCTTTCGCACGCGCGCTCCGACCGCCATAAGACTTTCCGTCAGACAACTGTAGGGGAATCCTTACTGCTCGCTCGCATGGGCGCACAGCTGGTGCCCCGACGATTCCCGTTCGCGGGAGAGGATCAGATCCGATGAAAAATCTCGTGCGCGTCGGCGAACATGGCATCGCCGCGGTGCGCGTCCGGCTGGGGACCTTCGGGCGGCCGGTCATCCAGGTCCAGCGCTCGCGGTCCAAGCGATGGCTGTTTGGCCGTCCCAGTGGCGAGCCGCCGGTGTCGCAGATCAGCAACACTGAATGGCGCGACGCAGGTAAGGCCGACGCAATCGAGCTGGCGCAGTTCCTTGTCGGGCTTCAGGCACAGCAGACCATCGACGTCGCGGACATAGACTACCCGGCTCCGGTACACGCGGCCGCTGCACTCCGTCCGGGCAGCAATGGGCCGGCGCCGTCGAGCAGGCCGGCGCCGCCGCCGAATCCGCCAGCGCCGCACGGCTACGAGCCGCCTGCGCGCAGCCCTGATCCGGAGGAAGGCTGATGCTCTCGTTCGTCGGTGGCGTGGTGGTCGGGCTGGCGCTCGGCGCGCTGCTGGCAGGGGTCGTGTCGCTCGTAGCGATCGCGAAGGTGCTCGAAGGCGTGAGGCCTCGGTTCTGATGGGCAGGCTGAAGACCATCCCCCCGCGCGTCACGCCGGCACCAGGTCGCCTGCAGCAGGCAGGCACCCCGAGCCAGCACCGGACCTGCCGCCGTTGCGAGAAATCGCTGCCCGCTACAACGGAGTTCTTCCCGCCGCACAAGATGGGGAAGTTCGGGCTGTACACGCACTGCCGGCCTTGCAAGAAGCTGCAGGATGCTGAGCGCCGCGCGCGCCCGGACCAGCAGGCCAGACAGCAGGCGTGGCGCGAAGCGAATCGGGAGAAGGTGCAGGCCTACAACCAGCAGTACCGCGATGCCGGCTACACCTCGACGGAACACGGCCGGCGTTGGCGGGCATCGAACCCTGAAGCCTCGCGGCGGATGGAGCGTGAGAAGCAGGCGCGATACCGGCGCACCAGGCCGTGGCTCGTCCTCAAGGAGCGTGTGAGCAGCCGTATGCGCACCATGCTTCTGGGGTGCGGCGGCAAGTCTCAGGCCCGCACGGAGGATCTGCTGGGCTACTCGCTGGACGAACTGGCTCGGCACCTCGAGCGGCAGTTCACCGATGGTATGACGTGGGAAGCGTTCCACCGCGGCGAGATCCACGTCGACCACATCGTGCCGGTCTCGTCGTTCCGGCCGGCCAGCGCAAATTGCCCTGAGTTCCGCGCGTGCTGGGCGATGGGCAACCTGCGCCCGCTGTGGGCCAAGGACAACCTGAGCAAGGGAGCGAAGCGGGAGACGCTGCTGTGACATGGGGCAGCGGCCGAGGCGGTAGGCCGTGGCGCCGCAAGCGCATGGCGGTGTTCGTGCGCGACCTCTTCACCTGCCAGCGGTGCCGGCGCATCGCCACGGCTGACCAGTTGGTGTGCGATCACATCATCCCACTGGTCAAGGGCGGCACAGACGACGAGTCCAACCTGCAGACGCTGTGCGGCGGCCCTGGCGGCTGTGCAGAGGCCAAGGACGCAGAGGACCGAGGCGCACCATTGAGGGTGGAGGTCGGCGTTGACGGGTGGCCTCGTGGAAAATCGCGGCGTGGAACGCGAAGCTGAACCGAATGAGCCTGAACGGCGAAACTGAACAACCTGAACGCGAGCATGAACGAGCGAGGGGGGGGTGACCGGAAACTCGGAGGCCATCGCGCCGGACACCGACCCGAACCCTCTCTTCGCGATCCCACGATTCACAGGACGACCCTGATGCCCCGCCCACGACTGCCAGCTGCGAAGGCCGCGGCGACCGGCGCTGCGATCCGGAACCCGAGCCGGTTCAAGGGCCGGAAGTCGCCGAAGAACACGCGCCCGCTGGGCAAGCCGTACGCGGGCATGACAGCGGTCGAGATCCGGTACTGGAAGGAGTTCGACGCAGAGCTGTCCTGGTTGAACTCGGGTCACCGGGTGTTGGTGCGGATGGCATGCCGGTTGTCGGCGAAGATGGACGAGGGTGAGTTCGGGGTCTCGGCGGCTCAGGCGCTGAGTTCGATCCTGTCGAAGCTGGGGGCAACCCCAGTGGACGAAACGAAGGTGGCGCAGAGTGGCGGCGAAGAAACGGACCCGGGCGAAGAGTTCTTCGGCCGACCGAACTAGCGCGTATGCCCATGCGGTGCTGGCCGGCGAAATCGTGGCCGGGCCTCATGTGCGGAACGCCTGCCGCCGGCATCTGGACGACCTGGCGCTGGGGAAGAAGAGGGGGCTGACTTTCGACCACGCGGCAGCGGAGCGGGTGTTCGACTTCTTCGAGAAGGTGCTGAAGCTGTCGGAGGGGCAGTTCGAGGGGCAGCCGTTTCAGCTCCACCCGTCGCAGGCTTTCGTTCTGGGCAACCTGTTCGGGTGGAAACGAGCGGACGGCACGCGCCGGTTCCGCCGCGCGTACATCGAGCAGGGCAAGGGCAACGGGAAGTCGCCGTTGGCCGGCGGCGTCGGACTTTACGGCCTGCTGGCTGACGGTGAGGCCGGCGCGCAGGTCTATGCGGCAGCGGCGAAGCGAGACCAGGCCGGCATCCTGTTCGCCGACGCGGTGAAGATGGTCAACGCCGCGCCGGCGCTGAAGAAGCGGGTGACGTTCTCGGGAGGGCCCGGGAAGGAATACAACATGGCGCACTTCGCCAGTGGCAGTTTCTTCCGGCCGGTGTCGAGGGATACGGGCAAGACGGGCTCTGGCCCGCGCCCGTTCGTCGTGCTGGCTGACGAGGTGCACGAGCTGCCGGACGGGAAGATCCTCGAGATGCTCGAGCGAGGTTTCAAGTTCCGCCGCCAGCCGCTGCTGATGATGATCACGAACTCCGGCAGCGACCGGAACTCAATCGCATGGGAGGAACACGAGTGGGCGGTCAAGGTCGCCGCCGGCAACAACGACGCGGTGACCGACCCGTCGTACCAAGGCGAGCCGCTGGATGACTCGACCTTCAGCTACGTCTGCGCGCTCGACAAGGACGACGATCCGCTGAATGACCCGAGTTGCTGGGCGAAGGCGAACCCTCTGTTGGGTGTGACGCTGACAGAGGAGTATCTCGCCGGCGTCGTGGCGCAGGCCAAGAACCTGCCGGTGAAGCAGAACGGCATCCTCCGGCTGCACTTCTGCGTCTGGACCGACGCGTCGGCGGCATGGATGAGCCGCGAGGTGGTCGAGCCGCTGATGCAGGAGTTCACCACCGCGCAGCATCTGGGCAAGTCGATCGCGGTCGGCCTGGATCTTTCGCAGAACCGGGACATCACCGCGGCGGGGTTCGTGGTGGAGACCGGATCGAAGGAGGTCGAAGTCATCGACCGAGACGGCAACACGTCGATCGTGTCGAAGCCGACGTTCGATGCGTGGATCGAGGCCTGGACGCCGGGCGACACGATGCACGCGCGGTCGGAGAGCGACAAGATTCCGTATCCGGTCTGGGCGCAGCAGGGGCACATCCACGCACCGGCCGGCAAGAGCATCAGCTACCGGCACGTTGCGCAGACGTTGGTCGAGTACGACCGGGACTACGAGATAGGGATCGTTGCCTACGACCGGTACGCGTTCCGGCGGTTCGAGGAAGACGCTGCCGACCTGCAGCTGACGCTGCCGTATGTGGAGCATCCGCAGGGCGGCACGAAGAAGGGCAAGCCGACGCCCGGGATGATCGAAGAGGCGAAGCGACAGAAGAAGGAAGCCGAGGGGCTCTGGTTCCCCGGCTCACTTCGCATGCTCGAGGACGCGATGCTCGAAGGCCGCATCCGGTTCAAGAAGAACCCGGTGCTGATCTCTTCGATGATGTCGGCCGTCATCGAGCAGGACAAATGGGACAACCGGTGGCTGTCGAAGCAGCGATCGGTGAACAAGATCGACGCCGCGGTAGCGATGGTGATGGCGTTCGGCGCTGCAATGGCCGGCCCCATCGATCACAAGCGGCCAATCATCCTGATGACATTGGGGTAACGCATGAGCAACGAGAACCGCGCCTACAGCCTGTTGCAGGTCAAGAGCTACGACGACGACCAGCGCATCATCACCGGCATGGCGACCACACCTGAGACCGACCGGATGGGCGACATCGTGGAGCCGCTGGGTGCGAAGTTCGCCGCCGAGCTGGCACTGCTCTGGCAGCACCGCCACGACAGCCCCGTCGGCACGGTGAAGTTCGGCAAGCCGACGGCGAAGGGGATCCCGTACACCGCCTGGGTGGCGAAGATCGAGACACCGGGCGCGCTGAAGGATCTGTGCGACCTCGCGTGGCAGTCGGTGAAGGAGAAGCTCGTTCGCGGTGTCTCCATCGGCTTCCGCGCGCTCGAGTACAGCTTCATGGACGGCGGCGGAATCCGCTTCACCGAGGTGGAGATCTACGAGCTTTCGCTCGTGACGATCCCGGCGAACGCGTCGGCCACCATCCAGACGATCAAGGCCTGCGACACCGGCCTGCGTCGCTCCACGCAACTCGGTGTCCGGCTGATCCAGCCGCCGAAGCCCGCGCCGAAGCGGCTCGAAAACGGCGCCGTGCGACTGCTCGGCAACTGAGCAACTGGGCCAACCGGCCCGCGGGGTGGAACCCGCTTCCCATTGATGCAGGCACTGCCCGGCGTGGAATCCGGGCCGAACGGCTGCGCCCACAAGGAACCGAAATGAAGACCATCGCAGAGCAGCTGGAAGCCCTGAAGGCGACCCGCGAAGCGCACCAGAAGAAGATGTCCGAACTGGCCCAGAAGTCGATCGACGAAGGCCGTTCGATGAACACCGGCGAGGCCGAGGAGTTCGACAATATCGAGGGCGAGGTCAAGAACCTCGACGCCGACATCGAGCGCCTGACGCGTCTGCAGGCCGTGCAGGCGAAGTCGGCAACGCCGGCGGTCGTGACCGCGGCTGACAACGCGAAGGCGGCCGACGAAGCGGCGAGCCGCGGCGTCACCACCGGCGTGCAGGTCAAGAACACCGAGAAGCTCGAGAAGGGCATCGAGTTCGCCCGCTACGCGATGTGCACACTGAAGGCGAAGGGCAACCCCGAGCTGGCCTTCCGCCTGGCCGAGAAGCACTATCCGCAGAACGAGCGTGTGGTGAACACCCTGAAGGCGCAGGCCGAGGGTGCGGACCTGGGCGGCATCATGAAGGCCGTGGTCGAAGCCGGCACCACGCTGGATTCGACGTTCGCCTCGCCGCTGGTGGACTACCAGAACTTCGCCGGCGACTTCATCGAGTTCCAGCGTCCGCAGTCGATCATCGGCCAGTTCGGCCAGGGCAACGTGCCTGGTCTCAACGGCATCCCCTTCAACGTCCGCATCGCTGGCCAGACCAGCGGCGGCAACGCGAGCTGGGTCGGTGAAGGCGCGCCGAAGCCGCTGACCGGCTTCGACTTCAACGCGACCGAACTGCGCTGGGCGAAGGTGGCGGCGATCTCGGTGCTGACCAACGAGCTGATCCGCTTCTCCAGCCCGTCGGCCGAGCGTCTGGTGCGTGATGCGCTCGCCGCCGCGGTGAACGAGCGCCTCGACATCGACTTCATCGATCCGGCGAAGGCCGCGGTGGCGAATGTTTCGCCCGCATCGATCACCAACGGCGCGACCGCTGTCGCTTCCGGCGGCAACGATGCCGACGCCATCCGTGACGACGTGCGCCGCCTGTGGGCGCCCTTCATCGCGGCGCGCAACCCGCCCCGCAGCGCGGTCTACCTGATGGACAGCACGACTGCGCTGGCTCTGAGCCTGATGCTCAATCCGCTGGGTCAGGTCGAGTTCCCGGGCCTGACCATGGCCGGCGGCACCTTCATGGGAGTGCCCACGATCGTGTCGGACTACATCCCGGCCGGCATCGTGGTGCTGGTGAACGCGCGCGACATCTGGCTCGCCGACGATGGCCAGGTGACGGTCGATGCCTCGCAGGAGGCCTCGCTGCAGATGCTGGACAACCCGACGAACAACTCGGCGTCCGGCACCGCGACGAGCATGGTCTCGATGTTCCAGACCAACAGCACAGCATTCCGCGCGGAGCGCTACATCAACTGGGCGCGCCGTCGCGCTTCCGGCGTGGCGTACCTGACGGGCGTGGCGTGGGGCCAGCCGGCCGCGCCGGGCGGCGGCTGATCCAGCAGAGCGAACGACGGGGCCTTCGGGCCCCGTCTTCTGTCCGAAGCATCGAGGTGACTATGAGCAAGGTCGAGATCGAGAAGCGAGGGCGCGTTGTCCGGGTGCATTCGCGCGTGGCTGACGTACTGGTCGCGCGCGGCGGCTATCTGCGCCGCGACATGGTGGCGGCGGCTCCTCAGGCCGTGCCGGCGCAGCCCGCAGCGAAGCCGGAAGCGCCGAAAGCCGCGCCGGCGAAGAAGGCAGCCAAGGCCGCGCAGCCCGCAGCGAAGCCGGAAGCGTCCAAATGACCGCGTTCTCGCCCCGCGATCTGGCCGTTGCCGCCGGTGTGCGCCAGCACGGCGCTGACTACCTGCGCACGCTGTCGCCGGCCGCTGCGACCTCGGGGCGAGACGGCTGGCATTCGCTGCAGGTGCAGGAGCCTTTCGCCGGCGCATGGCAGCGCAACCTCAGCGAGAGCCACAGCACCATCCTGTCCTATCCGACGCTGTACGCGTGCCTCAACCGAATCGTCTCGGACATCGGCAAGCTGCCGTTCGTCCTGAAGGCAGAGGACGAGCACGGCATCTGGTCGATCGACAAAAGCAACACGTCGTATTGGCCGGTGCTGCGCAAGCAGAACGCCTACCAGTCGGCGCAGCAGTTCCGCGAGTCCTGGGTGTTGTCGAAGTTGGTCCAGGGCAACACCTACATCCTCAAGGGGCGCGACGATCGCGGCGTCGTGACGAGGCTCTGGGTGCTCGATCCCAACCGCGTCCAGCCGATGGTCGCCGAGACCGGCGACGTCTTCTACCAGCTCAACTACGGCTCGGGTGCGAACCTGCTGCCGGAGCAGTATCCGGGCGAGCAGCTGATCATCCCGGCCAGCGAGATCATCCACGACCGCATGAACTGCTTCCATCACCAGCTGATCGGTGTGCCGCCCCTGTGCGCGGCGAATTGGGCGGCGGTGAAGAACATGAAGATCCTGCGCGATTCGACGCGGTTCTTCACCAACGGCGCTAACCCCGGCGGCATCCTCACGGCCCCCGCTGGCATGAGCGAGCCGGACGCGCAGGCGGTCAAGGAATACTGGAACAGCAACTTCCAGGGTGAGAACGCAGGCAAGGTCGCGGTGATCGGCGCGGACATGAAGTTCACGCCGTTCGCGTTCAAGGCCGCGGACTCGCAACTGGTCGAGCAGATGCGCTACTCCGACGAGCAGGTTTGCCAGCCCTTCGGAATCCCGCCCTTCAAGATCGGCATCGGCAGCATCCCCGCCGGCATGAAGGTCGACGACATCAATCAGCTCTACTACTCGGACGCGCTGCAGGCACACATTGAGGCGATGGAGAACCTGCTGGACGAAGGCCTTGGCATCAAGCGTCCGCAGGGCGTGGAGTGCGATCTCGAGCCGCTTCTGCGCATGGATATGGGTAAGCAGGCCGAGGTCCACACGAAGCTCACCGGCGGCGGCATCGAGACGCCGAACGAGGGGCGGCGCGCCTTCGGTCTCAAGCCGCTCGAAGGCGGCGACACGGTCTACATGCAGCAGCAGGACTACCCGCTGGCCCAGGTTCGGCTCAACAAGATCGAGCAACCGGCGCCGGACCATGCGCCTGCACCGCCGTCTGAGAGTGACGACGCGGGCGACGAAGACAACGCGGACGACGTGGCGAAGCTGCTGGCCCTGCTGATCGAAAAGGAACTGGTCGATGCTGAGTATTCGTGACGCATCCGCGCTTGCGCGCGAGCTTGGCGGAGTGGTCAAGGTGCACGTCGCCACCGCCCTCAAGCCGCTGCTGACGCGAGTCAAGGATCTGGAAGAGCGCGACGTTGGCGCAGAGGCTGCCGCGGCTGTCAGCCGCCACTTCGATGCGCATCCGGTGCAGCACGGGCGGGACGCAGATCCTGCCGCGATCGAAGCTGCGGTGCGTGCCGCGGTGGCTGAGATTCCCGCTCCGAAGGACGCGGAGCCCGTGTCGGACGATCAGATCGCGAGCCAAGTCGCGCGCTACATGGAGGCCAATCGCAGCCGTGAAGGGAACGACGCGGACCCCGCCATGATCCGGAAGATGGTAGCCGATGCAGTTGCCGGCATTCCTCCGCCGAAGGATGGCCGCGATGCTGATCAGGTTTCTGCGTCCGACATCGATCTGGCGATTCAGCGCCATTTGACCTCGCATCCGATCCGCGACGGAAAGGACGCTGATGAGGTGGATCTTGGCGCGCTGGCTGATCTAGTCATCTCGAAGCTGCTGGCGTCGGATCGTCTCTCCACGCTCGCCGACCTCGCAGCTGCGAAGGCCGTTTCGGAACACTTCGAAGTGCATCCGGTTCAGCACGGCCGCGATGCCGACCCCGAGCAGATCCGCACGACCGTTGCGGAGGCAGTGGCTGCGATCCCGCCGCCGAAGGATGGCCGCGATGCTGATCCGGTCAGCGACGCGCAGATCGCGGCACAAGTCGCCAGGTACGTCGAGTTGCACCCGCCCAGGAATGGCGCGGACGGCGTGGGCCTGGCTGGCGCCATGATCGACCGCACCGGCGCGCTGATCGTGACGACCACGAGGGGCGAGGCGATCAACCTTGGCCGTGTAGTCGGCGAGGACGGCAAGGACGGTCTGGCATTCGACACCGCCAGCGGCGAGTACGATGCGGATCGCGGCTTCGTGATCCGGCTTGCCGCCGGCGACCGCTCGAGCGAGTTCGTCCTGCCGTACATGGTCCACCGCGGCTTCTGGCGAGAGGGCATGGGCACGAAGGCCGCGCAGTCGGTGACGCACGACGGCGCGCTGTGGATCGCCAAGCGCGCGAACGCATCCAAGCCCTGCCTGGAGAATGCAGACGACTGGATCCTGGCGGCGCGAAAAGGCCGCGACGGCAAGGACGGGAAGTCGGTGAAGGTGGCATCCGGCCCTGTGTCGCTGGAGCCTGGCCGTGGGTGAGTTCGTGACCCTAGAGGATGCGCACACTCAGCTGCGCACGTCCGCCGATGATGACCCGTGGCTGGCGTTGTGGATCCCGGCCGCAAGCGCGGCGGTCGAGGCGTGGCTGAAGCAGCCGTGGCGCTGCTACAAGCTGCAGATCGACGCGGTAGGCCTCCCGATGATCGGTGAGGAAGGTGTGCCGCTGCCGGTGCTGGACGAAGAAGGCAAGCCGGTCGTGCACCCGCTCGTGAGGTCGGCAGTGCTGGTCGAGCTGGCGGCGCAGTACCGCTTCCGCGACAGCGAAGGCGCACCAGTGGTCGAGCCGAGCGCCGGTCACGGCTACGTATTGTCCCAGGGCGCCACCGCACTGCTGGCGCCTCTGCGCAAGTCGACGGTGGCGTGATGACACGCCTGACCGCCGGCGAGCGCCGCCACCGTATCCGTTTCGAGCGGCCGGTGACCGTGGAGAACGACTTCGGCGAGATCGTCGGCACTGGCTGGGAGCCTGTGATCGAGGTCTGGGCGAAGCGCACGAATCAACTGAGCGCGACGACCGAGGCTGTGGCGTCCGGCGCGCAGTCCTACCGCGAGCAGGTCCGCTTCGACATTCTGCCGCGCGAGGTCGCGTCGGACTGGCGCATCGTCGACCGCCGCGGCCGGATCTACGACATCAGGTCGGTCGGCACCAGCAACGACGGCAGCGAGACGGCGGTGATCGCCGTGTCCGGCCTGAATCAGGGATAGCATGATGGTCAGCGGAAGCGCGAAAGCGCGGGGAGCGTTGTACCGGGTCTGGGGGTTAGATTCCCCTGCCTCCGTGGCGTCCCGACCAAGGTTGCCGGTTCGAGTCCGGACGGTCCGCCACATCCGCCTCCAATACCAAGGGCTCGCCATCGGCGGGCTCTTTTCGTTGGACTGACCGTGAGCATTACCACCAGCATTTCCGGCCTGGGCGCCCTTGCCCAGGACTTCGCGAGCCTGAAGCGCGGATCCCAGAAGCGCGTGCTTCGTCAGGCCACGATGGCCGGCGCGCGCGTCGGTCGCGATGCGATCCGCGATGCCGCGCCGGTGCGGGAAGGCATCACCCGCAAGAACGTGGTTGCGGCAGCCGCCAAGCAGAACGAGCCCGGCACGTTCACCTCCGGTGTGCGCGTGCGCGGCGAGCGGCGCGACGACGGAACCAGCCCGGCTTACACGTGGCGCTTCAGCGAGCTCGGCACCAGCAAGGAGCCGGCGCGTCCGTGGATCCGTCCCCCTTGGGACAGCAACGAAGACGAGATCGCGGCCGCGGTGCGTAACCGCCTCGGCAGCGCGATCGACGAAGCACTGGGACGCCGATGATCGAGCGACTGATACAGGCCCGACTCAAGCAAGAGCCGGCGATTGCTGCTGGGCGCGTGTTTGATGGAGTCGCGCCGGACCCGGTACAGCGCCCCTACGTGCGGCACTTCCATATGGGCGGCGAGCTTGGCCAGACCTTCTGCGGCCCGGACGGCAGTGACGAAGGCAGCGTCCAGATCGACTGCTTCTCCGAGTTCCGAGCCGGCGCCACCGATCTCGGCTGGGACGTTTTCCGGCGCCTGAAAGAGGCCGGACCTGACTTCGCCGTCGATTCAATCCGCCGGCTCCCGAGCGCGTACGAACCGGACACCAAGCTCTATCGGGTGTCCTGGGAAGTCGCCATCACCACCACCACACCCGACTGAGAGGTATCGCCACCATGGCTTCCAAGTTCACGCGCTCGCAGGGCACGAAGCTCTTCATCTCCCTGGCCGTCATCGATGCGCTGTCCACGCCGCCCGTCGACGACGAGGACTACATCGCGCTCGGCTGCACCCTCAACAGCTACAACCGCGCCGGCGGTCAGCGCACCGAGATCGATGTCTCCACGTTCTGCTCCGAGGTGGTCGAGAAGGACTTCGGCCTGAAGGACAACGGCACCGCGACGTTCTCCGGCAACTACTTCGACGGCGACGAGGCTCAGGATCTGCTGCGCGAGGCCGAGCAGACCGGTGACCGCCACGAGTTCCGCGTCATCGACAGCCGCAACCGCGAGGCGCGCTTCATCGGCGTGGTCACGCAGACCTCCGAGGAGTCGAGCGTCAACGGCAAGTGGAACGCCACCTTCACGGTCGCGATCGTCTCGCCGATCGTGCGCGCGGCCTACGTGCCCTGATGGCTGCCAAGCGAGGAACACCCGACGCCGCGTCGAGCATCCGCGCCCTCGCCACCGACCCGCTCGCGCCTTTCAAGCGCGAGTCGGTCGATGTCCCAGAGTGGAACGACGCGAAGCTGGTCGTGCGCCAGATGACGGCCGGTGACTGGGTCGACTACCGCGCCGAGATCGACCGCGCACGGCGCAAGGCCATAAAGGATTCCGGCATCACGTCGGACGATCTGGCGGCCGAGAACGAGAAGCTGCGTGTCCTGGCCGATGCTGCCGTTGCCCTGCTGGAGGGGCTGCAAGACAACGTCGCAGACGACTCCGATGTGGCTGCGCTGAAGGCTCGCCTTGCCGGACGCGTGACGAATCTCCAGCACTCCGTCGAGAGCGCGACGCTGATTCCGATCCGGCCAAACATCATGCCCGCCACCGCGCTTGCGCTGGTCCGCACGCTGCACAGTCCGGATGGCCAGCGCGTGCTGACGGACCAGGACGTTGTGCATGTCGCCGCGTCGTTCTCGGACGTGCATGGCCGTTTGGTGGACAAAGCCTTCGAGCTGAGCGGAATTTCGCAATCCGTGGACCCGGTTGAAGAAGCGGGAAACGTCTAGAGCAGGAGCCGGACCTGCGATTTCTGTGCGACCTCGCGCTCCGGCTGGGGCGGACGCTCAAGGAACTGCGCGAGACGATGGACCCGTCCGAGCTGGCCGTGTGGATTGCGAGAAGTCGCGAATCACCGATCGGTATGGACCGCGAGGACTTTCACGCCGCGCAGGTGGTTAGCGCGGTCAGCGGCGGCACGATCGCGAACGCGCTGCCGAATTGGGGCAGAGCGTCCTCCGACGATCCAGATGCACCGATCAACGAACTGATGGGCGGCGACTAGGCCGCCCTTTTCTTTTGGAGTCCTGATGGCCACCAGCCTGCGCGAACTGATCGTCTCGGTATCCGCCGACACGACGAAGTACCAGCGCGAGATGGACCGCGCCTCGCGCATGGGCGGCCAGTACTTCCGGTCGATCCAGCAGGGCGGCGCCGACGCGACTCGGTCGTGGGATCGCCAGACCTCGGCGGCGCGCACGCACGCGAACGCGCTGGACGCCAGCACGCAGGCGATCAGCCGTTACGCCGCGGTCGCGGCCGGCGCTTTCAGCGTCGGCACGCTCATCGGCATGGCGGACGACTGGGGGCAGATCAGTGCCCGCATCCGGATCGCCACGACCAATCAGGAGGAGTTCGCGCTGGCGCAGACGCGCCTGATGGAGATCGCGAACCGAACCTATCGCGACTACAACGAGGCCGCAGATCAATTCGCCGGCACCGCGCAGTCGATGCGCGAGATGGGATTCGCGGCCGCAGACACGCTGGACTCGGCCGAGGCGCTGGGCCTGGCGCTCGTTGCAGGCGGCAGCAACGCGCAGCGCGGCGCGTCGGCGAACGACGCCTGGGCCAAGTCGATGGTGCAGGGGCGCATCGCGACGGAGCAGTTCCAGACCCTCCTGCTGCAGACCCCGCGCGTTGTGCAGGCGCTGGGTGACGGGCTGGGCAAGACGACCCAGCAGCTGCAGCAGATGGCGAAGGACGGCCAGCTGACGGCGCAGGTCGTGGTGCCGGCGATCACGTCGCAGATGGGGAAGCTGCGCGCTGAGGTCGAGTCGATGCCGACCACTGTGCAGGACGCTGGTATCCGGTTCCGCAACGAGTTGCGCGCTTGGGTAGGCGGCCAGAACGAGGCTTTCGGCGCCACGCAGGTGCTGGTGCGTGGCATCGAGGGCGTCACTGAAAACCTCGAGGCGCTGATCACCATCGGCGGCGCGGCCGGCCTCGGCATGATCGCCGGCAAGATGGTGCAGATCGGCACCGCGACCGCGCAGGCGGCAGTCAGCGCGCTGCAGTCCCGCGCCGCTGTCATCGCCGAGGCGGTGGCGATGCGGGATGCGACCGCGGCCGGGCTGGCCAAGGCGCAAGCGGATCTCCGGCGCGCGCAGGCCGCCATGACCGCGACGCGCGGGACGGCCGACAGTGCACGCCAGTCCCGCGCTCTGGCCAATGCACTGCTCACAGAGCGGCAGGCCGCCGTGGCCGCGGCGACCGCGCAGGTCAACTATGCCCGAGCGACGAATCTCGCCGCGGCTGCAGGTCGCGGCGCGCTGGCGATCCTCGGCGGCCCGGCCGGTCTCGCGCTGACCCTCGGCACCGTCGCCGCCGGCTGGCTCCTGTTCCGCGGCGGAACGGACGATGCGAGCCAGGCGCTGGTCGACTTCAGCGGCGCGGCCGACACGGCGATCGAGAAGTTCCGCGAGCTCAACGCCCAGCAGCAGGCCGGGCAGTTGCTACGACTCGACGACCAGATCACCGAGAGCACGCGCGCTGTCGAGCAGGCGATTGAGCGCATGGTCGCAGCGGCAAGCGCGTTCGGCTCGAACGACATGCTGGCGCCGTACCTGGATCAGATCCGAACGCTGCAGGCCGAGTTCGGGGCCGGCCGCATCTCCGCCGATGAGCTCTCCGAGCGGGTGGCCGCGCTCAACCAGCAGGTGCTGCAGGGATCGCCGGCGGCGCAGACCGTCGGCCGCGACTTCGTTCGCTTCGGCGAATCGCTGGCGACATCGGCGCGCGAGGCTGACCGCAAGCGCGTCCTCATGGCCACGCTCACGCAGACCAACACCGAGACGGGCAATGCCGCGGCCACAGCAGCCGGCAAGTACGACCAGCAGGCCGGCGCGATACGCGGCGTGGGCCAGGCCGCCGTCGACGTCGACGCCCAGCTGCGAAGCCTCGACAGCCGGCTCAACGCGCAGATCGTCAATCTGGTGCGCATCCGCGACGGCGCCGAGCAGGCGATGATGGTCGAGATCGGCCAGCAGATTAACGCTGCCGGCGGCGTCGGCGCGCTGACGCCGCAGCAGCGTGCAGCGTTCAACGAGCAGATCGCGGCGCAGCGCCGAGTGATGCAGCAGACCGAGGCCGCGCAGGCCGCGGCGAAGGCGTCGAATGCTGCCGACCGGGCTGGCTCGAAGCAGGGCGACCAGTGGCGCGACTACAACGCGCAGATGGAGCGAGCGATCGCGCTGCAGCAGTCGCTGGCCGAGGCCTACGGCCAAGGCGAGGCCGCGGTTGCCGCATCGAACCGGCAGCACGAGATCGAGGAGCAGGTGCTGCGCTTCGGTGAATCGCGCCGTGCTGAGATCACGAAGCTGATCAACGACGAGGCCGAAGCTCGCGCGCGCGCCGAAGGTAGCCAGCAGATCGGTGCGCTGGAACGGCAGATCGAGATGTACGGTCTCGTCGGCAACGCCGCGAAGATGGCATACGAGACCGCTGAGGGTGCACTCGCCAGCCTAGACGGCAAGCAGAAGGAAGCGCTGAACAACGCGGCGCAATGGCTCGACTGGCTCGACGACATGGCCGCGCTGGACGCCGAACGGGACAAGGTCCGCGACGACTTCGCGAAGAAGGAAGTTGGGCGCCTCGGCGCTGTGTCGGCCTTCGCAGATCAGGCCGCCCGCAACATGCAGTCGGCTCTGGGAGACAACCTCTACAACGTCCTCGACGGCAAGTTCTCCCAGATCGGCGACTCCTTCGAGAACATGATCAAGCGCATGTCGGCAGAGCTCGCGGCGTCTCGGGTCTGGGAAATGCTCGGGACTGCCATGTCCGGCTATACGGGGCAGGGCGCGTGGGGCAACTTCATCCGTGGCGTCGGTGGCGCGATGCAGACCGACCCTGGCAAAGCAGGTGGAGGCCCCGTCCGCCCGCACTCGTTTCAGCCTGTCGCTGAACGCGGTCCGGAGCTGCTGCAGGTCGGTGGCCAGACGATGCTGATGATGGGGGCCGCAGGCGGCATCGTGTCGCCGCTGATGAACAAGGCCGGAGGCGGCGCCGCTGCAGCTGGCCCGATGCAGGTCGTGATCAACAACCACGGCAGCAACCAGGTGCAAGCGCGCGAGGAACGCCAGCAGCAGCCGGACGGCTCGGTTCTGCGTCGGCTGATCATCGACGTTGTCGGAGAGAGCCTCTACGGCGGGCAACTCGGCTCGATGGGCCGGAACTACTACGGCTGGAGGCCGGCGACCTGATGGCGCAGCTACCCGAAGGCGTGTGCATCCGCCTGTCCGACTTCAGCGAGACCTTCGACCCGAGCGTCGAGCGGACCGAGATGGAGCGTGGCGTCCCGAAGCAGCGCGTGATGAACTCGCAGGTGCTGGTCAAGTCGAGCTGCACCTTGATGTTCCGCGACGCAGCCCACTATCAGGTGTTCGAGGACTGGTACTTCCTGACGATCGGGCGCATCGGCTGGTTCACGGCCGAGCATCCGCGCACGAAACAGCTGATCAACTGCCGCTTTGAGGGTGGCAGCATCGGCACGCTCCAGGTGATCAATCATCGGACCGGCCGGTGCGCGCGCTCTCTCGTGCTTGAGTACCTCAGATAGCGGGCGCCACCACTGGCGCCCGCTGCTCGGTCAGAAATGACGGTTGATCCAGTCTTTCGTGCCGGCCTTCGCTTTCACAAAACGTGGCTTCTCAGTGAACTTGACGACGATGAGGTAGTCGTCGTCATCGACGAATCCTTGCAAGTGGTCACGAACTGCCTCCGTAGAGTCGGTCGTGAGACTGAGCAGATACACCGATTCCACGGGCTTGTGACCGCCGAGCCGTTCCATCTCATCCCAAAGCGGCTGGTAGTTCTTCGTCTTGTTCAAATCGTAAGAAACAACGAACAGCGCCATACCTATTCCTTGGCTCGCCCCCTGTTGGGCGGTTCAAGCCTATCTCAGGCACCAACCAGTTTCACCACGGCCTAGGGTCGCTCCCGAACATCCGGTGATCATCTGCCGCCGGTTCGGCCGTGTCCTATTCCTCGCAGATGGAGGGAATCAGATGAGCAACGTCATCCACCTGGCGCGCCACGACGGCGAGCCGCGCGTCGACACGCTGGAGATCGCACACTACCTCGGCACCGACCACGCCAGCACGATCAAGCTGGTGCGTCGCCACGTCGCCCGCTTCGAGAAGCTCGGAAGGGTCAGATTTGAAATCCGAGCCTTCGCCACTCGTGGCGGCCAGCAGGAGCGAGAGATTGCGCTCCTGAATGAGGACCAGGCCTACCTGCTGCTGGCATTCAGCCGAAACAGCGAGCGCGTGATGGACCTCAAGGTCGCGCTGGTTCAGGCGTTCGGCGACTGCCGCCGCAACGGCGCCGCGCACGCCTTGACGTACTGGCAGCAGCTGCAGGAGGTCGATGCCGCAGATCGCGAGTCGCTGGCACGAGCATCGGCCGGCTCGCACGCGATGCTCGCGCGCCGGCGCGAGAAGCCGATCCTGCGAGAGCGACGAAAAGTGCTTGAAGCGAAGGTCGCGCCTGACCTCTTCAAGATCGCCGCCTAACCAACCCGCCCACCGGCGGGTTTCTTTTTGCCTGGAGCACCATGAGCACATTCGTGGAGAGAAAGCAGCGGGTCACGGATACCTCCGGCCTGCTGCTGTTCCTTGAAATCAGCGCGCCATCGATCCCTGAGACGCTGCGGATCGTCAACGACACGCAGAACTGGCCCAGCAATGGCGTCGAGTACATCGCGTGCCCGTTCGGTTTCAAGCTGCCGGACGACACGGCAGGCCAGACACCGCGCGCGCAACTGGTGATCGACAACGTTGGCCTGGGGATGACGCAGGATCTGGAGGCGCTACAGCCCAACGAACTTGTGATGTGCCGGCTGATGGTCAGCGACCGCGCGAACCCGAACGTCTACGAGCGCGTCTACCGGCTGCCGATGACGATGGCCTCGGCCGGAACTGGCCAGGTGACGGCGCAGTTGGGCGTCGATTTCCTCATGCGCCAACAGGCCGTGCGCCTGCGCTACAACCCGTTCACCGCACCGGGCCTGTTCTGATGCGCCTCGCTGACGTTGAGCGGTACACCGAGATCCCGTACTGCGGGAACACGCTGGACTGCGCCGACTTCGTGGTTCTGGTGCAGCGCGAGCTGTTCGGCCGCAACGTGCAGCTTCCGAACGGCCGCCCCCGCGGCGCGCGCGGGCAGGCAGCATTGGGCGAACTGTCAAAGCCCTACGGTGTCCGCACCGAGGCGCCACGCGACGGCGATCTCGTGCTGATGTTCGAGCACGGTCGACCGGCCCATGTCGGCGTCTACTTCCACCTGGCCCATGAAGGCTGGGTGCTCCATTCTAACGAGCGCAACGGCTGCAGCGTGCTGCATCGCGTGCGCGAGCTGCCGGACTACGGCGCTCCGATTGAGGGTTTCTACGCATGGGCCGAGTAACGAGCATCGAATGCCGAATGCCGCCTGGAGTCACGCATGTCACTGTGCCGATGTGCGTCCTGCTACGGCTCGATGGTGAATCGGTAAACGCCCCGGAATCGGTCCATCACCAGGCAGCCTTGTCCCAGCAGCGCCCGGCCGATGATTACGGTGTACGGCGAGTTGCGCATGGCGCCGACCCTGACGACATCCGCGCCGCAGAGGACGCGCGAGCCGTCGTTGAAAATCAGCTCGATCGTGCAGTCCCTGGCCACGGAATCGTTACGGCCAGCGACGCCCCCAAGGTCGATATCCCGGACATGCCGGCCTGTGACCCGGTCCAAGACGGTATCGACGACGCAACCGTAGTCGCAGCCGGTGTCGATCAGCGCAATGGCTGGAATTGACTCGCCAGGCTCGCCTTTCGGCGGATGCAGAACGACGTCGATGACCGGAACCGCTGACGCATCGGTCGGGCTCGCCGGCGTGCCGTCCGGCCCTAGGAATCGAATCGGCACGAAGCGATCGGCCATGCAATCCTCCTTGAGTACGGACCTGATGCTACCCCACGCGCACACCCGCCTGATCACCACGCCGCATCCTGTGACGTGCGAAGGGCAGCGGAATTTCGCGGCGCCGTTGATCAAGGGCGAGACGCTGGGCCAGTTCCTGCGGCGCTCCGTGCCGAACTGGACGGGCGACGCCTGGGAAGTCCGCATCAACGGCGTCGTGGTGCCGCTCGAAGTGATGGACCGCGTGCGCCCGAAGGACGGCACACTGATCGAGGTGCGGAGCCTCGTCAAGAAGCAGGCGCTCTACATCGTCGCGATGATCGCGCTGACGTACTTCACGATGGGCGCTGGCGCTGGCTGGATCGCGGGTGCGGCAGGCGTAGCCGCCGGCGGCACTGCCGCGATGATGATCGGTGTCGGGCTTTTCATGGCCGGCTCGATCCTCATCAACAAGGTGCTCGGCCCAAAGCCCGCCAGCGCCGGCGGCCAAGCCGACCAGAACACCGTCTACAACATCGGTGCTGGCCGGAACCAGGCGCGCCCCTACCAGCCGCTGCCGCTGGTCTTCGGCGTTGTGAAGTACGCGCCGGACATCATCAGCGCGCCCTACACATGGTACGAGGGCGAGGATCAGATCCTCGGCATGGTGCTGACGCCGGGCATCAATGCGCAGCGCGTCGAGGCGCTGACCAATGGCGATGCGCCGTTGTCGGCCTACGAGGGCGTGCAGGTCTACCACGCCGGCTTTCCCGGCATGCCGGACCAGCAGATCCCGCTGTACAGCGATGCGGACACGATCCAGGGCGGCGAGCTCAACAAGGACCAGACGTGGGTTCAGCGCGCCACGCCCGCGCGAACGGTGCGCATCCAAGTCAACCTTGAGTACATCCTCGGCGACCAGACGAGCAAGGGGAAGCCGTACCTCAACGTCGAAACAGTCGAAGTGCAGTACCGCGTCACCGGCGCGACGAACTGGATGCCATTGGTCTCGCGCAACTTCGCGAACAGCAGCTACGACCCGAAGCGCGCGACGCTCGCGCGCGACGTGGCCGAGGGCCAGTACGACGTGCGCGTGCGCATCCTCGGGCGCGCGATCGACGGCGGTGGCTCGAACGGTCGCTCGCAGTGGCAGTGGACCACGATGACCGCGGTGCAGGCCGACACGGCCTCCTACGCCGGCATCCCGCGCATCGGCGTGCGGATCAAGGCGACCGGGCAACTCAACGGCGCGCCGGATGAGCTCCGCTGCGTTGTGCATAGCCGGCCGATCCCGGTCTGGAAGGGCACCAGCTGGGTCACGGAAGAGACCAGCAACCCGGGCGCGCAGATCCTCCAGTACGCCCGCGGGATCAGCGACGAGAACGGCGACCGCATCGCCGGCATCGGCCTGTCGGACGACATGATCGACATCGCCGCGTTGCAGGCTTTCATGCTGCACTGCGCGGCCCACCAGTTCGGATACAACTACGTCGTCAAGGACGCGCGCAACCACGACGAGATGGTGAATTCGCTCGCGGCGGCCGGCTTCGGCCAGGTGACGTGGGCGGGCGGCCGGCTCTCGGTTGTCTGGGCCGCGGCCGATCAGCCGCTCTCCGGCGTGGTGAACATGGCCACGATCAAGAAGGGCCAGTTCCAGGTCGACTACACGCTGGCCAACGCCGCCGACGGCATCGAGTTCACCTACTACGACGCCGAGGACTGGTCGACGAAGACCATCCGCGTGCCGGCGCCGGGTGTCACGACGATGCTCAACCCGGCCACGGTGACGGGCGAGGGCGTCACCAGCGAGGCTCACGCCGCGATGCTGGCCCGCTGGCATCTGGCGCAGTCCCTGTATCAGTACAAGGACATATCGTTCGCCACCGACATCGAGCATCTGAGCTATCAGCGGCTCTCGCTGCTGTCGCTGTCGCACGACCTGACGCAGTGGGGATTCAGCGGTCGCCTTGTTGGCGCATCGATCGTGGGTGGCGTGGTGTCGCTGGCTCTGGACGAGCCGGTGCCGTCGCCGCCGCCCGGCGGCGCCTACGTCGGCCTCCGCATTCCGGGCGAGCGAACCTACCGCGTGTTCGGGGTGCAGCCCTTCGAAGGCACCAGCAGCACGCTGACGCTCACCGGTGCGTGGCCGAACGATGCGCCGCTGCCGGGCGATGCTGCCGGCAATCCCGCGCACGACACACTGTGGTGCTACGACTTCAAGGCCACGCCGGGCTACCGCGTGCGCGTGGTCGCGATCGAGCCGGAGAGCGATCTCAAGGGCGCGCGTGTGGCCGTGGTGCCGGAGAGCGCGGAGTTCTGGCACTACGTGACGACGGGCGAGTACATCCCCGCGCCGAATGAGAGCCTGCTGCAGACGCGTCCCGTCGCATCTGGACTGAAGGTCTCCGAGCGCCAGGTGGTGCAGGGCGACACAGTGTTCACTGAACTGGTCGCGTCGTTCGAGATCGACGGCCCGGTCGGCGATGTCATCGTCCAGATGAGCGACGACAACGACGAGCTGGTCGAGGTCGCACGCACGACCACGCGCACCGCGGCATGGCGCATCCCGGGTGCCGGCACCTACCAGATCGTCGTGCGTCCCTTCGCACCGGATGGCCGGCCTGGCGTCGCTACCGTCACGATCTACACCACGATCGGCGCCGACGCGCCGCCGGTACTTGTGGACCTGTTCGATGTCGAGGAGCGTAGCGGTGGCGTGCGGCTCTACACCTGGGGCTGGCTGGCTGGCACCACGCAGTCGGCGGACTTCGCCGGCGTCGAGATCCGATACACCGCCGGCAGCGTCCCCGCGCCCGACTGGGAGGCGATGACGCCGGTCGGCGCTGACGGCTATCACACGGCCCCCTTCGAGGCGGTTATCCCGGACTCGGGCCAGTGGACGTTCGCTGCGCGCTCGCGCAACACCAGTGGCACGCTGTCGACGGGCATGCGCGTCGTCACCAAGACGCTGACCGCCAACCTCGGCGAGCAGCTGGACGATGTGACGCAGCGCCAGCAGGAGAATAAGGAGCGGCTCGACCAGGAAATCATCGACCGGTTCAACACCGACGCCGCGGTCGCGGCAAACGCTGCCGCTGACGCGACGGCCAAGGCCAACGCTGCGCGTGATACGGCGCTGGCCGCCGCCGCTGCCGCTCATGCTGCTGCGGCGGCGGCGCAGGCAGACGCCGAAGCGCTCGCCGCGCAACTGGCCGAGATCACCGGTGCCGACGAGTGGAGCCCGACCACTCTCTACGCCGCCGCTGCGTTGAGCAAGCGCAACGGTGCGCTGTACCGGGCCTTGCGGGCGAGCACGAACAAGCCGCCCGAGTCATCTCCGCTCGACTGGGAGAAGATCGGCGATTACGCGAGCCTGGGCGAAGCCGTCGCCGCCGCGCTTTCGCTTTCGCAGCAGACCGCAACCGACCTCGCGGTCCAGGCGACCCGGCTGGATGCGGTGACAGCGCGCATGCCGACGGGCACGGGCCCGCTCGCGGCATCGGCAACAGTCTCCGACAACAACACCGCCAGCATCAACCGCGACACCGCGCTCGGCGCACGCCTCGCGGTGACGGAAGCCCGCATGCCGACCGGTTCAGGCGAACTGGCGACCCTGGCCAGGGTGGTGCAGGCCGAGACAACGGCGGCCGCGGCGAACAGCGCCCTGGCGACGCGCACCACGTCCATGGAAGCGCGCATGCCGACCGGGACAGGGCCACTCGCAACTCAAGCGACGGTGACCGCATACGACGCCGCCAGCGTCACTCGCGACACTGCGCTCGGCAACCGGACGACCGCGATCGAGACGCGTCTGCCGACAGGCACGGGCCCTCTCGCGAGCGAGGCGCGCGTGGTGCTGGCCGAACAGGCGGCGGCTACCGCTGCGAGCGCGAATGCCTCGCGCATCAGCGTGGTCGAAGGTCGCATGCCGACCGGCACCGACAAGCTCGCTAACGAAGCCCGTGTCGTGCAAGCGGAAACGGCCGCAGCGAGCGCGAATGCGGCAAACGCCAGCGCGATCCAGAACCTGCAGGCCGGGCTGCGAAATGCTGCGACGGTAACGAATGGAGGCTTTGAATTCGACGGCGATTGGTCGCTCTCGTCGGAGTACAGCTACTACAGCAGCCAGGCCGAAGCGCGCAACGGTTCGCGTTACGTCCGGAAGTCCGGGGTCGCTGGCGAAGGCATCACGACGTTCAAGGACGGCGTGAACACGAGCTTTGCTGTTGAAGGAGGAGCATCGCTGCGGTTCGGAGGCTACGTGCGGGCTCTCAACTCGGTGACAGCAGCGGGGTATGGCTACATTGCTGTCGCCTACGATGCTTCGGGCAGCATCGTAGGCAGCAGGTTCGCGCAGCGGCCGGGGGGCGCTTCCCATCTTTGGGCGTTGCTCGAAGATGTCTGGGCCTTGCCAGCAACAGCTGTGTCATGCCACATCCGGATACGCACTGTCGGCCACTCGTCGGGCGTGATCGGTTTTGACGATGCTTATGCACGTCGAGTTGACCCGGCGACAACCGCGAATGCGAACGCGATTACCGCAACAGATGTGCGTGTCGCGGAGCACGCGGGGCAGCTGTTGGCGCAGGCGCAGTTGATTCAAGGGCTGCAGGCAACGTCAGGGTCGCAGTCGGCGTCGATCAATACGTTGATGCAAGTCAACGCGTCTTCTTCCGCAGCGCCCGATGTCCGGAACGCGTCGTTCGAAACAGTGGGCGGCTGGGGCACTAGCGGCACCAACGAAGTGCTGCCAGCGGCAGCGTCTTACGACGCAACGCCCGGACGCACTGGTGCGCGCAGGATGGTGTTCACCGGGAACGCCGACATCGTAAACACGGGGCGTACCGGCGTCCGCTTTGGCGAGCGGCTGAGGATGACAGCATGGGGCGTTCGGACCGGGCCATCGCTGCCAGCGGCAGCCCAGGTGCGGATCATCGCGCGGGAGTACGACGCGGCCGGCGGTTTTCTCAGCACCGTACTTGTCGCAACTGCGGAAATCGGCGCGGGCTTCGCATACATCGCCGCAACTGCGCTGTACTCACCAAGCTCACCGAACGTGTCGTTTGTGACCGTACAGCTTTCGCCGCGGGGGGTCACGTCGGGCGCCATGGCAATGGACGACGTGAGCGTCGAGCGTCTGACTACCGCAGACGAAAGCGCGATGGCGAAGTTCGGCATCTACACCGATGTCAACGGCAATATCGCTGGTATCGAGAGCGAGAACAACGGCCAAGTATCCACCGTCAGCATTCTTGCCACCGTGTTCCGCGTCTTCGCCGGCGCCGCAGCCAGCGGCATGGAATGGCAGGCGAGCTACATCCGCATCTACGGCAACGGGTATCAGCTGGTGATGGGCACAGGCTTCGGCACCGGCAGCAACCTGGTCCAGTGGTTCGGTCCGAACATTGGCGCCGCGAACTGCACCACGGCGAACTGCACCGAGTGCAAGACGATCACCGGGCAGACCTTTATCCGCGGCTCCAACGCGCAGGGGCACATGGAGATCACGAATACGCTGCTGCAGGTGTTTGACGTCAACAACGTCCGGCGTATTCGCCTGGGTTTGCCCTGATGCCGGCCGGGCTTGAAGCATGGGACGCGCAGGGGCGAATCGTCGTTGACCTCACGGATCGACTTACGCAATACCTGGGCGAGGCGGTCGTGACGGCTGGGGTAAACGGAAGCGTATCGGTCCCGCAAACCGGTGCGGGCAATTCGGTGTGGGCGGCCTTCATTTCAGGGAGCGTGATCGATCGGTCGCGGGTGACGCCTGCGTTTTCAGTCAGCGGCAACACGATCAGCTGGGCGTGGCCGGCGAATCTCGCCGGTTCGGGGCTGATTGCCGTTGGCGGCGTTGTCAAATTCGGACGGTACTGATGGGCGTCTACTTCGAGAGCGTCAATGACGACGCTGCGATCCAGATCGATGACACGTTTGCCAACTTCGCCTACGTGCAGTCGGTGGCGGTGCAGCCGGTTGCGTCGACAGATCAGAGCGCGCAGGCCGGGACGGGGCGGTGGTCATTCTCGGTGCAGGGTATTGATCCGCTTCTGGCGGTGAGCGCCCCCGATGGCGTGGCACTGGATCAGCGCACGCAGAGCGGATCGGTGTTCAACTTCTCGGGCCTTTGCGAGACGACCGGCAGCATCACGTTCTACGTGTTCGACCGCCCGGTGATGGGCGGTAGCGGGCAGTACCTAGAGATCCGCAACGCGGCCAATGAGGTCGTGTTCGACGCCTCCGCACGCTACATGCGCGTCATGGGTCAAATATCCAGCACGGGAGGCGCGGGCTCGATATCGGTGCCAGCCGGCCGGACATACGGTGCGCTATTGGGGCTGAGCGGCCAGGCAATCACCGTGGCCGGTGGCTACGTCGGTGGTGGCCCGTACTGGCTGGTGCAGGTCATCAACGAGCGACCATTTGTCCGCGTGAGTGGCGGAGTCGCGTCTTACGGGAGATTCCGCAGCCATTCCTGGGCGCAGGATGGCCCGTCGGGCGTCCCCACGCCGAATCCCGGTCAGTACGGCAGCCCCTCGCTAATCACTCCAGTGGTCGACATCACCGGCTACTGATCCTTCGATACACCAAACCAAAAGAGAAAGCACATGAGCATGAAGATCAACGTCCGCGTCGATGCCAACCCGGAACTGCTGCGCCAGCATCTCGAGGACCACCTCGCCGCCAACCCAGTCGCTGAGCGCGAACCGCACCCGTTCCAAGCCGGCGAGTTCATCCGCTTCACGGGAGACCTCGCCCGAGCACTGAGCGTCGCCCCTGACAACCCGGTGCTGGTGAAAGAGGCGAACCCTGGCTCGCCGACCATCACCTGCCTGTTCTACAACGCGAATGGCGACATCCAGGAGCACAACTTCACGCCGTCGCAACTGCGCGGTGCTGAGGACGAAACAGATTCGGAAATTCCCGAAGCGGCTTGAAGGATTACCCCGATACGGAATTCCCCGTGTCGCAGCCATCCTGCATCAACAGCACGTGCGTGCGCCGCGGCCGTATCCCCCCAGGATGCTGCCGCGATCGCCGGCCTTCGGGCCAGCGCACGCTGCTGCCTGAATCACGCCGATCAGCGTGGTTTCGGGTCTCGGCCCATGCGACCCGCCCGTCGGAACATGACGGCATGGTCAACCAGCACAAGGCCCGGTGGGCCGCTCGCCGGGCGGAAGCTCTGGAGCGGCAGGCGATGGACTTGGGCGCGGAGCGGGGCGGGGACTGGCGCGAGCGCAGCCGTCGACGCGAGGCCGTGACGCGTCTGCATCGCGAGTCGGCCCGCTACAGGCAGATGGAGGCCCGCTGGGCGGCGTAGTCGCAGGGTCTGCGACGACCGGGCGTAGGATCTCGTCCATGAAATGGGTCGGCGTCACAATCCATGACGAGGTGAAGACGGTCCTGCAGATCGACGGCGTCGGCGTGGCGCGGATGAGCGAGCGGCTGGGAGGGACGTGGTTCGTGTACCTCTGGTATCACCACGGGTTCGAGGATCGGGTCACTCGCAACTGCAGCAGCTTCGAACAGGGCCGGGCCGGGGTCGAGATGTGGGCGCAGCGGCACATGGACACGCTGTGCCGCGAGGTGGCGGAGATCAACGCGGCGAGTGCCGCGCGGCGAGTCCGGTATGCGTCGGAAAGCTCGGAGCCGTATCGACCGGTGTATGGGCCTGAGCCACGTCATCCAGGCAGGCCGAAGGGTCAGCGGCGGGGACGCAAGCCGTTCTGATCCGCCACCCTATCCGCGCGTAACGCATTGATCGGATTGGGCACGATTGTGCCTGTTCTGGGCACGCCTTCTGCCCCCCGTTTCCCTGTCAGATCAACAGGATGGCGGCGTCACGGCGCAAGTCTGGGGGACAAGTGGTCGTCGGTTCAAATCCGGCTACCCCGACCAAAACACGCGACATCCGAACGGCCCGTGCGCAAGCGCGGGCTGTTCTGTTTTTGGTCGTATCCAGCGTGGCGTCAGGCCGCGTCCAGCAGCGCGCGGCCCTCGCTCGTGAGATCGATATCGCCGTCCTCGGCCAGCACGGCATAGCCCGCATTGACGGCCCAGTCGGTCTCGGATTCGCTGATGGGTGTCGTCGCGTCGATATCGCGCAGGATGCGGCGCTGGTCATCGTTGATCTGCATGTGGGTGTCCGGTGCGGGGGATGCGTCAACGTAGCGATGCGGATGTCGGCGAGGCGTGCCCACTGGATGCTCGGCCGATTGCGCACACCGCCAGGCTGAACGGAACGCCGAAGATGCGCATCAGGCGATGCGCATTCGCGATTGCGACTTCGTATGCTCGGCCTTCATCTTCTTGAACGGATCTGGCTGATGGAGAAGCGGTTCGGTGTTGCGGTGCTCGCGTTCGCAATGGCATCGGTGTCGGTGGCCCCTACCGTGTAGGCGCAGGAAGCTGCGGCGACCTTGCCTGCGCCCGCCGTGCAGTCCGATACGTCCGACGTCCGGGACATGGACACCGTCGTCGTCACCGGCGTGCAGCCCGGGCCGGGCCTGTGGCGGGTGCGGCGCGACGATGGGCACACGCTCTACATCCTCGGCACGCAGTCGCCGTTGCCCGCTGACATCACGTGGCGCGCGGATGAGGTGCGAGACGTATTGACCGAGGCGGGCGTCGCGCTCGGGCCGCCGGGTGTGCAGGTCGGGGCCGACGTCGGCTTCTTCCGTGGTCTGACCCTCGCGCCGTCCGCATTCCGTGCGATGCGCAATCCCGATGGCGCCACGCTGGAGGAATTGCTGCCGGCGGATCTCTACGCGCGTTGGTCGGCGCTCAAGCAGCGTTACATCGGGCGCGATCGCGGCATCGAGCGCAAGCGCCGCTTGATCGCGGTGTATCAGCTGTATCGCGCAGCGCTGGAGCGCAACGGCCTGCGCGAGGGCGGAATCATCGGTCCAGTCATCAACGAGGCGCTCAAGGCGCGTGGCATGGAGGTCGCGTCGACCGTGCTCGAGCTCAAGATCGACGATCCACGCGGCGCACTGGCCGCGTTCCGGCGCGAGACGCTCAAGCCCGAGGATCTCGACTGCGTGCGCGGCACGCTCGACATCATCGAAAGCGATCTGCCGTTGATGACGGCGCGAGCGAACGCATGGGCGGTTGGCGATCTCGATGCGCTGCGCGGCATGCCCGATGCGCGGGCGCAGGTCATGACCTGCCTGTCGGCGTGGACCGCGAGCGAGACCGCGCGCGAGCTGGGCATGGCGGATGTTCAATCGAAGGTCGGCGCGGCCTGGCTGTCGAAGGTCGATGCCGCGATGGCCGAACACCCGGTGGTCTTCGCGACGGTGCCTCTGGATTCGTTGCTGCGCGCCGATGGACAGCTCGCAGCGCTGCGGGCGCGTGGTTACACCGTGCTGGCGCCCGATGAGGCGGACGTCGTCGAAGACGCGGAAAGCGACGAGACAGCGGCGCCCTGAAGGCCCGCAGACGCGGGCCCGTTCGATCAGCCCGCTGCGGCGGCCTGCAACGCCACGCCGCCGCTGCGCAGCTCCGGCCAGCGGCGCAGCACCGCCTCGCGGATGCCGGCGACATCGAGCCCTGCTTCGGCGAGCAGATCCTCGCGGCTGGCGTGATGCTGGAATGCGTCGGGCAGGCCGAGGTGCAGCACCGGCATCGTGACGCCTTCGGCATTGAGCAGTTCGGCAACACCCGAACCGGCACCGCCGGCGATCACGTTGTCCTCGAGCGTCACGAAGCCGTCGTGGGTCATCGCCAGTTCCAGCAGCAGGGCGCGGTCGAGCGGACGCACGAAGCGCATGTTGACGACGGTCAGGTCGAGCGTCTCGCCGACCTGCTCGGCGGCCGGCACGATCGCGCCGAACGCCAGCAGCGCGATGCGCGCACCGTGGCGGCGCACTTCGGCCTTGCCGATCGGGAGGGTGTCGAGCCGGGTATCGATGGCGACACCAGGACCGGTGCCGCGCGGGTAGCGCACCGCGGCCGGGCCTTCATGGCAGAAGCCGGTCGTCAGCATCGCGCGGCATTCGTTCTCGTCGGCCGGTGCCATGACCACCATGTGCGGCACGCAGCGCAGGAAGCTCAGGTCGAGGTTGCCGGCATGCGTGGCGCCGTCCGGACCGACGACGCCGCCACGGTCGATCGCGAACAGCACGTCGAGCTTCTGCACCGCGACGTCGTGGACCAGCTGGTCGTAGGCGCGCTGCAGGAAGGTCGAGTAGATCGCGACGACCGGCTTGGCGCCTTCGCAGGCCATGCCCGCGGCCAGCGTGACCGCATGCTGCTCGGCGATGGCGGTGTCGAAGTAGCGCGCCGGATATTCCTTCGAGAAGCGCACCAGCCCCGAGCCTTCGCGCATCGCCGGCGTGATGCCGAGCAGCAGCGGATCGGCCGCGGCCATGTCGCAGATCCAGTCGCCGAACACGTCGGTATAGGTCGGCTTCTTTGCCCCGCTCTTGGCGACCAGGCCCTTGTCGGGATCGAACGGGGACACGGCGTGGTAGCCGATCTGGTCGCCCTCGGCGAGTTCGTAGCCCTTGCCCTTGGTGGTGATGATGTGCAGCAGTTGCGGACCTTTGAGGCCCTTGAGCGTCTTCAAGGTCTCGACCAGCGCCTGGACGTCGTGGCCGTCGATCGGGCCGGTGTAGTGGAAGCCCATTTCCTCGAACAGCGTGGACGGCACGAACATGCCCTTCCAGTGCTCTTCCCAGCGGCGCACGAACTTCGCAGTCGGGTTGTTCTTGTCGCCGAGCAGCTTCTTTCCGCCTTCGCGCAATGCATTGAGCGTGCGGTTGCCGGTCGCGCGGCCGAGCATCTTGGTCAGCCCGCCGACGGCTTCGCTGATCGACATGCGGTTGTCGTTGAGGACCACCAGCATGTCCGGCTCGGGTTCCATACCGCCGGCGTGGTTGAGTGCTTCGTAGACCATGCCGGCGGTCATCGCGCCGTCGCCGATCACTGCGACCACGCGGCGGTCGTTGCCGGCCTGCGCGTTGGCGATCGCCATGCCCAGTGCGGCCGAGATCGAGGTCGACGAATGGCCGACGCCGAAGGTGTCGTACTCGGACTCCTCGCGCTTGGGAAACGGCGCCACGCCGTCCTTCTGCTTGACCGTGTGGATGCGGTCGCGGCGGCCGGTCAGGATCTTGTGCGGATAGGTCTGGTGGCCGACGTCCCAGACGACGCGGTCGTGCGGCGTGTCGTAGAGGTAATGCAGCACCGTCGTGAGTTCGATCACGCCGAGGCCGGCGCCGAAATGGCCGCCGCTCTTGCCGACGGATTCGATGAGATAGGCACGCAGTTCGTCGGCGATCGCGGGCAGTTCGGCTTCGTCGAACTGGCGGAGGTCGGACGGCGCGTCGATGCGCGCAAGGCGCGGATAGCGCGTGGAGTCGATCATCCGGCAATTGTACGCCCGGCCCCGCGACCGGCGTCACCGGCCTGTCATGGAAGCCGCACGTTCACTGCATTCAGCGACGGCGCAGGCGGGAGAAGAACCCGCCCCGACGCGCGGGTTCGTCGACCGCTTCGGGTGCCTCGACGAGCGGCTCCGCGTAACCCGTGGCGAGGTTGGCGTTCACGAACCGGACCACTTCGTCTGCCGGCAGTCCGCTGGCGGCCACAATCTCGTCGAGCGTGGCCGGGCCCTTCATCATCGCGGTCGCGATGCGGAAGTGGCGCGGATACTCGCGCTCGGTCTGCGGCCACTTGTTCAGCTGGTAGCGCGCGTCCGGGTCGTGCTCCGGTGCGAGGGTGCCGTTGCCGGCCAACAGGCCGCCCAGCCAGACCAGACGCAGCAGCGGCTGTGGCGCGCCGGACGCCTGCGCCTCGCGCGCCCAGGTCGCGTCGTCGACCGGTTCGATCGCATCGCGCCCGATCGGGCCATCGAAGTACTGGCTCAGCGGCTTGAGCGTGGTCGGGCCGTGGTACTGCTGTGCATCGAAATCGAGCCACAGCGTCGGCCCGGTCTCGCGGCGATAGCGACGGCGGCCGCGCAGCACGCCGGCATCGATCCAGGTCGCGAAGGGCAGGGCGCGTTCGGGTTCCGGTTCGGGTTCGGGCGCGACCGGGATGACCTCGGGTTCTGCCTGCGCTTCCGGTTCTGCGACGGGTGCGGGTTCGATTGCGCCTTCGGGCTCCTGAGGGCCGACTTCAGGGGCGGCCTGGACCACCGGCGCGACTTCGGGCACGGTCACCGGGATCGCTTCTTCGCGCGAGTGGATCACAGGCGCAGCGGCCACCACCGCTGCAGGCACGACAGGCGCGCGCAGCACGATGTCCTGCCTCGCCGCGATCTCGCACAGCAGCGCAGCCATCGCGTTGTCGTCGAACGGACGCCCGAGCCGGAAATGGGTCTGTACGCGTGGCGCCGAGGTCAGGCCGACGATCTGCTTGCCCGCCGCGTGCAGGCGCAGCCAGCTCATCGGGCCGTACATGCTGTCCATGTCGACGATGACGTGTTCGGCATCGGATTCGGCGACCAGCAGGAACGGTTCGCCGAGCTGGGCGTTGGCACCGGCGAAAGCCGCGCGCAATGCGGTTTCGGTGGCGGTGTCCATTCCGCTCAGGGCGATGGTCAGGGGCATGCAGGAAGTACCGGGCGACGCGGCGCGAGGCGCGCTATCCATGAAGTGTAGCCAGTGCCACGCAGGCTGTGCAGCGCACGCGATGCGCGGCGCGCGGCGGCGGACATCAGCCGCGATCGCGGCGCGGCAGGTGGGTGCTGAGGAAGGCCATCTGGTCGGCGAGGATGTTGCGGTTGCTGAGGATCAGATGCTCGATCCAGCTCGGCCGGAACGGCACCGCCAGCAGCGGCATCGACGCCTCCTGCGGCGTGCGTGCGCCCTTGCGCGAATTGCATTGGAAGCACGCGGTGACCACGTTTTCCCAGATGTCGAGGCCACCGCGCGACAGCGGTTCGACATGGTCGCGGGTCAGCGTCTGCCGGCCGGCGCGACGACCGCAGTACAGGCACAGCTGGTGATCGCGGGCGAACAGGGCGGTGTTGGTCAGCGCGGGCGTCGGATCGGTCGCGCTCGGACGCACGTGGCTGCGGCCGGCGATGATCGGATGCAGATCCATGCGGCTCTGCTGGCCGGTCGCCCGGCACATGCCGCCATGCACGGTCATGCAGGGATCGCCGAGCGTCCAGGCGACTGCGCCACGTGCGTACAGGCACGCCGCGTCCTGCCAGCTGATCCAGTTGAGCGCACGGCCGTGGGCGTCGAGTGCGAGCAGGCGGACTGCATCGAGACGCGGGGCGTGATCAGAAAGTGCGGCGGAAACTCCGGAATCCAGCGCGTTTGCAGCGCCGGTGGGGATCAGGCGTGCGATCGCGCTGTCTGCCTCCATTGCGACCGAGCATATACCCGATCGATGACACATTGCGCAACGGATGCACGCACGTCGCGACGCCGGGCGGCAGTGGCGGCGTGCGTGCAGGTTCTCAGCTGTCGAGCGCCTCGTTGGCGATCGACAGCAGCGAGGCCGGACCACTCGCGATCGCCGCCGCGTGCGACAGCGTGCGCGGCAGGATGCGGGTGAAGTAGAAGCGGGCGGTCTCGCGCTTGCCGGCCTTGAAGGTCTCCGGACGCGACGACGCATCGGCCACCGCCACGCTGCGCGCCCACCAGTAGGCCAGCGCCACATAGCCGGAGAAGAACAGGTAGTCGTGGGCGGCCGCGCCGATTTCCTCGGGATCGGCCGCGGCGCGTTCCGCGATCGAACGCGTCAGCGCCTGCCATTCGCCGGCCTTTGCCCGCAGCGGCTCGATGAACTCGGCCAGCGCCGCATCGTTCGAATGCTCGGCGCAGAAGCGCTCGATCATGCCGAGGAACACGCGCAGGCCCGCGCCCTGCAGCTGCAGGGTCTTGCGGCCCATCAGGTCCAGCGCCTGGATGCCGGTCGTGCCCTCGTAGAGCGTGGTGATGCGCGCGTCGCGGGCCAGTTGCTCGATGCCGTGCTCGGCGATGTAGCCGTGGCCGCCGAAGCACTGCAGCGCGTGGTAGGTGCACTCGTTGCCCCACTCGGTCAGGCAGCCCTTGACGATCGGCGTCAGGAAGCCGAGCAGATCGTCGGCCTCCTTGCGCGCGGCATCGTCGGCGGCGAGTTCGGCGCTGTCGACCAGCGAACCGGCGTGATACGCCAGCAGGCGGCCGCCTTCGGTTAGCGACTTGCAGGTGAGCAGCATGCGGCGCACGTCGGGCTGCACGAGGATCGGATCGGCCGGCTTCGACGGCAGTTTCGGGCCCGACAGCGCACGCGACTGCAGACGTTCGCGCGCATAGCGCAGCGCGTTCTCGTAGGCGCGCGTGGCGAGGCCCAGGCCCTGCACGCCGACGCCGAGGCGCGCGGTGTTCATCATCGTGAACATCGCCATCAGGCCCTTGTGCGGCTGGCCGATGAGATAACCCTGCGCGCCGTCGAAATTCATCACGCAGGTCGCGGAGCCGTGGATGCCCATCTTGTGCTCGACCGCGCCGCAGCGCACCGCGTTGCGTGCGCCGACCGTGCCGTCGCGCGCGACCTGGATCTTCGGCACGATGAACAGCGAGATGCCCTTGCTGCCCGCGGGCGCATTGGGCAGGCGCGCGAGCACCAGATGGATGATGTTGTCGGTGAGGTCGTGCTCGCCGGCGGTGATGAAGATCTTGGTGCCGGTGATCGCGTAGCTGCCATCGTCGACCGGCTCGGCGCGCGTCTTCAGCAGGCCCAGATCGGTGCCGCACTGCGGCTCGGTCAGGCACATGGTGCCGGTCCAGGTGCCGGCGATCAGCGGCTTGAGGAAGACTTCCTTCTGCCAGTCCTCGCCATGGTGGCGCAGCGCGTTGACGGCGCCGTGCGAGAGCAGCGGGAAATTGCTCCAGGCGAGGTTGGCGGCGTCGATCATTTCTTCGAGGCAGATGCCGATCGCGTGCGGCATGTTCATGCCGCCGAATTCGGCCGGTGCGCTCATGCCGGTCCAGCCGCCTTCGGCGAACTGGTCGTAGGCGGCCTTGAATCCGTCGGGCGTGGAGACCGCGCCGGTGGCCTTGTCGAAACGCACGCCCTGTTCGTCGCCGATGCGGTTGAGCGGCGCGAGCACGGTCTCGCACAGGCGCGCGCACTCGTCGAGCACGGCGTCGACGGTCTCGCGGTTGGCGTCGTCGAAGCCCAGCGTGGAGAACAGGGATTCGACCTGCAGCACGTCGTGCAGCGCGAAGCGGATGTCGGTCAACGGGGCGTGGTAGGTGCTCATGCGTCTGCCTGGCTGGTGTACATGTTCGTGTCTGGATGGCGCGGCGTCAGCGCATCACGCCGGGCAGGCCCGGGACGGGATTCAGGGTGCTGTCGCGACGCACGGTGTAATCCCTTGCGCTGCCACGATCGTCGGGCGCGGCAAGGATGCTGCCGTCGATCCGATAGGGCAGCGAGCGACCCGCCGCGAGCGCATCGGCCGCATGCAGGCGACCTTCCGCCGAGGGTGCGAGGGTCAGGTTCAGGATGTCGGCCGATTCGGGGCCGATCGTCAGTGTGGTCGCGTCTTCCAGCGTGCCCGCAGACACGCCATCGACCGACACCGCGAACCGGATTGATTCGAAGCGCATCGGAATGCTGCTGTAGTTCTGCAGGCGCAGATCGACCGACCAGTTGCCGTCGGCGCCGACGCTCAACTGCTGGATGCTCGCGGTGGGCTCGGACACGCGGCGCTGCCCGGTCACGCAGGCGGCGAGGGCGCCTGCCATCAGCAGGATCGTCAGCAGTTTCCACGGTTTCATGCGCGGCACTCCGGTTGCGGGTGGAGGCCGATGTTAACGCGTCGCCGGCCGCAGACTGCTGCGTGGAACCGGCGGAATGCCGCACTCGACACCAGTTTTCCAAAAACGGTTGCCGTCCGCGAGCCTGCCCCGTATCATGCGCCTCCCGCAGTGGCCGGGTAGCTCAGTTGGTAGAGCAGGGGATTGAAAATCCCCGTGTCGGGGGTTCGATTCCCTCCCCGGCCACCATTGCGAACGTCGGAGGCCCGCCAAGTGCGGGTCTTCTGCGTCGTGGCCCCACCACTCGCGCGGCACGGTGGACCCTTGCGATCGTCCGCGGCCACTCAACGCGCCCGTGCGGCGCGTATGCGGTCGTACAGGCCGCCATCGGCGAAATGCGTGGCCTGCGCCTTCGACCAGCCGCCGAACGCGTCCTCGACGGTGACCATGGCCAGCGGGCGGAAGCGCGCCAGCTGCGATGCCGGCACGCCTTCGCGCAGCATGGGGCGGAAATGGTGCTGCGCGACCAGCCGTTGCGCGGCCGGCGTGTACAGCGTCTCGACGTAGGCATCGGCTACTGCGCGGACGCCGTGCGCCTCGGCATTGCGGTCCACGACCGCGACCACTGGTTCGGCGCGGATGCTGATGCTGGGATACACGATCTCGAACGCCTGGCTGGTCAGCGGATCGGCCAGTACGCGCAATGCTTCGTTCTCCCACGCCAGCAGCACGTCGCCGATGTCGCGTTCGACGAAGGTGTCGCGGGCCCCGCGTGCGCCGCGGTCGAGCACCGGCACCTTGGCGTAGAGCCCGCGCATGTAGTCCAGTACGCGTGCGCCATCGCGATACGTGCGCGCCGCCCAGGTCCACGCCGCCAGATAACTCCAGCGCGCCACGCCGGAGGTCTTCGGATCGGCAGTGACCACTGCGACGTCGCCGACCAGATCGCCCCAGTCGGCGACGTGCTTCGGATTGCCCTTGCGCACGAGGAACACCACGGTCGAGGTGTAGGGCACGCTGTCGTGCGGCATCCGGTCGCGCCAGTCCGCATCGAGCAGTCCTGCCGATGCGATCCGGTCCACGTCCGCCGCGAGCGCGAGCGTCACGACATCCGCCGGCTCGCCCGCGATCACCGCATCGGCCTGTGCGCCGGAGCCGCCATGCGTCTGCAACACCTCGACATCGTCACCGCCGCGCTGGCGCCACCCGACGGCGAACATGCGGTTGTAGTCGACATAGAACTCGCGCGTCGGGTCGTAGGACGCGTTGCGGAGAACAAGCTCGTCTGCCGAAGCGGACGTGGGAAGCGCAAGGCACAGCAGCAGGGCAATCGAACGCATCGTCATCGCCAGACTCCGTGAGGGCGGCTCGACGCCACCTTATCCGGTTGCCGTGTCACCCGCAGCAGGCGTCCGGGCCGGCGGATCCGCCGGCCCGTCACGCACCTCAGCAACAGCCGTGATCGCCGTGACGCGTGCCGCTGTCTGCGACGACCGCTGCGCCGGTGGTCTCGCCGCGCTGGCCGGCGTGGTGGTGCTCGACGATCACACGCGCCACGCAGCTGGTCACGCGCTTGCCCATTTCGATGTGCAGGAACTCGTTGGGACCGTGCGCGTTGGAGTGCGGGCCCAGCACGCCGGTGATCATGAACTGCGCGCCGGGGAATTTCTCGCCGAGCATGCCCATGAACGGGATCGAGCCGCCTTCGCCCATGTACATCGCCGGCTTGTCGAAGAACGCCTGGCTGGCATCGTCGATCGCCTTGGTGAGCCACGGTGACATCTTGGGCGCATTCCAGCCGGTCGCGGCCTTTTCCAGGGCCATCGTCACGGTCGCACCATTCGGCGGGTCGGCCAGCAGCACCTGCTGCAACAGTTCGCCGGCGCGCTTGCCGTCGACGGTCGGAGGCAGGCGTAGCGACAGCTTCACCGCGGTGTGCGGGCGGAGCACGTTGCCGGCCGACTGCAGCGAGGGAATGCCGTCGACGCCGGTCACCGACAACGCCGGGCGCCAGGTGCGGTTGAGCACCAGCTCCGACAGGTCTTCCGATACCTGGTTGCCGGCGTCCTTCGGGAACATCGGCTGGAGCGCACCGGTCAGCGGGAACTTGTCGTAGATCGCGGTATCGAGCACTTCGGCGGCGCGGCGCGCCTGCTCGAGGCGTTCGGCCGGGATTTCGGCATGCAGGCCGTCGACCAGGATGCGCCCGGTCACTTCGTCCTCGATGCGCGAGAGCAGTTGCCGCAGCAGGCGGAAGCTCGACGGCACCACGCCCGAGGCATCACCCGAATGCACGCCTTCATCGAGCACCTTCACTGTCAGGTTGCCGCCGGCGAGACCGCGCAGCGACGTCGTGCACCAGAGCTGCTCGTAGTTGCCGCACCCCGAGTCCAGGCAGACCACGAGCGACGGCTTGCCGATGCGGTCGGCGAGATGATCGACATAGGCCGGCAGGTCGTAGCTGCCCGATTCCTCGCAGGCCTCGATCAGCACCACGCAGCGGGCATGTGGCAGGCCCTGTTCTTGGAGTGCCAGGATCGCGGTCAGCGAACCGTAGATGGCGTACCCGTCGTCGGCGCCACCGCGGCCATAGAGCTTGCCGTCGCGCAGCACCGGCTTCCACGGGCCGAGGTCGTCGTCCCAGCCGGTCATTTCCGGCTGCTTGTCGAGATGGCCGTAGAGCAGCACGCAGTCGCCGTCGCTGCCGCCGTTGGCAGCCGGGATCTCGATGAAGATCAGCGGGGTACGACCTTCGAGGCGGACGACGTCCAGCACCATGCCGGGGATCGACTGGGCCTGCGCCCAGCCCGACATCAGTTCGACGGCGCGTTCCATGTGGCCGTTGGCGACCCAGTCGGCGTCGAACATCGGCGATTTGTTGGGGATCCGGATGTATTCGACGAGCTGGGGGACGATCTCGTCGTCCCACTTGGCGCCGACGAAACGGTCGGTCTGGCTGCTGTCCATTCGGGTTTCCAGTGTGCGTAAAACGCAATTCTATCGCGGACCCGTGTGTAGGAATTTTCCTACAGCCGCTCGGGGGTTCGGCTGGCTACGGCTCAGCGGGGCCGCGGATATTCTGTCTGCGTGGTGTTGGGAAGACTGGCAGTACCGGCAAGGACGAATGAATCGTCAGTCGGGAAAGGATTCCACCCAATACCAAGGAGTTAGGACATGAAGTCGATCCGAGCTGTGCTTGCGTCACTGTGCCTTTCACTGCTGCTGGCAGGTACCGCGTTCGCAAACGAAAGCGTGGAAAAGGTCAACATCAACACCGCGGATGCAGCCACGCTGGCACGCGTGCTGCACAACGTGGGACAGGCCAAGGCAGAAGCCATCGTGGCCTACAGGGATGAAAACGGTCCATTCCGAAGCGCCGAGCAGTTGGCGCAGGTGAAAGGCATCGGGTTGCGGACCGTCGAGCACAACGTCGATCGTATCGAGGTGGGGGGCGCGGGATCGCAGGCAGGCGTGACGCGGGCACCGAGCCCGCCCGCTGCAGCCGGGAACAAGGGGACAGCGCAACTGCGCTGACTTTGACCCATCGCTGACGTTCGCACAGGAAGTGCCGGCGTCAGACGAGGAGCAGGACGCTCCACGGGACCGGCAGGATGCTGCTACAGGGACGTAACCGTCGCCCGCCTCGCAATGGATGCCAGGCGGGCGACCCTGTTTTGGGCGTTCCGTTCTCGCGTCGGCCCAGCGTGTCATCAATTCGGAGCAGGCCGCGTTGGGTCTGGAAGGCCGTCAGGTGGTGTTGCGTGGCGCAGTGCCTGACTGGCCGTCAGGCCAAGCCGCGCGGCGCCGGCTGGAGCGGCGCGACCTGCTCGGGATTGATGACACGCCCTAGACTGGCGGCATGACCGATCCGTCCCCTGTCCGACACCTCCGCGCACAGGATGCGCAATGCATCCGCTGGCGGAATGGCCAGGGTTGGACGCGTGAGATCCATGCCGAAGCCGGTGTCGACAGCGAAGAGTGGCGATGGCGGCTGTCGATTGCCGACATCGATCGGCCTGCCGCGTTTTCCCGGTTCGAGGGTGTCGACCGGGAGCTGATGCTGTTGTCGGGCGATGGCTTGACCCTGCGCTTAGAGGATGGGCAGGTCGCGGACCTGCAGCCGCCGCATGCGCGGCTACGGTTCGCTGGCAGTCGCGCATTGCATGGTGAGCCGGCGGGTCCGGGCGTCAGTGCGCTCAACCTGATGTGGCGTGCCGGCTGTGTGGATGCGTCGGTCTGGCACCGGCCGCTGTTGGGCACGATGGTGGTGTTCGTAGATCCGGGGGACTGCTGGGTGGTCCACGTGCTGGCGGGAGAGGTCGGCCTCGCGGAGACGGATGTGGTCCAAGGCACGCGCGGCGACACGCTGTTGCTGCGTGCGACCGACAGCCGGCGGCGGTTCGGACTCGATGGCGGCGGGGAACTGCTGCTGGTCCGGTTTGCCGCCGTCGACAAGGTCGCTCCGGAAGAAGAAATGCCCGCCGCGCCGTAGGCGCGACAGGCATTTCCAGGTCATTCGGAACGACTGCGACCCGACTGACGGGTCGCAGTATCCCGATCAGAAGCGGACGTTGACGCTCAGCCAGACGCTCCGGGCCTTGTCCTTGTTGTTGTAGTCGTCCTGCGCCGACAGCGTGTAACTGCCGTTGTCCTCGATGAAGGTGTACTGGTAGGAGGTGAAGTCGCGATCTAGCAGATTGTTGATGCGGGCGTTGACGGTGATCGTTTCGTTGAACCGGTAGGAAGCACCCAGGTGGAGGACTTCGTAGTCCTTCCAGTACAACTCCTGCGCAAGTGCGGTATCGAAACCGCGATAGCGCTTGGAGCGCGCCTCGGCGGTCAGGAACAGGTTGAAGGCGTCCGTCGCCTGCCAGTCCAGTGTGGCGTTGGCCATGTGCTTGGCGCTGTTGCCCAGCGGCCGGCCCGCATTGCTGCCGCTCTTCTGTTCGCTGTCGGTATAGGTGTAGTTGGCGCGGAAGCCGAACGCATTGCTGATCCGCCAGCGGCCCGCCACTTCGGCGCCCTGCACCACGACCTCGTCGATGTTGACCGTCTTGCTCGAATTGGAATAGCCCAGGTCCGCGTAGTCGCCAGTGCTGGTGCAGGCGACGGTCAGCGTCGGCCCGCAGGCCTCCGAGCCGATCTTGTCGTCGAACTTGTTGTGGAAGATCGTGGCGTTGAAGCTGTGGCCGTCCGGATGCTGCCAGTAGGCGGCCAGTTCGGTGCTGGTGCTGGTTTCCGGCTGCAGGTCCGGGTTGCCGAACATCGGCGACACGCCCTGACTGCCGAAGCCGGTGATGCCGTCGTAGAGCTGGGTGGTCTTGGGGGTCTTGAAACCGGTGCTCACGCCGCCCTTGACCGTCCACTGTTCGCTGGCGCTCCACACACCGTACAGGCGTGGGCTGACGTGGTTGCCAAACACCTGATGGTCGTCGTAGCGCAGGCCGGCGGTCACCGACAGCGGCTCGGCGACCGTCCAGGTGTCCTCGACGAACAGCGAATACATGTCGTGCTTCTGCTTGGCGCCTGGCGTCCCGCGTTCCATGCCGAACACGCCGTCGATCAGTTCGCCCTGGATGACCTGCGCGCCGACGACCGCGACATGTTCGCCGTTCCACTGGAAGGGGAGATCGAGCTTGGCGTCCAGCGTGTACTGGTTGCTTTCGAGTGTGCGGTCGGGGCGGGGCAGATAGGCCAGCAGTTCCGCGTACTGGGCCGGCGTCAGGTTCGATTCCATGATCGCCAGCTTCTGTGCCTCGGACAAATTGTTCCAGCCGCTCGCGCTGTAACCGGTGCCCGTGGCGGAATTGGGGCAGTAGCCGCCGGCGTTGACCGTACCGCCCAGGTTGCCGCAGGCCGCGTTCCAGAGCGACTGCATGCTCTGGCGCTCGGCTACGGTGTAGGGCAGTGTCCGACCCTCGTTGCGGGTTTCGACGTAGCCCAGCGACACGAAGCTGTTGCCGAACGACCAGCGTCCCTCATGCGAGATCGACCAGTTGTCGCGGGTGAACTTCTGGCTGGGGCGATAGCCGGCGCGGGGTTCGATGCGCCCGGTGGTGCCGATGCGCAGCATGGCGCCGTAGTCGTCCACGGTGCCGACCGGGTATTCCTCGACGCCAAGATCGTTGATCTTGGTGCTGTTGTCGTATTCCTGGCGCGAGGTGTCGACGTCCAGGGTGATGGTCTGGGCGTCCGTGGGGGTCCAGCTCAGCGTGATGCCGGCTGCCTTGTTGGTGTTGTCGACGGTCTTGCCGCCGCCGCCGAAGCCCAGCGACCGGGTATGGACCTCGCCTGCCGGGTCGGTGACCGGCGCATACACCGGATTGGACGCGTCGCGCTCGTACCAGCTGCCGCGCGCGCTCAGGTTGAGCTTGCCGGGCACCAGCGGGCCGGTGATGAAGAAGTCGGCGGTGGTGTCGTCGCCGAACTGGTCGTCGGTCTCGAAGGTCCTGCCCAGCGTGACCGAGCCGGCCCAGCTGTCGAGCTCGCGCTTGGTGATGATGTTGATCACGCCACCCATCGCGTCGGCGCCGTAGAGCGTGGACATCGGGCCGCGGATGACCTCGATGCGCTCGATCGCATCCAGCGGCGGGATGTGGTTGAACTGGTTGCCGGCGAAGCTGTTGGGGTAGATGTCGCCATGGTTGTTCTGGCGCTTGCCGTTGATCAGGATCAGGGTGTAGTCGGAGCCCATGCCGCGCATCGAGATGGTGCCCTGGCCGGTCTTGTCGCGGGTCTCGCCGATGTCCACGCCTTCGAGGTCGCGCACCGCGTCGAGCAGGGTCATGTACGGGCGCTTGGCCAGGTCTTCCTGGGTGATGACGCTGATGCTCGCCGGCGCATCGGTGAGTTTCTGCTCGAATCCGGCGGCGGTGACGACGATGGTGTCGAAATCCTTGGGCGAGGTGGCCGGCGCGGAATCGGCGAAGGCGGGGGCGGACAGCAGGCCCAGCAGGGCGATGGCGAGCGGACGGCGGATCGGGGAACGGTTCATGGAGGTCTCGTTGGACGGAGTCGGAGCGCGGCGTGGCGTCGGCTGGCCGGTATGAGGTGCGTATGCGGACATGCGACAGACCGCGTCGCATGGCATCCGGCGATGGGCGTACGCGATGCGGGCGCCGGCGCAGGCCGGCGGCATCCATGGATCAGCAGGGCGGAGCGCGGCCGCGGTGCTGGCAGCGGGGCCGCCGGTGTCGTGGGGGCGCGAGTACGGGTCGCAGACGCCGCGCGAGGGGTCTGCGTCGCGATGCAGGCACGGCAGGCAGTGCCGTTGCAGCGAGGACGACATCGGCCGCCGGCAGGTGCAGACGCAGCGTCGCGAGGCTGTGGCACAACGATGGCGTGTGTTCCTGCGTGGGCGGTGTCTCGCCGCCGTGTTCGACCTGGAAGCTCTGCGCGGCAGTCCCGGAGGCCGGGGTCACGGCCATCGCGGCCGGTCCCAGGGTGGCCGCCCACAGCAGTAGGAACAGCAGGCCGAGCGCCATGGCGCGCACCCGGTCGGCACACGGGCGCACGGATGTGCCGAACCGTTCCTTCAGTGATCGGATGCCCTGCGGCACGCCTGCTTCCCCCGCGGGCACCATCGCCCGATCACGGGATTTTAACCGAGAATGATTCTCGACACCAAAGGGTAACGATTCCGGTTACCGCGGGTTGACGTGTCGATGCCGGTCCATCGTTGAGCGGTCGCGTTTCAGTCGCGGTCGTCCCGGGTCCAGACGCCCCCGTGCTCGACCCTGGTCGGGAATTTGGCCACCGGCTCGTACGCAGGCGCGCACAGCGGGCGGCCGTCGCGCACGTCGAACTTCGCGCCGTGCAGCACGCATTCGATCGTGCCGGATGCCGCATCGAACGCGCCTCCGCTCGTCAGGCCGAAGTCCTCGTGGCTGCACTGGTCCTCGAGCGCGTAGAGATCGCCGTCGAGGTTGAAGACGATGATCGGCACGCTGGTGATCTCGTCGAAGGTGGTGCGCATCTCGCCCGGCAGCAACTCGCCGGTGGCGCAGACGAAGGTCCAGGTCTCGCTCATGCCGCCACTCCAAAGGTTTTTTCCAGTACCTCGAACCGCAGGTCGTCGCGTCGCGGAATGCCGAAGCGGGTGTCGCCGTAGGGAAACGGTTTGTGCACGCCGGTGCGGCGATAGCCGCGCCGCACGTACCAGGCGATCAGTGCGTCGCGCACGTCGATGACCGTCATGCGCATGCCGGGCAGGCGCCATTCGTCGCGGGCGATGCGTTCGCACTCGCGCAGCAGGGCGTCGCCAGTGCCGCGGCCCTGTAGCGTGGGATCGACCGCGAACATGCCGAAGTAGCCGACGCCGTCCTCGATCGCCACGTGCGCGCAGGCGAGCGGGCGTCCGTCTTCGCCATCGATCACGACGACGCGGCTGTCGGGGCGGACGATGTCGTGCGCCAGCACATCGGGATCGATGCGCGCGCCGTCGAGCAGGTCGGCCTCGGTGGTCCAGCCGCTGCGGCTGGACTCGCCGCGATAGGCGGCCGTCACCAGGGTGACGAGGGCGGGGACATCGACAGGCGAAGCGGCACGGAATACGGGAGCGGACATGGCGGCGGCGGGAGTCGGGACCGGCCCATTATCCCGCCGAGGGGGTGCGCCTGCTGCAACCAGAAGGGCATGCCCATCGCGGCCAAGGCCGCTCCCACATGGGATGCAGGCTCAACCGAGCAGCGTGCGCACCTTGCGCAGGGCGGCGACGAAGGCGTCGACTTCGTCGTGCGTGTTGTAGAAAGCGGGCGACGCGCGGCACGTGGCGGCAACGCCGTAGAACTGCAGCAGCGGATGCGCGCAGTGCTGGCCGGAGCGGATCGCGACGCCTTCGAGATCCAGCAGCGTGGCGAGATCGTGCGCATGCGCGCCTTCGATCAGGAACGCGACGACCGCGGCCTTGTCCGGCGCGGTGCCGAAGATGCGCAGACCGTCGATCTCCTGCAGCGATTCGGTGAGGTGCGCGAGCAGCTCGGCCTCGCGGCGTTCGACGTGATCCATGCCGAGCCGGTCGAGATAGTCGACCGCGGCGCCGAGGCCGACGAAGCCGGCGATGTTCGGCGTGCCGGCCTCGAAGCGGTGCGGCGGATCGTTGTAGACCGTCTTCCCGAAGCTGACTTCCTTGATCATCTCGCCGCCGCCGAGGAACGGCGGCATGGCCTGCAGATGCTCGCGGCGCGCCCACAGCGCGCCGGTACCGGTCGGGCCGCACATCTTGTGGCCGGTGAAGGCGTAGAAATCGCAGCCGAGCGCAGCGACGTCGACGCGGCGGTGCGGCACCGCCTGCGAGCCGTCGATGACGGTGACGATGCCGCGCTTGCGCGCCTCGCGGCAAATCTCGCGCACCGGGTTCACCGTGCCGAGCACGTTGGAGACCTGGGTCAGCGCGAGCAGCTTGACGTCGGACGTCATCGCGCGGCGCAGGGCGTCGAGGTCGAGCGTGCCGTCCTCGAGGATCTCGGCCACGCGCACCGTTGCACCGGTGCGCTCGGCGACCAGCTGCCACGGCACGATGTTGGCGTGGTGCTCCATGCGCGAGACGAGGATCGTGTCGCCGGCCTTGAGCCGCGGCAGCGCCCACGAGTAGGCGACCAGATTGATCGCGAACGTCGTGCCGCTGCACAGCACCAGTTCGTCGCTGCGCACGTTGAGGAAACGCGCGAGCCTGGTGCGCGTGCCCTCGTAGGCTTCGGTCGCCTCGGTGCCGAGCTGGTGCACCGCGCGGCTGACGTTGGCGTTCTGGCGCCGGTAGTAGCCGTCGACGGCGTCGATCACCGATGCGGGCTTCTGGCCGGTGTTGGCGTTGTCGAAGTAGATCAGCGGCTTGCCGTGGACTTCGCGCAGCAGCAGCGGGAAATCGGCGCGCACGGCAGCCCAGTCGACGCTGCCGCCATGCGCGCTCGGTGCGCTGGGTGCGCTGAACGGTGGCGTGATCGGCGGCAGTGTGGCGCTCATGCGAGTGCGAGTCCCGAGAGCGCGCGATCCAGGCTGGCTTCGGCGTGCGCACGCAGCGCGGGATCGGCAATCGTCGACAGCGGCTCGCGGACGAACGCGGCGGTCAGCAGGCGCTGGGCATCCGGCGCCGGCAGGCCGCGCGAACGCAGGTAGAACAACGCGCCCGGGTCGAGCTGGCCGACCGTCGCGCCATGCGCGGCCTGTACTTCGTCGGCGTGGATCACCAGCACCGGCTGGGTGTCGATCTCGGCCGTGGGCGACAGCAGCAGGTTCTTGTTCGACAGGCGCGCGTCGGTGCCGTCGGCGCCGGCATCGATGGTGATGCCGCCATGGAACACGACGCGGCCGCGCTGGTCGCCGATGCCGCGCCACTTGAGTTCGCAGGCGGTGTTCCTGGCGACGTGGCGGATGCCCAGGCGCGTGTCGACGTGCGCGCGGCCACCGGCCAGCAGCACACCGTTCGCGGTCAGGCGCGCATCGTCGCCGAGCAGGCGCACGTCGAGCTCGTGGCGCGACAGCGCGCCGCCGGCCTCGACATCGACGCGGGTATAGACCGAGGCGGCCTGCAGCTCGGCGTCGGTGCGCAGGAAGCTGGTCGCGCCGATGCCGCGGTGCTGCAGGCGCACGTGGTGCAGCCCGGCGTGGTCGGCGACGCGCAGCGAGACGATGGTGTTGTCGAGATGGCGGTGCGCGCCGGCATCGAGGTGATGCTCGACCAGCGTCAGCGCCGCGCCTTTGCCGAGCACGACGTGGTGACGCAGATGCCAGGCGAGATCGCCCTCGGCAGGCGCGCCGACGAACACCAGATGCACGGGTGCGTCGATGCGGGCACCGGCTTCGACCGATACCGAGGCGCCGTCGCGCGCGAGTGCGCCGTTGAGGCGGGCGAACACGGCGTCGTCGCGATTGTCGATCTCGGGCAGCGCGCCGACATCGGCGAGCGTACCGATCGACAGGCCCGGTACGGACGCGCCTGCGTCGGATAGTGCTGCGGACAGCCGGCCGTTGACGAAGACCAGGCGCGGCGCGGGAATCGCGGCCAGCAGTCCGGCGTCGACAGCCGGATCGGCCTGCGGCGCGACGAAACTGCGACGCTCGAGTGCGCGCAGCGAGGTGTACTTCCAGGCTTCGCTGCGCGGGCCGGGCAGGCCGGTGGCGAGCGTCGCGTCGAGGGCCGCACGACGCGTGGCGTCGCCATCGAACCCGGCGGCGAGAGAGTCGAGCAGGGCACTCATCAGCGCCCGCCCCCGGCTTGAACGGGGGCAGCGGTCTCCGGTGCGACGCGGTCCTTGATCCAGGCGTAGCCCTTCTCTTCGAGCTGCAACGCGAGTTCCGGACCACCGGTCTGCACGATGCGACCGTCGGCCAGCACGTGCACGACGTCGGGCTTGATGTAGTCGAGCAGGCGCTGGTAATGCGTGATCACGATGAAGGCACGGTCGGGCGAACGCAGGGCGTTGACGCCGTCGGCGACGTTCTTCAGCGCATCGATGTCGAGGCCCGAGTCGGTCTCGTCGAGAATCGCCAGCTTCGGCTCGAGCACGGCCAACTGGAAGATTTCGTTGCGCTTCTTTTCTCCGCCCGAGAAGCCTTCGTTGACGCCGCGATGCAGCAGGCGGTCGTCGAGGTGCAGCACGGCCAGTTTCTCGCGCACCAGCTTGAGGAACTGCATCGAATCGAGTTCCTCCTCGCCGCGCGCCCTGCGCTGCGCATTGAGTGCGCTGCGCAGGAAATAGGTGTTGTTCACGCCCGGAATCTCGACCGGATACTGGAACGCGAGGAACACGCCGGCCGCGGCGCGCTCTTCGGGTTCGAGCGCCAGCAGATCCTGGCCCTGGAACGCGACGGTGCCGTCGGTGACCTCGTACCCCTCGCGACCGGCGAGCAGGTTGCCCAGCGTCGACTTGCCGGCGCCGTTGGGCCCCATGATCGCGTGGACTTCGCCCGGCTTCACGTGCAGCGAAAGGCCCTTGAGGATGTCGCGTTCGTTGATGGAGGCGTGCAGGTTGGCGATGTTGAGCATGGGGATTCGAAATGAGGGATTGGGGATTCGGAAAAGGCGGGGAACCGGACTGCGGTCGGGCTCTTGCGAATCCCAATCCCCAATCCCGAATCCCGAAGGTTCGGTGGGCGTCAGCCGACCGAACCTTCCAGCGACACGTCGAGCAGCTTCTTGGCCTCGACGGCGAACTCCATCGGCAGTTCGCGGAACACCTGCTTGCAGAAGCCGTCGACGATCAGGCTGACCGCGTCTTCCTCGCGGATGCCGCGCGTGCGGCAGTAGAACAGCTGGTCGTCGCTGATCTTCGAGGTGGTGGCTTCGTGCTCGACGGTCGCACCGGGATGCTTGACCTCGATGTACGGGAAGGTGTGCGCGCCGCATTGCTTGCCGATCAGCAGCGAATCGCACTGGGTGTAGTTGCGCGCACCCTCGGCGCCCGCGCCGATCCTGACCAGTCCGCGATAGGTATTCTGCCCGCGGCCGGCGCTGATGCCCTTGCTGACGATCTTCGACTTGGTGCGCTTGCCGACGTGGATCATCTTGGTGCCGGTGTCGGCCTGCTGGCGATGGTGGGTCAGCGCGACCGAATGGAACTCGCCGGACGAATCGTCGCCGAGCAGCACGCAGGACGGGTACTTCCAGGTGATCGCCGATCCGGTTTCGACCTGCGCCCAGACCACGCGGCTGCGGTTCCCGCGACATTCCGCACGCTTGGTCACGAAGTTGTAGATGCCGCCCTTGCCGTTCTCGTCGCCGGGGTACCAGTTCTGCACCGTCGAATACTTGATCTCGGCGTCTTCCAGCGCGACCAGCTCGACGACCGCCGCATGCAGCTGGTTCTCGTCGCGCATCGGCGCGGTGCAGCCTTCGAGGTAGGACACGTAGGCCTTGTCCTCGCAGATGATCAGCGTGCGCTCGAACTGGCCGGTGTGGCCGGCGTTGATGCGGAAATAGGTGCTCAGTTCCATCGGGCAACGCACGCCCTTGGGAATGAACACGAAGCTGCCGTCGGAGAACACGGCCGAGTTCAGTGCGGCGAAATAGTTGTCGCCGACCGGCACCACGCTGCCGAGGTACTGCTTCACCAGTTCCGGATGATCGGCGATCGCCTCCGACATCGAACAGAAGATGATGCCCTTCTCGGCGAGTTCCTTCTTGAAGGTGGTGCCGACCGAGACCGAGTCGAACACCGCGTCGACGGCGACGCCGGCAAGCCGGGCGCGCTCATGCAGCGGCACGCCGAGCTTGTCGTAGGTGTCGAGCAGTTCCTGCGGCACGTCGTCGAGCGAGGCGTACTTGGCCTTGGGCGCGGAGTAGTAGCTGACCGACTGGAAATCGATCGGCGCGATCGACAGCTTCGCCCAGTGCGGCACCGGCATGGTCAGCCAGTGGCGGTAGGCGGCCAGGCGCCATTGCGTCATCCACTCGGGCTCGTTCTTCTTCGCTGACAAGGCGCGGACGACATCCTCGTCGAGGCCGGGCGGAAAGCTGTCGGACTCGATGTCGGTGACGAAGCCGGCGTCGTAGCGACGGCCGAGCTGCTCGTGGATCGCCTCGTTCTGAAGCGGTGCGTTCGCAATCGGTTCTGCGATGTCGGTGGCCATGGGGGCTGCCTACTGTCTAAGCGCGGGCGAGGCGGGCGTCGATGCGCTTCGCCCCACCGGCGGTGGAAATGGGGTGTGGACGCGGCGCGTCGCCCTGCATCTGCGCCAGGCTCACGGCGCGCAGCGCATCGGCCACCACGTCGTTGATCCGGCGCCAGTTGCCGCGCACGCCGCACTGCTCGGAAATGCCGCACTGGCCGTCGTGCAGGCTGCACTCGGTCATCGCGAGCGGCCCTTCCATGGCCTCGACGATTTCCACCAGGCTGATGGCCGCGGCCTCACGTGCCAGGCGATAGCCGCCGTTGGCGCCGCGGAAGCCTTCGACCAGACCGGCCTGCGCCAGCGGCTTGAGCAGCTTGCTGACCGTCGGCGCCTCGAGGCCCGATTGCTCTGCCAGATCGGACGCACTCATCACCACCTGCGGCCGCGCGGCGAGCACGGTCAGGACGACGGTGGCGTAATCGGTGAGCTTGGTGACACGGAGCATTGCGGGCGGGGGCGACCGGAAGAGCGTCGGATGAAAGCGGACCAAAATTGTACGCTTTTGCGTCCGGCAGCTCAATGTGGCCGGCAACGGGCGTTCATCGCAGGGGCGCGGCGGCGACGCGCTGTCGCTGGCGGCTCGACGGGTTGTTGGCCACAATGCGGGTTCACCCCGCCGTGGAATCCGCAATGCCCAAGACGCCGAAGAAGCCCAGGACGCCGAAGAAGATCGAGGCGCGTCTGTCGAGCATCCACGGCAACGGGGTGTTCGCGACCCAGGCCATCGCCAAGGGCGAGCGGATCGTCCGCTACAAGGGATTGCTGCGTACGCACGACGAGGTCGATGCGCAGTACGGCGATGTCGACGAGGACGGCCACACGTTCCTCTTCACGCTCAACGACGACTACGTCATCGACGGGAACGAGGACGGCAACATCGCGCGCTGGATCAACCACAGCTGCGCGCCGAACTGCGAAGCGGTGGTGCAGGAGGATCCGAAGGAGCGCCGGCACAAGGACAAGGTCTTCATCGAGGCGATCCGCGACATCGCGGCCGGCGAGGAACTGGCCTACAACTATGGCATCACCCTCGCCGAGCGACACACGCCGAAGCTCAAGAAGCTGTGGGGCTGCCGCTGCGGTTCGAAGAAGTGCACCGGCACGATACTGCAGCCCAAGAGATAAAGCGGTCTTCCGCGCAGTGGAAGCGGGCGATGCACCTGCCCCCGTGGAAGAGGTGCTTTGAATCCTACTGCGAGGAAACCTCCCGCAGATCCGCCGACGCGATCCGCCATGCGCGCTGCGCGTCGCTGGCGCCGTCGACCATGGCGCGGCGCAGGACGTAGCGGCCTTCGAAACGACGGCTGCTGCCGTCGGTCTGCTGGGCGCGGAGCGAGACGGGCACTTCGATGAAGCGCGAGCCGGCGGCGGCTTCGACCGCGCCCGGTGCGCCGATGTCGACCATCACCACCGAGGTGTCGCCGAAGCCGGCCGCGAACTGTTCGGGCGACTGTCCGCTGGCGCGGCCGCCATCGGACCACAGTGCGTAGGCGCGCGCGTAGTCGACCGCGTTGATCGCGGCGTAGTAGGTGCGGATCACCGCGGCGGCTTCTTCGGGCGTCGGCTCAGGATCGGCGACGGCGGTGTCGCCCGGTACGCCGGTGAGGCCGGTTTCCGGATTGTCTTCGAGTGGCCGCAGTGCGCTTTCCTCGATGCCGGCTTCGGGCAGCGGCTGTTCGCCGCCGAGCGGGATGTTGCCGGGGCCCGGCGCTCCGCTCAGGCCGGTGACGCCGCCCGCGTTCTGTTGCGGCTGCGGCAACGGACCGTCGGTCGCCTGGCCGGATGCCGCGGCATCGGCGCGTGCCGCGTCGCGGTCGCAGGCGCCGAGTGCGCACACCAGCGCGAATGCGACCGCCAGTGCCCCGCCGTGACGCACGGTGCCGCGGTCAGCGCGCAAGATGCACCACCACGCGGCCATCGGTGATGTCGACGTTGCCGATGCGCTTGCCCGAGGGCAGCTTCGACAGCAGATCGTCGTCGAGGCGATAGACCGGTTCGCTGCGCGCGTACTCCGACAGCAGGCTGTTGACGACGCCGCGCGCGCCGCCCTTGAGCAGGGCGTTGGAGCCGGGCAGATCGAACTGCAGCAGTTCGGGATCCTCGAGATGCAGGCCGCGGGTCGCGGGGTCGTAGCGCAGGCCGCTCACCAGGGCGAGACGGCCCGGACGGTCGTCCGCCGCGACGCCGCCGACGCCGAGATCGAAGTCCAGTCGCAGTCGGCGATCGCCCTGCGGAATCGTCAGGCGCGGATTGTCGAGCGTGACCGACACCAGGCCGCCGAGCTTGTCGAAGGTGCGCGGGAAGCGCGTGTCGAGCTGGCGCTGCAACTGCGGCGTGGTGAACGCGACCTGGTCGTTGAGCCAGGCCGAGACCACACCGAGCGAGGTGCAGGCGGTGACGACGAGCAGCAGCAGGGCTGCGGCGGACAACTGCAGGGGACGGCGCATGGCACGCTCCGGAGCGACGATGGAGGCACCCTACGCAGGCGCCGTGAATACGGGATTAGCGGCGCGTCAGTTGGGCGCGGGTGCCAGCGGCCGGCGGTGCGGCTGCAGCCACGCGAGCAGCAGGCCGAGCAGCAGCATCGCGATCACGTCGAAGACGATCTGCTTCAGCGACAGCGCCAGCGGAAACGGCTGGCCCGCGTGCGCGAGCAGATGCCAGGGCACGAACGACACCAGCGCGATCGCCAGGCCGAAGCGCGCGCCGTGCCAGCGCTTGCTGCGGTGCGGTGGCGGCAGCCAGCGGTAGAGCCAGGTCATCGCCAGTCCCAGCGAGACGTAGGCGAGCAGGATCCAGCCGACCTGCGCGTTCGCATCCGCCTGCGGGCGGAACAGATGGGCGAGGGCGAGGTAGTCGTCGCGCAGCAGCAGGCCATGCACGAAGAAGCCCAGCGCCAGCGCGGTGGCGGAGATCGTGAAGCCGCAGATCCAGAACCGTTTGTCCATTGCAGAGTGTCCGAAGAGGCGCGTCGCGTGGATCAGATTAGCGCTGCGCGGGTGACGGATCGATGGACGCCGCGGTGATGCGTCAGGTCCCGCCGTCGCGACGCAGATCATAGTGGCCGCTGTGGCGGTGCAGCGGTCCCTGCGCGCCGATGCGCGGATGCACCCGAATGCGCAGCGCCGTGGGCACAGGCGCGGTACGGAGCGGCTGCGGCCGTTCGTTGTAGACGCGCAGCCCGTTCACGTCTTCGAGCGTGCGCAGGTCCGCCTCGCCGTGCGTCGTGTGCGCGGCCTCCGGATGCTAGCGCGCCGCGTCGCCGGTGTCGGCACCGTGCCCGCGCAGCAGCGGCAGTGGGTCGAACGCGCCATCGCTGGCATAGACGCCGTAATGCAGATGCGGCGGCGTGCCGCGTGCATTGCCGGTGTCGCCGACGATGCCCAGCGCATCGCCGGGCCGCACCAGATCGCCGACCTCCAGCAGATCCGCGAAGCCGTCGAGATGTGCGTAGTAATGGCGCTGCCGGCCCGGGCCCATGACCCAGACCTGCTTGCCGCCGAGGCCGCCTTCGCGCACGCCGACGACGAGACCCCCGGTCGTGCTGCGCACCGGCGTGCCGCGCGGCGCGAAGATGTCGACGCCTTCGTGCTGGCGGTCGCGTCCACGCGGCGCGCCGAAGGTGTCGGCCACGCGCGATGCGCGGACGCCGTCGACCGGCATCGGCAGGGTCTCGGGCGCAGGCGCTGCCGACAGCGCGGCGATCGCGCGCGGCTTGGCCATGAACGGCTGGTGCCAGGCCCAGTAGCCGACGGCCGCGAACAACGCGGCCCAGAACACGAAGCCCAGCGTGGCCCGCAGCTGGGGCGTGTAATCGCGGCGCGGCTTGCGTGCGGGCTTCAGTGCGGCGTGCGGGGTGGAACCGGGTGCGGGATCGGGCTCGGACATGGCGTCAGCGTCGCAGGTCGCGTGCGAAGCCGGAGTCAGTGCAGCGGCTCGCGCAACGCAGAACGGCCTGCACGAGGCAGGCCGTTCCGGATGTGCGAAGCGGGCTCAGCGCGCTTGGGCGTTCGTCTTCACTTCCTGTTCCAAGCGCGCCTTGAGCTCGGGCGCGAGCTTGAGCTGGCGCGCGAGTTCGTCGAGATAGCTGCGCTCCATGAAGCTGGTCTCGTCGGCGACGAGCACGCTCGCCAGATACATCTCCGACGCGATCTCGGGCGTGGTCGCGGCGCTGGCGACTTCGGCCGGATCCAGCGGCTTTTCCAGTTCCGCGTGCAGCCAGCGCTGCACGTCGGCGCCTTCGTCGATGCGCTTGAATTCGCCTTCGATGACCTCGCGCTCGCGCGCATCGATATGGCCGTCGGCCTTGGCGGCGGCGACCAGCGCCTTGAGGATCGCCTGGCTGTGGATGTCGACCTGCGGCGCGGGCAGGCGGTCGACGGTCTGCGGCGCACCGGTGGCCGCACCGGCCTGCTGCTTCTGGTAATCGCCGTAGGCCTTGTAGGCCATGACGCCGATCGCGGCGAGGCCGCCATAGGTCGCGACCTTGCGGGTCTTCCTGTTCTTGCCGAGCAGCAGGCCCAGCGCGCCGCCGGTGGCCGCGCCCTTGCCGAAATCCGCATTGAGCAGGCTGCTGCCGGGCTTGCCGCCGGCCTGCGAGGTGAGCAGATGATTGAGAAAGCCCTGGAAGCTCATCGTTCGATATCCATCGGTAGGGAGAAAACGGCGCCGAGCATGCGACGGTAAACGTTCACCGGATGTGCACGGTTTGCGTCGCCGGGGGAATCATTCAGAACCGGGCGACCAGTGCGTTCGAAGCACATCCCGAAACGAAATCGGGACGGCCAAGGCCGTCCCGATCGAAAGACACGTGGCGCCTGGAATCAGGCGGCGGCGTCCTTGAGCTTCTTGAGCGGGCGCACCTTGACCTTGACCGAGGCGGGCTTGGCGGCGAACCACTGCTCTTCCTTGGTGAAGGGGTTGATGCCCTTGCGCTTCGGCTTGGCCGGCACGCTGACCGACGTGATCTTCAGCAGGCCGGGGAGGGTGAAAGAACCCGCGCCCTTCTTGCTGATCGAGCCGTGCACGGCGCCTTCGAGCGCTGCGAACACCGCGCGCACGTCCTTCGCCACGACGCCGGTGGATTCGGCGATATGCGCGACCAGGCCCGACTTGCTCAGGGCTTCCTTGATCGGCTTCGGTGCTGCCGGCTTGGCGGCGGCGGCCTTCTTCGGCGCAGCAGCCTTCTTGGCCGGGGCTTTCTTGGTGGGGGCCTTCTTCGTTGCCATGAGCGTGTGGTTCCCTCGTCGAGTAATGATTGAGTTGTCCGGGCCGAGCGAGCCGGCAAGCGGAATGTAGGGCATCGTGGCACGTGCGCCAATAGGAAACCGCAAAAAAACAGGGCTTTTGCGTTTCCCGGTCCTATCGCGAGGTGCGGCGGCGCTGCGGCCACAGGATCCAGGCGCCGGCGACCACCAGTGCGAGCACGCTGTAGGCGGCGACGAATGTCCACCAGGGCGCCTCGAAAAACAGCACTTCCGACAGCCAGTAGGCGACGAAGGATTCGCTGTAGGTCTGCTGTCCGGCGCGCGTACGCAGCCACTGTTCCCAGATCGTCAGCGGGCACAGGCGACCGAGCCAGGCCTGCAGCGCGATCACCACGACCAGCGCCACATGCAGCCAGCGCAGCCAGCGGCGCCGCACCCAGCGCCAGCCCATCGGGCCGCCGACCAGCAGCGCGAGCGTCATGCCGACGACGAATACCGCAATGCCGACATGGACTGCGAGCAAGGCATCGGCGAGGACTGCGGCGAGGGACGGTGGGAATGTCATGGCCGGATCATCGTGCATCCACCGTCCACGCGCAGGTGCTGCGTCGCATCACCGGGACGCGCGCGTCACGGACGGGGGTCCACCATGCACGGCCCAACTCTCGAGGAGCACGCATATGGGTATCGCCCGTCACGCCACCGCCCACTGGACCGGCGATCTGAAGTCCGGCAAGGGCACGCTGTCGACGCCGCAAAGCGGCCTGTTGTCGGATACGCGCTATGCGTTCGGCACCCGCTTCGGCGACGAGACAGGCACCAATCCCGAGGAACTGATCGCCGCCGCGCACGCGGGCTGCTTCACGATGGCGCTGTCGGCCAAGCTCACCGAAGCGGGCTTTCCGCCCGAATCGCTGGACACGCGCGCCGACGTCGACCTATCGATGGACGGTGGGCCGCAGATCAGTTCGATCCGCCTGAAGACCCGCGCCAAGGTGCCGGGCATCGACGCGGCCAAGTTCCGCGAGATCGCCGACGACGCCAAGCAGAACTGTCCGGTGTCGAAGGCGCTGTCGGCGGTGCCGTTGTCGCTGGACGCCGAACTCGAAGACTGAGTACGGCAGACGGCGCCGCCTCGGGCGACCGGCGCGGCGTTTTCGTGTGCGTGGGGCGGTGCGACGGCACGTGCCTGCGGAAAGGGGGCGGCCGGATGCCTGCCGCTGTTCCTCAGGCGCATGGCGGGCCGGGCCACATGTGGGAGCAACTGTCTTCTACGCGGGCAGCGTGATCCATTCAGTCCTGTCGCGCGCCATGGCGTTGAGCCTGACCAGCAGTACGCGCATGCACGCGGTCACGGCGAGCTTGGCGCACTTGCCTTGGCCGCGCAGCCGGTCGTACCGGGCCTTGAATTCGGGCTGCATGCGGATCACCGACCAGCACGCCATGTAGAGCACGCGGCGGATCGCCCCGCGGCCGCCGCGAATGCGGCGCTTGCCGGCCCGTTGGCCGCTGTCGACG
>NZ_JAIWPU010000051.1 GCF_021191705.1 Proluteimonas flavola
CGACGCTTCGCCCTGACAACGCTGGTGCCGAGCCTGTTGTCGGCCGCCGCTACCAGCAAGCCCTGGCCAGAGCGGGCTCTGCGCGATGTCCCGGTGTTCTCTACTGAAAGTCCGTGCTAATCAGGTTATTCGATACCCGGCCGAGTTCACACGAGCGAGGTAAGAGGAGGCTCTAGGATTAAGGTCTACGTAGTGCGCGCTAGACAGTGGAAAATCGACCCCAATGTACACTTTCTGAAAACGACGGTTGTTTATGAGGTCTGCCGTCCTTATCGCGTCCAGATACTCGATTGGGAGCATCGAGTGCACTGAAAAATTTACGGTTCCTTGGTTGTCATCTGCTCCGTAGCTCCCGGTTCGGCTACTTCCGATGACTAATGTTTCGGCTTCGGATCCCTTACGTTGCAATGCCGCATTAACGCGCTGCAGGCGCATGTCCACCGGAAGGTGCAAGCGCTTGGTGTCAATGCGATGGCCCCAAATCCACAAAGGATCAATCGCTAGATTTACTGCGCCAACTGTGCCGCATAACACCACTACTGTTAATGCACCCGCAATTATGAATCGCGTGATCCCATTAGAAGTTGACATATAGAAACCTGGTCTCAGACGTCATCGAAGAGAGCGCTAGGGCTAGCGCGAATCCGGCAAAAGCTCCATCCCGCAAGCGTGGACGCCATGCAACTCTGTCGATCCTCATCAAAGGCCGGATTATCTCGTTGGAATTAGGCGCGAAGAGTACGATGGATGAGAATAGCGCTGCCGTGATCGAAAACTCGATTAGCGACAATCCGCGCAAGGTCAGTAACACTTCCGGGGGAATCGACTGGGCGTGGCCGGTATAACCCGCTCCTCCCATGCCCCCTAGCATCGTTGCTAGCACGTGCACATCGGGCGCACGAAATATTGTGGCGAGCACTAAGATGCACAGTAACGTTAATGGGTGGTACACCCAGCTCATGGCCACTCGGTTGCGCAGCCAGCCTTGATTACGTGCCCACGCTCGATAAGCGTGATTGACACAGAGCAGCAGGCCGCTGACCAGTCCGAAAAGCCAGTAGTTCACAGATGTACCGTGCCAGGCGCCGCCAATAATCATCGTTCCAATGAGCACAAGATAGCGCCGCGAAGCAGACCTTTTCAGACCGCCAAGCGGAACGAATACGAGTTCACGAAGTACCCGCGAGAGCGAGATGTGCCATCGGGACCAGAACTCAACCATACTCGCCGACTTGTATGGCGAGTTAAAGTTAATAGGTAGCCTTATCCCGAACATCAATGAGAGGCCGACAGCCATATCTGAGTAGCCGGAGAAGTCGAAGTAGAGCTGCAAGGCGAAAGCTATTGCACCCATCCAGGCAAAAATGGGTGTTATCCCGCCCTGACCGGCGATCTCGAACGCAACGTCAGCATAGGGCGCTATGGTGTCTGCGATAAATAGTTTCTTCGCAAGTCCTATAGCAAATAGAGATATTCCCGCCAGCAGGTTCGCAACCGTTACTCCATCTGAGTCGCGGTCGAGTTGAGTCGCTACATCGCCGTAGTAGAGAATCGGTCCGGCAGCTAGGTGCGGAAAATAGGAAGCAACTAGCGCCAGCTTATCAAGGCTGCCGGGCGCTCGAGTTTTGTAACAATGAACCAAGTATACAAGATGGGTAATGGTGTAGAAAGATATGCCTAATGGAAGCGTTAAGTCTGCGCTGGGTGCGCCACCGAACTCAACACCGTTCGACTTGAAGTAAATGAGAAGTGCCAGATTTGCGCAGACACCTATTGTCAAAGCCGTTCGCGCGTCCCGGTCGCTTCGCGCATTTGCGATGCGGACACCTATCCAAAAGTTACATAGCACGCACGTCATTAGGAGTGGCAAGAAGCGGAATGATGCGATTGCATAGAGCCCAAGCGAAGCCACTAGAAGCAATATCACCCGTGCCTGGACGGGCAGGTGCTGCGCAGCCCGGTACGCCGCTACAAGCAACGGCAGCCCGAGGAAGATAAAAACGGGCTCAGTAAAGAACATGCTGTTTCCTTATACTTCCGCTTAAAGCGGCTGGGTCGCATTAGGTGGAGCCCGGCCAATTCACTGCCGCGCCGCAGTGATCTTTGGGCTTTTTATCTCTACCCTTCGTGGGTAGCCAAGTCTTACTAAGGCCAACTTGCCTGCGGAGGATTTATCTCCCTCTCGACTCAGCGCGACCCTTACGAGACGCCTTTAGTCTCGGGAATATTGTGCGCTTTCTTAACTGAGCACGCCTGGTATCGATTATATTCATGAAGCTAAGACGCCGCAGCCGCTCGGCTGATTGCGCCGAATATGACTAGAATTCTCGTGGTCATTCTTATGCCTGTTTTCCGACAGCGATTCTGTTTCTCGAGACGGCTTTGCCGAAGCCCAAGCCGCCAGAGTTAATTCGCGTCGCTAGTTATCAGTTATGCATATGGCGTAGACGCGGCCGCCTCGCTGATAGCGCACATTAAGCCACGTCTCGATCGGTATAGTCTCGGGGTCAACGTGGCGCCAAGCTGATAAGCTGGAAGCACCAACGAGCCCGTCCTCCGAGATGCTAAGTCCTCCCCCAGATATAAATCCCACGCCTTCGTTTAATCGTTCAATCGCACCGTTCGAGGTCCTTAACACGGCGATCAAACGGTCGCCCTCTCGCAGGCTTTGAATATCTACTGGGTCTGATTGCTGGGTAGTGGAATCATGCCGGAGCACTCTCAGCTCGCCATCCACATTGTAGGAGCTCGTGATCGGGCAGCTAGCTCTATGCGCCTCGGTAGAATCTTCCCCAGCGAGTATCAAAATTAGAATCGGAACGATCAATTCTCTTAGCACGGGTATCTTTCTCAACTTTTTGACAACTTTCGCTTGTCTTATGTTCCGCCGGTCAGGATCTAGGCGCAAAGCACCAACAACTACGCTCGGAATCAGCGGCCTGCGCTGAGCAGTCCGAAGAGAGCGATAGTGATCTGGAGATGATCCAATGCCGCGCGGGCAAGGGGTGTCGCCCATCTTCTCAGTGAGCTGTCGTTGATGGGGTCAGAATTTCCCTCATCCGGCCCTAGGAGTTAGGCTCATTCGCTTTGTAGATCCTCCGAACAGCCGAAGAGTGGACCTCGGTCTGCAGAGGCAATCAGCCTGCTGAGCCTTCGTTCGATCGCGTAGCATCGACGCACCAAGGCTGATTGAACCCGACACCCCGCTCGACGCGGTCGTTCGAAGCGCCTACGTTATTCTCACGCTATAGGGTTCGCCTTGATGGAAATTTCATTCATTCGAGTGATTTCTGTCTCACGCTTGGATAACTAGACCTCTATAACTGCTTGTTGCTTCAGCGAGGCAAATCTCACTCGTTGCGCTCACCTACAGCCCGGCCGTTGCCTGGTGTGCCGCGAGCCCGGCGCAGCAGGCGGCGATCTCTGCCCGGGCTGCACCGCCGTGCTGCCCCGGATGCCACATGCCTGCACGCGCTGCGCGCAACCGCTGCCGACGCAGGATCCGGTCTGTGGCGCCTGCCTGCATCGCCCGCCGCCCCTGGACGCAGTGATCGCCGCGTTCGATTACCGATTCCCCGTGGACCGGCTGCTGCCGCGCTTCAAGTTCCATCGCGATCTCGCCGCGGGGGCATTGCTGGGCGACTGTCTCGTACACGCGACTTCAGGCGCAGCGCCTCCCGGCGCCCTGGTGCCGATTCCCCTGCACGTCGCACGACTGCGCGAGCGCGGCTACGACCAGGCGCTGGAACTCGCGCGCCTGCTCGCGCGTCGCCACGGCCTGCCGCTGCGCACCGACCTTCTGCGGCGCGTACGAGCGACCGCGCCGCAGTCGCGACTCGATGCGAAGGCTCGCCGGCGCAACCTGCGTCATGCATTCGCGGTCCGGACCAGGCGTGACATCCCCGCGCACGTCGCGCTGGTCGACGATGTCATGACCACCGGGACCACATTGCATGCCGCTGCACATGCATTGCGGCAGGCGGGCGTGCAGCGCGTCGATGCGTGGGTCTGCGCGCGGGTGCGCTGAGCCGTGCGGTATCCAAGCCCGCAGCGCGACGCCATGCCGATCGCGTCTCTCGACGGCGGTACAGCCCCGGCCTCGACACAGCAGCGGGCACGCGGGTCGACCGGTCTGCAGAACTCCACTGCAATCGCGGCGACGCGCACCGCAACGACGCCGTCCGGCTCAGCGCGTCAATACCGTTACCGGCGGCAACGCGTAATGCGCCGCGATGCCGGCGAAGATCATCATGCCGACCCAGTGGTTGTGCAGGAACGCGCGGAAACACGCGTCGCGTTCGCGGTGCCGGGCGACGACGAACTCCCAGATCACGAGCAGTACGGCCAGCCCCAGGCCGAGCCAGTAGTTCGGTCCCAGGCCCGCCTCGCGCCCCACCAGCGCGAGCGCCGCGAACGCCAGCGTGTAGAGCACGCCCTGCGCAACCAGATCGAGATCGCCGAACAGGATCGCCGTCGACTTCGAACCGGCGCGGATGTCGTCCTCGCGGTCGACCATCGCGTACCAGGTGTCGTAGCCGGTGGTCCAGAAGATGTTGGCGACGAACAGAAGCCAGCCCAGCGGCGGCACCGTGCCCTGCACGGCCGCGAACGCCATCGGGATCGCCCAGCCGAAGGAGATGCCCAGATACACCTGCGGCAGGTAGGTATGCCGCTTGAGATAGGGATAGCTCGCGGCGAGGAATACGCCCACGACGCTCATCGCCACCGTCAGCCGGTTCATCGTCAGCACCAGCGCGAATGCGGCCAGCATCAACGCCGCGAACAGCAGCAGCGCCTCGCGGCCGCGTACCGCGCCGCTGGCCAGCGGCCGGTCCTTCGTGCGTTCGACATGCGGATCGAGCCAGCGGTCGGCGTAGTCGTTGATCACGCAGCCGGCCGAACGCGTCAGCCAGACGCCCACACTGAACACCACCAGCGTCCACAGCGGCGGCACGCCGCCGGCGGCGATCCACAGCGCCCACCAGGTCGGCCACAGCAGCAGCAGCCACCCGATCGGGCGGTCGCCACGCACCAGCTTCCAGTATTGCCGCAGGCGCTCGCGCCAGCGTGGGACGGAAGGTTCGGCGAAGCGTTCGTCATCGTGCATGGCGACGAGAGGATAGCAGCGGCGCAGACAGCGTCGTGACGCGTCATCGCGCACGAACACCCCTTTCATCCGTCATTCCGGGCTCGCGCCCGCGCGGGAGCGGACATCCCAGCCCGTCATTCCGCGAAAGCGGGAATCCAGGGACTTTCCCAACGCGTATGCAACCGTCATGAACGTCCCGCCTTCTCAATCGCAGGGTTCCGGCAGATGCTGCCGCTTGCCGAAGAGGCGTCGAGTTTGTGGGACCGCGATTTTCTGCGTGCAAGCCGAAGGGGTTCGCTTTGCTCAATCCATCCGGACGTCGCCGGGCGGAAACAGACAGGCTGTCTGCGGGTGCGCGGTTTCGCTACAATGCGCGGCCGCCCTGCCCGTCTTCCGGCACGGCGTGGACGACGCGCCTGTAGCTCAGCCGGATAGAGTAGTGGCTTCCGAAGCCATTGGTCGGGGGTTCGAATCCCTCCAGGCGCGCCATTTCTGCGATGTTGCGTGCGGTGGCTGTCCCGCATTCGAGGACGCGATGCTTCCGATGCTTTCCGCTTTCCTGGCGCTGCATGTCGCCGATGACGGCGTGTGCGCGTGTCGCGCGGGACGCGTTCGATGAACCGGCTGGCGCTCATCGCGCTGGGCGGCGCGTTCGGTTCGGTGTGCCGGTATCAGCTGTCGGTGTGGATGCTGCAGTTCGCGGGCGCAACGGCCGAGGCGCCGCCGCGGTTTCCGGTGGGGACGTTCGTGGTGAACCTGCTCGGCTGCCTGGTCGCCGGGTTGCTGGTGGGCGGGATTGCGCGGCATGGCTGGTTCACGCCGGACGTGCGGGCGGCGCTGATCGTGGGGGTGATGGGCGGATTCACCACGTTCTCGGCGTTCGGACTGGAGACGCTGGCGCTGCTGCGACGCGGGGATGTGGCGATGGCGGCGGTGTATGTGACCGCGAGCGTGGTGATGGGGGTGTTGCTGGCTGCACTGGGGTGGTGGGTGGTGGCGCGGGGGAATTAGGGCTGCGCGCGTTCGCCATCGCCATGACGGCTGAAGTCGCAGGACCCCGGCTTTCGCCGGGGCGACGCGGTCTCGCCGATCAGGGCGTCGGCGGTGCGGGCTCGGTGGTCTCGGGCTTCGCGGCAGGGGCTGCCGAGGTCTCGGGCGTGGAAGCCGGTTCTGCTGCTGGAGTGGGTTCGGCCGTCGGCGCTGGCGCAGTGTCCGTTGCAGGCGTCGGTGCTGCTGCAGGCGCGGGCCTTCCAGCTTCGGCCGGTGCAATCGCGGGCGGTGCGTCATCCGCGTGCACCTGGGCGGTGGGGGTCCACGGCTTCTTCAGTTCGGCCAGCGCGGCATTGATCGGGCCGTCGCCGGGCAGGGCTTCGCCGCCGGTGGAGCCGTCTTCTTCGTCGCCCTGCAGGTGGCCCGGCAGATTGGCCTCGGTGTAGGCGGTGGCGGCGCGCGGGGCATTGGGGTCGGCGGTGTCCGCACCTTCGGGGCGCAGGGTGGTGTCGGGATCGATGCCGCGGGCCTGGATCGAGCGGCCGCTCGGGGTGTAGTAGCGGGCGGTGGTGAGCTTGACCGAGTCGCCGTTGTCGAGCGGCAGGACGGTCTGCACCGAGCCCTTGCCGAAGGTGCGGCTGCCGATCACGCGCGCGCGGTTGTTGTCGCGCAGGGCGCCGGCCAGCACTTCGGAGGCGCTGGCCGAGCCGACGTCCACCAGCACGATGACCGGCGCGCCGTCGAGCAGATCGCCCGGCGTGGCGCTGAACTCGGCGTCGCTGATCGGAATGCGGCCGCGTGTGCTGACGATCTTGCCGCTGTCGAGCAGGTCGTCGGCGATCTGCACCGCGGAGGTCAGCAGGCCGCCGGGGTTGCTGCGCAGGTCGATGACGAGGCCGCGCAACGTGCCGCCGGACTGCTGCTGGAGTTCGCCGACGGTGCGGCTGAAATCGGCCGCGGTGTCGACCTGGAACTGGCTGAGCCGGATGTAGCCGTAGCCGGGCTCGAGCATGCGGCCGCGCACGCTGACGACGCGGATGGTCTCGCGGTCGACGCGGATCTCCAGCGGCGCGGTTTCGCCGTCGCGCAGCACGCCGAGGGTCACCGACGTGCCGGGCGCGCCGCGCAGCGGGCCGGGGCCGTTGTTGTCGGACGGGGTGAGCGTGCGGCCGTCGACGCTGACAATGACATCGCCCGCGCGGATGCCGGCCTTCTCGGCGGGCGTGCCGTCGATCGGCGCGATGACGCGCATGCTGCCGTCGCCCAGGTACATCACTTCGACGCCGATGCCGTCGTAGGCGCCTTCGGTGCCTTCGTCGAAGGCCGTGGCGGTGTCCTTTTCCATGTAGACGCTGTGCGGGTCGAGATCGAGCAGCAGGCCGCGGATCGCCGAGGACATCAGCTTGCGGTCTTCGACGGGCTCGACGTAGGCCTCGCGCACGGCGTTGAAGACGCCGACGTAGCGACGGATCTCCTGCAGCGGCACGCGGTTGGAGGCCTGTTCCATCGCGCCAGGATCGTCGCTGGCGGCGACGGGGACTTCGGCATCGCCTGCAGCCGAGGGCACCGGGGCGGGCGCAGTCGCAGGCGGCTGGGGCGGCGTGGGTTCCGGGGCCTCGCCCGGCGCCTGGGGGGGCGCTTCGGCCGGGGGCGGGGTCTGTGCGAACGCGGCCGGCGACAACAGCAGGGACAGGGCCAGCGTCAGTGAACTCACGCGCATGCAGGACTCCGGTGGAAAGGCGGGCGACACGCGCGGTCGCGCGTCGATCGATTATGCGGGCAGGATGTGTGAATGCGTTAAGCATGGGCGGGCTTGTTCAGTTCTACGGATCGCGGCGGACGCTGCGCTGGGGCGCACCGCCGGGAGCGCCAGCGAGCCTCCGCTGACGCCGCAGGTTCATCTGCATTCCGTGCCCGCGGTCCCATCCGGATCGCAGCCCACGCGATCGGTCTGAGGACAATGGAGGCTCAAGGGAGGAAGGGCGCCATGACCATCGAAGCGGCACTGATCAAACCCGTCGTCGACGTGCTGCTGGCGCTGTTCCAGCAGGGCAGCGATCTGAAACTGAAGCACAACGCGCAGGCGTCGGTGCGCGAGGCGATCCGCGAACTGCTGCAGGCCAATCCGGACGAGAACCGGGCGGCGGCACGCATCGCGATCGCGCGCGCGGCCGGCATCCTGTCCGAAGACGTGGTGCTGGCCGAGGACATGCTGCAGAAGCATCGCGCGACCAAGGCACGCACGCGCGGCAAGTCGACGACCGGGCGGCGACGCGTGCCGAGCGAACCGGTCGAGACCGATACGCCGGCGCGCAAACCGCCGACGAAATCCGGTCCCGGCACTCCGACATCACACTGAGCCTGCAACGCTCGACGCTCCCGTCTCCGGAGCGTGGCCATGGCCGGCGTCCTCGTGTTCGCGGCGTTGAGTCTGTTGTGGTGCTGCAGCGAGCTGTGGATCGGGCTGCGCCATCGGGCGTCCGATCGCAGTCGCGATGCCGGCACGCTGGCGCGTCTGGTGCTCGTGATCGGCGGCTGCGTGACCGTGGCGCTGGTCGTGTCGATCTGGCCGCCGGGACGCTTTCCGCCGGCCTGGCAACCCGTGCTGCTCTGGGGCGGTTGCACGCTGATGCTCGCCGGCATGCTGTTCCGCTGGTGGGCGATCCGCGTGCTCGCCGGACATTTCACCGTCGATGTCGCCATCGCCGCCGATCACAAGTTGATCCGCAGCGGTCCCTACCGTCACCTGCGTCATCCGTCCTATACCGGTCTGGTCGTGACGTTCCTCGGCTTCCTGTGCGCGCTGGGCAGCTGGCTGGCGCCGCTGGTCGTCGCCGCGCCGTTGTGGTTCGCGCTGCGCGGGCGCATCCGGATCGAGGAAGCCGCGCTGTCGGCGGCGTTCCCGGTCGACTACCCCGAATACGCGCGCACGACGCAACGCCTGCTGCCCGGCATCTGGTGACCGGCCGGCGCGAGGACGGCACCGGGTAAGCTGTACCGCCCCGCACGTTGCCGACCCCGCATGACCACCCAGCCCACGACCGCCCTCGGCGACACCGAACTCGACCGGCTGGATGTGCTGCTCGACCGCTGCACCGATCCCGAAACCGGCCTCGGCAATCTGGAAATGCTCGACGGTTTCCTGTCCGCGCTCGCGGTCGGTCCGGTCGATGTCGAACTGCCGACGGCGTTCCCGGCGATCTGGGGCAGTGGCAAGGTACCGCGCCGCGACGAACGCCAGACCCGCGAAGCCGAGGCGCTGATCACGCGACTGGCCGCCGAAGTCGAACAGCGCATCCGCCACGATCCTTCCGAAGCGAACGATCGCGAATCGCTGATGCCGCTGCTGGGCCTGCCGCCGGAACCCGAAGGCGACGAGGAGAAGGCCGACGGCGCCGATGGACTCGACGGCATTCCCGAGGACTTCCCGTTCGCCGCGGCCTGGGCCGCCGGCTTCCTGCGCGGCGCCGCGCAGTTCGAAGCGCAATGGGTGAAGTGGATGGACGACCACGAGGCGATCGACAACGATCTGGGCGTGATCACGCGCCTGGCGATCGTGGATCCCGCGCAGCTCGCGGACGCGGAGATGACGGCCGAGGACATGCTGACCCTCGACGAACGTTTCGACCTGAGCTTTGATCTGCCCGACATGCTCTACGACATGTACCTGCAGCGTCTGCACGACCGCCGCCCGGCGCCGGCCAGGCGCGCCGACGTGCCCGGCCGCAACGATCCCTGCAGCTGCGGCAGCGGCAGGAAGTACAAGAAGTGCTGCGCGGACCAGGCGTCCGACTGAGCCGCGGCCCGGCGCGGACGACACGCGCCGACCGTGCCTGATCCCGCATCGATCGCGTGCCGCCTGCCGGCGCCGCGTTTCAAGGAAACCCGTCATGACCCGCACCATCCTCATCACCGGCGGCACCTCCGGTTTCGGCGCGGCTGCCGTCGCGCGCTTTCTCGCCGGCGGCTGGCGCGTGGTCGCAACGGGGCGTCGCGCCGAACGGCTGCAGGCCCTGGTCGATGCGCACGGCAGCGAGCGCCTGCACACCGCGGCGTTCGACATCCGCGACGAGGCCGCGATGCATGCCGCGCTCGACGCGCTGCCGGCGGACTTCCGCGACATCGACGCCCTGGTCAACAACGCCGGCCTCGCGCTCGGCACCGCGCCGGCGCAGCGCGCGGACCTCGCGCAGTGGCGGCAGATGATCGACACCAATGTCACCGCGCTGGTCACGCTGACGCATGCATTGCTGCCGAGGCTGATCGAGCGCCGCGGCGCGATCCTCAACGTCAGCTCGGTCGCCGGCAGCTATCCCTATCCCGGCGGCAACACCTACGGCGGCACCAAGGCCTTCGTCACCCAGTTCTCGCTGGGCCTGCGCAGCGATCTGCACGGCACCGGCGTGCGCGTGACCTCGATCGAACCGGGCCTGGCCGAAACCGAATTCACCCTGGTGCGCACCAGCGGCGACCAGGGCGCATCCGACACGCTCTACGCCGGCACCCGGCCGATCGTCGCCGAGGACATCGCCGAGACCCTGTGGTGGGTCGCCAACCTGCCGCCGCACCTCAACATCAACCGGCTCGAGGTGATGCCGGTGAGCCAGTCGTTCGCGGGGTTCCAGATCCATCGCGAGGCCTGAGCTTCAACATCATCGTCATCCCGGCGGCTTTCAACAGACGAATGTCTGGTCAGACCGGAAGCGCTCTACAACAGCGCGGAGCGCTGGTCATCCAGTGCCTTCAGCACCCTGAGCATGAAAGTCGAGACGATCCATCGCGGCGCACGTCGCTCTCTCAAGCCCTCCCCCGCGCGCGGGGGAGGTTGGGTGGGGGCAGTCGGTCAGGGCGTCGCGTAGCGAAACCACGCGTTCGATCGGTATGTGGGGGATCCAGGCATGTCCGCCAACGGGCTGTTCGCCCCCCCCCCAGCCCTCCCCCGCGTGCGCGGGAGGGCGCACTACTGGCGCATCCAGGCATCGGGTGAGACACGCGCGAATCAGAGGCGCAGGGGCGAGGGAGCAGGCACCCTGCGGGCAGCGCACGCTACTGCAGCGGCGCCCAGACGAAGCCGCCGTCACGACGCACGATCCGACCCAATCCCGGATACGGGAAGTGCGGCGAGGCCACGGTGACCCCACTGTCCGCCGCGCGCGCCAGCAAAGCTTCGCGGCTGGCTTCGGCAACCGGGGCATCGCCATCGAACGCGATCGTCCACTGCGGGCGCTGCACCGATACCGCGAAGTGATGCGCGCCGTCGCCGATGTAGAGCAGGCGCGCGTCGCCGTCGACGATCTCGTAGGCGCTGTGGCCCGGCGTGTGGCCTTCGACCACGACCGCGGTCACGCCCGGCACGACTTCGGCGCCGGGTGCGAACGCGTCGACGCGCGGCGCGATCGCCGCTGCCAACGCAGCATTCGAGGATTCGGCCTGCAGCGCCTGCCATTCCGGTGCCGACAGGTGCACGGTCGCATTCGCGAACACGGCCTGGCCGGCGTCGTCGACGAGCCCGCCGACGTGGTCGGGATGCGCGTGGCTGATGAAGATGTCGGTGACCTGCGCCGGCTCGACACCCGCCGCACGCAGGGATGCGGGCAGGCGGCCGGCATCGGCGAAGTCGGCATCGCCGGCGCCGGTGTCGAACAGCAGCACGCGATCGCCGCTGCGCACCAGCAGCGCCTGCACGCTCAGGTGCACGGTGTCGGTGGGCTCGCCGGCCGTCGTCAGCAGCGCATCGAGATCGGCCTTGGGCGCGCCGATGCCGAGCGTCTTGCCGTCGTTGGGAAAGCGGATGTCGCCATCGCGCAGCACCACGGCCTCGAGGCTGCCGATGTTGAAGCGATGCACGTCGGCGCTGTCGGCGGCGGGCGCGGTGTCGGCCGTCGTCATCGGCGGCGGCGGCGCGTCGACGGTGGCCGGCGGCGGCGCAGGCTCGGCGCAGGCCGCGAGCACGGCGGCGAGCGCGAGGGTCAGGACGGCACGGGTGGGACTGAAGCGAGGCATGACGGATCTCCTGTCGACGTGGAACGCGGCACGCCGCGATAGCGCCGCAGCATAGACCCAACGTCTATTCAGATTACCGACACCGACGACCTGCTGCATCTCGCGCGTGGTCACCCGAACGCGAACGGATGACGAAGCCTGCGGGACATTCCGATGCAACGACGCGACCCTGCGCGGTCGGTCGCATTGCGCGTATCCACTACGCCAACGGCAGGACGCCATGCGAATGAAAGGATGCTTCGTCGCGGCGCTGTTGCTGCTCGGCGCAACACCGGCCATCGCCAACCCGGCTGGGACTGCCCATGTCGAATTCGTGTTCGGCGATGCCGACGCGAACCGCGTCGGCATGATCACGCAGGCCGACTTCGACAAGGATGGCCAGGTGATGCTGCGCGAAGCCCGCATCTGGCACGGGCCGGACGCGCCCTGACCGCCCGCCGCGTTACTCCAGCGGCGTGTCGTCCAGGTACGTATAGCCGGTGAGTCCGGCTTCCAGCGCATCCTTGAGCCGCTGCGATTCGTCATCCGCCAGCGCGGCATCGTCGACCAGCGCCGTGTAGCGCGCGCGCAGGTCTTCGAGGCGATAGCCCACGTAGTCGAGCATCACGTCGGTGGTGTCGCCGCGGCGCTGCTGCGCGACCGCGATGCCGTCGCCCTCGATCTTCACTTCCACCGCGTCGGTATCGCCGAACAGGTTGTGGATGTCGCCGAGGATTTCCTGGTAGGCGCCGACCATGAAGAAGCCGAGCCGGTACTGCTCGCCCTTGCGCAGCGCATGCAGCGGCAGCGAGCTGTCGAGATCCTCGTTCTCGACGTAGATGTCGATCTTGCCATCGGAGTCGCAGGTCAGGTCGGCGATCACGCCGCGGCGCTCGGGCACTTCGTTCAGGCGCTCGATCGGCACGATCGGGAACACCTGGTCGATCGCCCAGACGTCCGGCATCGACTCGAACACGCTGAAATTGACGAAGTACTTGTCGACCAGGCGCTCGTTGAGTTCGTCGAGCAGCGGACGGTGGCTCTTCTCGTCGAAGGTCAGCCGCGCGCGCACGGCATGCGCGATCGCATAGAACAGATCGTCGATACGCGCGCGGTGCGTGAGGTCCATCTGGCCGAGCGCGTACAGCGCCAGGCCTTCGGCGTGCTGGTGCTGCGCTTCGTGGAACAGTTCGACCGCCGGGCGCGAGGTCAGTTCGGCATGCAGTTCGCGCAGGTTCGCGACCACCGCCGGCTCGTCGTCGTGCACGTCGGGCACGCGGCCTTCCGGTGCACGCTCGACTTCGGACACGTTGGCGACCAGCACCGCGTGGTGCGCGGTCATCGCGCGGCCGCATTCGGTGACGATGCGCGGCGGCGTGAGGCCGTGCTCGGCGCAGGCCTGCGCCAGCGGCTGCACGATGGAACCGGCGTACTGGCGGATGCCGTAGTTGACCGAGTTGTAGCTGCGCGAGCGCGTGCCTTCGTAATCGACGCCCAGACCGCCGCCGACGTCGACGTGGCTGATCGTCGCGCCGAGCTTGGTCAGCTCGACGAAGTAGCGCACCGCTTCGCGCATGCCGTTGGCGATGTCGCGAACGTTGGAGATCTGCGAGCCCATGTGGAAATGCAGCAGCTGCAGGCAGTCCGCCATTCCCGCGTCGCGCAGCTTCTTCCACAGGTCGAGCAGCTGGCGCGGATCGAGGCCGAACTTGGCCTTGTCGCCGCCGCTGTTCTGCCACTTGCCGGCGCCGAGCGAGGCCAGCCGCATGCGCACGCCGAGACCCGGCTTCACGCCGAGCGCCGCGGCTTCCTCCATCACCAGCGCGAGCTCGGACGGCTTCTCGACGACGATGAAGGTCTGCAGGCCGAGCTTGCGGCCGATCAGCGCGAGCCGGATGTACTCGCGGTCCTTGTAGCCGTTGCAGACCACGAGGCCGTTTGGGCGCGACAGTGCCAGCACCGCCATCAGTTCCGGCTTGCTGCCCGCTTCCAGGCCGAAACCGTCGCCATGATGCGAAGCCAGCGTGCCGGCGACGCCCCGGTGCTGGTTGACCTTGATCGGATAGACGGCCGTGTAGCCGCCCGGATAGTCCCACTCGGCCTGGGCCTGCGCGAACGCGTCCTGCAGCCGCGCGAGACGGTCGCCGAGGATGTCGGGGAAACGCACCAGCATCGGCAGCTGCGCGCCGTTCGCGCGCGCGGCGTCGACCGCATCGGGCAGCGCGATCGACGGGCCGTTCTTGCCGCGTGGCGACACGACGATGCGGCCGGCGTCGTCGACGTCGAAATACCCCTCGCTCCAGTGCGGGATCGAGTAGGTCTTGCGGGCGAGGTCGGTGGACCAGGCGGTCATCGGCGGCATTCCGGACGGGCGTGAAGGCCGCATAGTCTAGGGTCTGGCAGCCGAACCCGTGGTGACACCGCCAAGGCGGCGCTCAGAGCGCCTGTCCCTTTCCTCGTCGGTAGACCGGCGCGCCGCTCAGGCGCCGTACCTGCTTGGCCAGCGCCGCGGCGTGGCTGCCGGTGAACACGGTGTGGCTGCCCGGCAGCTGCAGCGCCTCCGACACCGCGCGCAGGCCGGCGGCTTCGCTGGCGATGGAGCCGCGCCAGTCCAGCAGCAGCACGTAATGCGCGGCCTGTTCGACCATCGCGACCTGCTTGCGCACCAGCCACGCGCTGGCGATACGTTCGTGGCTGGCGAGCGTGGCGGCCAGGCGCCCCAGTGCGGCGGTGTCGAGATCGTGCGGCTGAAGCGCATCGCCATCGACGACGGCATCGCGGTCGCGCAGATCCTCCGCGCGCGGGGCGAGTTCGTCGCGCAGCGCGGTGATCTGGCGGGCCGTGTCGGCATCCACATCGGGATCGCGCAGCAGTGCCGCCAGCGCATCGCCAACCGGCCCGACCGCGCCTGCATCGCGCGCGACCGCCTGACGCAGATGGGCAATGCCGTCGAGATCGCCCGCCTGCAGCTGCCGCAGGCCGAGCCGGAACGCGACCATCGCGCTGTCCGGATGCGCGGCATGGGCGCGCGCCAGCACCGGCAGCGGATCGCGGTCGATCTCGACCGTCTCGAACAGGCGCGCATGTTCGACGGCATCTTCGGCCGAGCGCTGCGGCAGCGCATCGAGCGCGCGGAAGCGTGCGCGGTCATTTGCGCCGGCCGCATGCAGCGCCTGCCACTCCGTCTTCAGTTGCGCGCGCCATTGCTGGTCCAGTTCGCGCTCGATGGCCTCCAGCGCGTCGCCCAGCCACACGGCTGCAGGTTCGCCGGACGTGCGCAGGACGGCAGGCGCGCCCAGCGCTTCGAGACGCCGCGCCAGCACCGGATGGGTGTCGTCGGGATCGACATCGCGGTCGGCAATCGCGAGCAGGCGCACCGGATCGGGCCGTGGCGCGGCGCGCAGCCCGTCGATCAACGGCGCCAGCAGCTGCGCCGGCGGATGCGATTGCACGCGGGCGCGGGCCAGCACGCGCGGCCACAGCGTCGACTGCATCCGCCCGCTGCCGTGTTCGATGCGCAGCAGCGCACTGGCCATCGCGTCCCTGTCGACGACCCGCGCGGCAGTCGCGTCGGCGCGGAACTCGTGCGCCCGTGCGAGCACGAAGCTCCACGCATCGAACAGCGGCGCGTACCACGCGTAGAAACGCGCGATCGGCAGCGACAGCAGGAAGCCGCTGCGCGACAGACCGTCGACGGCGCGATACCAGGTGAAACGCACGCGGTAGAGCCAGCCGGCGAGCCGGCCATGCTGCTCGCCGAAATGCCCGAACTCGTGTGCGATCACCGCGGCCGCCTCCTCGCGATCGAGCAACTGCAACAGCGGCAGACCCAGCACGAGGTAACGCCGGTGGCCGGCGAGACCGAGCAGGCGCGGCAGGCTGGCCGCGGCGGCATTGAGCCGGGTGTCGATGACGATGCCGGCCAGCGGCGGTGCACCGGTCGCCTTGCGCAGGCGCTCGACCTCGGCCTGCAGCGCTGGCGCCTCACCCGGCGCCAGCAGTCGCCCGTCCGGCACGTCGAAGCGCACCCACAGCGCGCGCACCAGCGCAGCGATGCCGGCACCGGCGAGCAGCAGCACGATCGCCAGCTGCGGTTCGAAACGGACGCCCTGCACGATCACCCGCCATGCGATCGCCAGCGGCGCGGCCGCGAGCAGCAGCAACAGCCCGATCAGGAAGCCGTAACCGGCCAGCGCCAGCAGCAGGACCCGGATCAGATACGCGCGCGGCGCCGCGGCGGCAAGGGTGTCGAGGCGCTGGACCCGCGCGCGGTGGCGGTCGGTGGCGGCCTGCGCCGCGCGGCGATCTTGCATGGGCTCGGGCGATGTCAGCGGCGAGGGCGTCGCAGTATCGCATCGGCCCGGACACGAAGCCGACACCTGGACTTCGCTACAATTTCGCCCCTCGCGCAAGGCGCTGCCTCCACACGCCGCCGCCAGAATTCCCCTTATCCGCTTTGCAGGACACTTCATGACCGCGCCCAACTGGCTCTACGAAAACTTCGACACCGCCGGCTCGGCCATTGGCTTCCGCATCAACGCGAAACTCGACGAGGTGCAGTCGCCGTTCCAGAAGATCGAGATCTTCGAGAGCACCGACTGGGGCAACGTCATGCTCATCGACGGCGCGATGATGGTCACCACGCGCGACAACTTCCTCTACCACGAGATGATGTCGCACCCGGCGCTGTTCACCCACGCCGCGCCGAAGACCGTCGTGATCATCGGCGGCGGCGACTGCGGCACGCTGCGCGAAGTGCTGCGCCACCCGGGCGTCGAGAAGGCCGTGCAGTGCGACATCGACGAGCAGGTCACGCGCATGGCGGAGACGTATTTCCCCGAGCTGTGCGAGTCGAACGGCGACCCGCGCGCCGAGATCCTGTTCGACGACGGCATCGCCTACATGGCGAATTGCGCGCCCGGCAGCGTCGACATCGTGATCGTCGATTCGACCGATCCGGTCGGTCCGGCCGAGGGTCTGTTCAACAAGGCGTTCTTCGAAAGCTGCCACCGCGCGCTGAAGGACGACGGCATCCTCGTCCAGCAGTCCGAATCGCCGCTGGTGCTGCTGGAGCTGATCCAGGCCATGCGCGCCGAGATGGGCAAGGCCGGCTTCACCACGTTCCAGACCCTGCCCTTCCCGCAGCCCTGCTACCCGACCGGCTGGTGGAGCTGCACGCTGGCGCGCAAGGGCCAGGGCTTCGACTTCCGCGAAGCCGACGCACGCGCCAAGCCGTTCGAGACGCTCTACTACACCGCCGACATCCACAAGGGCGCGCAGGCGCTGCCGCCGTTCGTGGCGAAGGCGCTCGGCGAGGGCTGAGCAACCGCTCAAGCTGCAACCACGTAGAGACGACGAGGCCCCGCATTGCGGGGCCTCGTGCATTGCGGCGTCGCGCGATGTCAGATCGCGTCGGAATCCAGCTCGCCGGTGCGGATCCGCACCGCGCGTTCCAGGTCATAGACGAAGATCTTGCCGTCGCCGATCTTGCCCATGCCGGCCGATTTGAGGATCGCCTCGACGACATTGTCGACGATGTCGTCGGTGACCACGATTTCCAGCTTCACCTTCGGCAGGAAATCGACGACGTACTCGGCGCCGCGATAAAGCTCGGTATGGCCCTTCTGGCGGCCGAAGCCCTTCACTTCAGTGACGGTGATGCCGTTGACGCCGACATCCGCGAGCGCCTCGCGCACGTCGTCGAGCTTGAACGGCTTGATGATGGCCATGACCATTTTCATCGCATGGGCCCTCCCCTGTGTGGATTCGGCTCAAGGATACGCCACGCTCACGCGACGCCCCACACGATCGATCCAACCGCGGCTTGCCGCGGCCCCACCCGCATGCTGTAGTGCCGCCCCCGCCAGGCGCCGGGATTCCCCTACCCCGCTCCAGGGCCGCTGCCGACGGCATGCATGTACCCGCCGGGCGAGTCTGGCCATGCAATCCAAGGACACTGTGATGATCGATCTGAACGCCGTCGACGAACTCGCCCGCCGCCTCAGCAGCCTGGTGCCGCCGGGTCTGCGCGAGAGCCGCGAAGAGATCCAGGAAAACTTCAAGGCGGTGCTGCAGTCGGGCCTCGCCAAGCTGGATCTGGTGACCCGCGAGGAATTCGAAGTCCAGCGCGCAGTACTGCTGCGCACGCGCGAGAAGCTGGAAGCGCTGGAAGCGCAGGTGCGCCAGATCGAAGCCCAGTCGCCGCCCGCCAGCGCCGCGTCAACCGGCAACGCGGGCACCATCGCGCACTGAGAGGACACACCATGGGACTTGCGCTCGTGCACGGACGTGCGCGCGCAGGCATCCGCGCCCCCGAGGTCAAGGTCGAAGTGCATCTCGGCGGCGGCCTGCCGTCGATGTCGATCGTCGGGTTGCCGGAAGCCGCGGTACGCGAAGCCAAGGACCGGGTCCGCGCCGCGATCCAGTGCGCGCAATACGAATTTCCCGCGCGCCGCATCATCGTCAACCTCGCACCGGCCGACCTGCCCAAGGGCGGCGGCCGCTTCGACCTGCCGATCGCGCTGGGCATCCTGGCCGCCAGCGGACAGATTCCCGCCGAGCCACTGCGTGACTGGGAGTTCGTCGGCGAACTCGGCCTGACGGGCGAACTGCGCGCGATCGATGGCGCCCTGCCGGCCGCGCTCGCGGTCGCCGGCACCGGGCGTTCGCTGCTGGTGCCGGCGGCGAATGGCGCCGAGGCTGCGCTGGCGTCCGACGTGGCCGTGCACACCGCACGCACGTTGCTCGAAGTCTGCGCGATGCTCGGTGGTCGGAAATCGTTGCCGCAGGCGGTCCCGCCACCGCAGCGTGATGTCCCGACGTTCGACCTGCGCGACGTGCGTGGACAGGCGCAGGCGCGACGCGCGCTGGAGATCGCAGCGGCGGGCAATCACCATCTCCTGCTGATCGGACCGCCGGGGTGCGGGAAGACGCTGCTCGCATCACGGCTGCCCGGCCTGCTGCCGCCCGCTAGCGAAGCCGAAGCGCTGGAGACCGCCGCGGTACTGTCGGTCAGCGGACGCGGACTGGATCCGACGGCCTGGCGCTCACGGCCCTTCCGCAGTCCGCATCACACGGCGAGTGCCGTTGCGCTGATCGGCGGTGGCAGCGACCCGAGACCGGGCGAAGTCTCGCTCGCCCACCATGGCGTGTTGTTCCTCGACGAATTGCCCGAGTGGCAGCGGCCGGCGCTCGAAGTCCTGCGCGAGCCATTGGAAGCCGGCGTCGTGACGATCTCGCGCGCGGCCCGCCAGAGCGAATTCCCCGCACGCTTCCAGCTGGTGGCCGCGATGAACCCCTGCCCGTGTGGATGGGCGGGCGACAGCTCCGCGCGGTGCCGGTGTTCGATCGATGCGATCAACCGGTACCGGTCGCGGATCTCCGGCCCGCTGCTGGACCGCATCGACCTGCATGTCGAAGTCCCGCGCCTGCCACCTTCCGCGTTGCGCCCGGATGCACCGGGCGGCGAACCGAGCGCCGACGTCGCCACGCGCGTACGGGCCGCGCGCGCGCGCCAGCTCGACCGCGCCGGCACGCTCAATGCACAGCTCGACCAGCGCGGTACCGATCGCGACTGCCGACTCGCGCCGAAGGACCAGGCCCTGCTGGAACGTGCGATCGAGGCACTGCACCTGTCGGCCCGCGCGATGCACCGCATCCTGCGGGTCGCCCGCACGATCGCCGATCTCGACGGCAGCGAAGCGATCGTCTCGCACCATCTCACCGAGGCCCTGGGGTATCGGGGCATCACTCCCCGTCCGGCCGGCGCCTGAGGTTTCCGCGCCCCTGCCATCGGTCACGGCCGCGGTTTAACGTGTTTTCAACACCGGCGGTGCGCGTCCGCGCTAGCGTCAGGCGGCACCACTCACCCGGGGAACACCGATGCGTCAACTCATGCTCGCGACCGGCATTGCCGTCGCGCTGGCCGCCTGTGGCGGTCGCAACGAACCTGCCGACTCCGCTGCACAGGAGGCCGCGCCGACCACGCTGGCCGATGTCGAACTGATCCCGCGCGAGGCGCTGTTCGGCAATCCCGAGCGTGCCGGCGTGCAGCTGAGTCCGGACGGCAAGTACCTGAGCTGGATCGCGCCGGTCGACGGCACGATGAATGTCTGGGTCGCGCCGGCCGACGATCCGGGCGCGGCGAAGGCGGTCACCCAGGACACCGCGCGGGGCATCCGCAGCTACTTCTGGACCTATCGCCCGGGCACGCTGCTGTACCTGCGCGACACCGGCGGCGACGAGGATTTCCACCTGTTCGCGGTCGATGTCGAGAGCGCGCAGGCGCGCGACCTGACGCCGTTCCCCAAGACCACCGCGCAGGTCGTCGGCGTGAGCCATCGCCAGCCCGACACGCTGCTGGTCGGCATGAACGACCGCGACCCGCAGTGGCACGACCTCTACAGGGTCGACCTCGCCAGCGGCGAACGCACGCTGGTCGAGCAGAACACCGATCAGATCGCCGGCTACATCGCCGATGCCGATTACGCGCTGCGATTCGCGTCGCGCAGCCGGCCCGACGGCGGCATGGACGTCCTGCGCCGCACCGGCGATGCCTGGGAGGTGCAGGACGACATCCCGTTCGAGGACGTGCTGACCACGGCGCCGGCCGGACTCACCGAGGACGGCAGGACGCTGTACATGTCCGACTCGCGCGAGCGCAACACCGCCGCGCTGTACGCCATCGACACCACCAGCGGCGAGAAGACCCTCGTCCACCAGGATCCGCGCGCCGATGTCGGCGGCAGCCTGACCGATCCGCGCACCGGCGTGCTGCAGGCAGTGTCGGTGAACTACCTGCGCGAGGAGTGGACCGCGCTCGACGATTCGATCAAGGCGGACCTGGCGAAGCTCGAGTCGATCGGTCCGGGCGAGGTCTCGATCAACAGCCGCACGCTCGACGATCGCCACTGGCTGGTCGCGTACTCGGCCGCGGAATCACCGGTGGTCTACTACCGGTACGACCGCGGCGAGAACGGGGCCGAAGGCACGCTGACAGAACTGTTCTCCGGCCGCCCCGCGCTGGACGGCAAGCCGCTGGTGCCGATGTGGCCGCTGGAACTCAAGTCGCGCGACGGCCTGACCCTCATCAGCTATCTCACCCTGCCCAAGCACGCCGACAACGACAACGACGGCAAGGCCGATGCGCCGGTGCCGATGGTGCTGCTGGTGCACGGCGGTCCGTGGGCGCGCGACGGCTACGGCTACAGCGCGATGGACCAATGGCTGGCCAACCGCGGCTACGCGGTGCTGAGCGTGAACTTCCGCGGCTCGACCGGCTTTGGTAAGGACTTCACCAATGCCGGCAACGGCGAGTGGGCGGCGAAGATGCACGACGACCTGATCGACGCCGTGCAGTGGGCGGTCGACAGCGGCGTCACCACCGCCGACAAGGTCGCGATCATGGGCGGCAGCTATGGCGGCTACGCCACGCTGGTCGGCCTGACGTTCACGCCGGAGACCTTCGCCTGCGGCGTCGATATCGTCGGCCCGGCCAATCTCAACACCCTGCTGTCGACAGTGCCGCCGTACTGGGCGAGCTTCTTCGAGCAGCTGACCCGGCGCATGGGCGACCCCCGCACCGAAGCGGGCAAGGCCTGGCTGACCGAACGCTCCCCGCTGACCCGCGCCGACGCGATCACCAAGCCGTTGCTGATCGGCCAGGGTGCCAACGACCCGCGCGTGAAGCAGGCCGAAAGCGACCAGATCGTCGAGGCGATGACCGCGAAGGACATTCCGGTCACCTACGTGCTGTTCCCGGACGAAGGCCACGGCTTCGCGCGGCCGGAGAACAGCAAGGCCTTCAACGCGGTCGCCGAAGGCTTCCTCGAAACCTGCCTCGGTGGGCGTTCGCAGCCGATCGGCGAGGAGTTCAGGGGTTCCAGCATCACCGTGCCGACCGGCGCGGATGGCGTGCCGGGCCTGGCGGATGCGCTGAAGTCGCATACCCAGGAAGTGCGCAAGTAACGACGGACCGTCGCCACCCGCGAAAGAAGAGGCCGGGCATTGCCCGGCCTCTTCATGTCTGCAGCGTCGGAACTCAGGCGGCCTTGTTCTCGTAGAACTGGTCTTCCTCGGTCGAACCGGTCAGCGCGGTCACGCTCGACGCGCCGCCCTGGATCACCGTGGTCACGTCGTCGAAATAGCCGGCGCCGACCTCCTGCTGGTGCGAGACGAAGGTGTAGCCCTTGTCGCGCGCGGCGAACTCGCGTTCCTGCACCTGTTCGACGTAGTGCTTCATGCCTTCCCCGCGCGCATAGTCGTGGGCGAACCGGAAGCTGTTGAACCAGTTGATGTGGATGCCGGCCAGGGTGATGAACTGGAACTTGTAGCCCAGCGCCGACAGGTCGTCCTGGAAGCGGGCGATCTGGCGGTCGTCGAGGTTCTTCTTCCAGTTGAAGCTCGGCGAGCAGTTGTAGGACAGCAGCTTGCCCGGGTGCTTCGCATGCACCGCTTGCGCGAACTCGCGCGCGAAGCCGATGTCCGGCGTGCCGGTCTCGCACCACACCAGATCGGCGTAGGCCGCGTACGCGACGCCGCGGCTGATCGCCTGCTCCAGGCCGTTGCGCACCTTGTAGAAGCCTTCGGCGGTGCGCTCGCCGGTGACGAAGGGCGCGTCGTTGGCGTCGAAGTCGGAGGTCAGCAGGGTCGCGGCCTCGGCATCGGTGCGCGCCAGCACGATCGCCGGCACGCCGAGCACATCGGCAGCCAGGCGCGCGGCGACCAGCTTCTGCACGGCCTCCTGCGTGGGCACCAGCACCTTGCCGCCCATATGGCCGCACTTCTTGACCGCGGCCAGCTGGTCCTCGAAATGCACGCCCGCGGCGCCGGCGACGAGCATGTTCTTCATCAGCTCGTAGGCATTGAGCACGCCACCGAAGCCGGCCTCGCCGTCGGCGACGATCGGCAGGAAGAAATCGATCGCCTCAGACTCGTCGAGCTTGCCGTCGGCGATGTTCTTCCACTGGATCTCATCGGCGCGCTGGAAGGTGTTGTTGATCCGGCGGACCATCGTCGGCACCGAGTCGTAGGCATACAGCGACTGGTCCGGGTACATGGTCTCGGAACTGTTGCCGTCGGCGGCGACCTGCCAGCCCGACAGGTACACCGCTTCCAGCCCGGCCTTGGCCTGCTGCATCGCCTGGCCCGCGCTGATCGCGCCGAAGGCGTTGACGTAGCCCTTTTTCGCGTCGCCGTTGACGAGCGCCCACAGCTTCTCGGCGCCGCGCTTGGCCAGCGTGTGCTCGGGCTGCACGCTGCCGCGCAGGCGCACGACGTCGGCGGCGGAATACGGACGCTGGATGCCGCTCCAGCGCGGGTTGCTGGTCCAGTCCTGTTGCAGGGCGTCGATCTGTTGCTGGCGGGTGGGCATGGCAGGTCTCCTACGAAGGCGGATGTGGGATCGGGGACGTGGGGGGGGGGGGGGGGGGGCGGGGGGGGGGGGGGGGCGCGCCCCCCCCCCCCCCCCCCCCCCCGGCGGGGGGGGGGGGGGCCGGGGGGGGGGGGGGGGGGCCCCCCCCCCCCCCCCCGCTCCCACAGGAATGCTTCAGTCGAGGCGCTGGTACGCCGGCAGGGTCAGGAAATCCTCGAGCGTGTCGCGATGCGTCAGGTCTTCGAGCAGGGCGATGGCTTCTCGGCCACGCGGGCCGCACCGGGGATGTCCTGGCCGGCGAGCTTCGACGGCAGCGACAGCAGCACGCGGTCGAGCAGGGCGTCGTCGATCGCGGTGCCGTCGTCGAGATGCAGGGGCGCGTGGCCGTCGTCGGCGTAGTGGATCCACTGCCAGAGCTGCGCGCGCGCGATCTCCGCGGTCGCGGCGTCTTCCATCATGTGGTGGATCGGCACGCAACCGTTGCCGTCGAGCCAGGCGGCGATGTAGCGCACGCAGACCTCGACGTTGCCGTCGAATCCCGCGCGGCTGATCGTGCCGATCGATGGGGCGATCAGATCGTCGCGGTCGACCAGCACGTCGTCGCGCGTCATCGCGTGCTGGTGCGGGCCGCGCATGCGTTCGTCGAAGATCTGCTTCGCCAGCGGGATCAGTGCCGGGTGCGCGACCCAGGTGCCGTCATGGCCGGCGGTGACCTCGCGCAGCTTGTCGGCGCGCACGCGCGCCATCGCCGCATCGTTCGCCGCGTCATCGCCTGCAATCGGGATCTGCGCGGCCATGCCGCCCATCGCATGCGCGCCGCGGCGGTGGCAGGTCTGCACCAGCAGGTCCGAATACGCCTTCAGGAACGGCTGGGTCATCGTGACCTGCGCGCGCTCGGGCAGCACGCGGTCGCGGTGGCGGCGGAAGGTCTTGAGATAGGAAAAGATGTAGTCCCAGCGCCCGCAGTTGAGGCCGGCGATGCGGTCCTTGAGCGCGTGCAGGATCTCGTCCATCTCGAACACCGCCGGCAGGGTCTCGATCAGCACGGTCACGCGGATCTGTCCGGCCGGCAGGCCCAGCGCGCGCTCGATGTGGGCCAGCACCTCGTCCCACAGCTGCGCCTCCTCCATCGACTGCAGCTTGGGGATGTAGAAGTACGGGCCGCGATCCTTCGCCGCCAGCGCGTGCGCGTTGTGGAAGGCGAACAGGCCGGCGTCGAACAGGGCGCCCGACATCGCCGCGCCGTCGATGCGCACATGCGTCTCGTCGAGATGCCAGCCACGCGGCCGCACGATCAGCACCGCGCGCTGGTCCTCGGGCCTGAGCGCATAGCGCTTGCCGGCGGGCGAGGTGAATGCCAGCGTGCCCTTGATCGCGTCGCGCAGCGCGCGCTGGCCGGTCAGCAGGTTGTCCCAGGTCGGCGAGGTCGAATCCTCGAAATCGGCCATGTAGCAGTTCGCGCCCGAGTTCAGCGCGTTGATGACCATCTTCGGATCGACCGGCCCGGTGATCTCGACCCGCCGGTCGCGCAGCGCGGCCGGCAGCGGGGCGACCCGCCACTCGGATTCGCGGATGCGGCGGGTCGCACTGCGGAAGTCCGGCAGCGCGCCGGCATCGAACGCGGCCTGATGGTTCCGACGGGCGGCCAGCAGGTCCAGCCGGCGGGCGTCGAAGCGGTCGTGCAGATCGGCCAGGAACGCGAGCGCGCTGGTGTCCAGCAAGTCGGCCGGGGTGCCGGCGGGCACGGTGATGCGCGGATCTTCGTTGGGCGGAACGGGCTTGATGACGGCATTCACGGGAACGGTCCTTATCGCGTGCAGCGGTGCTATTGCGGTGCAGCAGACCGTCCTCCCAAGCCGGTTATTTGACAACCGAGTTCTGTCAATGACTATCATCAGCTGTGCTTATACGAGTAAGACAATGTCCGCCAAGTCCCCGTCGGAGCTCAGGTTTCCGTACAAGAGCGATCGGCTGAAACCTCTGCGTGCGTTCTGTCAGACCACACGATTGGGTTCAGTCTCACGGGCGGCGGAGGCGCTCTACGTCAGCCAGCCGGCGATTTCGCTGCAGTTGCAGGCGCTCGAACGCGAGCTGGGGGTCAAGCTGCTGGAGCGCAGCGGCCGGCGCCTGGTACCGACGCGCGAAGGCGCGGTGCTCTACGAACTGGCCATGCCGCTGGTCGAAGGGCTCGATGGCCTGCCGGCGGCGTTCCGGCGCGAGGTCGGCGGGCTCGACGCCGGCGAACTGACGGTCGCGGCCAACAGCTCGACGATCCTCTATCTGCTGCCGCGCATCGTCGACCTGTTCCGCCGCCAGCACCCGGACGTGCGCCTGACCCTGCAGGACGCGATCACCGCCGACGGCACCGACCTGCTGCGCAGCGATGCCGTCGATCTCGTCGTCGGTTCGATGGTCGACGTGCCGGGCGACCTCAGCTACGCGCCGGTCTACCGCTTCGACCCGATCCTGCTGACCCCGCCCGACCATGCCCTCGCCCGCGCGAAGAAGCTCACGCTGGAAGAGATCGGTCGCTACGGCCTGATCCTGCCGCCGAAGCGGCAGATCACCTACCGCCTCGTCGACCAGGTGTTCCAGCAGGCGCGCGTGCCCTATACGGTGGCGCTGGAGGTCGGTGGCTGGGAAGTGATCAAGCAGTACGTCGCGATGGGCATGGGCATCTCGATCGTCAGCGCGATCTGCCTCGACGACAGCGACGGCGACCGCCTCGCCACGCGGCCGGTGCCGGAATGGTTTCCGGCGCGCACCTACGGCGTCGTGGTGCGCAAGGGCAAGGTACTGTCGCCGCAGGCGCGGGCCTTCATCGAACTGATCCGGCCGGACCTGTTCGTGCGGCGGGATCACGAGGATGCAGGGCATTCGGAGCGGTAGCGCCGGCGCCATTCGCCCATGGCCGGTCGGGAATCGGCCACGGCAGACACTGACACTACGCCGACAGCCGCACCAGCAACTTCCCGAAGTTCTTCCCGTCCAGCATCCCGATGAACGCCGTCGGCGCGTTCTCCAGGCCGTCGACCACATCCTCCCGGTACCGGATGCGCCCATCCCGCAACCACTGCCCCATCTCGCGCACGAACTCCGGGTACAGGGCGATGAAGTCGCGCTGGATGAAGCCGCGCACCGTCAGATGACGGGTCAGGATCGTCGCCATGAGGTGCGGCACGCGATCCGGGCCGGATGGCGGCGCGGTGTCGTTGTAGTGGGCGACGAGGCCGCAGACGGGAACACGGGCGAAATCGTTGAGCAGCGGCAGCACGGCGTCGAACACCTTGCCGCCGACGTTCTCGAAATAGACGTCGATGCCGTCCGGGCACGCGGCCGCGAGCTGTTCGGCGAAGTCGTCGGCGCGGTGGTCGAGGGCGACGTCGAAACCGAGATCGTCGCGCACATGCGCGACCTTGTCCGGGCCGCCGGCGATGCCGACGGCGCGCGCGCCATGCAGTTGCGCAATCTGGCCGACGGTCGCGCCCACCGGTCCGCTCGCCGCGGCGACCACCACGGTTTCGCCGTGCTGCGGTTTGCCGATCTCGTGCAGGCCGGCGTAGGCGGTGAAGCCGGGCATGCCGTGCACGCCGAGTGCGGTCTGCACCGGCAGGCCTGCCGGATCGAGTTTGCGGCGCAGGCTCTCTCCATCGACGACCGCGTGCGTCTGCCAGCCGGCATGCGCGAGCACCAGGTCCCCCGGCGACCACGCCGGATGCAGCGACTGCACGACCTCGGACACCGTGCCGCCGTCCATGACCTCTCCGATCCCGACCGCCGCGGCATACGAGCGGCCGGCGTTCATGCGGCCGCGCATGTAGGGATCGAGCGAGAGCCAATGGTTGCGCAGCAGCACCTGTCCGTTGCGCGGCACAGGAATCTGGAACGTTTCGACCCGGAAATCCTCGGGCCTGGGCGCGCCTTGCGGTCGCGCGGCGAGGACGATGCGGGTGGCGGTGGAGTTGCCCATGGGATCGGCCTGTTCGACTGGATGGCATCCATAGCGCACGCAATCGGGCGTCACGTCAATTTCCGGGCTCGGTTGCCTCGCGGATCATCGCCCGTAGCGGCTGCCCGGGGGGTCGTTGCGCGAGCGCAAGGGCGCTTCGAAGCCGCGCGCCCCGCTCATCCGGCGCTGGCGCCGTCGAGCGCGGCGATGTCGGCCTTCGACAGCAGCAGCGTGCGCGATGCCGCCAGTTCGCGCAGCTGGGCGACGCTGGTGGCGCTGACGATGGGCGCGGTCACGCCCGGCCGCGCGATCAGCCAGGCCAGCGCCACCTGCGCGATCGTCGAGGCGTGCCGGCAGGCGACGTCGTCGAGTGCGGCGAGGATGCGCTTGCCGCGCGGATTGAGGTACTGCCTGACGACCTGCGCCCCGCGCGCGCTGCTCTTGGCGGCGTCGGCCTCGCTGCGGTACTTGCCGCTGAGGAAGCCGCTGGCGAGCGAGTAGTAGCCGATCACGCCGAGTCCGTGCGCGCGCGCCAGCGGTTCGAGTCCGGCCTCGTAGCCGGCGCGGTCATAGAGGTTGTACTCGGGCTGCAGCGTTTCAAAACGCGGCAGGTTGTGGCGCTCGGCCACGTCCAGCGCCTCTGCCAGGCGCGGCGCGGTGTAGTTCGACGCGCCGATCGCACGCACCTTGCCCTGCTCGATCAGCCGCGAGAACGCGCCGAGCGTGTCTGCCAGCGGCACCGACGGATCGTCCTCGTGCGCCTGGTAGAGATCGATGACATCGGTGCGCAGGCGACGCAGCGAATCCTCGCACGCGGCCTGGATGTTGGCCGGCGACAGGCCCTTGCGCTGCGGCCACTTGGCGACCTTGGTGGCGATCACCACGCGCTGGCGCTTGCCGCTCTCCTGCAGCCAGCGGCCGATCAGCGTTTCCGATTCGCCGCCCGCATTGCCGTCGACCCAGGCCGAGTACACGTCGGCGGTGTCGACGAGATTGAGGCCCAGCGCCACGCACTCGTCGAGCAGCGCGTGCGTCGTCGCCGCGTCGGCGCTCCAGCCGAACACGTTGCCGCCGAACGCCAGCGGCGAGACCCTGAGGCCCGAGCGTCCGAGTTGACGTTCCGACATGGCGCCGCTCCTGGTGTGCGAAAGAATGGCGACAGCTTAGGCAGGCCCCGCGCGCGTCCGACACCGCGGACCGCGCAAAGCAGTGTTCCGGGATGGCGCCGATCCGCACGGCACGACCGGCGGCGACGTTCGCCACGCGGCTTGTGGCACCCTTGCGCCCAGTCCGCGTCCGGAGTTCCGCCCATGCAACGCAGCTTGTCGTTCTGCGCCATCGCCCTGATCGCCCTCGCCGGCTGCGCCAGTGCGCCGCAGGTGCCTGCCGATTCGGCCGCCGACCTCGATTCCAGCAATGTCGCCCGCCTCGATGCCGCGCTCGCCGGCGACTGGCGCAGCGCCGGGAACCGCGCGCGCGACCAGTACCGCCATCCGCGCGAAACGCTGGCGTTCTTCGGCGTGCGTCCGGAACAGACCGTCATCGAGATCACCCCCGGCAGCGGCGCGTGGTACGCCGAGGTGCTGGCGCCCTACCTGCGCGAGAACGGCCGCTACATCGCCGCGATGGTCGACCCGGCGACGGTCGCCGCAGGCCGCGGTCGCGATTACCAGCAAGGCCAGCACGACGGCCTGCAGGCCCGCTTCGACGCCGCGCCCGCGCAGTTCGACCGTGCGCGCATGGTGCACTTCGATCCGGCCGCGCCGCGCTTCGGCCCGTCGAACTCCGCCGATGTCGTGCTGACGTTCCGCAACGTGCACAACTGGCGCATGTCCGGCCAGGCCGAGGCGATGTTCAAGGGCTTCCACGACGTACTGCGCCCGGGCGGCGTGCTGGGCGTGGTCGAACATCGCGCGAAGGCCGACGTGCCTGCCGACGACCGCAGCGGCTATGTCGGCACCGCGCAGGTCATCGCACTGGCGCAGGCGGCGGGCTTCCGCGTCGCCGGCAGCAGCGAAGTCAACGCGAACCCCAAGGACACCCGCGACCATCCCAACGGCGTGTGGACGCTGCCGCCGTCGAACCGGCACGAGCCCGACGACGCCGCGAAATACGCGGAGATCGGCGAGAGCGACCGGATGACGCTGCGGTTCGTGAAGCCGTGAAGAACCGGGATTGGGGATTCGGGCTTCGGAAAAGCCGGGCGTGCTGCGATCTTCAGGTGCCTTGGCGCTCTGAAGAAGAGCCGGCAGGCGGTGGCGCAAACGTGCGCGACGACCGCTCTTACGAATCCCCACTCCCGAATCCCCAATCCCCAACCCCATGCTCGTCGCCTTCAACAAACCCTACGGCGTGCTCTGCCAGTTCACCGACCGCAGCATGCCGCCGCGGCCGACGCTGGCGGGCTTCGGTCTGCCGCCGGATGTGTATGCCGCCGGCCGCCTCGATCACGACAGCGAAGGCCTGCTGCTGCTGACCGACGACGGCACGCTGGCCCACCGCATCACCGACCCGCGCCACAAGCTGCCCAAGACCTACCGGGTGCAGGTGGAAGGCGCGCCGACGCCGGACCAGCTGCAGGCGCTGCGTGACGGTGTGACGCTCAACGACGGCCCGACCCGACCGGCCCGGGCGACGCTGCTCGACCCGCCGCCCGCGCTGTGGCCGCGCGATCCGCCGGTGCGCTTGCGCAAGACCGTGCCCGATGCCTGGCTGGAACTGACCATCCACGAGGGCCGCAATCGCCAGGTGCGGCGCATGACCGCGGCGGTCGGCCTGCCCACACTGCGGCTGGTGCGGGTGGCGATCGGCGGATGGACGCTGGGCGATCTGACGCCCGGCGCATGGCAGGCGCTCGGCACCGCCGCCCAGCCTGGCGGCATCCGCAGCCGATCGGCTTTCTGGTAACGTGCCCCGCGGACAGCGTGCGTCCGTCACATGCTGCCTCGCCCCTTCGGGCCTCTCCCGGACCCCAATGCCGAACTCTGCAAACGCCAGCGGCCGCATCCTCGTCGTCGATGACCAGCCTGCGAACCTGCGTGTCGTCAGTTCGCTGCTGAGCCGTCACGGCTACGAAGTGCAGACGGCGCCCGACGGCGCCGAAGCGTTGGCGATGCTCGAAGCGCGCCAGCCCGACCTGCTGCTGCTCGACATGCTGATGCCGAACATGGACGGCTTCGCGCTGCTGGCCGAGATCAAGCAGAACCCGGATCTGCTGCGCCTGCCGGTGGTGTTCCTCACCGTCGCCCAGGATCGCGAACTGCTGCTGCGCGCGTTCGACGCCGGCGCGGTCGACTACGTCACCAAGCCCTTCATGCCCGAGGAGCTGCTCGCGCGCGTCAATGCGCACGTCGGCCTCAAGCAGACCCGCGACCGGCTCGAGCGCATCGCGCGCGAACGCCAGGAGCTGGTGAACCTGGTCGCGCACGATCTGAAGAATCCGCTGTCGAGCATCTGGTTCGCCAGCGACATGCTGGTCAAGAACGAGACCAGGCCCGAGCGCATTCCCCGCTATCACAAGATGATCCACGAGAGCGCCGAAGACGCGCTCGGCTACATCCGGCGCTACCTGGAAACCCAGGACACCTCGCGCAAGGCCGCCGAGGCGGCGCAGTCCACGGGTCTGCGCGACGTGCTGGACTGGATCGTCGCGCGCTATGCCATGCAGTTCGAGGATCGCGGCGTGCAGTTGCAGGCGCGCGCGCCCGATGCAGCGCCGATGGTCGCGATCGACGGGCTGGTGCTGCGCCAGGTCGCCGAGAACCTGATCACCAACGCGATCAAGTACGCACCCGACAGCAACGTCGACATCTCGCTGCGCGGCGGTGGCGTGGGCTTCTGGCAGCTGCTGGTCGAAGACCGCGGCCCTGGTATCGCCCGCGACCAGCAGCACGCGCTGTTCCGGCCGTTCCAGCGGCTCGCCCATGCCGGCAAGGACGACGGCCGTTCCAGCGGCCTGGGCCTGTCGCTGGCCAAGCAGATCATCGTCGACCTCGGTGGCCAGCTCTGGTACGAGGATCGCGAAGGCGGCGGCGCGCGCTTCATCATCGAGTTGCCGCAGATGTCTGCGGAGGCCGAACGCCCGGCCGCCAACGACGATCCGCAGGACGATCAGACATAAAAAGAACGCGGGCCTGAGGCCCGCGTCCGGTCGACCTGCGCCTGGCCGCATGGCCAGCGCACGGGTGATCCTTCGACTCAGTCTTCGCTGTTCGACGCCGCCGCGCCGCGACGCGCGGTGGTGCGCTTGCGGGCCGGTGCACGGGTCGGCTCGATACGGCGCGAGCTGCCCTCGACGGCGCCGCCTTCCTTGCGCTTCTTGTACTGGCGGGCCGCGACCCAGACCAGACCCGCGCCGATCACCGACGCCGCCACGATGGCCGGATTGCGCCGCAGGAAGCCGCCGGCCAGCCTGGTGCCGGTGCGCGCCGCGCCGAGCGCGACGCCCGTCTGCAGCCACTTCCCGGCGGAATCGGGAATCGCATGACGCAGGCTGTCGCCTGCCTGGCCGACCAGTGAGAGTGCCTTGTCGGACAACGCTTCGAACTTGCTCATGGGAGGACCTCGGATGTCCGATATGGGATGGACGAGTCTTCGTTACCGGCTGTCGATCCGGCGTGAGCACTGCGGCCGACGGGTGCCCTCGTTGGGCTGACGTTCTGCAAACGGACGTCCGACGCGTCAGGTGCCGCGTGGCTTCGCGCGATGCGTGGCGGGTGCATTCCAGGGGTCTTCCGGCCAAGGATGCTTCGGGTACCGCCCCTTCATTTCCTTGCGCACCTCCGGATACGTGCGTTCCCAGAAGCCGGCGAGGTCGCGCGTGACCTGCAGCGGACGCCCAGCGGGCGACAGCAGATGGATCGTCAGCGGCACGCGGCCGTCGGCAATGGTCGGCGTCTTCGCCAGGCCGAACAGTTCCTGCAGCTTGACCGCGAGCACCGGCGGCACAGGCGTGCCGTCGGCCTCGATCGCGTAGTCGATCGCGCGCGCCATGCCGGACGGCACGGTGATGCGCACCGGCGCCATGCGATCGAGCTGCTGCCGCAAGGACCAGTCGACGCCCGACTGCAGTGCACCGGCCAGGGTGTCCGCATCGAGCGCATCAAGCCGCGTCAGACCCGCGAACGCGGGTCGCAGCCAGACATCGCGCGTCGCCAGCAGCGTTGCATCCGAGAGATCCGGCAGACCGAGTTCGGGCATCCACGCGCGTACCGCCTGCACGCGTGCCTGCCATTGCCGCAGACCCTCGCGCCACGGCAGCGCGCCGAGGCCGAGCGCGCCGACCGCATCGCTCAGCGCTTGCGCTGCCTGCGCCGGATCGACGCGGCCATTCGCGCGCGCGTCGAGGACGATGCCGTCGAAGCGGCGCACGCGCATCCCGACCAGCGCGCGACGCTCGGCGTCCCAGCGCGTCTCGTCGGCCTCGATGAAGCGCTCCGGCCACTGCCGACGCAGCCGCGCTTCGTCGACCGGCGCACCGCGCAGCAGCAGCGCGTCCTTCGCCTCGTGGCGCAATTCGCTGGCGACGATCCACGGCTCGCCGCGCAGCGTGCTGTCGTCGAACAGGCGCGCCATGCGGCCGTTGCCGAGCGTGTAGCGCGCAGCGTCACGCGCGTGCCGATGGCCGATGCGATCGGGAAACGCATGGGCGAGCAGATCGCCGAGCAGATGCGCCGGTGCGGACGACGGCGGCGCGGTGTCGAGCTTCAGGCGTCGTCGCCATTGCGTCGCCGCCGCATCGATCGCGGCCAGCGCGCCGCGCTGTGCATCGGCAGGCGTGCGCCCATTGCGGAATGCGGCCAGCGCCTGCCAGCGCGCGGCCACGCCATCCGAACGTGGTGCGCCCGGCGTTGGCCGCAACGGATCGCGTGCTTCCAGCAATGCGCACAGATCGCAGGCCAGTGCGCGTTCGCCGGCATCCGCGCCGGCCAGCAGCATCGCCGCAAGCCGGGGATGCGTGCCGAGCGCGAGCATGCGACGCCCGGTCCGGGTGATCGCACCGCGCGTGTCCAGCGCATCGAGGCGTTGCAGCAGATCGCGCGCGGCGCCCATCGCGCCGGCCGGCGGCGGATCCGGAAACGCCAGCGAGGGATCGCCCCAGGCGGCGAGTTCGAGGGCGAGTGCGGCGAGATCGACCTGCGCGATTTCCGGTCGCCGCTGCGGTTCCAGCCGCTGCGATTCCGGCCACAGGCGCAAGGCCACGCCCGGCGCGACGCGCCCTGCGCGGCCGGCGCGCTGGTCGGCCGAGGCCTGCGAGATGGACACGATCTCCAGCCGCGAGAAGCCGCTGTTGGGATCGAAACGCGGTTCGCGCGCCTGGCCGCTGTCGACGACGATGCGCACGCCGGGCAGGGTCACGCTGCTCTCGGCGACATTGGTCGCCAGCACCACGCGGCGACGGCCATCGGTCGACGGCTGCAGCACGTGCGTCTGCGCGTCGACCGGCAGCTCGCCGTGCAGCGCCAGCAGTTCGACATCGCCGGGCAACGCGGCTTCGAGCTGCGCGCGGCAGCGTGCGATCTCGCGCTGGCCGGGCAGGAACACCAGCGCATCGCCGGGCTGCGTCGCCAGCGCATCGACGAGCACGCGGCGCACCTGGTGTTCGAGCGCCTCGTCGCGCTTCGGCGGCGCATGCGTCACGGCGACCGGAAAGCTGCGGCCGGCGCTCGACAGCCGCGGCGCGTCGAGCCATTGCGCGATGCGCGCGCCGTCGAGCGTCGCCGACATCACGACAAGGCGCAGGTCTTCGCGCAGGCCGGTCTGCACGTCGCGCGCGAGGGCGAGGCCGAGATCGCCGGCGAGATGGCGCTCGTGGAATTCGTCGAACAGGAGCGCGCCGACGTCGGCGAGTTCCGGATCGTCCTGCAGCATCCGCGTCAGGATGCCTTCGGTGACGACCTCGATCCGCGTGCGTGAGCTAATGCGCTGTTCGAACCGGATGCGATAGCCGACGAGGCCGCCGACCTCGTCGCCGAGCTGGCGCGCCATGAACGTCGCCGCCGAACGCGCGGCGACGCGTCGCGGTTCCAGCATCACGATCTTCCGGTCGCCCAGCCACGCCGCATCGCGCAGCGCCAGCGGCACCTGCGTGGTCTTGCCCGCACCCGGCGGCGCTTCGAGCACCAGGCGCGGATGCGCGGCGAGGCTGGAGACGATCTCCGGCAACAACGACGTGATGGGAAAGACGGGAGAGGCGGCGTGCGTCACGGCGCACAGGCTAACGACGTCACGCATCGGCGTCGATGCGCGCATGCAAGGGTTTGCCCCGGTATCGGTGGTCATCGTGGCCGATTAGATTCGGCCGCTGCACCGTCACCGGATCCGCCATGCGCGCTCGCCTTCGTCGTCTTCCGCACGTCCTGCTGCTCTGCGGCCTGTCCGCGACCGCGCCGGCCGCGTTCGCCGAGGTCTTCATCAACGAGCTGCATTACGACAACGCAGGCGCGGATGTCGGCGAAGCGGTGGAGATCGTCGCGACCGCAGGCGAGAACCTCGCCGGCTACCGCGTGTGGCTCTACAACGGCAGCAACACGCCGAATGCGGCGACGACCTACGGCAATGCCGCAGTGCCGGCCGCGCAGACGCGCAACTGCGGCGCAACCGTCGGCATCGCCACCGTCACCTGGCCGCGCGATGGTCTGCAGAACGGACCGAGCGACGGCATCGCGCTGGTCGACGGCGCCGGAAACGTCGTGCAGTTCATCAGCTACGAAGGCACGATCGTCGCCGGCAACGGCCCGGCCGCCGGACTGACCAGCCAGAACCTGCCGGTGTCGGAGAGCGCGACCGCGCCGGTCGGCACCTCGCTGCAGCTGACCGGCAACGGCAGCACGGCCGCCGACTTCGACTGGGCGCCGTCGTCGACGCAGACCTTCGGTGCCTGCAACACCGGCCAGACCTTCGGCGGCAGTGGCGGTGGCGGCGACACCGCGCCGCCGGCGATCACCGCGACCACGCCGGCCAGCGGCGCGTCCGACTTCCCCGCAGCGGGCGACCTGTCGGTGTCCTTCAGCGAAGCGGTGACGCTCGCCAACGGCGCGTTCGCCCTGCAATGCGCGAGCTCGGGCGCGGTGACGCTCGACCATGCGAGCAACGGCAGCAGCTTCGCCATCGGCACCGGCACCGCCTTGCATGCCGGCGAGGCCTGCACGCTGACGGTCGATGCGACCGCGGTCACCGATGCCGCCGGCCTGTCGCCGGCCACCAGTACCGTCATCGCGTTCAACGTCGCCAGCAGCGGGGGCGGGGGCGACAGCGGCGACTACTACGCGCGCGTCAACACCAGCAGTCCCGGCCAGCTGCGTTGCTCGCTGCACGCCACGATCCGCGGCCACACTGCGTACCCCTACAGCGGCGGCACGACCAACACCTGGACGATCCTCGAGATCGCCGACGAGGATCCGGGCGACAGCGGCAGGATCCTCGACGTCTACCGCAACCGCAGCTACACCAAGGGCAGCGGCCGCGCGGGCACCGGCAGCGGGCTGACCTACAACCGCGAACACACCTGGCCGAAGTCGCTCGGCTTCCCGTCGACCAGCGGCGACAAGGGCCTGCCGAACGCGCCGCACACCGATGCGCACATGCTCTATCTCAGCGACACCGACCACAACGCGGCGCGCGGCAACAAACCGCTGGCCGACTGCACGGCCTCGGCCAACTGCAGCGAACGCGCGACAGAAGCCAACCAGGGCGTCGGCGGCGGCACCGGCCTGTTCCCGGGCAATTCCAACTGGACCAACGCCAGCGGCTTCCAGGTCTGGGGCCATCGCAAGGGCGACATCGCACGCGCGGTGCTGTACATGGCGATCCGCTACGAAGGCGGCGCGCATCCGACGACGGGCCAGGGCGAGCCCGACCTCGAACTGACCGACGACCGCAGCCGCATCGTCTCGACCTCGGCATCGCCGGCCTACATGGGCCTGCTGTCGACGCTGCTGGCCTGGCACCAGGCCGATCCCCCGGACGCCCGCGAGCGCGAACGCAACGAAGTGGTCTACAGCTTCCAGGGCAACCGCAATCCCTTCATCGACCAGCCGCAATGGGCCACGCGCGCGCTGTTCGAGAGCACGACGCCGGCGAGTTGCCAGTTGTTGAACTGAGGGTGTGGACGCGTGGCGCTTGAAGCCCTCCCCCGCGCGCGGGGCATTGCGCCCTTTACGGGTGGAGGGTTGGGTGGGGGCAAAGGATCAGGGCAGAGCGTCTCTGGTTTCGAGGCATACGAAGACGCACGGCTCTCGCTGTTCGGGCACTGACGGTTCGCCCCCACCCAACCCTCCCCCGTCAACGGGGGAGGGCTTCAAAGCGCCAACGGGCCCGCCGTCTACAATGCACGCCCCCACGTGTCCCGCATTCCGCCATGCAGCTGATCGACATCGGCGCCAACCTCACCCACGACAGCTTCGATCACGATCGCGACGCGGTGCTGCAGCGCGCGCGGGATGCGGGCGTGACGCGCATGGTGATTACCGGCGCCAGTCGTGAACACTCGCCGAAAGCACTCGAGCTCGCCCAGGCGCACCCCGCGTTCCTGTACGCGACGGCAGGCGTGCATCCGCATCACGCGGTCGAGTACACCGCGGAATGCGATGCCGAAATGCGTGCGCTGCTCGCGCATCCGGAAGTCGTCGCGGTCGGCGAATGCGGGCTGGACTACTTCCGCGATTTCTCGCCGCGTCCGGCGCAGCGCAAGGCCTTCGAGCGGCAGTTGCAGATCGCGGTCGACACCGGAAAGCCGCTGTTCCTGCACCAGCGCGACGCGCACGACGACTTCGTCGCGATCATGCGCGAGTTCGAGGGGCGGATCGGGCCTGCGGTCGTGCACTGCTTCACCGCCGGCAAGCGCGAGCTGTTCGAGTGCCTCGACCGCGACTGGCACATCGGCATCACCGGCTGGCTGTGCGACGAGCGCCGCGGCCAGCACCTGCGCGAACTGGTGTCCAACATCCCGGCCAACCGCTTGATGGTCGAGACCGACGCGCCCTATCTGCTGCCGCGTACGCTCAGGCCGCTGCCCAAGGACCGCCGCAACGAACCGGCATTCCTGCCGCACATCGTCGAAGAACTCGCGCGCGATCGTGGCGAGGGCGTCGTGGTCACTGCCGAAGCGACGACGGCGACGGCGACGGCGTTTTTCCGTTTGCCGTAAGGCGCCGGATCAAAATCCGGACGGCATCAACAGCAGCAGGCCCGCACCCAGCGCGATACGGTAGACCGCGAAGCCGGTGAAACGGTGCCGCTTGATGTAGCCCATCAGCCACTTCACCACGATGAAGCCGGTGACCATCGCGGCCACGAAGGCGATGGCGACATCGCCCCAGGCTTCCTCGCCCAGGCCCTGGTCGAGCCACAGTTCCAGGAACGCGTAGGCGCTGGCGGCGAACATCGTCGGAATGCCGACCAGAAACGCGAACTCGGCCGCCGCCGAACGCCGGCTCAGGCCCAGCAGCATCGCCAGGAAGATCGTCGCCGCCGAGCGCGAGGTGCCGGGGAATACGCCGGCCACCACCTGTGCCAGGCCGACCGCGATCGCCACCGTCCAGGTCACGTGCGCGTTATCGCCGCGCTTTTCCGCGAAGTGTTCGGCCACCAGCATCCAGATGCCGCCGATGATCAGCGCCCAGGCGACCGGCGTGACCGTTTCCGGCAGTTCCCAGCCGGCCATGCGCACCGGCAGACCGACCAGCGCGGTGACCAGGAAGGCGACTGCGAGCTTCATCGAATAATCGCGGTGCGCGCGGTTGCGTAGGCCCGTCGTCAGCTGCCAGATGCGCTGGCGGAACACCAGCAGCGTCGCGAGGATCGCGCCGGCCTGGATGACGATGTTGAAGAAGTCCGAGCGCGCGCCCAGCCAGTGCTGGGCGATCAGCAGGTGGCCGGTACTGGAGACGGGCAGGAACTCGGTGAGCCCCTCGATGATGCCGAGGAGCAGGGCGGAAATCGGATCGGACACGGTGGCTTGGGCTGCGCGGGGGCAAGCCCGCGAGGATACCGGTCGTCGATGCCCGCGCGAACCAGCGCGGGTGCAGCGGTCAGTTGCGCGCGGCGCCGGCCGACTGCTTGAGTTCGCGGTAGCGCGTCAGCGCCGCCTGCAGGTCGCCGTCCAGCGCCGCCTGCTCGACCCGTTGCTGGTCGAGGATCGCCAGTTGCCGCTGCAGGTCGGCGTGCTGGCTGCGGATGCTGTCGGCCAGCGGTTTCGCGACGGCCTGGCCGGCCAGTTCGCGCTCGCCGGCCTGGCGCAGCAGCGACAGCAGGCTGCTGCGCAGGTTGTCGACGCCCATGCGCGAAGTCTTGAGCGCCTCGTCCACCAGCACGATGCGCTCGCCGTAGGCACGGCGCAGGTCGGCCTCGGTCGCGTAGGACTCGACCATCGCCAGTTCCTGGCGCTGGCGCAGCGCCGCGGCCTCGGCGTCGAGCCTGGCCTGCTGCGCGGCCGCGGCGGCGGCGCTGCGTTCCTCGGCGGTCAGTGCACGGCCCACGTGCGCGGTGGCCATGCCGCTGCGGGCGCTGATCTCGGTGCGTTCGGCGTCGACCGCCGAAGCCGGCAGTGCATCGCCGCAGACGCGGCGGCCGCCTTCGTTCCAGCAGTAGACCTTGCGGTCGGCGGCCGGCGCTTGCGCCAGGACGCCGGTGACCATGCAGGCCAGCAGCAGGCCGCCCATCAGTCGGATCTGGAAGTGCATGTCGTCCGTCCCCCTGACGGCCCGGAGCGTGGAATCAGCCTGTCGGTTCGCTGCCATGCCGGGCCCGGTAGGCGAGCAGGCGGTCGCGTTCTGCCGCCAGTGTCGCGCGCTGTCCGACAAATGCAAGCAGGTCGGACAGCCCGGCGATGGCGACCACCGGCACGCCCTGTTCGCGCGCGACACGCTGCGCGGCGGACTCCCGGCTGTCTTCAGCCACGCGTTCCTGGCGGTCGAGCGCGATGACGATGCCGGCCACCGTGCCGCCGCCCTCGGCGATCAGGCCCAGCGCTTCGCGGATGGCGGTGCCGGCGGTGATCACGTCGTCGACGATCAGCACCCGGCGGCCCGCTAACGGCGCGCCGATCAGGGTGCCACCCTCGCCGTGCGCCTTGGCTTCCTTGCGGTTGAACGCGACCGGCAGGTCGCGGCCACGGCGGGCGTATTCGCAGGCCAGCGCGGTCGCCAGCGGGATGCCCTTGTAGGCCGGGCCGAACAGCAGGTCGAACTCCACGCCGGCCGCCTCCAGCGCATCGGCATAGCAACCGGCCAGCGTGGCGATGGCGACGCCGGAATCGAAGCGCCCGGCGTTGAAGAAGTACGGGCTGACGCGGCCGGACTTCAGAGTGAACTCGCCGAAGCGCAGCGCGTCGGCCTCGAGGGCGAGCTGCAGGAAACGGGTGCGATGGTCGGTCATGGCGGCCATTGTCCCACGCCGAGTGCGCGCCGCATCAGGTGCTGCGGCCCGCCGCTGCCGCCGGGCAGCATCCCCTCGCTGGCGACGAACCCGGCGCGCCGGTACAGGTGCAGGGCGACGGTATTGGCCACATGCACGGTCAACTCCAGCCAAGGACGTCCTGGATGGCGTCGCGCCAGATCCGCGCAGCAGGCCGCGAGTGTCGGCAGGCCGAGACCGCGCCCCTGCCAGGCCATGCCGAGCGCGAAAGCGCGCAGCACCACCGGGCGCCGGTCGACATCGCGCGTGGCCGCGACCGGCGTCGGATAGTCGAGACGATAGAAGCCGATGACGGTATCGCCCAGCAGCACGACCATCGCGTCGCTGTCCCGCGCGGCCATGGCGTTGTCGACATGGAAGGCGATGTCGCCGGCGTAGACGGCCTGCGTCGCCGTCAGCGCCAGACGGCGCACGGCCTCGGCCTGCGTGGTCGAGGCGATGACGACACGAGGCAGCGGACCCGACAACATCGGCCGAGCATACGCGTGCGCGGGCCAGGGCGACGCGCGCGAATCCGTTAGGCTTGGCACCGGTCCACGTTGTTTCAGGTCTGCATGAGAATCATCAGCTTCAACGCCAACGGCGTGCGCTCCGCCGCGAAAAAGGGCTTCTTCGACTGGTTCGTCGCCCAGGACGCCGACGTGCTGTGCATGCAGGAGACCAAGGCGCAGGAACACCAGCTGATCGGCGAGTCCGGGCTGCATGCGGACTTCCTGCCCGCCGGCTACAAGGCCTGGTTCCGCGATGCGTCGACCAAGAAGGGCTACAGCGGCGTGGCGATCTATGCCCGGCGCGAGCCCGACGAGATCCGCACGGCGCTCGGCTGGGCGCCGTTCGACGACGAGGGCCGCTACATCGAGGCGCGCTTCGGCAACCTGAGCGTGGTGTCGTTCTACATCCCGTCCGGTTCGTCGGGCGAGCTGCGCCAGGGCTTCAAGTTCGAGGTCATGGACTGGCTCAAACCCATCCTCGACCAGTGGCTGGCCAGCGGCCGCGACTACGTGCTGTGCGGCGACTGGAACATCGTGCGTGCGCGCAACGACATCAGGAACTGGACCAGCAACCAGAAGAACTCCGGCTGCACGCCGCCCGAGCGCGCGTGGCTCAACGGCATGATCGGCGACGCCTGCGGCGACGGGCTGTGCGAGCCGCCGGCGACCGGCTGGCTCGACGCGTTGCGCGTGCTGCGGCCCGACGCCGCCGAATACACCTGGTGGAGCAACCGTGGCGCCGCGCGCGCCAACAACGTCGGGTGGCGGATCGACTACCAGTTCATCACCCCGTCGCTGCGCGATCGCGTGCAGTCGGTCGCGGTGCATCCCAAGCCGCGCTTCTCCGATCACGCCCCGCTGGTCGTGGACTACCGCGCGTGAGCACGTCGTCGGGCGGCGGCGTCGATGCGCCGGTGTCGTACAAGGGCTGGCGCGGCATCCGCCGGGCGTTTGCCACACCGTCCGCGGTGACGATGCTGTTCTTGGGTTTCGGCAGCGGCCTGCCGTTCCTGCTGATCGCCTCGCAGACCCTGTCCACGCGCCTGCGCGACGTGGGCCTGGATCTGGGCAGCATCGGGTTGATCAGCCTGGCGAGCTTCTTCTACCTGCTGAAGTTCCTGTGGGCGCCGCTGATCGACCGCTACGCGTTTCCGCTGACGGCATTTCTCGGCCGCCGCCGCTCGTGGCTGCTGGCCTCGCAGGTCGTGGTGATGCTGGCATTGGTGGCGCTGGCCTTCACCCGGCCGGATGTGGGCGTCGGCCCGCTGGTCGGCTGGGTGCTGCTGGCCTCGTTCGCGGGCGCGACCCAGGATTCGGTCGTCGACGCCTACCGGATCGAAGTGGCGCCGGCGAATGCGCAGGCCGCGCTCGCGGCGACCTATACGCTGGGCTACCGCTTCGGCCTGATCCTCGCCGGCGCGGGCGCGCTGTACCTCGCCGAATACCGGGACTGGATCTGGGCCTATCTGGCGATGGCGTCGCTGATGCTGTTGCCGATCGCGACGACCCTGCTGTGCCGGGAACCGGTCGCGCCGGAATCGACGGTGGTGCGCCGGATCGATTTCATCGGCGCGTTCTGGCAGCCGTTCTCGAGCTTCTTCACCGGCAACGGCGTGGCGCTGGGCCTGGTGCTGCTGCTGTTCGTCGGCCTGTTCAAGTTTCCCGACCAGGTGATCGGTGTGATGTCGGGACCGTTCTATCTCGACTCCGGTTACACCAAGTCCGATATCGCAACGGTGTCCAAACTGTTCGGCGTGTGGATGGGCATCGCAGGCGCGTTCGCCGGCGGCATCGCGGTCGCGGCGTTCGGGTTCCGTCGCATGTTGCTGGTGGCGGCGATCGGCGTCGCACTGTCGAATCTGGCGTTCCTGCTGATGGCGCAGAATCCGGGACAGATCTGGGCGTTCTATGCCGCGATCAGCGCCGACAACCTGTTCCAGGGCTTCGCCGGCGTCGTGCTGATCGCGTTCATGTCGTCGCTGACCGACCGCAACTTCACCGCGACCCAGTTCGCACTGCTGGTGTCGTTGGCGAACCTGCCGGGCAAGTTCGCCGGTGGCGTCTCCGGTTACGTCGTGGAAGCCACCTCCTACAGCGTCTTCTTCGTCGTCAGCGCACTGACCGTCGTGCCGACACTGCTCTTGCTCGCGTGGCTCTGGCGGTTTATCAAGGAAGCCCCGCCGCAGGCCGCGGCTGCCCGGAATTCGGCACCATGACCGAAATCGTCCTCCGCGACCTCGACCCCGCGCTGCTCGAGCGCATCGCCGCCTATGCGCAGACGCAGGGCTGGGGACAGGCACGCACGCTGCGGTTCCTGCTCGAGCAGGGCCTGCGCGCCAGCATCGGCGACGAGCGCTCGACCTTCGACGCGGCCGAGGACGGCGTGCTGGCCGCGGCGATCGGTGCGCTGGAACAGATTCCCGACGACACCTTCGCGCTGATCGGGCGTGGTGCGGTGCAGCCGCCCGCAGCGAGCTGAGGCGAAAGAGTTCGTCCTGTGGGAGGGGGGGGGGGGGGGGGGGGGGGGCGGGGGGGGGGCGGGGGGGGGGGGGGCGGCGGCGGCCGCCCCGCCGCCCGCGCGCGCGAGGGGCCGTCCCGGGAATGCCCCTCGCGCGCGAGCGCGCTCCCACAGGAAGACGGGCGCCTGCCTTTGCAGGATGGGTGGAGCGCATCGGAATCCCGAGCGCAGCGCATTTTCAGGCCGGATGCACCACCCCGAGCACGCGCGGTCCGGCCGCGCCGGTGACCGACGGCAGGTTCCCCGGCCGGCCGAGCACGGTCTGCCGTGCCAGCCACGCGAAGCCCATCGCCTCGACATGATCCGGATCGAGCCCGTGCGCGGCGCTCGATTCGACGACCACATCTGGTAGCGCCTCGCCCAGTGCGCGCATCAGCGCGGCGTTGTGCACGCCGCCGCCGCAGCCGATCACCCGCGCGGTGCCCGGCTGGGTCGCGCGCAGGGCGTCGGCGATCGTCGCCACGCTGAGCGCGAGCAGCGTCGCCTGGATATCGGCGATGGATTCGCCGCCCTGCAGCGCGGCGTCGACCCAGTCGAGATGGAACTGGTCGCGCCCGGTGGACTTGGGCGGTGGCGCGGCGAACCACGGCTCGGCCCGCAGCCGTGTCAACAAAGCGCTGTCGACGCGACCGCTCGCGGCCAGGGCGCCATCGCGATCGAAGGCTTCGCCGGTGTGGCGCAGGCACCACGCATCCATCAGCCCGTTGGCCGGACCGGTATCGAAACCGCGCACCGGGCCGCCATCGCCCGGCAGCAGGGTCAGGTTGGCGATACCGCCGAGGTTGAGCACCGCGCGATCCTCGCCCGCCCGCGACAGCAATGCCGCATGCAGCGCGGGCAACAGCGGCGCGCCATGCCCGCCGGCGGCGACATCGCGGCGGCGGAAATCGGCGACCGTCGCCACGCCGGTGCGCTCGGCGATGCGTGCGCCGTCGCCGAGCTGCAGGGTGAACGGCGCACGCCCGTCGCCGTCGCGCCCGTGCGGGCGATGCCGCAGCGTCTGGCCATGCGAGCCGATCGCGGCGATGTCGGCTGCGGTGAGCCCGGCATCCGCGATCGCGGCCAGCGCGGCATCGGCGAACGCATCGGCGATCAACACATCGAGTTCGCCGACCTCGTCGAGCGTCAGCGTCGCGGCCTGCTGGCCGAGCGCGACCAGCCGCTCGCGCAGCGCAGCGTCCCAGGGACAGGTCGCGCCGAAACGCAGCTGCGCCTCGAGCGTGCCGTCGGCGCGATCGTCGAAGCGGACGATGGCCGCGTCGATGCCGTCGGCGCTGGTGCCCGAGATCAGGCCGAGGAACAGATCGGGCATGGCGTCGGCTTCGAACACAAAGTGGAGGCCAAACGAAACGCCCGGCGCAGAGCCGGGCGTTTCAAGCGGATCAGCCGCGGCCGTTGCCGGGCCGTGCGGCGTTCGCGACCTGCCGGTCGGGATCCGGCCTGGCCGGGACCTGCGCGTAGATCACGTTCTCGACCTCGCGGATACGCGCCAGCGCCGGGCCGGTCTGCTGGCGGAACTGCGCGAGCGCGGCGCCGCTGAGCGGATCGGGCTCGGGCATCGTGTGCTGCAGCGGGTTGCGGTGCGCACCGTTGACGCGGAATTCGTAGTGCAGATGCGGACCGGTCGACAGGCCGGTGGTGCCGACGTAGCCGATCACCGTGCCCTGCGACACGCGCTGGCCCTGGCGGATGTTGCCGAAGCGCGACATGTGCGCGTACAGCGTGGTGTGGCCGCGGCCGTGGTCGAGCACCACGGTATTGCCGTAACCGCCCTGCACGCCGCGGAACTGCACGCGCGCATCGCCGGCGGCCATGATCGGCGTGCCGGTCGGCGCGGCGTAGTCGACGCCCTTGTGCATGCGCATCGTGCCCAGCACCGGATGGCGACGGCTGCCGAAACGCGAGCTCAGGCGCGCGTACTGGATCGGCATGCGGATGAAGCTCTTCTTCAGCGGGCGGCCTTCGGCGTTGTAGTACTCGGCCTTGCCGTCCTGCTCGTAACGGAACGCGCTGAAGGGCTTGCCCTTCGCGGTGAACACCGCCGCCTGCACCGGGCCGCTGCGGATCAGTTCGCCTTCGCGCCAGACCTGCTCGACGACGACGCTGAAACGGTCGGTCTGGGTGACGTCGGTGTTGAAGTCGATGTCGTACTTGAAGACCTCGTCGGTCAGCGTGTTGATGTTCGCGCCCGACAGGCCCAGCTTGCGCGCCGAATGGAACAGCGAGCGGCCCACTTCGCCGCTGATGACGACGTTGCGGATCTCGACCGGGCGTTCCACCACGTCTTCGCGGATCGTGTCGCCGGCGAGGCTCAGTTCGACGCGCTCGGTCTCGCTGCGGTCGTAGCGGAGCTTGTTGAGCGTGCCGTCGAGCGCGAGGTCGAAGCCCAGCTCGGTGCCCGGACGCATGCGCGTCAGCTTGGCTTTGGCATCGGGCAGTTCGAGGATGCGGTGCATCGTCGAGGCCGGCAGGTCGAGATCGGAGAAGATCGAACCCAGCGTCTGGCCGCGTTCGACGGTGACCAGCTGCCAGGTGTCGTGGGTCTGCTGCGCGGTGCGCTGCGCGGCGGTCAACGGCGGCAGCGCCAGCGACATCGTCACCAGGTCGTGCTGCGGTTGGGCCTCGCCGCGCATCGCCTGCGAGACGCCGGGCACCAGGGTCACGACCAGCACGCCGAGCGTGGCGAAGAGGCTGGCATGGCCCCAGTCGCGGCGCGTCCAGCGACCGGGATACAGCCGCAGGCGCGATGCCTGTTCCTGTTGCCTGTTCCGGGCCGCAGCCTGCAAGTTGTCGTGGAGCACCTGCTGGTGGTGGGCGTCGGCCTGGGGGGGCGGGACGGGAGTCGTCATCGTGCGGGTCCGGATGGCGTGAACGGCGTGTCAGCGAGGTAACATAGAGATGTGAGGTCCATGCGTCAAATGCCTGACCGGACTCGAATTTTTGCCACGCTCACCTGATAACGAAGCCTTAACCCGGCGTGTCCGCATTCACTTTCCAGCCATCCACGAGATCCCCGCACCGATGTCCCTGCAGCCCGCCACCGCGCCCCTCGACCTGATCGCCCGCGGCACGGACGAGATCCTCAAGCGCGACGATCTCGAAGCGCGCCTGAAGCTCGGGCGCCCGCTGCGGATCAAGGCCGGTTTTGACCCGACCGCGCCGGACCTGCACCTCGGCCACACGGTGCTGCTCAACAAGCTGCGCCAGTTCCAGGACCTCGGCCACCAGGTGATCTTCCTGATCGGCGACTTCACCGGGATGATCGGCGACCCGTCGGGGAAGAGCGCGACGCGCAAGGCGCTGAGCCGCGAGGACGTGCTGGCCAATGCCGAAACCTACAAGGACCAGGTGTTCAAGGTCCTCGACCCGGCCAAGACCGAAGTCCGCTTCAATTCCGAGTGGTTCGGCACGATGGGCGCGGCCGACATGATCCGCCTGGCGTCGTCGCATACGGTCGCGCGGATGCTCGAGCGCGACGATTTCGCCAAGCGCTACGCCGGCCAGCAGCCGATTGCGATCCACGAATTCCTCTACCCGCTGGTGCAGGGCTACGACTCGGTGGCGCTCAAGGCCGACGTCGAATGCGGCGGCACCGACCAGAAATTCAACCTGCTGATGGGCCGCGGCCTGCAGGAAAGCCACGGCCAGGCGCCGCAGATCGTGCTGACGATGCCGCTGCTGGTCGGGCTCGACGGCGTCAACAAGATGGGCAAGTCGCTCGGCAACTATATCGGCGTGACCGAACCGGCGATCGACATGGTCAACAAGACCATGAAGATCGGCGACGCCCTGATGTGGGACTGGATCGAGCTGCTGAGCTTCGACATCGGCATCGACGAGGCCAGGGCGCTGAAGGCCGAGGTCGAGGCCGGCACGCTGAATCCGCGCGACGTGAAGCTGCGCCTGGCGCGCGAACTCGCCACGCGCTTCCACGACGCCGACGCGGCCGAGCTCGCGATCCGCGGCTGGCGGGTCGCGATCTCCGGCGAAGGCGACGTGTCGCTGCTGCCGCTGCAGGACGTGACCGTGCCGTCCGAGGGCCTGCGCATCGGCGCGCTGCTGACGGCCGCCGGCATCACGCCGAGCAATTCAGAAGCCAGCCGCAAGCTCAAGGAACGCGCGGTCAAGGTCGACGGCGCGGTGGTCGAGGACGCGGGGCTGGAGTTCAGGCCCGGGTTCGAGGGTGTGCTGCAGGTTGGCAAGCGCAATTTCGCGCGGGTGCGGCTGGTCGCGGGCTGAGGCTGCTTTTTCTTCCTTCCCCGTGTACGGGGCATTGCGCCCTTTACGGGTGGAAGGGTGGGATGGGGGCGAGCGGTCCGACTGCAGGACCACTCGGCATCACGGATGACGCTGGCGCGCGGATCATTCTTTCCGCTGTCTGAGGGCTGCCCCCACCCAACCCTCCACCCGTAAAGGGCGCAATGCCCCGCATACGGGGGAGGGCTCAAGTTCTTCAACGCGCCGGCTCTGCCCGCGCCGCATCACTCGTCACCCGACGTGCGCTGAACTCGCTGTCGGCGTCCCACGCCGGCCAGCTGTCGCCATTGGCCAGCGCTTCGGCGAGACGATAGACGGTGCGGGTGTCGGCGGTCGGGCCGGCCATGTCCCAGCTGTCGTCGAAGGCGTCGCCCGGCTGGTGGTAGCGGTGCGCGAAGTAATCCGCGCGCGCGGCCATGCCACCTTCGACGCCACCATCGAGCTGGTCCATGCCGGGGCCGATCGTGATCGCCGGCACGCCGGCCTGGGCGAATGCGAAATGGTCGGCGCGATAGAACAGGCCAGCCTCGAGGTTCGGATCCGGCGACCAGCCACGGCCATCGACCGCGGCCGCCGTGGCGAGATCGCGCTCCAGCGACACGCGGCCCTTGCCCCAGGATGAGATGTCGCGGGTTTCGCCGTCCGGGCTCCACATTTCCATGTTGAGCACCGCGGCGGTCGTCTCCAGCGGGCGCAGCGGATTGGCCGCGTAGTAGGTCGCGCCGAGCAGGCCGTTCTCTTCCGCCGTCAGCGCGATGAACTGCAGCGTGCGCGCCGGGCGCGGGCCGGCGGCGAAGACACGGGCGAGTTCGATCATCGAGGCGATCGCGGTGGCGTTGTCGACCGCGCCGTTGATGATCGCGTCGCCGCTGTCGTCGGGTTCGCCGACGCCGAAGCTGTCCCAGTGGCCGGACAGGATCACGGTCTCGCCGGGCCGCGACGCCCCCGGCAGCACGCCGACGACGTTGTGGCTGATCACGCGGTCGCGCGTCACCTTGAATGCGAGATCGAGCGTGGCATCGCCGAGCGCGCCGCCCTTGAAGCCGTGGGCTTGCGCGCGGCGTTTCTCGGCGTCGAAATCGAGTCCGGCATCCTTGAACAGCTGCTCGGCCACGCCGCGCTGCATCCAGCCGCGCATCGGCAGGTGATGGGATTGCGCGTCGGCGCGGACGATGTCGTACTGCGGTCCGGCGCGGCCGTTGCGCACCGTCGCCCACGGGTACGAGGCCGGCGCGGTCTCGTGCACGATCAGCACGCCGGCCGCGCCGCGCTTCGCGGCTTCCTCGTACTTGTAGGTCCAGCGGCCGTACCAGGTCAGCGCGCGTCCGCCGAAGCGGCCGGGCTCGGCGGCCTCGAAGTCCGGATCGTTGATCAGCACGACGACGACCTTGCCGGCGACATCGAGCCCGGCGTAATCGTCCCAGTCGAGTTCCGGCGCGGTGATGCCGTAGCCGGCGAACACCAGCGGCGCCGCTGATAGATCGACGCCCGTGCACGGGCGCAGGGTTTCCACCGCGATGTCGTCGCCATTGGCCAGCGCGCGCGTGGCGCCGCCGACGTGCAACTGCGCCGTCACCGGACCGTCGATGACGCTGCGTTCCAGCGTGACCGCCTGGGTCCAGCCGCCGTCGCCGCCGCCGGGCTCCAATCCGGCTTCGGCGAATTGCGCGCTGATGTAGTCGACTGTCAGGCGCTCGCCTTCGGTGGTCGGCGCGCGGCCTTCGAATTCGTCCGAGGTCAGCACCGACAGATGCCGGGCGAGGTTGTCGGACTGGATGCCGCCGCCGGGAAACCCGGCGTCCGCGGGCGCAGCGGCAGCCGCGGCGGCATCGGACGCGGCAGGCGTCGACGGTGTGCAGGCGGCGAGCAGCAGCGCGCAGGCGAGGGCGGTCAGGCAGTGCGGTCGGGGCATCGGCGAATCCGTGAACCAGGGTGCCGGCCATGATGCCGCAAGTGGCCGCGGGCGCCACCGATTGGCTACAGTGGCCGCGGTTCCCCCATCCAGGAGCACTCGATGACCCGTCGCTTCCGCGTTGTGCCGGCCTGTCTACTGGCCGCCGCCCTCGTCCCGCTGCTGGCCCTGTCGGCCTGCACGCCCGCGTCTGAAGAAGGCTTCGAAGAAGAACAGCCCGCCGCCACCGCGGCCGATGCCGACACCGGTGCCGGCAGCGCGATCGAAACCGAGACGGCGCAGGCCGAGATCGGCGATGCGCCCGAAGCCTCGGCGCCGCCCGTCGACGCACCGGGCGAAACGCCCTGCGATACCGAAGCGGTGCAGAGCCTGATCGGCACCCAGGGCAGCGAGACGGTCTACGCCAAGGCCGTGCAGGACTCCGGCGCCAAGTCGCACCGCGCGCTGGGCCCGACCGACATGGCGACGATGGATTTCCGCCCCGACCGGCTGAACATCGATCTCGACGAAGCCGGCAGGATCACCGGCTTCCGCTGCGGCTGATCCGCGCACGCGCTTCGCACACCAGAACGCCCGGCCTCGTGCCGGGCGTTCGGTTTCGGAGACTCGAGAGGCCTCCTGTGGGAGCGCGCTTGCGCGCGATGAGCTTTGCCGGGAACGCCCCATCGCGCGCAAGCGCGCTTGTGTCTGCCTCGATAGGTAGTCTTAGGTGGAGAGCGATGTGCGGCACGCCGACGGCGCGCAGTGTCCGAGCACGTGTGGGAGCCGGGGCGGCCGCACATCGACCTCGTTCCCAAGCCC